>NZ_JBGLRA010000010.1:0-163057 GCF_041402405.1 Aeromonas sp. S13(2024) | reverse complement strand
CGCCAGTTTAAAAGTCAGCGAGTAATCGCGCTGTGTCCGTTTCACACCTTGTCCCATCGGGTTCTCCATTTATTGGGGGGAAAGGTGTAAACCATATTCAGGACGGGACAAAGCCATGAAAAAGGCCCCCTCGCCAACGCGAGGGGGCCTTTTTATCGGCCAGCGATCAGGGGGCTATCAGCCCTTGATGCGTTCGATGCGGCCACCCAGACCCTGCAGCTTCTGCTCGATGTCTTCGTAGCCACGGTCGATGTGATAGATACGGTCGACGATAGTGGAGCCTTCGGCCACGAAGCCGGCCAGCACCAGACTGGCGGAGGCGCGCAGATCGGTCGCCATCACCTGGGCACCCTTGAGTTGCTCGGTGTCACGGCAGATGGCCACATTGCCCTGCAGTTCGATGTCTGCGCCCATCCGTACCAGTTCGGGAACGTGCATGAAGCGGTTCTCGAAGATGGTCTCGGTGACCATGCCGGTGCCTTTGGCGACGGCGTTCAGCACAGTGAACTGTGCCTGCATGTCGGTCGGGAAGGCCGGGTAGGGGGCAGTCTTGATGGTGACCGGTTTGAGCGTGCGGCCAGTCATGTCGAGGGTGATCCAGTCTTCACCCTTCTCAATCAGGGCGCCAGCCTCTTCCAGCTTGACCAGTACCGCTTCCAGCAGGGTCGGGTCGGTCTTGCGGCAGGTGATCTTGCCGCCGGTGACCGCTGCGCCAACCAAGAAGGTTCCGGTTTCGATGCGGTCAGGCTGCACGCTGTAGTTGCCGCCGTGCAGACGCTCGACACCGTCGATGGTCAGGGTGTCGGTGCCCGCGCCCTGGATCTTGGCACCCAGGGTATTGAGGAAGTTGGCCAGATCGACCACTTCCGGCTCGCGCGCGGCGTTTTCGATCACAGTGCGGCCATCAGCCAGGGTGGCGGCCATCATCAGGTTTTCGGTGCCGGTCACGGAGACCATATCCATCAAGATGTGGGCGCCTTTCAGGCGGCCATCGACACGGGCCTTGATGTAACCATCTTCGATGGTGATCTTGGCACCCATCAGCTCCAGGCCGTGGACGTGCAGGTTGACCGGACGGGCACCGATGGCGCAGCCGCCGGGCAGGGAGACGTCGGCAGCACCGAAACGGGCAGCCAGCGGGCCCAGCGCCAGAATGGAGGCGCGCATGGTCTTCACCAGCTCGTAGGGAGCGACATGGTTGTTCACCGCACCGGTCAGCACGGTGACGTTGCCGTTGACCTTGGTGGTCGCGCCCAGCATCTCCAGCAGCTTGATGGTGGTGCCTACATCTTTCAGGCGCGGCACGTTGGAGAGGTGTACCTCTTCATCACAGAGCAGGGTCGCGAACAGGATCGGCAGCGCGGCGTTTTTGGCGCCGGAGATGGTCACTTCGCCGTTGAGAGTACAACGACCATCGATTTTGAATTTGTCCATTTTTACTTCGTTACCAAATCAGGAGGGCAATAGGAATTTACGTTCGCGTTTCCACTCGGCGTCGGTGAACGCTTTGATGGAGAGGGCGTGAATGGCGTTGCTGGCGATCTTGTCCATCAGCGGGGCATAGATGGCCTGCTGCTTCTTGACCCGGCTCATGCCGTCAAACATGTCACCGACGGCGATCACTTGGTAGTGACTACCGTCCCCTTTGACATGGACTTCGGACAATGGCAGAGCCTCAAGGAGTATCGCTTCAATTTCAGAGACTTGCATTATGCGTCCTCAGTTGTGAGCGGGGTTGACTGAAACAGCCCGGCCACCCCGTAGAGGTTGGCCAGGGTATAGAAATCACTGGAGGCGCCCACCAGTTGCGGTGTGGCGCCTCGCGCTAATACGGCTTTGGCCCATTTGACCAGCAGGGCCAGCCCGGCGGAGTCGAGGGTGGTGACGCCGCCGAGCTCGAGCTGGTCGTCCTGCCACCATTCGGCGCGGCGTTGCCACAGGTCATTGACCTGTGGCGCCTGCAGCTCACCGCTGAGAGTCATGGTTTGAGTACCAGCGGCTTGGCGTTGTGTTCGCGCAACTGGGCGATCACCGCATCAATGCCGTTCTGGCGAATGAGGCCGCCCAGCTCGCTCTGTTTGGCGGAGAGCAGGCTGATCCCCTCTGCCACCATGTCGAAGGCTTTCCACTCGCCGGTCTTGTTGTTCTTGCGCAGCTTGAACTCGAGGAAGATGTCCGGCTTGCCGGCCTCTTTCACGCTGACGTTGACGGCGGTGATATTGCCGCTGGGGGCTTTGCCCGGCTCGACCTTGACGGTCTGCTTGTCAAAATGGGCCAGCGCATCGGCGTAGGAGCTCACCATGTACTCGGTGAACACCTCGACGAAGGCATTGCGCTGCGCTTCGGTAGTCTCTTTAATCTGGTTGCCAAGCACCTTGTAGGCGGCGAAGCGGTTGTCCACATAGGGCAGCAGCTCTTCGCGGATGATCACCCGCAGGTGATCCGGATTGCTTTTCACCTGGGCCTGATCGGCCTTCAGGCGGGCAAAGGTCTGCTTGGCAGCCTGATCCACCAGCGCGTTGGGGTCGGTGGCATCGACTGCGGCCTGGGCAGACAGGGAAAAGAGCATGCTGGTCATCAGACCCAGCAGCAGGGCGATTTTCTTGAACATGGTTACTCCTTCTTGCTGTCTGATTTGCTGTCGGAGGATTGGCTGTAGAGGAACTTGCCAATCAGATCTTCCAGCACGATGGCGGATTTGGTGTCTTCAATCAGGTCGCCATCCTTGAGCATCTCGGTGCCCATCTCCTCATCGCTGAAGCCGGGGGCCAGACCGATGTACTGCTCGCCGAGCAGACCGGAGGTGAGGATGGAGAGGGAGCTGGTATCGGCGAACTCGCCAGCGCTCTTTTGCATCATCAGGGTCACTTCAGGCACCTGGGTTTTCGGGTCCAGCACGATGTCGCTGACCCGGCCTACCACCACGCCGCCGACCTTGACCGGCGAACGGACTTTCAGGCCGCCGATATTATCGAAATGCGCGCGCAGGGTATAGGTTTCTCCTTCCGGTTTGAAGCTCAAACCGGCCACTTGCAGGGCCAGTGCCAGAATGGCACCGATGCCAGCCAGCATGAAGGTGCCGACCAGGAATTCTACTTTGCTGAACTTCATCTTTACCTTATCCAAACATGACTGCAGTGAGTATAAAATCCAGGCCGAGCACGGCGAGGGATGAGTGGACCACGGTACGGGTCGTGGCCTGACTGATCCCGGCCGAGGTCGGCTTGGCATCATAGCCGTTAAAGAGCGCAATCCAGGTGACCACCAGGGCGAAAATCAGGCTCTTGATGGCGCCCTGCATGATGTCTTCATGCCAGTCGACGGAGGCCTGCATGGCAGACCAGAAGCCCCCTTCGTCCACGCCGAGCCAGTCCACGCCGACCAGCTTGCCGCCGAAGATGCCGATCAGGCTGAACATAAAGGCCAGCAGAGGCATGCTGATGACGCCAGCCCAGAAGCGGGGGGCAACCACCCGGCGCAGTGGGTCGACCGCCATCATCTCTAGGCTTGAAAGTTGCTCGGTGGCCTTCATCAGGCCGATTTCAGCGGTCAGGGCCGAACCGGCACGGCCGGCAAACAGCAGCGCCGTGACCACAGGCCCCAGCTCCCGCAGCAGGGAGAGGGAGACCAGCGGTCCCAGGCTCTGCTCGGCGCCGAAATCCTTCAATACGTTGTAACCCTGCAGCGAGAGCACCATGCCGATGAACAGGCCGGAGACCAGAATGATGGCTAC
Source organism: Aeromonas sp. S13(2024) (assembly GCF_041402405.1). NCBI lineage: Bacteria > Pseudomonadati > Pseudomonadota > Gammaproteobacteria > Aeromonadales > Aeromonadaceae > Aeromonas > Aeromonas sp. S13(2024). Next base: position 159,324 of record NZ_JBGLRA010000010.1, on the reverse strand, counting down.
CGACTGTACGCCCACCACATACAACTGCTGGACAAGCAGCGGGAAGTGCTTTCGCGGTTCGGGTTTGCCCGCCAGCGCATGGAACAACATGATGGTGGCGCGACCGACGGAGCTGATAAACCGCACTCCGACCCGCCCCAGCTTGCTTATTTGACTTATCAACATCAGAGATCCTGTAGCAGATCGCCTGCCGGAAAATGAAACGGAACAGGACCATCGGGCAATCCTTTGAGGAACTGCTCGACTTCGGGATTGTGCTCCTCGCGCAGCTGATCCGGCGTACCGTGCGCCACCACCTTGCGATTGGCAATGATGTAGGCGTAATCGGCGATGCTCAGCACCTCTTTCACATCGTGGGTGACGATGACGGAGGTGATGCCGAGGGCATCGTTCAGCTCCTTGATAAGCTTGACCAGCACCGCCATGGTGATGGGGTCCTGCCCGACAAACGGCTCGTCATACATGATGAGGTCGGGGTCAAGGGCGATGGCCCGAGCCAGCGCCGCCCGGCGCGCCATGCCGCCGGAGAGCTCGGAGGGCATCAGTTTCGCCGCGCCGCGCAAGCCCACCGCCTGCAACTTCATCATGACGATGGTGTGGATCAGCTCCTCCGGCAGGCCGGAGTGCTCCCGCAGCGGGAAGGCCACGTTGTCGTAGACTGTCATGCCGGTAAACAGGGCGCCGCTCTGGAACAGCATGCTCATCCGCTTGCGCACTTCATAGAGGCGCGAACGGGAGAGGGTGGGGATATCTTCCCCGTCAAACAGAATGTGACCGGACTCCGGCTTGAGCTGGCCACCGATCAGCCGCAGCAGGGTGGTTTTACCGATGCCGCTCGGGCCCATGACGGCGGTGACCTTGCCACGAGGAATGGTCAGGTTGATCCCGTCATACAACAGCCGATCTCCGTGACTGAAGGTCAGATCGGAGATGGTGATCAGGTCATTGTTCAAACAATTGTCCATCCGGTGTAAATGAGGTGCGAATTTTATGGGGTAGTCTAGGTCTAAGCAACAGCAAGGAACAACTATTGAACAGGCTGCAAGCCCATTTGCACGACAGTTTTCTGTAACAAAGTGCGTCATTGAGAGCGGGACTTGCCATCCGATTCGCTTATCCGGGCAGACTTTTTTATAATCCCGCAGCTAATTTCGGCCCGGAGCTGTGTCTTTATGTCTGTAAAGCCTGAGAAAGTGTCTGAACTGTTCGATTTTCGTCGCAGTGCCCGCGCGGTGCTGGACACAGAAAAGCAAGCCATTGATGGACTCTATCAGTATCTGAACGACGCCTTCGACAAGGCGTGCGAAATGGTGCTGCGCTGCGGTGGCAAGATAGTGGTCACCGGCATGGGCAAGTCGGGCCATATCGGCAGCAAGATTGCCGCCACCCTCGCCAGCACCGGCACCCCGGCCTTCTTCCTCCATCCGGGGGAAGCGAGTCATGGCGATCTGGGGATGATCTCCAGCGGCGACCTTATCATCGCCATCTCCAACTCCGGCGAGAGCGACGAAATCCTGGCTCTGCTGCCGGTACTCAAGCGCCGCGGCATTCCGCTCATCTGCATGACCGGCAATCCCGCCTCCACCATGGCCAAAGAGGCCAACGTGCACCTGTGCATCAAGGTGGAGAAAGAGGCCTGCCCGCTGGGTCTGGCACCCACTTCCAGTACTACGGCAACCCTGGTGATGGGCGATGCCCTGGCGGTCGCTCTGCTGGAAGCGCGCGGTTTTACCGCCGATGACTTCGCCCTCTCTCACCCGGGCGGTTCCCTTGGCAAGCGTCTGTTGCTGCGGGTCGGCGACCTGATGCACAGCGGCGAACTGTTGCCCCGGGTGGGGATAGATGCCACCATCAGCCAGGCGCTGCTGGAAGTGAGCCGCAAGGGGCTCGGTATGACGGCGGTGGTCGATGGCGATGGCCTGCTGGCCGGGCTATTTACCGATGGCGACCTGCGCCGCATTCTCGACCAGCAGATCGATATCCATCACACCCCCATCAGCCGTGTGATGACGGCCAACTGTGTTACCGTAGGTCCAGAGATGATGGCTGCAGAAGCCGTCAAGCTGATGGAAACGAGAAAAATCAACGGATTACTGGTCGTGGATGAAGAGAAACGCCCGCTCGGCGCCTTCAACATGCACGACCTGCTGAAAGCCGGAGTAATTTGATGCAAAACGTACCGACCCTCTATGGTCCGGTGACGCGCAGCCAGTTTGAGAAGGCGGCGCAAATCCGCCTGCTGGTGTGCGATGTGGACGGGGTGCTCTCCAACGGCCTCATCTACATGGGAAACAACGGCGAAGAGCTGAAAACCTTCTGCACCCGCGATGGTGCGGGCATGCGAGCGCTGCTCAATGCCGGGATCGAGATCGCCATCATCACCGGGCGCAACTCCCGTATCGTGAGCGATCGGATGAAAAGCCTGGGTGTGGCTCATGTGGTGCAGGGGGCTGATAAAAAGCTGCCTCACTTCGAAGCGCTGCTGGCCAAGCTGGGGCTGAGCCCGGAACAGGCCGCCTATATGGGCGATGACACCATCGATCTGCCGGTGATGCAGGTCTGTGGGCTCGGCATTGCCGTGGCCGATGCCCATCCGCTGGTGCTGAGTCGTGCCGATATGGTGACCCGGCTTGGCGGTGGCATGGGCGCGGTGCGCGAGGTGTGTGACCTCATTTTGCAGGCGCAGGGCCATGACGATTATCAGCCCGAGGCCTCTGTATGAGCAGACAGACCCTGTTGTTTGCCCTGTTGTTTCTGGTCGCGCTGGTTGCCTGGCAGTTGGGCAAGGTTGAGCTGGTGCCGGAGAGCGCCGTCAAAATCGAAAACTATCAGCCGGATTTTGTCGCCAAAGATCTGGTGACCACCCGTTTTGATATCAACGGCAAGCGCACCGAGCGGCTGGAGTCGACCTACGCCGAGTATTATCAAATCCTCGAGCAGGCCACCTTCGACAAGCCGGTGGTCTACATGTATGACGATCAGGGTGCTGCCGAGTGGAAGGTGACCGCCGAAACCGGCGTGCTCAACACCGGCGACAACGTCATCCTGCGGGACAAGGTGCATCTGGATGGTCTGCTGCCCACCTCCTTTATCTCCACACTGGATACCCCTTATCTGGAGCTGGATCTGGTGACACAGGATGTGCGCAGCAACCGGGAAGTGAACATTCTGGGTCGGGATTTCCAGACCCAAGGGGTTGGCCTCAAGGGCCATCTGGACCGCAAATATTTTGAGTTACTGGATCAAGGCCATGCCATCTATTTCAATGAAAAACGCTAATCTGGCCCTCGCAGCCCTGTTGTTGTGTGGTGCGGTGACCGCCAAAGAGTCCGACTTTGCCGAGAAGGTCTACGTCGATGCCGTCAAACAGGTGGCCGAGATGCAGGACAACCGCATCACTTTCGAAGAGGATGTGACCATCAATCAGGGCACCATCCGGATCAAAGCTGACAAGGTGGTAGTGACCCGTTCCGGCGAGAAAGGAGCCGAGGTGATGACTGCCTACGGTAAGCCCGCCACCTTCTTCCAGATCCTGGATAACGGCAAGCCGGTCAATGCCCACGGCAATACCATCCGCTACGAGCTGAAGAACCGGCTGGTGACCATCACCGGCAACGGTCAGCTCAAGCAGGAAGATAGCCAGGTCAATGGCGATCTGATCCGCTACGACATCGTCAAACAGAAGATGATTGCCGAGAGCAAGAGCCCGAGCCAGCGGGTCAAAACCGTGTTCCTGCCGGATCAGGTAGAGAATTTCGATAAGCCCGCCGACCAGAAGAAGCAGGGAAAATAAGCCATGGCAGTGTTGAAAGCAGTGGGCCTGCAGAAGAGCTACAAGCGCCGCATGGTGGTGAGTGACGTCAGCCTTGAAGTGGGCACCGGCCAGATTGTCGGCCTGCTCGGCCCCAACGGGGCGGGCAAGACCACCTCCTTCTACATGATCGTGGGGCTGGTGCAGCGCGATGCCGGTCTCATCACCATCGACGATCAGGACATCAGCCTGCAGCCCATGCATGTGCGGGCGCGCAATGGCATCGGTTACCTGCCGCAGGAGGCCTCCATCTTCCGTCGCCTGTCGGTGTTCGACAACCTGATGGGCGTGATGCAGACCCGCAAGGGGTTGAGTCGCGAGGAGCGTGAGGACAAGGTTCAGCAACTGCTGGAAGAGTTCAACATCACCCACATTCGCGACAACCTGGGTCAGAGCCTCTCCGGCGGTGAGCGCCGTCGGGTCGAGATCGCCCGTGCGCTGGCGGCTGAGCCGCGTTTTATTCTGCTGGATGAACCCTTTGCAGGGGTTGACCCGATTTCTGTGATAGACATCAAGAAGATCATTCAGCATCTGAAAGATAGAGGCCTTGGCGTCTTGATTACCGACCACAACGTCAGAGAGACTCTGGACGTATGTGAGAAGGCCTATATCGTCAGCCACGGCAAGATGATTGCCGAAGGTGCACCGGCTGACATCCTTGCCGATGAGCAGGTCAAGCGCGTCTATTTGGGCGATCAATTCAGTCTATAGTAAGGGGGCATGCCTTCATTTCCTTTGACGAGTGCCTCGCTGAACATAAGGATATCCCGACGTAGATGAAGCCGACATTACAGTTGCGTCTCGGTCAGTCCCTGACCATGACGCCGCAATTACAACAAGCGATTCGTCTGCTCCAGCTCTCCACTCTGGAACTTCAGCAGGAAATTCAGCAAGCGCTCGAAAACAACCCTCTGCTGGAGCAGGAAGAGAGCGAGGCGCAAGAGACCAGTCCGGAAGCGCCGGTCGATGCCAGCCAGCTGGATTCCAGCGATGCCATGGCTCAGGAGCAGATGCCGGATGAGTTGCCGGTGGATACCACCTGGGACGAGGTTTACTCTGCCGGCACCGCCCAGAGCGCGGGCCCCATCCACGATGGGGAAGATAGCGTCTATCAGGGTGAAACCACCGAAAACCTGCAGGATTATCTGCTGTGGCAGATGCGGCTCACACCGTTCAGCGATGTGGATGCTGCCATCGCGCTCGCCATTATCGATGCCATCGACGAATCCGGTTATCTGACCGTTGCGCTGGAGGATATCCAGGCAGCCGTCACCAGCGATGACGTAGAGGTGGAGCTCGATGAGGTCGAGGCGGTACTCAAGCGGGTGCAGCACTTCGATCCGGTCGGTATTGCTGCCCGTTCTGTGCAGGAGTGTTTGCTGATCCAGCTGGATCAGTATGACCCGCAGACCCCCTGGCTCAACGAGGCCAAGGAGGTGATCCTCGAGCACATGGAGCTGCTCGGCAACCGGGATTACCGCACCCTCGCCCGCAAGACAAAACTCAAAGAGAGCGACCTCAAGGAGGTGCTGGATCTGATCCAGCTGCTGGAGCCGCGCCCCGGCAATGGCATCATCCAGAGCGACTCCCAGTACGTGATCCCCGACGTCTCCGTGGTCAAGAAGGGCAGCAAGTGGGTGGTCGAGCTCAATCCCGACTCTGCCCCCCGCATCCGGGTCAACGAGACCTATGCCGCCATGGCCCGCAACGCCCGCAGCAGCACCGACACCCAGTTTATCCGCTCCCATTTGCAGGAAGCCAAGTGGTTCATCAAGAGCCTGGAAAGTCGCAATGACACCCTGCTGAAAGTGGCCAGTTGCATTGTCGAGCAGCAACAGGGCTTTTTCGAGTATGGTGAAGAGGCGATGAAGCCGATGGTGCTCAATGACATCGCCGAAGCGGTAGAGATGCATGAGTCGACCATCTCCCGGGTGACGACCCAGAAGTACATGCATACCCCCCGTGGTATCTTCGAATTGAAGTTTTTTTTCTCCAGCCATGTGAACACCGAAGGAGGAGGAGAGTGCTCATCGACCGCAATTCGCGCGCTCATCAAGAAGCTGGTCACGGCAGAGAATCCTGCCAAGCCGTTAAGTGATAGCAAGATCGCGGATTTGCTGGCCGAACAGGGTATTATGGTGGCGAGACGCACGATCGCTAAGTATCGCGAATCCTTGTTTATCCCACCTTCCAATCAGCGCAAACGCCTGGTTTAGGCAAACAAAAGGATGATGTTATGCAAATTAACCTGACCGGACACCATGTCGAGATCACCGAAGCTCTGCGTGATTATGTGAACAACAAATTTGCCAAACTCGAGCGTCACTTCGACCACATCAACAATGTTCATGTGGTGCTTAGCGTGGAAAAACTGAACCAGATAGCGGAAGCCAAATTGCACGTCAGCGGTGGCGAAGTGTTTGCCAACTCTGAACATGCCGATATGTATGCTGCGATAGACACCTTGCTCGACAAGCTGGACAGGCAGATCATCAAGCACAAAGATAAGTTAAATAAAAAATAACCATGCAACTTGAACACATACTGAGTCGGGACTGCACCAAGAGTGCAGTCCCTTGTACCAGCAAGAAACGCGCCCTCGAAATCATCAGCGAGCTGGCCGCCGAACGCCTTGGCACCTCCCGTCAGGCGCTGTTTGAATGCTTGCTGGCCCGCGAAAAAATGGGTAGTACCGGGATCGGTGCCGGTATTGCGATCCCCCACGGTCGCATTGACGATGAGTTCCCGCCAACCGCGATCCTGATGACCTTTGCCGACCCTATTCCTTTCGACTCCATCGACAATCAACCGGTTGACCTGCTGTTTGCCTTGCTGGTGCCGGAAAGCGAGTGCAAGCAGCATCTCAAGACCCTTTCTCTGATGGCTTCCAAGCTGGGTGACAAGGCGGTTTGCCGCCAGTTGCGTCAGGCAACCAGCGACGAAGAGCTCTATCAGATCATGACCTCGGCCTGACAGCAGGCCAAGGATGAGACACCCGTTTTGGCGTGAGGGAACAAGATGCAGTTAATCGTGGTAAGTGGACGCTCGGGCTCCGGTAAAACGGTAGCCCTGCGAGTGCTGGAAGATCTGGGTTACTACTGTGTGGACAACCTGCCGGTCAATCTGCTGCCCCAGCTGATTGTCTCGGTGGAGAGCCAGTACGACAAATTGGCGGTCAGTATCGATGTGCGCAACCTGCCGAACGATCCGGAGAAACTGGAAAATCTGCTGGCTCAGGTGCGCAATGAGGGGCGGGTAGAGTTCTCCAGCTTTTTCTTCGATGCCGACAACGGCACCCTGCTCAAGCGCTATGGCGAGAGCCGCCGCCTGCACCCCCTCTCACGCAACAAGCTGTCGCTGGATGAGGCGATTCGGGAGGAGACCCACCTGCTGGCGCCACTCTCCTCGACCGCTGACCTGCGCATCGACACCACCACCCTCAGCATTCACGACCTGAGCGAGCTCATCAAAACCCGGGTACTCGGCAAGAAAGAGAACGAGCTGGTGCTGGTGTTCGAGTCGTTCGGCTTCAAGTACGGCATTCCCAAGGATGCCGACTTCGTGTTCGATGCCCGCTTCCTGCCCAATCCGCACTGGATCCCCGAGCTCAAACCGTTTACCGGCAAGGATGAGCTGGTCGCCAACTACCTCTCGGCGCAGGCTGACGTGATGCTGTTTACCCAGCAGATCGAGAACATGCTGGTGACCTGGTTGCCCCATCTGGAGCGCAACAATCGCAGCTACCTCACGGTCGGCATCGGTTGCACCGGCGGTCAGCACCGCTCGGTCTTTATTGCAGAACGGCTGGCCAGTGCATTCCGTTTGCTTGGCAAGAACGTGCAGATCCGCCACCGCACTCTCGACAAGAGTGCCCCCCAATCCTGACGGACCAATAGGACGACCCGATGACTGTTTCCGCCTCGGTTGAAGTGAAAAACAAGCTGGGTATTCATGCCAGACCAGCCATGATGCTGTTCGAGCTGGTGCAGGGTTTCGATGCCCACGTGCTGCTGCGCAATGAAGATGGTGTGGAGGCCGATGCTGACAGCATCATCGGCCTGCTGATGCTGGATTCCGCGCAAGGGCGGCAGGTGGAAGTACAGGTTGAGGGCCCCGAAGAGGTCGAGGCCCTGGCCGCCGTGGTGGAGCTGTTCACCTCCGGCTTCAATGAGGAGTAGTCACTCCTCGTTATATGTTATGAACCGGTACGCGCCAGCGCTTTGAAGCTGGCAAAATCCCGACAAGCCAGCAGATTCCTGCTGGCTTTTTCGTTCATCAGTGCCAGAAACAGGTCGTAGAGACCCATCGCCTCCTCGTAGTCGGCCTTGCTGATGGCCAGCACGAAGATGAGCGTCGCTATTTCCCCGTTGCCCCAGTCGATCCCCTGCGGTGCCAGTACGGTGTACACCAGAGTGCGGCGCGCCAGCAGACCGAGAGAGTGGGGCAGGGCGATCCCTTCTCCCAGCATGGTGGAGACGATCCGCTCCCGCTCCTGCAGTGAGGCTCTGAAGCCACTCTCCACCAGATCTTCCGCTTCCAGCTGATCACAGATGCGGGCAAACAGTTCGGCCTGGGTTAGGGGCTCTTTGACCACCATGAAGTGGTCGGCATCGAAATATTTGTCGAGCATGTAGGGGCGGGTGCGGTCGATCAGCACCAGCTTGCCAAGCTGCTCCAGCTGGTATTGGGTCGGGAAGGGGGCAACGAGTACCACGGGGGCGTTTTTTTCGTTCACCTTGACGGTACTGATGACAAAGTCCTGCGCGATCTGCGCCAGACCTTCGTAATCCCGCACCGACTCAAGCGTGGTCAGCTGCAACTGGGGATACTCCCGCTTGATGCGTGCTTCCAGCACCCGGAAGGTGGCGTTGCCCGCATCGCAAAGCAATAGCGCCTGCGGGCGGCGGGTATAGCCGATGTCGTAATGGCGCTCCAGCCCGACCCCGATATGGATCACCAGATAGCCGATCTCGTGATGGGTCAGTCGGTAGGGGGTCTGCTTGATCCACTCCGAAATGGCCGCCAGCGTGATGTCGTAGGCGAGGGGGTAGTACTGCTTGATGTGATCGGCCAGCGGGTTGTGGTTGCCTATCTGGTATTTGACCCGTAGCAGCATGGCGCTGATATGGGTTTGCAGGTCGGCCCGCAGCTGTTGGTCGCCTCGCAGGTCGTAAGGGTAATGTTGATGAATGTAGGTCAGCAGATGTTCCACCAGCTGTTCGCTCTCGGCGGCCATTGCCGGGCTGAGCTGGGGAGTATCGGCAATCAGGCGCGCCTGGATCTGGATGGCGAGACCGGCGATCTCGTCCTCTACGGGGGGCGTCAAGGTTGGCAATACCGCATATATATCGCGAGATACTGCCAGCAGCGGCAGAGTCAGATCCTCGCTGGCGAAGTGGCGCAACTCGTGACCGGATGCCTGACGCAGCAGGGCAACGGCGCAGTAGATGGCGAGCTGCTGCAAGCTCTCGTCAGCGAGACGCAGCTGATGTCGGGCAAGCTGGGCATGGATGTGATTGCCCACTACCTCCATCGTCTTGCTGGGGCAAAGGTTGGGCAACAGGGTTTGCAACTGGTTGTTGTGCAGCAACTCCTGATAGAGCAGTTGGGTCAAACAGGCACGGATCGCCGTCTCCTCCCCCTGAATGCGCATCCCCAGGCGGGGTTTGCTCTCGACGCTGAGCCTGAAGTGGCTGAGTTGCTCACGGACTTCCGCCATATCCCCCTGCAGTGCCGCCCGGCTCAGATACCAGGTATCAGCCAGCTCATCGAGCTTGATCCCCTGCTCTGCCGTCAATAGCAGGATCTGCAGGTGCAGCACCCGCTCTCGGCTGGTGCGTGGCAGGCCGCTATCCTGACCCTGGGCAGCCAGCAGGGCGTCGAACAGTCCCTGATTGTAGATCTTGAGCTGGTAGCCGCTGCCACGTTGGTGGATCAGGTGAGCGCCGTGCGTGGCAATCAGTTCGTTGAGGGTCGCCACATCGGTGCGTACCGTGCGAGTGGAGACATTGAGGCGGCGAGCCAGCTCCTCCTGTGGCAGTGGTTCGGCATGGAGCTGGATCAGCAGTTGATGGAGCCTGGGGTGTGGCAGCTTGATCATAGGGGGTATGCAAGACTCCTGTTGCGAGATAAAGGGTCGATGTTAACAAGTGGGTCATCAACAAGCCAGGCACCGGTCAGTGATTGAACCGGTGCCGTGACTGCCATCAGGCCAACAGTCGTTTCACTATGGCCAGCAGAGTGCGAACATCCTCGGGGCGAGTGTGCCCGTTCGTGTTATCTATGATGGAACTGTAGACGTGAGGGATCACCTTCTCGACTCCGGCGTCCAGCGCAATCCGCACTATCTCCTCGAAGTTCTCCAGATCGATGCCGCCGGTGGGCTCCAGCCAGAAGTTGTTGCGGGCACAAGCCTCGGCCACAGCCTGATACTCGTCGCGGCAGGCCAGCCCACCCATGGGGAAGAACTTGACCGAGCTGCCGCCCATGTCCTTGAGCAGGGCAATGGCGGTATCGATGGGCACGATGCCATCCGGCTGCCCGGCGCTGAGTGGACCGGTGGAGATCTTCACCATGCCCGGCATGCCGGTGGGGGAGATCAGGCCGTTGACCAGCGTTTGTGACTGACCGAGCAGCGCCCTGCTGGCGCCGACACCGGTGAACACCTGGTTGACGTGCTGGGGCTGCAGTTGGCAGGCCAGCTCGGCCACCATGGCGGACTGGCGTGGATCGCCGGCGCCCAGTCCGATGGAGAGGGCGTTGTCGATAAGCTTGGCGTACTCCTTCATATCGGCAACTGCGGAGGGAATATCCGGGTAGTTTTTGGAGAGCACACCGACCAGCACGTGGCCTTCGGCTGCGTCGTACACCTCGACGGCATTCTCCTTGGATCCAGCCAATACGTTGAGACAGACCCGATCACGGTAGTAGTTGGGGGTAAGGGACATCAGCGATTCTCCTGAACGAGGTTGGCAATGGCAGAGTGGATTTGGTCGAGCTGGGGCACGGAGACGCTGCGCACATCGATCTCGATGTGCCCCTCGTTGGCCTTGTAGCCGCGGCAGTAGATGGCAGGCGTGCCCTGTTGCAGACGGGTGACGACCTGCACTGTGGTCATGCCGATCTGTTGGTGGTCAAAGGCGATATCGGTGCGGGCGATGTCACGTCCTGCGCTGTCCCATACCACCTTGGCGGTGACGCCGGGCAGCAGGTTGAGGCGCTCGATAAAGGGGCTCATCTTGGCAACCATGGCAGCACCGCTCTCCTTCTCTTTGGCCAGATAGCGCTCGATGGCATGGGTCAGGCCGAGGATCCCCTCCTTGCCCACCTTCATGGCGCGGCCGATACCGTTGGCCTGCTGTTTGACCCACTCCACATACTGGCGCTTGCCGAGCACCAGCCCGCTGGTGGGCCCTTCAATGGCCTTGGCGCCGCTGTAGATGACCAGGTCAGCACCCTGGTTGTAGTAGAGGCGCAGATCCTCTTCGGCAGCCGCATCGACAATGAGCGGGAGCCCGTGGGCCTTGGCGACCTCGGCGGCCTCGGCCACCGACAGAATGCTCTTCTGCACGCAGTGGTGGGACTTGATATAGAGGATGGCTGCTGTGTTGGCATTGATGGCAGCGGCCAGTTGGGCGGGGGAGCACTCGTTGGCGTAACCGGCTTCCACTACCTTGCCGCCACCCAGATTGACCATGGTACCGACGGGGGCGCCAAAGTTGACGTTGTGCCCCTTGGGCAGCACGATTTCGCTCGGCACGTCATGAGGGTGGGCATGCAGTTGCTCGAGGCGGTAGGGATCGCCGCGCACTATCATGGCGGCGACTGACTGGGCGATGCCGGCGCTGGCACAGGAGACCACCACCGCATCTTCCACATCCAGTAAACCAGCCAGATAGGCGCCGGTCTTGTTGACCAGATCCTTGACCTCGAAGTAGTGGCCCAGGCCAAAATTGACCGCATCGACCACCTCCTGCTCGGGGGTGGAGACGCCGAGAATGGTCATGCGCCCGGAGGCGTTGATCACAGGTTTGAGCTGATATTTCTCATAAACAGAAGGCATGGTGTGATTTCCCATAGTGAGTCAGAACCAGTTCGCCACCGACCAGGGCGGCGAGAGGCTGCAGTTGTTGGTCACCGCAGCGGGACTGGGCTTCGGTATCCATAAACAGGGTCGGGCCGCTGGTGACCTCGAACAGGGTCAGATCGGCATCGGCGCCCACCTCGAGCCGCCCCTTGCCGGAAAGGCGCAGGGCATCGGCGGCCTGATGGGTGACGCAGGCGATCACCTGCTCCAGCGTCATGCCGATGGCGAGAAACTTCGACATCACGTGAGCCAGACTGTAGACCGGCCCCTTGATGCGGTTCTTGCAGTAGATGTCGGAGCTGATGGTGCGGGGCAGGATCCCCTGTCGGATAGCCAGTTCCGCCACCTCGAAGCTGAAGCTGGCGCCGCCGTGGCCGATGTCGAGCAACAGGCCCCGTTTCATCGCCTCGCGCACCGCGACCCGCAGCTCGCCAGCCTGAGTCAGGATGCGGTTGGGCTTGCCGTTGAAGCAGTGGGTCAGCAGATCGCCATCTCCCAGCAGGGCGACGATCTCGTCCAGATCCGGCGGTGTGTTGCCCACGTGCACCATCAGCGGCAGCTGGCCGTGAGCCTGTTGCAGGGCCTTGGCCATGCGCAGCGGTTGCAGGCCGTTCTCACCTACCACGCTACCGCTCATCCGCGCCTTGATGCCGACGATAAAGTCGGGGTGGCGACGAATGGCTGCCGAGGCGAGATCCATATCGAGGTCCCGGCTATCCGCCAGCTCGTTCTGGCGCAGCAGACCGATGCGGGAGATGTTGAGCAGGGCATGCACCCGGGTCTTGCAGCCCGCAGCGATCTGCTGGAAGTCATCCACATCGTCGGCTCCGGTGCTGCCGGCGTCGATGACGGTGGTGACGCCGGACTCTACGCCCACCTTGTCCGGCTCATCGTGATAGATGGGGGAGGCGGGGTAGCAGTGGGTGTGGCCGTCGATCCAGCCAGCGCTCACATGCACCCTGCCGCCGAGATCCAGGATCTGCCGCGCCGTTGCCATCTTCGGCAGGGAGCCGATGGCGGCGATTTTGCCCTCCCTGATGGCGATATCGACGAGCTGGCCATCTCCCAGCCTCCCCGCTCTGATGATGATGTCGTACATGCTGATAACCTCTGGCGAGCCGCCCTGCAGGGCGGCTGGTACTTACACAAGGGCGACCGGGAAGAAGGTGCCCAGCAGCATGGCTCCCAGAATGGCGCCACCGGTGATGGGTTTGCCCCACACGTAGAACAGCAGGGCACCCAGCAGGGAACCGATACCGATTGGGATGGAAGCGCCCATGGCGGAGAGGATGATGAGGGGGCCGAGGAAGCGGCCAGAGCTGTTGCCTGCACCCATCATCACGTCAGCACCGTAAGTGGAGTTGCTCTGGTTGATGGTGAACTTGCGCGCCAGAATGATGATGTAGCCGATGGCCAGACCAATCCCCATACCGGTTGCCAGCGAGGCGCCGAAGTTCTCCACCGGATAGACGATGCCGGCCCCCAGCAGCAGGGCTGGCACTCCGAGGCCAACCCCGGTCTGGATGGCACCGCCGATATCCAGGATCCCCACCAGGGATCCCTCGATGATGCGGGCGAACAGGAAGCTGGCACCGAACGCGGCCACCGCGCCGTAGGCACCCGTGTCCATTCCGGCTTTCAGCATGGCGACGAAGGCTACCTCGTTGAAGGCACCAACCCCGTACAGATAGAACATGTGGGTACCGGCAAAGACCCCGGCCGAGAGCAGGCCGACGAAGATGGGGAAGGACCAGTCGGCATACCAGAAGTTGTTTTTCAATTTCTCATCCATGGTGTGACCCCTTATTTGCCGCTCAGCAGGTTATGGACACTTTCCAGCCACAGGGGGACGCCCATATGGAAGGATTCAATCAGTTTCATGTCGAAGCCGCGGAAGAAGCCGCTCAGCACGAACAGCAGGACGATGGCAGCCATCATCACCTTGGTGACATGGTTCCAACCGCTCTCTTCCACACCCTTGCCGATCAGGATGCCGAGCACCAGACCCGGTACCGCGTTGCCCATGATGAGCTGGGCCAGACCGCCGAAGATGGTGGCCCAGAAACCGGATTTCTTGCCCGCCTCGATGGCGGCCAGCCAGAAGATCACCGGCATAACGGTGTTGACCAGCAGGTTGGCGGCCGGTACCAACACTTTGACCGCAGTGACCTGCAATGCAGCAGGGACGGCTGCGGCCGTGCTGTTGAGGAAGGCAACCACGATGGCACCTATGATGCCGCCGGCGATGGCCATCTTTTTCGGGTCGTGCAGAGTGGTGGCGAGATCCCGATTTTTGAACAGCAGTGCCGCCGTGGCCCAGTGCGGAATGATGCGGTGATCCACATCCTGGGTGAAGGCGCCTGCCGCCACGGTCGAGGCCCAGGCGTTGAAGAAGAAGCCCAGACCAAACGAGAAGTGGGAAGTGGGATCCCCTTCGCAGGAGTTAAGTTCGCCCAGGGTGCGGAAGGCACCCATGCCCTGTACGGTCGGGGCGTGGAACATCCGCGCCGCGCCGGCCCCCACCCCGACGCCAACCAGGCCGCCAATGATGAGTGACTTGATAAAAATGATTAGAAACATCCAACGTATCCTTCTTGTGGGGTTGTGCCTGCGCAGGCATCACACCTGGGTGAATGTCACCTTGGCGACATCCAGACTGGTGACCTGAACCTTGATCTCCAGCTGGACGCGGTATTCGCGGCGCTGGCGCGGCAGGAAGAAGAACAGGAACTTCTCCACCCGGACCGACTCCTCGGCTTTGAGCACCTGTACATCGACCGGCTCAATACGCAGCAGTACCTGCTGGTTGTCCTTGAGCAGTGTGGGTTGCACCTGGCTGAGGGCGGAGGCAAACGCCTGCTGGCGTGTCGTCCCCTTGCCGTTGACGATGACCTGGGTGGTGAAGTTCTCTTTCATCAGGCGCGTCCGTGCTTCTTGGCGAAGGCTTCGACCAGCTTCTGACCCAGCTCTTCCTTGTCCATGAAACCGAAGCCCAGCACCACGCACCCTTCGTTGATGGCGGTGACGCCCTCTTCAACAGAGCGCATGCCGTAGCGGCACTTGTAGCCGTATTTGGTCTGGGCGGTGATCGCCCCGGCGCCGCCGCTGCCGCAGAAGGAGATGCCGAGATCCGCCTGCTCCTTGTTCATCACGTCGCCGAGCTTCATGTCAGCGGCCATGCCTGGGATGATGGTCACGTTGGCCCCGGCAGCTTCCGCGCCTGCGCCCACTTTCTGACCCTTGCCGAGACGGTCTCCAATCACGAGTTTGATGGCTGTCATATCGATTTCTCCTTGAGTTAGTTGTTCTGCACCGAGCTGAGTTCGTTTTCTTTGGCGACTTCAAAATGGACGGACAAGAGGTGTGCCTCCTCATAAGCAAGCTGATCCAGCCAGCTGACGACCTGTTCGGCGAGACGCAGTGAGAGGGGGGAGATCTCTTCAAACAGGCTGAGGTCAACTTCTGGCAGGGGCTCGCCGCTGTGGGAGCGCCACACCATGGCTTTGACATGGGAGGCCAGCATCTGCCGTTGCACCTCGTTGGGGATGATGCCCTGTTCGGCCAGCAGGGGATAAATGCGCGCGAGGATATGATCGGTCTGGCGCAGCAACTCCGGGCTGTTCGGGGTCAGGGTCTGGTCGTGAGTCTCTGTTTGCAATGTCTGCTCTCCAAGGCTGGCAGAAGGTATGGCGTTACCCTAAGCCTGCGCGTCGATGTGGAGGAGGCAGTGTTTTTCCGATTCGAAGCGGAAATTCCTGAGGAAATGGCCCCGAAGTGATCGTTTGGATACTGAAAAGACAAAAAGAGTGCTTATTGAAGCTGGTTTTGTGTGATCGGTAGCGCACTAATCGGGGGGCGGGGAGAGGGCAAGCGTTGTGGGAAACTGTGAGTCATCTCACGGTAAGCGACGTTGTCGAGGGGGCAGATATGGAAAAGGGCGGTTTCCCGCCCTTCTCATAAAAAGGAGTGACGCTAGCTGGCCGATGCGGCGCTAGAGCTGGCCGTTCTCTGCTGATAGCGCAGGTCTTCCTCTATGGTGACAACCACTTCCAGTGGCTTGCCGGAGCGGAATACCGAGATGGTCAGCTTGGTGCCGGGGCGGCTCTCGACAATCTTGTCCATGGCGCTGCGTACGCCACTGATGGCCTCTCCGTTGATCTTGAGCAGCACATCCCCTCGCTGCAGGCCGCCTTTGGCCGCCGGGCCGTTGGGGTCCAGGCTCTCCACCACCAGACCACGCAGGTCGCCGAGGTTCATCATCCGTGCGACTATGGGGTTGATCTCGACGCTGGAGATCCCGAGGTAGCCGCGGATCACCCGGCCGTTGGCGATCAGCTCATCCATGATCCGTTTGGCCAGCCGGTAGGGGATGGCGAAGCTGATGCCGTAGCTCTCCTGATTGCCGTTGAGGTGATAGGTGGCGGTGTTGATACCCACCAGATCGCCACGGCCGTTGACCAGCGCGCCACCCGAGTTGCCCTCGTTGATGGCGGCATCGGTCTGCAGCAGATCCTGACGGCCATTGCTGTCGGGCCCCATGCTGGAGAGGCCGGTACGGCCGGTCGCACTGATGATGCC
The DNA here is from genome assembly GCF_041402405.1 of Aeromonas sp. S13(2024). Classification (NCBI taxonomy): domain Bacteria; kingdom Pseudomonadati; phylum Pseudomonadota; class Gammaproteobacteria; order Aeromonadales; family Aeromonadaceae; genus Aeromonas; species Aeromonas sp. S13(2024). The sequence goes on along the minus strand of NZ_JBGLRA010000010.1, from coordinate 142,849 downwards.
CTGGGTGATGGTCTGGCCGACGTTGTAGGGGTTGCCGATAGCGAGCACCACATCCCCCACTTCTGGTAGCCGCTCCGGATCCTGCGGGATCACCGGCAGGTTGTCTGACTCGATATAGAGCACGGCGAGGTCGGTGAGCTGATCGGTTCCGACCAGCTCGGCACTGAAGACCCGACCATCCTGCAACGCGACGATGATCTGGTCGGCATCGGCGATGACGTGGTAGTTGGTCAGTACATAGCCGCGCTGATTCATGATGACGCCAGAACCCAGCCCTTGTGGGCGCAGTTCCCCCTGATTGCCCTGATTGGGGGCAAAGCTGCGGGTGTAGATGTTGACGACGGCAGGGCCTGCCCGATGGGCGGCATAGGAGAAACTCAGTTCACGGGCATTGGTGATGATGCCGGGCAGTTGGGCACCACCGCGAAAATGGGGAAACAGCAGCAACAGCAGCGCCGCGACGGTCAATCCAAAACCGACAGACTTGCCCAAGTAACTGACTAAAGGGGGGATTTTCATGTCATTCTCATCCGTACAGGCTGCGCGCAGAGAATAACACTATCGATGGATAAAAATCACCCGCGGTGAAGGCCGCGGGTGATAGAGGGGTTGGCGAACAACTTGAGCGTTAGCGGATCACCAGATAGAGCGAGGAGTCGCCGCGCTGGATGTTGAGTGCCAGCACGTCAGGCTTGTTCTTGAGCGCCTTGGTCAGCTCGCCCAGGGTGTTGATGCGCAGGCGGTTGACCCCGATGATGATGTCACCCTTCTGCAGGCCGGAAGCGGCAGCCGGAGAGCGAGGATCAATGTCGGCCACCGCAACACCGGAGACCGGGTCGGTAGTGGTGCTCAGCTTGGCCCCTTCCAGTGCCGGATGCAGCGCGCTGGCGCGTACTTCGCTGTCATCGGCCTGCTTCAGGGTCACTTTGGCAGTTTGTGACTTGCCATCGCGGATCAGCCCCAGTTCGACCTGCTTGCCAGCGCCCATGGTGGCAATCTTGGCGCGCAGCTCGCCGAAGGAGCGAACCGGTTTGCCATCGATGCTGACGATGATATCGCCGGCCTTGATGCCCGCCTTGTCGGCCGCCGAATCAGGCATGACCTGATTGACGAAGGCACCATCCTTCTTGTTGTAACCGAAGGTTTTGGCGATGTCGGAGGTGAGCTCGGTGCCGGTAATACCCAGCTGGCCGCGACGCACTTCACCGTACTTGACGATCTGCTCGGTCAGATCCCGCACCATGTTGGAAGGGATGGCAAAGCCGATGCCAATGTTGCCGCCGTTCGGGCCCAGAATCGCGGTGTTGATACCGATCAGCTCGCCACGCAGGTTGAGCAGGGCGCCGCCGGAGTTACCGGAGTTGATGGCCGCATCGGTCTGGATGAAGTTCTCCAGATTCTCGATGTTGAGGCCGCTGCGACCCAGCGCACTGACAATACCGGAGGTGACGGTCTGACCCAGACCAAACGGGTTGCCGATGGCCAGCGCATAGTCACCCACCCGCAGCTCGTCAGAGTCGGCGAACTTGATCTGCACCAGGTCCTCGGCCTTGATTTGCAGCAGGGCGATGTCGGACTGCTTGTCTTCACCGATCTTCTTGGCTGCGTACTCACGACCATCCTTCAGGTTGACCTTGATCTCGTCCGCCTCGTGCACCACGTGGGCGTTGGTGATCACGTAACCCTTCTTGGCATCGACGATGACACCGGAGCCGAGCGCCTGGAACGGCTGCTCGCTCACCTGTTCATCGGGCATGTTGGGGCCGAAGAAGAACTTGAACTGTTCCGGCAGACGCTGACGGGTAATTTTTTTGCCAGAAACCGAGATATTGACCACCGCCGGGGTGACCTGTTCGAGAACAGGCGCCAGGCTTGGCATCTCCTGATTTGAACCTAACAGGGAAGGCAGTGCAGCCTGAGCAGGGGCCGCAGACATGGCGATACCGACACTGAGGGCTAGCACACTGAGCATGGAAAGAGGTTTACGCATATGAAAAACAGCTCCCAGAAAAAGTTGCATTGCAATCGTCAAGGTCAGACCACGGGACTGGCCAATTAGTTCCGCGAGGAACTAGTTTGGTTGCTTGAGCAGTCCGGAAGAGGCGCCAGCATAGTCGCGAGGCGGAACGCCCGGCTCTTCTGCCACATTGGCAGGGGCTTCTTCTACCAATGACTCGCGGAACAGCGGTTCCTGCGCCTTGGCCAGGAATTTGCTCTGCTCGGCCATGTGGCGATAGAGGGTCTGATACTGCTCGGCCAGTTGCTCCATCAGGGCGGCGCTGTCGGCGAAGTGGGTGTTGATCTGGCCCTGATAACTCTCGAGCTCCTTGTGGGCCTTCTTCAGTTCCTGTTCCAGACGGCCAGCATCGCGGCTACGTACCGAAAAACGGCCGAGAACGACACCGATAATCAAGGCCGCGACAGCCAGCAGGATCCCAGTTAACAGACTCATAGATGCTCCTTGTTACAGCTAAAACAGAGTGGGTTTATGCGGTCGTCATAACCGCTATGCATTGATGGCACTATACCGTGCGTCCTGAGGCCGTGATACCATTTTGTCCTCGATTCAGGGACTTGGAGAGGCGCTCAAGGATGACACCGCAGCAAAAATACCAGCAGGATCTGCTGCGCCCCGGCTTTGTGGCCGACCCCGCGCAGGGGATGGCCATTCGCAGGCTGGAGCGACTGTATCAGGATTTGCTACGGCGCCCGACTCCGACCAGATCTCGAGGGCTGCTGGGTTGGCTGCAAAAGCCCAAGCCGCCGGAGCCCGTCCTCGGTATCTATATGTGGGGCGGAGTGGGCCGAGGCAAGACCTGGCTGATGGATACTTTTTTCGACAGCCTGCCTGGGACGCGCAAGATGCGCAGCCATTTCCACCGCTTCATGCACCGCATTCACGATGAACTGCAGGGGCTGAGCGGGCAGTCCGATCCCCTCAAGCTGGTGGCCAGCAAGCTTGCCAGCGAGACAGACATCATCTGTTTCGATGAATTTTTCGTCTCCGACATCACCGACGCCATGCTGCTGGGCACGCTGTTCCAGGAGCTGTTTGGTCACGGTGTTGTGCTGGTCGCCACTTCAAATATTCCGCCGCAGGATCTTTATCGCAACGGGCTGCAGCGAGCCCGTTTTCTGCCAGCTATTGAGCTTATCGAGCGTCATTGCGAGGTACTTAACGTAGATGGCGGTATCGACTATCGCCTGCGTACGCTGGAACAAGCGGAGATTTATCACTGCCCGCTGGACTTGCAGGCAAAAGCCAATCTTGACCACTATTTTCAGCAATTAACCGGCGGACACACGGCTTGCGAGGGGACGTTCGAGGTCAATCATCGTCAGCTGATGTCGCTCGGGATGGGTGAAGGGGTGCTCTATATGGAGTTTGAGCAACTTTGCTGTACTCCCCGCTCCCAGAACGACTATATCGAGCTGGCCAGACTGTTCCATACCGTTCTGCTGGCCAATGTGCAGCCAATGGGCACAGGCACGGATGACGCGGCTCGCCGCTTCATTGCCATGGTCGATGAGTTCTACGAACGGCACGTCAAACTCATCATGTCTGCGGCTGTTCCCATGGCAGAACTCTACGGCGAAGGGCTGCTGAATTTCGAATTCCAACGCTGTCTTTCACGGCTTCAGGAAATGCAATCGCACGAATACCTTGCCAGAGTGCACCTTCCTTAGTCACAATACCGCGCCTGCCAGTCGGATGGGCATCTGCGGCAGGTAGGGTCGGGCGACATTTGCTGGTTTCATGGCAGTGAAATTAGCAGGTGATATTTAAGGCAACTTCACTTATAATCGCCCGGCCCACGTTACAGCTGTCGATAAGACAGCAACACTTTAAGCTTTACTTGTATTCGAAGGGGTACAGGTAGGCCATCGTTTGTTGTTTGTGGGAGAGCCCCCATAAGCAATTGGGTCTGTAACAGGTAATTGGGTTTAACTTAATGAAAACTTTCGTTGCCAAGCCAGAAACCGTAAAACGTGACTGGTACATTGTGGACGCAGAAGGTAAAACTCTGGGTCGTATCGCAACCGAGATCGCTGCTCGTCTGCGTGGTAAGCACAAAGCTGAGTACACTCCGCACGTTGACACCGGTGATTACATCATCGTTGTAAACGCTGAGAAGGTACACGTAACCGGTAAGAAATTTACCGACAAAATGTACCACGCTCACTCCGGTTTCCCGGGTGGTATCAAGTCAATCAGCTTCGACAAGCTGATTCAGCGTAAACCGGAAATGGTAATCGAAGCAGCCGTCAAAGGCATGCTGCCGAAAGGTCCTCTGGGCCGTGCCATGTTCCGTAAACTGAAAGTTTACGCAGGCGCCGAGCATGCTCATGCTGCTCAGCAACCTCAAGTACTGGATATCTAATCGGGAACTGGCAACATGGCAGAAAATCAATACTACGGTACCGGCCGTCGCAAAAGCTCCACTGCTCGCGTATTTATCAAAGCGGGTAGCGGCAAGATCGTAATCAACCAGCGCTCCCTGGAGCAGTACTTCGGCCGTCCGACTGCCCGCATGGTAGTTCGTCAGCCGCTGGAACTGGTTGAGATGACCGAGAAACTGGACCTGTACATCACCGTTAACGGTGGTGGCATCTCCGGTCAAGCTGGTGCGATCCGCCACGGTATCACTCGTGCTCTGATGCAGTACGACGAAACCCTGCGTTCCGAACTGCGTAAAGCTGGCTTTGTTACTCGTGATGCCCGTAAGGTTGAGCGTAAGAAAGTTGGTCTGCACAAAGCTCGTAAGCGTCCGCAGTACTCCAAGCGTTAATTCGCTTTTGGTACTCACTCTTTCGAGTGTCAAAAAAGCCTGGCAACCGCCAGGCTTTTTTTATTGGTAATATTACCGACATCAATGCTAACCACGCGTCACAAAAGACAAAAAATTGTTTCTTTATTGTTTTCATTGCTCACCGCTCTTTCTTGTCAAGTTGTTATCTTTTCTTTAAAATTTCCCCTGTTTTCTGTGGCAATTGTAAATCCAGCTTCCGCCGCTGTTGTCACGGGAAAAATGGGGAACAGGGACACTATAAGAATGTGCGGAGTCCACATGGGAGAGTTTTTGGATGAGCAATGCGCCAGTTGATACCGGTCGCCGCAGATTTCTTACCTGGTCAACGGTTGCCGTTGGTGGGGTAGGAGCTGCGTTTACCGCAGTGCCGTTTATAAAGTCATGGAATCCGAGCGCCAAGGCCAAAGCAGCCGGTGCGCCGGTTGAAGTCGATATCAGCAAGTTGGAACCGGGTCAGCTCATCCGTGTCGAGTGGCGAGGCAAGCCTGTCTGGGTGGTGAAACGCACCAAACAGACGCTGGATGCCTTGGCCGCACATGATGACAAGCTGCGGGATCCCTCATCTGAAGAGCCGCAGCAGCCTGACTATGCCCATAACGGGTACAGATCGATCAAGCCCGAAATTTTTGTCGCTGTCGGTATTTGCACCCACTTGGGGTGCTCACCTTCCTATCTGCCTGACAGCTTTGGCGAGCAGGTGCAGGGCGTCACGTCCGGCTTCTTCTGCCCGTGCCATGGCTCCAAGTTCGACATGGCCGGCCGTGTGTTCCAGGGGGTGCCTGCACCGCTGAACCTGGTCATTCCGCCCTATCAATTCATTAATGACACCACCATCCAGGTCGGTGCCGATGGCAAGGAGGCCTGACCATGTTGAGTAAACTGATGGGCTGGATCGATTATCGATTCCCGCTCACGGCCATGTACAACGACCACATGGCCAAGTATCCGGCACCGAAGAACCTGAACTTCTGGTACTTCTTCGGCTCGCTGGCCATGCTGGTGTTGGTTAACCAGATCATCACCGGTATCTGGCTGACCATGAACTACAACCCCTCCGCGGAAGGTGCGTTTGCCTCCGTGGAGTACATCATGCGCGATGTGGAGTATGGCTGGCTGCTGCGTTACATGCACTCAACCGGTGCGTCTGCATTCTTCATCGTGGTCTACATGCACATGTTCCGCGGCATGATCTATGGCTCTTATCAGAAGCCTCGTGAACTGCTGTGGATCTTCGGCATGCTGATCTTCCTGGTGCTGATGGCGGAAGCCTTTATGGGCTACTTGTTGCCCTGGGGCCAGATGTCATTCTGGGGTGCCCAGGTCATCATCTCGCTGTTTGGCGCCATTCCGGTCATCGGTGACGACCTGACCCTGTGGATCCGCGGTGACTACGTGATCTCCGGTGCGACCCTTAACCGCTTCTTTGCGCTGCACGTCATCGCGTTGCCGCTGGTGCTGGTGATGCTGGTTGCCATGCACATTCTGGCGCTGCACGAAGTTGGCTCCAACAACCCGGACGGTATCGACATCAAGAAGCACAAGGACGAAAACGGCTGGCCGCTGGATGCGGTGGCGTTCCACCCTTACTTCACCGTCAAGGATATGATCGGTGTGGCAGGCTTCCTGTTCTTCTTCTGCGCCATCATCTTCTTCAAGCCGGATATGTGGGGTTACTTCCTCGAGAAACCGAACTTTGAAGTGGCTAACGGTCTGAAAACTCCGGAGCACATTGCGCCTGTGTGGTACTTCACGCCGTTTTACGCCATTTTGCGGGCGGTGCCGGACAAGCTGCTTGGCGTCATCATGATGGGGCTCTCCATCGTGGTGCTGTTCCTGCTGCCGTGGCTGGATCGCTGCAAGGTGCGCTCGGTGCGTTATCGCAGCATGCTGCACAAGCTGAACATTGCCCAGTTTGTGGTCTGCTTCATCATCCTGGGGGTGTTGGGGGTGCTGCCATCGACGCCGACGTTGACGCTGGTTGCCCAGATCTGTTCACTGGGATATTTCGGGTTCTTCGTCCTGCTGTTCTTCTATAGCAAGAATGAAAGCACCAAGCCGCTGCCGGAGAGGGTGACATTTAAATGAAAAGAATAATATTTGCAGTGCTGACCCTGCTGCCATCTCTGGTATTTGCAAGTGGCGGAGCTGTTCATCTGGACAAAGCCAATTACGATCTGAGTGACAAGGCATCGCTGCAACGCGGCGCGACCACCTTCATGAACTATTGCGCCGGATGCCACTCCACCCAGTATCAGCGCTATAACCGGGTCGCAGAAGATCTCGGGATCCCCGAAGATTTGATGAAAGAGAACCTGATTTTCACCGGTGCAAAGGTCGGTGATCTGATGAAGAGCGCCATGTCAGAGAAGGATGCCGCCAAATGGTTTGGTGCGCCGCCCCCCGATCTGACGCTGGTTGCCCGGGTGCGCGGTGCAGACTGGATCTACACCTATCTGCGTTCCTTCTACGTGGATGAGACCCGTCCGTTTGGGGTGAACAACGCCGTGTTCCCGTCCGTGGGCATGCCCCATGTGCTGGAACCGTTGCAGGGAACCCCCCGTGCCGAGTTCGCTACTCACACGGTCGACGGAGTGGAAACCCAGCATGTTGTCAGCATCAAATCTGACGGTAATGGTGAAATGGATGACGAAGAGTATGATCAGACGGTACTGGATCTGGTAAACTTCTTGGTCTACTCGGCTGAACCGGTACAACAGGAGCGTGAACGTATGGGCTTCTGGGTGCTTGGTTTCATCGTGATCTTCTTCATCTTCACTGTGCTGTTGAAGAAGGAATTCTGGCGCGACGTTCACTAAGCGACCAGATACGGGTAATATAATGCACGGCAATGAAGACCAAGATGCTTCATTGCCGTTTCTGCTTTTTAATGACGGGAGGGTTCAATGGCTGTAGCTGCCAATAAGCGTTCGGTAATGACGCTGTTTTCCGGTGCCAACGATATGTTCAGCCATCAGGTGCGTATTGTCCTGGCGGAGAAGGGTGTTAGCGTGGATATCTGCCAGGTTGATCCAGCCAATCTGCCGGATGAGCTGGCCGAGCTGAACCCGTACAACTCTGTACCGACCCTGGTTGATCGTGAGCTGGCACTCTACACCTCGCGCATCATCATGGAGTATCTGGACGAGCGCTTCCCGCATCCGCCCCTGATGCCTGTTTACCCGGTTGCCCGTGGTAACAGCCGTCTGATGATGCACCGCATCGAGCTGGACTGGTACTCACTGGCCGACAAGATCATGGCCGGTACCGATGCTGAAGCGGCACGCAACGAACTGCGTGACAACCTGCTGGCCATCGCGCCGATCTTCGGTGAAATGCCCTATTTCATGAGCGAAGAGTTCGGTCTGGTGGATTGCTACATGGCACCGCTGCTGTGGCGTCTGCCGAGCCTTGGCATCGACCTGACCGGTCGTGGCGCCAAAGAGCTGAAGGCCTACATGGTTCGTCTGTTCGAGCGTGAGTCCTTCCAGGCTTCCCTGACCGAAGCCGAACGCGAGATCCGTGCTGGCGTATGAGCATGGAACCGACAATGACACCGAGCCGCCCGTACTTGTTACGGGCGTTCTTTGACTGGTTGCTGGACAACGATCTGACCCCTCATCTGGTGGTCAACGTCAACATTCCCCATGTGATGGTGCCGATGCAGTTTGCTCAGGACGGGCAAATTGTGCTGAATATCGCGCCCCGAGCCGTGATGCAATTTCACATGGATAACGAGGCTATCAGCTTCAGTGCTCGCTTTGGCGGGGTCTCCCAGCAGGTTTACATCCCGATGGCAGCCGTACTGGCTATTCATGCCCGGGAGAACGGCGTGGGCACCATGTTCCCGCCTGAGCCGGGTTACGATATCTGGCTTGAGCAGGCTGAAGCGCCGGTGGAGCCTGAGCCGGAACCGCCGCGTCCAAGCGGTCGTCCGACCCTGAAGGTGATCAAATAAAAAACGCAGCCGATTGGCTGCGTTTTTTTATGTGCGGTCGGGCTTAGTTCTGGGCGAACTCGAAGGCCTTGATCACGCGCTTCACGCCGGTGACATGGCGGGCGATGTTGACTGCCTGCTCTCCCTCCTGGCGAGTCACCAGACCAATCAGGAACACCTCGCTGTTTTCGGTGACCACCTTGACCTTGGTGCTGTCGAAGTTCTTGGTGCCGAACATGTCGGCTTTCACCTTGGAGGTGATCCAGGAGTCATTGCTGCGAGTGGTGAAACTGGCTGGTTGGCCGATGCGCAATTCGTTGTAGACGTGGCGAACCCCTTCGATGCGACTGACAATTTTGCCCGCCTCAATCTTGTAAACGTCAGAAGGTGTCTGGCCGACCAGCAGGACGCGGCCATTGTTGCTGTAGACGCTGATCTTGCTGGCTGCGCTGAGCGGCTTGTTGTCGGCCAGCAGATTGGCCGCTTTCAACTCGATGGTCTGGTCATCCCATTGTGCGCCTAGGGTTCGGCGATCGCCAGAGGCCTTGGCAGTCCCTGCGGCGCCGCCAACAACCAGGGCTGCGCAGCCTTGCAGCAGCAGGGTGCTAACCAGCAGACCGAGCAGGATAGTGTGCTTTTTCATGGTTTCAATCTTCCTGTTGCGGGAAAAGAGTCTGGTCGATGAGATCACACAGGCAGTGCAGGGTCAACAGGTTCACTTCCAGAATGCGAGGGCGACGGGCGGAGGGAACACGGATCTCCACATCGTTCGGGCCGAGCAGACCTGCCATTTCGCCACCGTCACCCCCGCTCAGCACCACTATGGTCATGTCGCGGGAGAGGGCAGCCTCGGCGGCCTTGATCAGGCTGCGGCTGTGGCCGGAGGTGGTGATGACCACCAGAATGTCGCCAGGCTGGCCCAGCGCGCGGATCTGCTTGGCGTAGACCTCTTCAAAACCGTGGTCGGTGGCGATGGCGCTGATGGTTGCCATGTCCGGGGTCAGGGCCATGCCGGGCAGGGAGGGGCGCTGGGTCTCGTAGCAGTTGACCAGCTCGGAGATAAACAGCTGCGCCAGTGCGGCAGAAGGACCGTTACCGCATGCCAGCACCTTGTGGCCATTGAGCAGGCAGATGGTGATCATCTGGGCTGCAGTATGGATGGCATCCGGCAGCGCCTCGGCGGCGGCTATCTTGGTCTGGATGCTTTCGGTGTAGTTCTCTTTGATGCGGTCAGTCATAGGGTCCTCTTAAAATGCGTTCTGGATCCAGGCTGGCTGGTCGCCCTCGAACGCAATCACATCGAATCGGCAGGCCTGATTGGCCTCGTTGATGGCATGTTGCTTCAAATAGTGGCGCGCTGCCAGCATGATCTTGTGCTGTTTGCTGCGGGTGACCGAGCTGGCGGCCCCGCCATGGCTGCCGGTGGCCCGGTAGCGCACCTCAACAAACACCAGGGTCTGGCCCTGGTGCATGATGAGATCTATTTCACCGCCACGACAGCGGTAGTTGCGAGCTACCGGTTGCAGGCCCCTAGCCTGCAACCAGCGTTCAGCGACTTGTTCAAAGTGCTGTCCCTTGCTCGTTGGTGAGGGGAACAGGCTCGGCAACTGCTGGCGCATCCGTTTCCATAGTTCCTTCATTGGAGGGCTCCTCCAGTTGCTGAACGGCGTTCTCGTCGACCAGTTTGCCGTTCTGGTAAGTACCCCAGCTCAGCATCCGCACGATATTACCCTGGGCATCCACGCTCAGCTGACCGCTCATGCCAGCCTGCTGCATGCCACCCACCTTGCGCATCTGCTGCAGGTTCTCTGCCAGACTGACGGCATCGTAGCCCATGGCAAACAGGCGCAACAGGTCACCCTGGGTCTGCGGCCAGAGCAGGGCGATCTGCTCGCGCTGTTTCTCGTAGCCGCCCAGCAGCAGCGGCATATCGGCGATGTGCATGCCATTGAGCTCGGAGGCGACCTCGGTGGCTGCGCTGTCGTAGCCGCGGGAGCTGGTGTAGATGGGCAGGCTTCCCATCGGATTGACCGAGACATCCACGTAGGGCTTGATCATCCGGGTTTCCAGGCTGTTGGCCACTACATAAACGGCATCGATGCTGCGCGGTGCGGCATCAGAGAGTTGCACTACCTCGCCAGCACGGGCGGTAGAGCGGCCGCTCAGGGCATTCTTGACCATCCCCTGCACTTCGTTGCGGGCACCGAAGGTGGCAACGACCGGCTTATCCTGGCTCAGGGTGGCCCAGCTCTGCTCGAACGCCTTGATACTGCTGTAACCGATCCGCCCCTGAGCGGCGATCAGCAGCGGTTTGCGGTAGCCCTGGGTGTAGAGGTACTGGGCTGCCTGCGCGGCATCTGCGGCGGCAGAGAGGGAGAAGTAGTAGGTGGTGTCGTTGACGACCGGCTTGTCCAGCTCGTTGAGCGCCAGTACCGGCACGGTCGGATTGGCCTTGAGCAGCTCCTCGACCCGGTCTTTCAGCAGCGGGCCGATGATCATGTCAGCCCCTTCCTGAATCGCCTGCTTATAAAGGTCGCCGGTTGACTTGCTCTGGGTGTCGTAGAAGTTCAGGGTGAATTGCCCCTGATTTTCCTTATAAGACATCAGCATACCATTACGGATGGCGGCGCCCTGCGGCTCCAGATTGCCGGAGAGGGGCAGCAGCACAGCGATCTGTTGCACCGAGGTGCTGGCAGTTGCGGCGAGATCGCCCAATCCTGCCGGCATATCCTTCTGAGCCGGATGGTTGGGGAAGTCGCGCTTCCAGCCTGCCAGCTGACGGGCCAGCAGGTTTGGCTGGGCGCCAAACTCGTTGACCAGTGCCGCCAGTCGCAACCAGCCGGTGGTCACATCAGGGGCTGGTGCTTCTTCCAGTGCCTGCAGGGTGGAGGGGGTCATGCTTTTGAGCAACGACCAGATTTGCTGATGGTTGGTGGCCTGCTCGCTCTGATTGAGGTAGGGCTCCAGTGCAATCAACGACTTGGCTGCGCCAAACTTGTTGTTGATGTCGAGCTGTAGTACGACGCGCTGGCGATACCAATCCTTTTGGGTATCGGCATCCAGCACCACCTCGGGTTTGCCTTCCAGCAGGATCAGCGCCTGATTGGCGTGGCCTTGCGCCAGCAACAGATGGGCTTGCAACAGTTGCAACTGTGCCTTCTGGGCGGGGTCCTTGGCCTGCTTCTGCAATTGCTGGAACAGTGCCGAGGCCGGTTTGGCCTGGCCCAGCGCCAGATAGCTGCGTGCCGCCAGCATCTGCCAGGTAAAGGCCTCGGCCGGCTTGGCGGGGTCCACCTGCTCAAGATACCACTGGGCATTCTTGGTCAGATTGGAGAACGCAGAGGGCATGCCTGACTGCCCTGACGGTTGATTGGGCTCCGACGCACAGGCGGCGAGCAGTACTGCCGCGAGTATGATGCCGAAGAGTCGTGATACACTTAGCTGCTTTGTAACCCGGTTCAAGTTCATTCCCCGACCAGTGTTGAAGTTCCCCATAGTGTAAACGGGCCAATATGGCGACACAATTGTCGGGGCACTCGGAGATCCCATGAGTGACATCCCAACCCTGTATATAGTCCCCACTCCGATCGGCAATCTGGCGGACATCACCCAGCGTGCATTGGACATTTTACGCAGTGTCGATCTGGTGGCCGCCGAAGATACCCGTCATACCGGTATCCTGCTCAGCCACTACCAAATCTCGGTGCCGACCTTCGCCCTGCACGATCACAACGAGCAGCAGAAAGCCGATGTACTGATCGGCCGGATCAAAGAGGGCAAGAGTGTCGCGCTGGTCTCCGATGCCGGCACCCCGCTCATCAGCGACCCCGGTTATCACTTGGTCACCCGCTGTCGTGAAGCCGGGGTCAAGGTGGTGCCGCTGCCTGGCCCCTGTGCCGCCATCACGGCGTTAAGCGCGGCCGGTCTGCCCACCGATCGATTTGCCTTTGAGGGCTTCCTGCCCGCCAAGAGCAAGGGACGTGACGATCGCCTGCAAGCCGTTATTGAAGACACCCGCTCGCTGGTGTTCTACGAATCCCCACGCCGTGTGCAGGATACAGTGGAAGCGATTGCTCGCATTCTCGGCGAGCGTCAGGTGGTGGTGTGCCGCGAGCTGACCAAGACCTTCGAGTCGATCCATGGTCTGCCAGCCTCCGAGATGCTGGCCTGGCTTGGTGAAGATGACAACCGCTGCCGCGGCGAGATCGTGCTGGTCGTGGCTGGCGCCTCCAAAGATGAAGAGGATCTGCCAGCCGAGGCGATCCGTACTCTGGGTCTGCTGGTTACCGAACTGCCACTGAAAAAAGCGGCTGCCCTGACCGCCGAGATCCATGGCGTGAAGAAGAATGCCCTCTATAAATACGGTCTCGAGCACTATTGAGTCGGTTAATAGGTCGTCAGACTATTTTTTGACCTGAGTAATCCCTTGTATCGACAATCAGTCAGCCTGTAAACGGGGACCAAAGCGCGATAAATGGCTGTAAACGGGAATTGCCGGTTTACCCCGTGCGTATCGCAAGGCTATAATCCGCGCCTCGGAGTTGGCTGGGCAATCGCTGCTTCGTCGTTGTGTCCCTCGGGACAGACGGGCGGAGGGGAGGAAAGTCCGGGCTTCACAGGGCAGGGTGCCAGGTAACGCCTGGGGGGCGTGAGCCTACGACCAGTGCAACAGAGAGCAGACCGCCGATGGCCCGCAAGGGATCAGGTAAGGGTGAAAGGGTGCGGTAAGAGCGCACCGCGCGACTGGCAACAGTTCGTGGCACGGTAAACTCCACCCGAAGCAAGACCAAATAGGCCCCTATTGGCGCGGCCCGCGTTGGGGGCGGGTAGGTTGCTTGAGCCAGCGAGCGATTGCTGGCCTAGAGGAATGATTGCTACCCGGGGCAACCCGGTACAGAACCCGGCTTACAGGCCGACTCCGACCTCATTCCGAAGAGCCCCGCGATTTATCGCGGGGCTCTTTTTTTATGCATGAGAAAATATGGCTTCGTTGGCAGGATATTTTCGACCTTGTCATTTTGAATGAAATTATATGTTTTAAATCAATCGAATAGTTTTGTATTTGGCACGATGGCAGCGATAGATGGTGATAGAACCGAGGATGGTTGTTCGCACCCACATATTGTGTATGTTCTCAGTTCATTCACTTATTTCAATTAATCACCAGAGTTTAACGCCAAATAACTTGTGGAAAATCAACCCACTCAATCCGCGGTATGCAATTGCTGCGTCAATATGTTCCCTCTGTCCCATCTCCTTGCTTGAAAAGCCCCCTGCACGTCCTTAAACTTCAAGGTGGGGAAAAGTGGATCAAAGTGGTTTTTAGAGGGGCAATCTGCCTGCTCACTCACCTTCAGGGACTGCAATTTGTTGCGTGGCGCTCATGCCATCAGCCTGGACAGTAAAGGGCGGCTGGCAATTCCGACCAAATTCCGTGATTGGCTGCGCGATGAAAGCGACGGCCAGCTGGTCTGCACCATCGATATTGCCCATCCCTGTCTGCTGCTTTATCCCCTGAATGAATGGGAAGAGGTCGAGCGCAAGCTCAAGACTCTCTCCAGCATGAATCCGCAAGAGCGCCGTTTGCAGCGCCTGCTGCTGGGACATGCAACTGAATGCGAGCTGGATGGCAATGGCCGTCTGCTGCTCAGTCAGCCACTGCGCAACCATGCGGGGCTGGACAAGAAAATCATGCTGGTGGGCCAGCTCAACAAGTTTGAGCTGTGGGATGAAGCCCGCTGGCAACAACAGGTCAATGACGACATCTTGGGTCTGCCCGGGGACGATTGGGCAAGCTCACCACGACTACAGGATTTCTCTTTATAAATGACCCAAGCCGCTGAACACATCACAGTGCTGCTGCACGAAGCCGTTGAAGGTCTGGCCATCAAGCCGGACGGTGTCTACGTCGACGGTACTTTTGGCCGTGGTGGTCATTCTCGTCTGATCCTGCAGCACCTTGGCCCCAATGGCCGCCTGATCGCCATCGACCGCGATCCCCAGGCGATCGCCGAAGCGGCCAAGATCCAGGATCCCCGTTTCGAAATCGTGCACGGCCCCTTCTCCGGCATCGCCTCCTATCTGGATGAGCGCGGTTTGCTGGGCAAGGTGGATGGCTTCCTGCTGGATCTGGGGGTCTCTTCACCCCAGCTGGATGATGCCGAGCGCGGCTTCAGCTTTATGAAAGATGGTCCGCTCGATATGCGGATGGACCCCACCTCCGGCCAGAGCGCAGCCGAGTGGCTGGCCAAGGCCGATGTGGATGACATCGCCTGGGTGCTGAAGACCTTCGGTGAGGAGCGTTTTGCCAAGAAGATCGCCCGTGCCATCGTGCACGACCGAGTGACCGAGCCTTATGTGCGTACCCGCCAACTGGCGGAGATGATTGCCCGGGTCAATCCGAGCAAGGAGAAGGGCAAGCATGCGGCAACCCGCAGTTTCCAGGCCATTCGCATCTATATCAACAGCGAGCTGGACGAGATCGAAACTGCGCTCAACGGTGCGCTGGAGGTACTGGCACCACACGGCCGCCTGTCAGTGATCAGTTTCCATTCGCTGGAAGACCGATTGGTAAAGCATTTCATCCGCAAGCACGAGAAGGGGCCGCAAGTGCCTTACGGCATTCCGTTGACCGAGGCCCAGCTGGCAGGCGGTCGCAAATTGAAGTCGGTCGGCAAGGCACTCAAGCCTTCTGATCATGAAGTATCTGAAAACAGCCGGTCACGCAGCTCGGTGCTGCGGGTTGCCGAACGGCTGGCGGAGTAAGCGATGAGCGAAGTGCGTGTTCATCTGGCCAAGGAGATCGTTGCCGATCTCTGGCGGCACAAGCTGCAGATTTTTCTGTCGGTCGCCGTGCTGGTGACCGCGTTTGCCGTGATCCTGGTGACCAACATGACTCGTGGTCTGACGGCCAAGCAGAACGATCTGATGGCGGAAGAGGATCGCCTCAATATCGAATGGCGCCACCTGTTGCTGGAACAGGGCACCTTGGCTGAACACTCCCGGGTGGCGAGTCTGGCGATGGACAAGTTGCAGATGGGTCGTCCGCTGGTGACCACCGAGAAGGTAATTACCCAACCATGAAACGCAAGGCTACAGCCAAAGCTGCCAAAGCGAATGTCAAAGCGCCATCGATCTATCCGTGGCGCTTTCGCACGCTTGCGGTGTTTATCGGCATCGCGTTTGTGGGTCTGATCCTGCGTCTGGCCTGGATCCAGGTGATCAATCCGGATCGTCTGCGTCAGGAGGGTGACATGCGCTCCCTGCGTACCACCTCTACCCAGGCGGTGCGCGGTATGATCACCGATCGTAACGGCGAGCAGCTGGCGGTTTCTGTGCCGGTCGAGGCGGTCTGGGCCGATCCTAAGACGGTGCATGAATCCGGGGCCATCAATAATGAGCGCGCCTGGCTGGCGCTCTCCGCCGTGCTCAAGCTCGACATCAATACCCTCAAACACCGCATCGCCAACCCCAGCAAGCGCTTCGTCTATCTGCAGCGTCAGGTTACTCCTGCGGTAGCAGAATATATCAAGGGGCTCAAGCTGGGTGGCGTCTACCTGCGCCCAGAAGCACGCCGCTTCTATCCGACCGGCGAGATCAGCGCCCATCTGGTGGGGGTGACCAACATCGATGGCAGCGGTATTGAAGGGATCGAGCGCAGCTACAACGAGTGGCTGACGGCGACACCCGGCGAAATGCGGGTGCGCAAGGATCGTCAGGGCCGCGTCATCGAACGGCTTGGCATCGTTAAAGAGGGCAAGAACGCCAACGATCTGCAGCTCAGTATCGATCAGCGAGTGCAGGCTCTGGCCTACCGTGCCCTCAAGCGGGCAACCGACGAGAACAAGGCGACCTCCGGCTCCATGGTGATGCTGGATATCAAGACCGGTGAAGTGCTCGCCATGGTCAACACCCCCTCCTATAACCCGAACAACCGCGGCCAGTATCAAAGCTTCCGGGTACGTAACCGGGTGGTGACCGATACCTACGAGCCGGGTTCGACCGTCAAGCCATTGATTTTGCTCAGTGCCTTGCAGGCAGGGGTCACCAGCTGGAAAGATTTCATTCCCGGTGGGCCGCTCTTTATCGGTGCCAAGCAGATCAAGGACGTCAGTATCCACAAGGCGACCAACCTCTACGATATCCTGCGTTACTCCTCCAACATCGGTATGTCGCGCATCGCGCTGCGGATGCCGGCGCAGGAGATGATCAATACCCTCAGCATGTTCGGTTTCGGTATGGACACCGGCAGCGGGCTGATGGGCGAGAGCAGCGGCATGTTGCCCCAGCGTCGTCGCTGGTCCGATATCGAGCGGGCAACCCTCTCGTTCGGTTATGGTCTGCGAGTCACCCCGCTGCAGCTGGCTTCCGCCTACGCCACCCTGGCCAACAAGGGCAAACGGGTGCCGCTCTCCATCGTCAAGGTGACTACGCCGCCCAAGGGTGAGCAGGTTATCGATCACAACAACGCCGCAGCCATGTTGCAGGCGCTGGAGTATGTGGTCGACAACGCCATTCCAAAAGCCAAGATCCCGGGCTATCGGGTCGGTGGCAAGAGTGGTACCGCCAAGGTCGCCGTCGCCGGTGGCTATGGCAAGGATTACATGGCCTGGTTTGCCGGTTTCGCACCCGCCAGTGATCCCCGTTTCGTCATGGTGGTGGTGATCAACGAGCCAAAAGGCAGCGCCTATTATGGCGGCGCCGTGGCGACCCCACCGTTTGCAGAGGCCATGGGCGGGGTGCTGCAGCTCTTCAATATTCGTCCCGATGCGGTGCCGCCAGCGGTGCCCACCAAACTTGCCCGTACGGAGGCTTCTCTTGTCCCGCGCACTTGATGCATTACTGCGCCCCTTCGGTATCCAGGCGCCGGCGCTCACCCTGACCGATATCCAGCTGGATAGTCGGCGGGTTGGCTCCGGCTCGCTCTTCGTGGCCATTCGCGGTCATCAGGTGGATGGCAGACGGTTTATCGAGCAGGCGGTGGCTCAGGGAGCGACCGCTGTTGTGTTTGAGGAGGATGGTGAATTTATCCCACCATCGACTCCGGTTCCCTGTATCGGGATGCGTGATCTGCCCGCTCACCTCTCTGCTCTTGCGGGTTATTTCTACGATCAGCCAGCCCAAAAATTGGATCTGGTCGGGGTCACCGGCACCAACGGCAAGAGCACTACGGCACTGCTGGTCGCCAACTGGCGCACCCTGCTGGGTGGCAAGGCGGGTGTGATGGGGACCATCGGCAACGGCCTGTTTGGCAATTTGATCGAAGCGGAAAATACCACCGGCAGCGCCGTGCAGGTGCAAGCCAATCTGGCTGCGCTGCAAGCGCAGGAGGCGGATCTGGTGGCGATGGAGGTCTCCAGCCATGGTCTGGTGCAGCATCGTGTTGCCGCACTGCCTTTTGCCGCTGCCGTTTTCACCAACCTGAGCCGGGATCACCTCGATTATCACGGCACCATGGAAGCCTATGGTGCGGCCAAAGAGCAGTTGCTGCAGCTGGTCGATGAGTCGAATGCGGTGATCAACCGCGATGACGAGTTGGGTGCCAAGTGGCTCGGAAAATACCCGGCAGCGGTGGCGTTCAGCGTTAATGGCCCGATTGAACACCATTCTGGCCGTCAATTAACGGCGCAGCAGCTCGATTTTCACCAGCAAGGTTTTCGCGCGCAGATTAACTCCAGCTGGGGGAATGGTGTATTATCCGCCCCCTTGCTCGGGCGCTTCAACGTCAGCAATGTGCTGGCCGCGATGGGCGTGATGCTGGTGCTCGGTTACGACTTCCACGAGCTCCTGGCAACAGCGCCTCAGTTGCAGCCGGTAACCGGTCGCATGGAGTGCTTTGGCGGTGGTGATACGCCGCTGGCGGTGGTCGATTACGCCCACACCCCGGACGCTCTGGAGAAGGCATTGCAGGCCCTGCGGGTGCACTGCACAGGGCAGCTCTGGTGTCTGGTTGGTTGTGGTGGCGACCGCGATCGCGGCAAGCGCCCCATGATGGCCGCCATGGCCGAGCAGTATGCGGATCGCGTGATCCTGACCGACGACAATCCCCGTACCGAGGAGCCGGCCCGGATCATGGCCGACATGGTGGCGGGTCTTCGCGATCCTGCTGCGGTGCAGGTGGAGCACGACCGGGTCAAGGCGATTGCGCTGGCCATCGGTCAGGCGAGCAAACAGGACATCATCCTGGTGGCCGGTAAGGGTCACGAGGATTATCAGATCATTGGAACCGACAAGCGGCACTACAGCGACCGGGAAACCGTTGCGGCCGCCTTGCACACATTATTGGAGTCATTCAAATGATGACCCTCAGGCTTGCCGAGCTGGCTCAGGTACTCGATGCCCGTCTGATTGGTAACGATGGCGAGATCAGCGTCGTCAGTACCGACACCCGTACTCTGGGCGCGGGTGCCCTGTTCGTTGCCCTGCGCGGCGAGCGCTTCGATGCCCACGATTTTTGCGAGCAGGCCGTTCAGGCAGGGGCCTCTGCCCTGCTGGTCGAGCGTGAGCTGCCGCTGGCCATCCCCCAGCTGGTGGTGACCGACAGTCTGAAAGGACTGGGCCGACTCGGCAAGCTGGTACGCGAGCGCATCAACCCGAAAGTGCTGGCCATTACCGGCAGCTGCGGCAAGACCACGGTGAAGGAGATGGCAACCGCCATCCTGCGCAACGAAGGGGAAGTGCTGGCCACCGCTGGCAACTTCAACAACGAGGTGGGCGTGCCGCTCACCCTGCTGCGCCTCGAGCCGCAACACCGGTTTGCAGTGATGGAGCTGGGGGCCAACCATCCGGGCGAGATCGCCTGGACTACCTCGCTGGCCAAACCCGATGCCGCCATCATCAACAACGTGGCGGCGGCCCATCTGGAGGGCTTCGGCTCGCTGGAAGGTGTGTTCCACGCCAAGAGCGAAATTTTTGAGGGGCTGAGCGAGGGCGGCACGGCCATCGTCAACGCCGACAACGAATTCTGGCCGAAGTGGCGGGAACGCGGCATTCAGTGCGCCTTCTCCATCGAAGATCAGAGCCAACTGTTCCACGCGCGCAACCTTGTGCTCAACGAACAAGGCTGCGCCGAGTTCGTGATGGTGACCCCGCAGGGTGAGCTGAGCCTGACTCTGGCGATCCCGGGTCGCCACAACGTGGCCAATGCGTTGGCTGCCGCCGCGGGCTGTCTGGCCCTCGGCGCATCCCTCGGCTCCGTCAAGGCGGGGCTGGAACAGATGGCGCCGGTCAAGGGGCGCTTCTGCGTGCAGCGCTGGGGCGGTCTGACTCTGGTGGATGATACCTACAATGCCAGCGTGGAGTCCGTGCTGGCGGGCATCGATGCCCTGACCGCCATGGGCGGCTTCAAGGTGCTGGTGTTCGGTGATATGCGGGAACTGGGTGAGGAGTCTGCCGAGCAACACGCCCGGGTTGGCCGTCATGCCCGCGAGTGCGGTCTGGATGCCGTGCTGACAGTGGGGGAAGATAGTCGCCACACCGCAGATGCCGCGGCGGGCCGACATTTCGATAACAAGGCGTCGTTGTTTGAAGTGCTTGCGCAAATGATAAATACACATCAGGAAATTTCGATTCTGGTCAAGGGGGCCCGTGGCTCCCGCATGGAAGATATCGTAGAGATGGTCAAAGGCCATCAGGAGTCAGCCACATGCTAGTCTGGCTGGCCGAACTGCTCACCCCGCACTTCACCTTCTTCAACGTCTTCTCCTACCTGACGTTTCGCGCCATCCTGTCGATCATCACCGGACTGGGGGTTGCCCTCTGGATGGGGCCGCGGCTGATCCGCCGTCTGCAGATCCTGAAGTTTGGTCAGGTGATCCGCAATGACGGTCCCGAGTCCCACCTCAGCAAGCGGGGCACCCCGACCATGGGTGGCCTGATGATCATTGCTGCGATTTTCACGTCTGTGCTGCTCTGGTGCCGCCTCGACAACCCCTATGTCTGGCTGGTGCTGTTTGTGCTGGGAGCCTATGGCGCCATCGGCTTTGCCGACGACTACCTCAAGGTGGTGCGCAAGAATACCGACGGCCTGATCGCTCGCTGGAAGTATTTCTGGCAATCCGCGGTAGCGCTGGCGGTGGCGGTGTTCCTCTATGCGACTGCAACCCATGAGGGGCAGACCCAGCTGGTGGTGCCTTTCCTCAAGGATGTGATGCCGCAGCTTGGCCTGATGTTTATCGTGCTGACCTACTTTGTCATCGTCGGTACCTCCAATGCGGTCAACCTGACCGACGGTCTCGATGGCCTGGCCATCATGCCGACCGTGATGGTGGCGGGGGGCTTTGCCCTGATCGCCTGGGCTACCGGTAACGTCAACTTTGCCAACTACCTGCACATTCCCTACGTGCCCTATACCTCCGAGCTGGTGATCGTCTGTACCGCCATCGTCGGGGCGGGTCTGGGTTTCCTCTGGTTCAACACCTATCCGGCGCAGGTCTTCATGGGGGACGTTGGTTCCCTGGCACTGGGCGGCGCGCTCGGTACCATCGCCGTGTTGGTCCGTCAGGAGTTCCTGCTGGTGATCATGGGCGGCGTCTTCGTGATGGAGACTGTCTCGGTGATCCTGCAGGTGGGTTCATACAAGCTGCGCGGCGTCCGGATTTTCCGCATGGCGCCGATCCATCACCACTACGAGAAGAAGGGCTGGCCGGAGCCGCGCGTCATCGTGCGCTTCTGGATTATCACCCTCGTGCTGGTGCTGCTGGGTCTTGCCACCCTGAAGGTGAGGTAAGGCCATGGTCATCATCATCGGATTGGGCAAAACCGGACTCTCCTGTGTCGATTACTTCCTCGGCCGTGGCGTGACGCCACTGGTGATGGATACCCGCGCCAACCCGCCCGGCAAGGATCAACTGCCGCCGGAGGTGGAGCTGATCCACGGGCTCGACGAGGGGCTGCTCAAGCAGGCGCACATGATCGTCGCGAGCCCGGGTATCGCGCTGGCGACCCCCGAACTGAAAGCGGCTGCCGAGTGTGGCGTGCAGATCGTCGGTGACATCGAGCTGTTTGTGCGCGAGACCCAGACCCCGGTCATCGCCATCACCGGCTCGAACGGCAAGAGCACCGTCACTACCCTGGTGGGCGAGATGATTGCCGAAGCCGGCCTCAATGTCGGCGTGGGTGGCAATATCGGCACGCCTGCACTGGAGCTGCTCAAGCAGCCGATGGATCTCTGCGTGCTGGAGCTCTCCAGCTTCCAGTTGGAAACTACTCACAGTTTGCGTGCTGCCGCCTCCGTGGTGCTGAATCTCTCAGAAGATCACATGGATCGTTATCAGGGCATGGCCGACTATCGCGCCGCCAAGATGGAGATCCATCAGCACTCCAAACACATTCTGGTCAATCGTGATGATGCCCAGACCCTGCCTGATGTGGGTCAGGTGTGGCAGAGCTTTGGTCTCGACTGCAATGGCTATGGCCGCTGCCTGCTGGATGGCCGCTACTGGTTGACCCTGCACGGTGAACCACTGCTGGCGGTGGACGAGATGAAGATCGTCGGTGCCCACAATCAGGCCAACGCGCTGGCCGCCATGGCGCTGTGCGATGCGGTCGGTATTCCCCGTGCGGCTCAGCTTACCGTGCTGCGTCGTTTCGAGGGCTTGCCCCATCGCGCCCGCTTCGTGCGCGAGGTGAACGGGGTGCGCTGGATCAACGACTCCAAGGCCACCAACGTGGGTGCCACGCTGGCTGCCGTTGCCGGTGTGCGCGAGTCGGTCAAGGGGCGCCTGCTGCTGCTGGCCGGTGGTCAGGGCAAGGGGCAGGATTTTGGCCCGATCCAGGCGCTGTTGGGCAACCAGATCGATCACATGTACTGCTTCGGTCAGGATGCCGAGGTGCTGCTGGCACTGGGCGAGCAGACCGAACGGGTGGCCGACCTGGCCGCTGCAGTTGCCAAAGCGGCTTCCGATGCCAAGCCCGGTGACTGGGTGCTGCTGGCGCCAGCCTGTGCCAGCCTCGATCAGTTCAAGTCGTTCGAGGTGCGTGGCGATCGCTTCACCGAAATGGTGCTGGCACTATGAACGCCCTTCGCGCAGCAGCAGGTTTGTTCCAGCGCTGGTTGTTACCGGCGCGTCCTGCCGGTCTTTACGATCGGCAGCTGGTACTGCTGGCGCTCTCCCTGATGGCGGTCGGGGTGGTCATCGTGGCCTCGGCGTCGATCCCCGAAGGGATTGCGCTGGGAGATGACCCCTTCATGTTTGTGAAGCGTCACGCCCTGTTTCTGGTGATGGCGCTCGGTATCTCCTGGTTTGTGTTGCAGGTGCCGATGGCGCGCTGGCAACAGCACAACGGCCCCATGCTGCTGCTGGCGATCTTGATGCTGGTGCTGGTGCTGCTGGTGGGCCGCAACGTTAACGGTGCGGTGCGCTGGTTGCCGCTTGGCCCCTTCAACCTGCAGCCTGCCGAGTTTGGCAAGCTGGCGCTGTTTGTCTATCTGGCCGGTTATCTGGTGCGGCGCCAGAGCGAAGTGCGCGAAGCCTGGATCGGCTTCCTGAAACCGCTGGCAGTGTTCGGGGTGCTGGCGGTCTTGCTGCTGTTGCAGCCTGACCTGGGTTCCACCGTGGTGATGTTCGTTACCTCGTTCGGCATGCTGTTTCTGGCCGGAGCCCGACTGGGACAGTTTTTGACCCTGATCGGCGCGGGTCTCGGCTCGGTGGTGATGCTGATCATCGTCGAGCCCTACCGGATGCGGCGGGTGACCTCCTTTATGGATCCCTGGGCCGACCCGTTCGGCAGCGGCTACCAGTTGACCCAGTCGCTGATGGCGTTTGGTCGTGGCAG
This sequence comes from Aeromonas sp. S13(2024), assembly GCF_041402405.1. NCBI lineage: Bacteria > Pseudomonadati > Pseudomonadota > Gammaproteobacteria > Aeromonadales > Aeromonadaceae > Aeromonas > Aeromonas sp. S13(2024). The sequence goes on along the minus strand of NZ_JBGLRA010000010.1, from coordinate 119,329 downwards.
CTGGTTTGGCGAAGGGCTTGGCAACTCTATCCAGAAGATGGAGTACCTGCCGGAAGCGCACACTGACTTCGTGTTTGCGATCCTCGGTGAAGAGTTGGGTTACGTCGGGGTGCTGGGCGCCCTGTTCCTGATTTTTGCGCTGGCGGTCAAGGCGCTCAAGCTGGGGCATCGCGCGCTGGTGGCTGAGCGGCTCTATGACGGTTATCTGGCCATCGGCATCGGCATCTGGTTCAGCTTCCAGACCTTCGTTAACGTCGGCGCGGCTAGCGGCATGATGCCGACCAAGGGCTTGACCCTGCCGCTGGTGAGTTACGGTGGTTCCAGTCTCATCATCATGTCGGTGGCGGTGAGCATGTTGATTCGAATCGATTTTGAGTTGCGTCAGGCGACAGCCCAGGCGCGCGTGCGGGAGGTTTAGTGAGCAAGACTCTGTTGGTGATGGCAGGTGGTACCGGTGGGCATGTGTTCCCCGGTCTGGCCGTGGCCGATCGCCTGAAGGCCCAGGGCTGGACTGTCCACTGGCTCGGCACTGCCGACCGGATGGAGGCGGAGCTGGTGCCCGCCCACGGTTATCCCATCTCCTTCATCGATATTCAGGGAGTACGTGGCAACGGCATCAAGCGACTGCTGGTGGCGCCCTATCGCATCGTCAAGTCGATCCTGCAGGCGCGTCAGGTGCTCAAGACCGTTCGTCCTGATGTGGTGCTCGGCATGGGCGGTTTTGCTTCCGGCCCGGGTGGCGTGGCGGCCTGGTTCTCCGGCATCCCGCTGCTGCTCCATGAGCAGAATGCTGCTGCCGGCATGACCAACAAGTTGCTGGCTCGTATCGCCAGGCGGGTGCTGATGGCATTTCCGGGCGCCTTCGTGCCGAGCCGTCGCACCGCCGTGGTCGGTAATCCGGTGCGTCCCGAAGTGGTCGCTCTGCCGGATCCACAACTGCGCAGCGGGGATGAGCCACTGCATCTGCTGATCGTGGGCGGCAGTCTGGGAGCGCGGGTGCTCAACGAGCAGGTACCTGCTGCGGTGGCAGCATCCGGCGTGCCTATTGAAGTGCGTCACCAGTGTGGCAAGGGCAATGCTGAGGCCGTCTCTGCTGCCTATGCCCAGCACGGCATCAATGCCGAGGTGAGCGAATTTATCAAGGATATGGCCAGCGCCTACGCCTGGGCTGACCTGGTGGTCTGCCGTGCCGGTGCACTGACTGTTTCCGAAGTGGCTGCCGCCGGTGTGGCTGCCATTTTCGTGCCGCTGCCCCATGCGGTGGATGATCACCAGACTCGTAACGCCCTGACCCTGGTCGACGGCGGTGCGGCCGAGTTTCTGCCCCAGTCCGAGCTGAATACCGCATCGCTGGCGGCGCGCCTGACCTGGCTGGCTGGTCGCCGGGAGACCCTGTTTAACATGGCGAAAGCGGCTCGTCGCGTTGCCATCACAGATGCGGCCGAGCGGGTTGCAGATGAGTGCAAACAGCTCGCAACCGGGCAGTGTGGTAAAGATTGATGAGCAAGGTTGCAGCGGTGACACCGGGCAGCCTTGTACCTGTATGTATTGATGCCGCCGTGCAGCCGCGCTTTGACGGCACATGGCCTGCGGCAGACTAAAGAGACGATTATGACCAAGGTTGAACTGGCAAAACTGCGCACTGTGATCCCCGAAATGCGCCGCGTGCGTCGCATCCACTTTATCGGCATCGGTGGTGCCGGTATGGGCGGGATCGCCGAAGTGCTTGCCAACGAAGGGTATCAGGTAACGGGTTCTGATCTGGCTCGCAACGCCGTGACCGAGCGGTTGGCCGGACTGGGCGCGCACATCTTCGTCGGGCACAGTGCCGAACACGTTGAGGGTGCCAGCGTGGTGGTGGTCTCTACCGCCATCAAGCAGGACAACCCGGAGCTGCTGGCTGCCCGTGAACTGCGGATCCCGGTGGTGCGCCGCGCCGAGATGCTGGCCGAGCTGATGCGTTTCCGTCACGGTATCGCCATCGCCGGTACCCACGGCAAGACCACCACCACCAGTCTGGTGGCGAGCATCTATGCCGAAGCCGACCGCGATCCGACCTTCGTCATCGGTGGCCTGCTCAACAGTGCCGGCACCAATGCCCGCCTGGGCAGCAGCCGCTACCTGATTGCCGAGGCGGACGAGAGCGACGCCTCTTTCCTGCATCTGCAGCCGATGGTCTCTATCGTGACCAACATCGAAGCGGATCACATGGACACCTACGGCGGTGATTTCTCCAAGCTGAAGGCCACCTTCATCGAGTTTCTGCACAATCTGCCCTTCTACGGACTGGCGGTGGTCTGCATCGATGATCCGGTGATCCGTGGCATGTTGCCCGAGATTGCCCGTCCGACCTTGACCTACGGTCTCTCTGACGATGCAGATGTGCAGGTGCTGGATTTTGTCCAGACCACCAACCACAGCTGCTTCCGTGTTCGCCGCAAAGAGGCGGGTGAGCTGCTGGTGACCCTCAATTTGCCGGGTATTCACAACGCATTGAACGCCGCAGCGGCGATAGCTGTCGCGACAGAGGACGGTGTTAGCGACGAGGCCATCATCTCTGCTCTGGCCAAATTTGAAGGGGTCGGTCGTCGCTTCCAGCAGTATGGCGAGTTTGAAACCGGTCGCGGCAAGGCGATGCTGGTGGACGATTACGGTCACCACCCGAGCGAAGTGAAGGTCACCATCAACGCCGCCCGTGCCGGTTGGCCCGAGAAGCGTCTGGTGATGGTGTTCCAGCCGCACCGTTATACCCGCACCCGCGACCTCTACGAGGACTTCGCCGATGTGCTCTCCAAGGTAGACGTGCTGGTGATGCTGGAGGTTTATGCTGCCGGTGAGGAGCCGATCCCGGGCGCTGATGGACGGGCACTGTGCCGCTCCATTCGCTCGCGTGGCAACCTGGAACCCATCTTCGTCGCCACGCCAGATGACGTGCCAGCCGTGCTGGCCGACCTGATCGGCGAGGGGGATTTGGTGCTGACTCAAGGCGCCGGGAACGTCGGGGCACTGGCCCGTCGTCTCGGAGAGATGAAATTGAGCATAGATAGCATGAAATCTGGCGCCTGAGGGCCCAATGAGTATTTTGACCGCCAAGCCGGGGCCTATATAATGGCGAACCGGTCTGTCAAAGGCCGGTTTAGCGCGTTACACGGGGATCGATCGGGTGGAGGCAAGGGCACAGGGGCGCACCAAGGGTGGCTTCATCGCAGGGGTAGCATTTTTCCTGCTGGTGATATGGGGCTGCTACCGGACGGCGCTGGATGTTAAAGGTTGGCTGACAGATGCCAACCGGTTGCCCATGAGCGAGCTGTTGCTGCAGGGGCAACACCAGTATTTGCAAACCGAAGAGCTGCGGATGGCCGTGCTGGATGGCGCCGAGCTGCGCAACTTCTTCGAATTGGACGTCAACGAATTGCAGGCACGGCTCAATGCCTTGCCATGGGTGGCCTCGGTCTCGGTACGAAAGAAGTGGCCGAACAAGATCAAGATCTACCTCACGGAACAAGATGTGGCGGCGCGCTGGAATGGCAACCGCTTCGTCAACACCAAGGGCAAGGTATTCAGTGCCCCGGATCGGGTCAAGACGCCGCTGTTGCAGCTGTCAGGGCCGGATGATCAGGCCGCCCGGGTGTTGAAAGAGAGTCGGCAGTACGAGTCGCAACTGGCTGCCAAGGGATACAAGTTGCTGGGGGTGAATCTGACCCCCCGCCATGCCTGGGAACTGACCCTGGATGGCAATATCAAGCTGTTCCTGGGACGCAATGACATTGCGCTCCGGTTGCAGCGGTTTATCGATGCCTTCCCGGTTATCGAACCCCGTGCGCAAGTCGCCTACGTGGATCTTCGATACGACACCGGAATGGCAGTTGGCTGGAAGAAGAGCGAAGAGAAAGTGCATGACCAACACCGCAGATAGGAATTTGATTGTCGGACTGGATATCGGCACAACCAAGGTGGCGGTTCTGGTCGGGGAAGTATTGCCGGACGGTGAACTGAACGTCATCGGTATGGGCAGTCACGCTTCTCGCGGAATGGAGAAGGGCGGGGTCAATGACCTCGACTCCGTGGTCAAGTCACTGCGCCGCGCGGTGGAAGAGGCCGAGATGATGGCGGATTGCCAGATCAGCTCGGTTTACCTCGGTTTGTCCGGCAAGCATATCGACTGCCGCAACGAGACCGGTATGGTGCCCATCTCCGATGAAGAGGTGACCCAGGAGGATGTGGACAACGTGATCCACACCGCCAAGTCGGTTCGCCTCTCCGACGAGTTGCGGGTGCTGCATGTACTGCCTCAGGAGTTTGCCATCGATTATCAGGAAGGGATCAAGAATCCGGTTGGCCTCTCCGGTGTACGGATGGCTGCCAAGGTTCACCTGATCACCTGCCACAACGACATGGCTCGCAACATCGAGAAGTGTGTCGAGAAAGTGGGTCTGCGAGTCGATCAACTGATCTTCTCCGCGCTGGCCTCCAGCTATGCGGTGTTGACCGAAGACGAGAAAGAGCTGGGGGTCTGCGTGGTGGACATCGGTGGCGGCACCATGGATATGTCGCTGTTTACCGGCGGTGCCCTGCGCCACACCAAGGTGATCCCGTATGCTGGCAGCACTGTGACCAGCGATATCGCCTACGCCTTCGGCACGCCGCCGCTCGACGCAGAAGCGATCAAGGTGCGCTACGGCTGTGCCCTCGGTCGTCTGGTCAGCAAGGAAGACAATATTGAAGTACCCAGTGTCGGCGGTCGCCCGGCGCGCAGCCTGCAACGGCAGACACTGGCTGAAGTGATTGAGCCCCGTTACACCGAGTTGCTCTCCATGGTGAATGATGAGCTGGTGCGGGTACAAAGCGAGTTGAAAGCGCAGGGGGTCAAGCATCAGCTGGCAGCCGGTGTGGTCTTGACCGGCGGCGCTGCCCAGATTGAAGGCATTGTGGAGTGTGCAGAGCAGATCTTCCAGAGCCAGGTCCGGGTGGGAGAGCCCATGAACATACGTGGTTTGAGTGATTACGTGCAGGCACCGGTGTACTCGACTGCGGTCGGGTTGCTGCAATATGGCCGCACCCATCAAGCCACAGGTAGCAACAAAGAATATGCCGCCAAGGCAAGCGTCGGTGGCCTGGTCAAACGGGTTAGCAACTGGCTGCGTGGCGAGTTCTAAGAATTTTGCTGAGTCAGGCAAATAAAGCGGAGAGACAACATGTTTGAATTTATGGATAGCCACACTGACGAAGCCGTCATTAAAGTGATCGGTGTAGGTGGCGGCGGCGGTAACGCTGTCGAGCACATGGTTCGTCAAAATATTGAGGGTGTTGAGTTCATTACCGTCAACACCGATGCCCAGGCACTGCGTAACTCCAGCGCCAACACTACCCTGCAGATCGGCGGTGGCATCACCAAGGGTCTGGGTGCCGGCGCCAATCCGGAAGTGGGTCGTGATGCGGCCATGGAAGATCGCGAAGCGCTGCGTGAGCTGCTGACCGGTTCCGACATGGTGTTCATCGCTGCCGGTATGGGCGGTGGTACCGGTACCGGTGCTGCGCCGATCGTGGCCGAAGTGGCACGCGAGATGGGCATCCTGACCGTTGCTGTGGTGACCAAGCCGTTCTCCTTCGAAGGGAAGAAGCGGATGGGCTTCGCCGCGCACGGTATCGAAGAGCTCTCCAAGAATGTCGACTCCCTGATCACCATCCCCAACGACAAGTTGCTGAAGGTGCTGGGTCGCGGTATCTCCTTGCTGGATGCCTTCAAGGCGGCCAACGATGTACTGCTTGGCGCGGTACAGGGCATTGCCGAGCTGATCACCCGTCCGGGCTTGATCAACGTCGACTTCGCGGACGTGCGTACCGTAATGCGCGAAATGGGTACTGCCATGATGGGTACCGGTTCCGCCTCCGGCGATGACCGTGCCGAAGAAGCGGCCGAGAAAGCCATCTCCAGCCCGCTGCTGGAAGATGTGGATCTGGCTGGTGCCCGTGGCATCCTGGTCAACATCACCGCCGGTATGGACATGACCATCGAAGAGTTCGAAACCGTGGGTAACGCGGTCAAGGCCTTCGCTTCCGAAAACGCCACTGTAGTTGTGGGTACCGTAATCGATCCGGAAATGCACGACGAACTGCGTGTGACCGTAGTTGCTACCGGTATCGGTGCCGAGCGCAAGCCGGACATCACGCTAGTCAAGAGCAGCCAGGTGCAAGAGCGCCCGGTGCGTCAGCCGCTGGTTAGCGACATGATGCAAGGCCGCGTGATGGACGAAGCCCCGGCCAAGGTGGTCAACGCCGAGCCGCAAGCTCGTCGTGAACCGGATTACCTGGATATTCCGGCGTTCCTGCGCAAGCAAGCTGACTAAGCCTCTTATGGCTCTCGTTTGTTTGTTGTTCAAGGAATGTGCTAAGATGGCCTGCCAACGACCATCTGGTCCGGATTTTAAGCTGTTTAGGGTACACCCATGATTAGACAAAGAACCTTGAAAACGAGTGTACAGGCGACTGGTGTCGGCCTGCATTCGGGCCGGAAAGTCACCATGACGTTCCGTCCGGCGCCTGTGAACACAGGGATCGTTTACTTGCGTACCGACCTGAATCCTGTGGTGGAGCTGCCAGCCAATGCCGATCAGGTGCGTGATACCGTGCTCTGTACCGCTCTGGTCAACGAAGCCGGTGTCCGTGTCTCTACCATTGAGCACCTCTCCGCCGCGCTGGCCGGGATGGGGATCGATAACCTCTACGTTGAGGTTGACGCGCCCGAGATCCCGGTGATGGATGGCAGTGCGCATCCCTTTATCTACCTGCTGCAGGAAGTCGGGATCCGTGAGCAGAATGCTGCCAAGCAGTTTGTGCGGATCAAGAAGAGCATCCGGGTTGAAGACGGCGACAAGTGGGCGGAATTCCACCCTTATCGCAACGGCTTCAAGATGGATCTCGAGATCGATTTCCAGCATCCGGTCTTTGAAGGGCGCAATCAGCGTTGCGTACTGGACTTCTCCGGTGCCTCCTTCGTGAAAGAGATCAGCCGTGCCCGTACCTTCGGGTTCATGCGTGATATCGAGTACCTGCGTTCCCAGAACCTGGCGCTTGGCGGAAGCCTGGAAAACGCCGTGGTTTTGGACGACTATCGGGTGCTGAACGAAGACGGTTTGCGTTATGAGGACGAGTTCGTCAAGCACAAGATGCTGGACGCGATCGGTGACCTCTATATGTGTAACCGCAGCATCATCGGTGAGTTCCGTGCCTACAAGACCGGACATGCCCTGAACAACAAGCTGCTGCGTGCCTTGCTGGCCGAGCAGGAGGCTTGGGAACTGGTGACCTTCGAGGGTGAGGGCGACAAAGCGCCTATCGCTTACTACGATAACGGTCTGGTTCTGGCCTGATAGCTGTGCAACGGAACGTCGGTCCTCTCTCCGCACCGACGTTCCGTCATTTGTTTACTCCATCCTTTAATACCGATTATCTCCCGGTTTTATTTCCCGTGCAGGCTCTTGGCCGCACCTGACCGAGCAGACTGATTTCTATGAGCATTACCCTGATCCTCCACGGCAAGCAGCGACGCAAGTTGCACCTGCCCAAACAACGTCTGGCCTGGGTCGGCGGTATTCTCTTCTCCCTGTTGGCCCTTGGTGGTGGTTGGCTCTGGCAGAGCTGGCACCAGAAAATGGAGGCGCTGGAAGTGGCGCTTGCCGTTGCCGAGCAACAGTCCGTTGACCAGAGTGGTGACGAAGCCCGTGAACAGTTGGCGATGCTGGCTGCTCAGGTGGGCACCATGCAGGGTCAGCTTGGCCGTCTCAATGCCCTCGGTGAACGATTGACCGAGCAGGCCGATCTCGATCCCGACGAGTTCAATTTCAAAGAGCTGCCCCCCATGGGCGGCCCTTCTTATGATGAAGAGCTAGAAGTGAGCCTCAACGAGCTGCAAGCCTCGATGAAGCACCTCAGCCAGCAGCTCAGCAGCCGTGAAGAGCAGCTGTCGGTACTTGAATCTTTCATCATGAATCACCATATCACCGATGCCGGTTTTATTTCCGGCACGCCAGTCAAACAGGAGCGAGTTTGGGTCTCGTCCGGGTTTGGTGGACGGGTCGATCCGTTCAACGGGCGTGCCAAGATGCACAAAGGGGTCGATTTCCGTGGTAAACCCGGAACCCCGATTCTGGCCACCGGGCCCGGTATTGTCAGCTGGGCGGGCCGTCATCCGGAATTTGGCAATATGGTGGAGATTAATCACGGCAATGGCCTGGTCACCCGCTATGCCCACAACTCCAAGTTACTGGTCGAGGTGGGCACTCTGGTTGATCAGGGTCAGAAGATTGCCTTGATGGGACGCACCGGTCGCGCGACCGGGGTCCATCTGCATTACGAAGTGTTGAAAGATGGTCGTCAGGTCAACCCCGCACGCTTTCTCAGTGCCAGACGGGGTTAGGTTTTTTTCTTCAGGTTCCAGTGACGGAACGCTTTTATAACCAGAAATAGTTGGTACCCATGATTAGCACACTGCTTACCAAGATTATCGGCAGCCGGAACGACAGAACGCTCAAGGCTTTGCGCAAAATTGTAAAACAGATCAATGCCATGGAGCCGCAGTTCGAGGCTCTCTCCGATGCCGAGTTGCAGGCCAAAACGGCCGAGTATCGTCAGCGTATCGAGCAGGGTGAGACCCTGGAGCAGTTGCTGCCGGAAGCGTTCGCGACCGTGCGTGAAGCCTCCAAGCGGGTGTTCGGCATGCGTCACTTCGACGTGCAGCTGATCGGCGGCATGGTGCTGAACTCCAACCGCATCGCGGAAATGAAAACCGGTGAAGGTAAGACTCTTACTGCGACTCTGCCAGCTTACCTGAACGCCCTGAGTGGCCGTGGTGTGCACGTGGTGACGGTGAACGACTATCTGGCCAAACGTGACGCTGAGGCAAACCGCCCGCTGTTCGCCTTCCTCGGCATGACAGTCGATTGCAACGTGCCCGGTATGGATGCGTCCCAGAAGCGTGACGCCTACGCCGCCGACATCACCTACGGTACCAACAACGAATTCGGTTTTGACTACCTGCGCGACAACATGGCGTTCTCGCCGGAGCAGCGCGTACAGCGTCCGCTCAACTACGCGCTGGTGGATGAGGTGGACTCGGTGCTTATCGATGAAGCTCGTACTCCGCTGATCATCTCCGGCCCAGCCGAAGACAGCTCCGAGCTCTATATCCGCGTCAACAAGCTGATCCCACTGCTGGTCAAGCAGGATAAGGAAGACACCGAAGAATACACCGGCGATGGTCACTACACGGTGGATGAGAAGAACCGTCAGGCGCTGCTGACCGAAAACGGTCAGATCTTCGTGGAAGAGCTGCTCAAGAAAGAGGGGCTGCTGGACGAGAACGACTCCCTGTTCTCCGCCTCCAACATCAGCCTGCTGCACCACGTCAATGCGGGCCTGCGTGCTCACACCCTGTTCGAGCGCAACGTGGACTACATCGTCCAGAAAGACGAAATCGTCATCGTTGACGAACATACCGGCCGTACCATGCCGGGTCGTCGCTGGTCCGATGGTCTGCATCAGGCCGTTGAAGCGAAGGAAGGGGTGAAGATCCAGAACGAGAACCAGACGCTGGCATCCATCACCTTCCAGAACTACTTCCGTCTCTACAACAAGCTGGCGGGGATGACAGGTACTGCAGATACAGAAGCCTTTGAATTCCAGCAGATTTATGGCCTGGATACCGTGGTTATCCCGACCAACAAGCCGATGGTGCGCAAGGACATGGGCGATCTGGTCTACCTGACCGCCAACGAGAAGTATGCCGCCATCATCGAAGATATCCGTCAGTGCGTGGCCAAGGGCCAGCCTGTACTGGTTGGTACCGTCTCTATCGAGAACTCCGAGCTGCTCTCCGGCATCCTGACCAAAGAGAAGATCCCGCACAAGGTGCTGAACGCCAAGTTCCACGCCATGGAAGCGGAGATCGTTGCCCAGGCTGGTCAGACAGGTGCGGTGACTATCGCGACCAACATGGCCGGTCGTGGTACCGACATCGTGTTGGGCGGCAACTGGCAGGCAGAGATTGCCAAGCTGGAGAACCCGACCAGCGAGCAGATTGCCGAGCTGAAAGCCGCCTGGCAGGTGCGTCACGATGCGGTGCTGGCCGCCGGTGGTCTGCACATTATCGGTACCGAGCGTCACGAGTCCCGCCGTATCGATAACCAGCTGCGCGGCCGTTCCGGTCGTCAGGGTGACCCGGGTTCCTCCCGTTTCTACCTCTCCATGGAAGATACCCTGATGCGGATCTTCGCCTCCGATCGCGTGACCGGCATGATGAAGAAGCTGGGCATGGAAGAGGGCGAAGCCATCGAGCACCCATGGGTCACCAAGGCGATCGAAAATGCCCAGCGCAAGGTGGAAGGTCGCAACTTCGACATCCGCAAGAGCTTGCTGGAGTTTGATGACGTTGCCAACGACCAGCGCAAGGTGGTCTACGAGCAGCGCAACGAGCTGCTGGATACCAACGACATCTCCGAGACCATCCACGTTATCCGTGACGATGTCTACGGCGCGGTGATCGACGAGTACATCCCGCCCCAGTCTCTGGAAGAGATGTGGGATGTGCCGGGACTGGAAGCACGCCTGAAGGCGGACTTCGCGCTGGATCTGCCGCTGCAACAGTGGTTGGCGGAAGATGACAAGCTGTACGAAGAGAAGCTGCGCGAGCGCATTCTGGACGAAGCCACCAAGCTCTATGCCCACAAGGAGGAGCTGGTTGGCAAAGAGGTGCTGCGCAACTTCGAGAAAGCGGTGATGCTGCAAACTCTGGATGGTCTCTGGAAAGAGCATCTGGCGGCCATGGATCACCTGCGTCAGGGCATCCATCTGCGCGGTTACGCCCAGAAGAACCCCAAGCAGGAGTACAAGCGCGAGTCCTTCGATCTGTTCACCCAGATGCTGGAAACCCTCAAGCGCGACGTGGTCAGCATCCTGAGTCGTGTTCAGGTTCAGGAGCGCGATGTGGAAGCGATGGAAGAGCAGCAGCGCCAGCAGGCGGAAGCCGCTCCCCGCACCTATACCCACGCCGCCGCTGAGAGCCAGCTGGCCGATGAACAGGCCGCAGGCGAAGAGGGGCACACCACCTTCGTACGTGACGAGCAGAAGGTCGGTCGCAACGATCCCTGCCCGTGCGGCTCCGGCAAGAAGTACAAGCACTGCCACGGTCAGTTGACCTGATCGACGCTATGCCATAACAGGCGGGCCAAGTGCCCGCCTTGTTATTGGTGGCAACAAGCGAACAGAGGTAATTGATGGAACAGAAAAAACGGATCTGGGTGGCGGTTGGCGTCATCGAGAATGAACGGGGCGATATCTTCATCGCCCGACGCTCCTCCGATCGCCATCAGGGGGGTCGCTGGGAGTTTCCCGGTGGCAAGGTGGAGTCGGGTGAGGATCTGCTCACCGCGCTGGATCGGGAGCTGTGGGAAGAGATCGGCATCCGGGTATTGGATTGTGCCCCCTTCATGGAACTGCAGCACGACTACCCCGAGAAGCAGGTATTGCTGGATATCTGGAAGGTGACCCGTTTCAGCGGCGAGCCGTTCGGCAAGGAGGGGCAGGAGTGCCTGTGGGTGCCGGTGGCCGAGCTGAACAACTACCACTTCCCCGATGCCAATGGCCCGATTGTAGCGCGGCTACAGGGTCTGCAGGCTTGAGCCGGTAGCAATCAACAAGCATCAAAAAAGGGCCAATCGGCCCTTTTTTGATATTGCAGAGGTGAGTGACCAGGGGCTTATAGCCACTGATCGCCCTCTTCCGGCTCCGGCAGCAGATCCGGGTTGATCTCCCCCGGGATGCGCTTCTCTTCATCGGCCCATTCGCCGAGATCGATCAGCTGGCAGCGCTTGCTGCAGAAGGGGCGAAACGGGCTCTGTGGGCCCCACTCCACTTCGCTCTGACAGGTCGGACACTTTACCTTGGTGACCATAAGCCCTCCTTAGCAGCAGGCGAGCTGGAATGGCACGTCGCCAATCGGCTGTTCTGCGGTGGGCAGAAAGCGCAGGGCGAAGCGGTTCTTGTGGCCGCTCAGGGTTGGGTAGCAGAACAGATTGCCCGGCAGCTTGATGCGGATCAGCTCGGCGCTCTCGGCGGTGTCCTGGAAGAAACCGTTGCTGGCAACCTGCTCACTGAAGCTGCCTGATTCACGCCACAGGCGCAGCAGCAGAGTGATGGCATTCATCAGCAGGTTGATATCGCTCAGCCAGCCCTGCATCTGCTGGTGACGGGTGATGGCCGGGGTGCCGAGCCAGTGGTGTAGCTGCGGCACATCGAAGGCACACAGGCCACCGGGGATGGAGAAACGCTGGCGAATGGAGCCGAGCAGACGATCCTCTTTCAGGCGGGCACCCGGGCGTGGTGAATTGAGCAGGTTGCGGGAGAGCTGGCTGCTCTCTTGCTGCATCAGTTTGATCTGCTCCAGATCGACATCGGGCAGGCTGGCCCAGTGGCTCAGACGCTGGCCGAGACGCTCCAGATCCTTGATGAGGTCGGCGCGCAGGTCACCACGCTCAAGCAACTCCTGCAGATCGAACAGCCCCTTGAAGAAGGCGATATGTGCCCAGGATTGTTCACTCTCCAGATTGTCGCGGATCTGGGAAAACAGGGACTCCAGACGAAGATAGGTCCGGCTTTTTTCATTGAGGGGGAAATCGTAAATCATGCCTAATCCTGGCCAGCCATAAACCGGCCTAGTGTACTCACACTTGGCGGCCTTGTTGAGAGGCAATTGCCAGATATGTCTCGTGCAGCGCCAAAATCCGCGTTTTAATCGCCATTTCGCTGCCATTGTGGTTTTCGATGACATCATCCGCCGCCGCGAGGCGTTCCACCCGACTCGCTTGGGCGGCGATGATGGCCTTGGCTTGCTCGGCCGATACCCCATCACGGCGACAGGTGCGCTCAATCTGGGTCGCTTCATCCACATCGATCACCAGCACCCTGTTGGCGAGGCCGGTGAGTTTGTTCTCCACCAGCAGTGGCACCACCAGCAGGCAGTAAGGAGAACTGGCTGCGGCACACTGGCGCAGCATTTCGCTGCGAATGAGCGGATGGAGCAGGGCATTGAGCCACTCCTTGGCCTGTGGATCGCTGAAGACCAGCTCGCGCAGGGCACGACGGTCGAGTTGACCGCTCGGATCAATCACATTCGGGCCAAAATGGTCGGCGATGGCGGCAAGGGCCGGGGTACCTGGCTCGACCACTTCGCGGGCGATCACATCGGCATCCACCACCTCGATACCCAGCGCGGCAAACTGATTGGCGATAGTGGTCTTGCCGCTGCCGATACCACCTGTGATAGCAACTACATACATGGGGGCCTCTTGCTCAAAGCAGGGTAGAGAGATACCAGCGGGTGATGGTATCGCCCCATAGCAGGGCGAGCCAGCCCGCGATGGCGAGGTAGGGGCCGAAGGGGATGGGCTTGCCCTGATGATGTTTTTGCAAGGCGATCAGGCTGATGCCGATCACGGCACCGGCCAGAGATGAGAGCAGCAGAATTATGGGCAGCGCCTGCCAACCGAGCCAGGCGCCCAGCGCCGCCAGCAGCTTGAAGTCGCCATAGCCCATCCCCTCCTTGCCAGTTAGCAGCTTGAAAGCCCAGTAGAGGCTCCAGAGCACCAGATAGCCCGCCATGGCACCGATCACTGCATCAGCCAAGGGGACGAAGCCACCTGCCAGATTGAACAGCAGCCCGCCCCACAGCAGGGGCAGGGTGAGCTGGTCGGGCAGCAACATCTTGTCGAGATCGATGAAGGTGAGGGAGACCAGCCCCCAGGTCAGCAGCAGGGCAGCCAGTGTCCCCCAACCCGGCGTTATGACCATGGCAACGGCCACCGAGAGCAGGGCGGTCAGCAGCTCTACCAGCGGATAGCGGGCCGAGATGGGGACCTGACAGTCGCGGCAACGCCCTTTGAGCCAGAGCCAGCTCAACAGCGGGATGTTTTCCAGCGCAGTGATGGCGTGGCCACAGTGAGGGCATGCGGAGCGGGGGACCATCAGGTTGTAGCGCTCTGGCGCAGTGGCCTCCTCATCGGGGGAAAAGTAGCTGCGATACTCGGCCTGCCACTCCCGCTCCAGCATGATGGGCAAGCGGTGGATCACCACGTTGAGGAAACTGCCGATCATCAGGGAAAAGATAAAAACCAGCGAGAAATAGAGCCAAGGCAAGCCGTGAGCCAGCTCGAGAAGAAGTGTCATAACCAACCGTCAGTTATTAAATGAGGGGAATGGCATGGCTGTGGCGCCATGCCCTGATGAATCAGCCCACCACGTCGCCAAGTTTGAAGATGGGCAAGTACATGGCGATGACCATGCCGCCGACCAGCACCCCCAGCACCACCATGATGAGGGGTTCCAACAAGCTGGTGAGGCCATCGACCAGGTCGTCCACCTCCTGCTCGAAGATGGTGGCAACCTTGGAGAGCATATCATCGATGGCGCCGGACTCCTCGCCGATCATCACCATCTGGATCACCATGTCGGGAAAGAGATCGACGGTGCGCATCGCCACGTTGATCTGCATACCGGCCACCACCTCGTTGCGGATCGCCATTACCGCGGTGCGATAGACATAGTTGCCTGAAGCGCCGGCCGCCGAGATGAGTGCATCGACCAGTGGAATGCCGGCCGAGAAGGTGGTTGAGAGTGTACGGGCAAAGCGAGCCATGGCCGCCTTGTGCAGGATCATCCCGACCACCGGGATGGTAAGTACAAACTTGTCGGTATTGTCCCTTACCTTCTGGGAGGCGCGCCAGGCGCGTACATAGAGGAAGATGGCGAGTGCAGCTCCGCCAAAGAAGACATACCACCAGTTCTGCATAAAGCGTGAGATGCCGATGACAAACTGGGTGAACACCGGCAGCTCGGCGCCGAAGCTCTTGAAGATATCCTCGAACTGGGGGATGACGAACAGCAGCAGGATGGAAGTCACCACGATGGCCACCAGAATAACCATGGTGGGATAGAACATTGCCTTCTTGATCTTCGACTTGAGCGCTTCCGACTTTTCCCGATAGGTGGCGATACGGTCGTAGATGGTCTCCAGCGCACCGGATTGTTCTCCAGCCTCCACCAGATCGCAGTAGAGATCGTCAAAATGGCGGGGGTGGCGGCGCAACGCCTCCGACATGGGGGTGCCGGTTTCGACATCTGCGGCAATCTCCCCCATCAGTTCGCGCATGGCAGCTTTCTCGTGGCTGCGGGCGATGATCTGCAGACTCTGTACCAGTGGTACGCCGGCGGAGAGCATGGTAGTGATCTGGCGGGAAACGATGGCGATATCCATCGGCTTGATCTTGGCGCCACCCTTGGAGAAGAGCCCTTGGGATTTTTTGGCCACCTTGGTGACGTTGACCCCCTGCTTGCGCAGCTCCGCCTTGACGGTATTGATGCTGTCAGCCTGCAGCTCGCCAGAGACCTTCTGCCCCTTGCGATTAACCCCGTGCCAGCGGTAGGCGAAGACTTTTTTGGGGGTATTGTTCTTTTTCGTTAGGGTTGCCATCTTTGCATCCTGCAATTGGGCGGATGGTCAGGGAGTCCCTGAACCATCTGACCTGATAAATATCCTCAAACGGCTTGGCACCATCTGGTCGTTTGCTGGTAAATCATCTTGCTCGCATCTTGGCGAGGTTTAATTGGTGGTAACCCGGTTGACCTCTGCCAGGCTGGTGACCCCGAGCCGGGCTTTCTCCAGTCCTGAGGTCCGCAGGGTACGCATCCCCTCTTTCTGCGCGATAGCGGCGATTTGCAGGGAGTTTGCGCCCTGCATGATCAATTTGGCGATGTTCTCCGACATCAGCATGATTTCGTAGATGCCGACCCGCCCCTTGTAGCCGCCGGAACACTCCTTGCAACCGACCGGTTTGAACAGTCGCAGCCCGGCCGCCAGCTGCTGCGGCGTAAAGCCCAGCTCCAGCAGTTCAGCTTCCGGCACCACTTCCGGCGCCTTGCAGTGGTCGCACAGTTTACGGGCCAACCGCTGGGCCATGATCAGGGTCACCGAGGAGGCGATGTTGAAGGCCGGAACCCCCATGTTCATCATCCGGGTCAGGGTCTCGGCGGCGGAGTTGGTATGCAGAGTGGAAAGTACCAGGTGGCCGGTCTGGGCCGCCTTGATGGCGATTTCGGCGGTTTCGAGATCGCGAATTTCACCCACCATCACCACATCCGGGTCTTGCCGCAAGAAGGAGCGCAGGGCGCTGGCAAAGGTGAGCCCCGCCTTGGGATTGACCTGCACCTGATTGACGCCGGGCAAGTTGATCTCCACCGGATCTTCGGCAGTGGAGATGTTTACCTCGGTGGTGTTGAGAATATTGAGGCCGGTATAGAGCGAGACCGTTTTGCCCGAGCCGGTGGGGCCAGTCACCAGGATCATCCCCTGTGGCTTGGAGAGGGCGCGCAGGTACTGCGCCTTCTGCCGGTCATCAAAGCCGAGTTGCTCGATATTAAGGCGTGCCGCCGAGGAGTCGAGCAGACGGATAACGATCTTCTCCCCCCACATGGTGGGCAGGGTGTTGACCCGCATATCCATCGACTTGTTGCGCGACAGCTTCAGCTTGATGCGGCCATCCTGTGGCAGCCGCCGCTCGGCAATATCGAGCCGCGCCATGACCTTGAGGCGGGCGGAGAAGCGGTTGGAGAGGTTGACCGGCGGCGTAGCGATTTCATGCAGAATGCCGTCGATGCGAAAGCGGACCCGATACTTGAACTCGTAAGGCTCGAAATGCAGGTCGGAGGCGCCGCGCTTGATGGCATCCATCAGGATCTTGTTGATGTACTTGACGATGGGGGCATCGTCATCAGCGGTATTGACGCTCTCGTCCAGCCTGCTGTTCTCGTCGGAGACCTCGAGATCCGAAATTTCGGATTCGTCGATATCCTCCATGCCGAGGGCGTCATTTTCGCTCTCCAGCAGTTTGCCGATGGCGGCGGTGAGCTTGTTCTCCTCCACCAGCAGCGCTTCGGTATGAAGACCGAAGCTGAAGCCAAAGTCCTCCAACGCCGAGACATTGGTCGGATCCGACATGGCGATATAGAGGGTGTGGCCCTGGGTGTAGATGGGCAGGACGTGGTGTTTCTCAATCAGCTTCTGATTGAGGTATTTCTGCGGGATCTCGGCCAAATCGAAGGCGGCAAGATCCAGCAGAGGTACCCCATACTCCAGCTCGCAGAAATCGGCGAGCGCCTTGCTGTCGAGGATCTCGTTCTCTATCAGAAATGTCACAAAGGGTTTGCGCTGGGCCTTGGCCTGGCTCAGATAGCGCTGGGAGTCCTCTTCACTGATCAGTGAAGAGGCGGCCAGGCTTAACGCCAGGCCGCTATTAGGGCTAGAGGTCATGCGTTAGCAGAGGCCGCCATTAAGGCATGAACCACCACGTGTCCAAGTTACTTTTCCTGCAGATATTGCGGGTGTGAGCGTGTATGTAGCTGCACTAGAGCCAATATTGAATGCAGCGATTCCAGTTGCAGTTATTACATTGGTGCTTGGTGTTACAACAACTGACGCTACGTTACCATTAGCGGTATTAATATCAGCAGGCACACCAAGAGTTCCAGAGTTGCAATTTGTGGTGCCGTCTAATGTAGTAAACCCATTGCTTTGAACACAAACTTCGATAGCTGTTTTGTAAGGGCCTGTAGCAGAGACTACTTCAGTAAAGCGAGCCTTCTGGGTGTAGGTCTGATACGCCGGCAGCGCCACCGCGGCCAGAATGGCGACGATCGCGACCACGATCATCAGTTCAATAAGGGTAAAACCCGATTGTTTCTTCATTTGAAATATCCTTTTATCCTTGGTTCCTGGGAAGTGTCGGTAGAAAATCGTCCGAACGTCAGTATCTTATCCGAGCTGTCAGGGGTGGCAACAGAGATTGCTGCCTTTGTTAACTACTTTCATGTCATTTACCAAAAACTTGATGCGAGTCATAAAATAAGTGGCTTCTTATGACTCTTTGTTACGGGTGAAAGCGGGTCCGTCATTACACTCCTTTGCTGAGGGATCTTGCATAAAGAAAAGGCGCCCATGGCGCCTTTTGCAAGTTGTTTATCCGCTTAGGTCGAGTATTTGCTCAGGCCTGCGGGGTGAATCTCACTGCTGGATAAAGCGCATGGAGAGATCGAGCGCCCGTACATGCTTGGTCAGCGCCCCGACCGAGATAAAATCGACACCGGTGGCGGCAAACTCGGCCAGGGTGTCCAGCGTCACATTGCCGGAGACTTCCAGCTTGGCGCGGCCCTGATTGATGGCGACCGCTTCCTGCATCATGGTCACGTCGAAGTTGTCGAGCATCACAATATCGGCCTTTGCCGCCAGCGCCTGTTCGAGTTCTGCCAGTGATTCCACTTCCACCTCCACCGGTTTGCCCGGATTGAGATGACGAGCCTCATTAATCGCCTCGGCAATGCCGCCACAGGCGAGGATGTGGTTCTCTTTGATGAGATAGGCGTCATAGAGCCCGATGCGGTGGTTTTTGCCGCCGCCACAGGTGACCGCGTACTTCTGGGCGGTGCGCAGCCCCGGGATGGTCTTGCGGGTGTCGAGCAGGCGGCAGTCAGTGCCCTCCAGCTCTGCCACATAGCGGGCGGTGAGGGTGGCGACGCCGGAGAGGGTCTGGACAAAGTTCAGCGCATTGCGCTCGCCGGTCAGCAGCAGGCGGGCAGGGCCATGGAGGCGAAACAGCTCCTGATTGGGGGAGAGCACTTCCCCATCCTGCACCTTCCATTCCACCTTCACGTCGCCGCCGAGTTGTACGAACACTTCATCGACCCAGGGCTGGCCGCAGAATACGCCGGCTTCGCGGGTGATGACCCGGGCAGTGGCCATCCGATCCGCCGGGATCAGCTGGGCTGTGATATCGGCGCTGGCGTCCGGTTGGTCCAGTGTGGTGAGGGCATCGCCCAGATCTTCGAGTAGTGCGGCGCGCACGGCGCGGCTGACATCCTGTTGAAACATGCCTTATTCCTGCAAGGGTCTGAGCAGCAGTTGCCGCTCCTTTTGAACCAGCTCCAGCCGACCGAGGGCGTTCATGCCAACCAGCACTTCGTCACCGTCTGCCGCCGGATTGATAAAGATGGCCAGATCGTACAAGGTCAATGGCCCCATCGCCAGCGTTTCGATGGTGCCGTTGCCGACCCGGATCTGCCCCGCAGCGGTATTGACCTGGCTGCTGCCGTGAGCGGTCAGGCCGAGCCGCTCGGCAACCTGCTGCGGGATGGTGATCCGGGTGGCGCCGGTATCGAGCAGCAGTTGCACCGGCTGGCCGTTGATGGCACCCTCCAGACGATAGTGGCCGCTCTGGTCGGCCCGCAACAACAGCTCGCCGCTGGCGGTGACGCTTGGTTGGTTGCGGGAGTGAAAATAGAGGGTCAGCAGGCCCATCAAAGAGAGCCAGGCCAGTAACCACATCCAGCGTGCCGTGTGCTGCATACCCCATCCATATCGAGCGGAAGATGACTCAGCCTAACATACCATTTCCCTTTGATTCAGTGAGTTGGTGTCGGGTTGCCTATCAGGTATCTTCGTTTTCTCGCCATTTATCAGCCAACTCGAGTAGCCGATGACCCAACTCGCTTCGCAACCTTGTTTCTCTATCGATGCCGCTGGCTGGTGCCAGCAGGCGCGCCGGGTGCCTTCTCCTCACCATAATGAACGGGTCTCGCCGGATGATATCTCCCTGCTGGTGGTGCATGGCATCAGCCTGCCGCCGGGGGAGTTCGGCGGCCCCTTTATCGACGATCTCTTTATGGGACGACTCGACCCTGAGGCTCATCCCTATTTTGCCGGTATCCATCAGCTGCGGGTTTCGGCACACTGCCTGATCCGCCGTGATGGCGAGCTGGTGCAGTATGTACCGTTTGGCGCGCGCGCCTGGCATGCGGGTGTCTCGAGCTGGCAGGGGAGGGAGGCATGTAATGACTTCTCCATTGGCATCGAGCTGGAAGGGACTGACGAAACCCCCTATACCGAGGCTCAATACCGGGCGCTGGCGGGGCTCACCCGAGCTATCTCGGAGCGCTATCCGGCGATTACCCACGAAAAAATTGTCGGCCATTGCGATATCGCACCAGGGCGCAAGACGGATCCCGGTGCCAGTTTCCAGTGGGATTACTACCGTCAGTTACTAAACAGCTAAAGTAAATATTCAAATTTAGTTTGGATTTTAAAATCAATGGCTTGCCTATCTGGCAGGCCATTTTTGTCTCTGGTTGCGCAAATGTTATTTGTGAGCGCGGTCAAGAATATTGGTCAGACCATTTTCTATGAGCTAAATCATGTTTCCCCTGCTTTACCTCTTAAGTGGTGGGGTCGATTCTTGACTCAGATCATCTTTTGAGTGGACTTTTCAAAAGGCCTCTGCTAATTTTCGCCCCATCCATAAAATTGGTAATACCAATTTAACAAAGTAGCCTCATGCCCTATCGCAAGATTACGCAACCCAAGTTGGCCGACTCCATTGTCGCCGAGCTGGAACAGATGATTCTGGAAGGCAGCCTGCAACCGGGGCAGAAATTGCCTCCCGAGCGGGAACTCGCCATCCAGTTTCAGGTATCGCGCCCCTCCTTGCGCGAAGCCATCCAGCGACTGGAAGCGCGCGGATTGCTTTATCGCCGTCAGGGCGGCGGCACTTATGTGCAGAATGCCCTGAGCAAGGGGATCGCCGATCCTCTGTTCGAACTGCTCAGTACCCACCCGGAAGCCCAGTATGACCTGCTGGAGTTTCGCCACGCGCTGGAAGGCATCTGTGCCTACTACGCGGCCTTGCGGGGAACCGGGTCTGATTTCGAGCGCATTCGTCAGGTGCAAACCACCATCGAAGAGGCGGGCCAGCTGGGCTCGCTAGTGGCCGAATCGGCAGCCGTCACCCAGTTCTATCTGGCGGTGGCCGAGGCGTCCCACAACGTGGTGCTGCTGCACCTGCTACGGGCCATGAGCCCTATGCTCGAACAGAACATTCTGCAGAATAACGAGATTTTGAATCGCCGCCCGGGAGTGGTAGCCAAGATACGTCGCCATCGCGCGAATCTGATCGAGGCTATTCTTTCGGGGGCTCCGGAGCGGGCCAGAACAGCTTGTCATGAGCATCTGGCCTTTATCGAGGACACCTTGTTGGATATGCAGAGGGAAGACAGCCGGATCCAGCGATCCATGCGTCGGATCCGTCAGCAGGAAAACTAATCCCACAAGGCTTTATTGTCGAATGCTTGCGCCCTTCGCCGTGCAATGCCGTGCAATCACAACAACATAGGAACCAGCCATGTCTGATATCCTGAAGAACGATGTGGACCCGATAGAAACGCTGGAGTGGCTTGCCTCTCTGGAATCCCTGCTGCGTGAAGAGGGTCCGCAACGCGCTCAGTTCATCCTTGAACAGTTGGCCGAGAAAGCCCGCGTAAGCGGTGTGGACGTGGCTGCCAAGGCAAATCGCGATTACATCAACACCATCCCGTCCAGCGACGAGCCGGACTACCCGGGTGACCTGGAGATGGAACGCCGCATTCGCGCCATCATCCGCTGGAACGCCATGATGATCGTGCTGCGCGCGTCCAAGAAAGACCTGGACCTGGGTGGTCACATGTCTTCCTTCGCTTCTTCTGCGACCATCTATGATGTCTGCTTCAACCACTTCTTCCGTGCTCGCAACGAGAAGGATGGTGGCGATCTGGTCTACTTCCAGGGTCACATCTCCCCGGGCATCTATGCTCGCGCCTTTGCTGAAGGTCGTCTGACCGAAGAGCAGCTGGACAACTTCCGTCAGGAAGTGGACGGCAAGGGTATCCCTTCCTATCCGCACCCGAAACTGATGCCGGACTTCTGGCAGTTCCCGACCGTATCCATGGGTCTGGGCCCCATCGCCGCCATCTATCAGGCTCGCTTCCTGAAGTACCTGACCGACCGTGGCATCAAGGATTGCTCCGAGCAGACCGTTTACGCCTTCCTGGGTGACGGCGAGATGGACGAGCCGGAAGCCAAAGGTGCCCTGACCGTTGCCGTGCGTGAAAAGCTCGACAACCTGGTGTTTGTGGTTAACTGCAACCTGCAGCGTCTGGATGGTCCGGTTGTCGGTAACGGCAAGGTCATCAACGAGCTGGAAGGCCTGTTCGCTGGCGCCGGTTGGGACGTGACCAAGGTGATCTGGGGTCGCAAGTGGGATGAGCTGCTGAAGAAAGACACTTCCGGCAAGCTGATCCAGCTGATGAACGAGACCGTGGACGGTGACTACCAAACCATGAAGTCCCGCGATGGTGGCTACATCCGCGAGCACTTCTTCAACCGTTATCCGGAAACTGCCGCGCTGGTCAAAGACATGACCGACGAGGAGATCTTCGCCCTGAACCGCGGTGGTCACGATCCTCGCAAACTGTTCGCCGCATTCAACAAGGCGACCCAGACCAAGGGCAAGCCGACCGTTATTCTGGCCAAGACCATCAAGGGTTACGGCATGGGTGAAGCGGCCGAAGGCAAGAACATCGCTCACCAGGTCAAGAAGATGGAGCTGGACTCCGTGCGTCACCTGCGTGACCGCTTCAACCTGCCGGTGGCCGACGAGCAGCTGGCCGATCTGCCTTACTTGAAGATCGAAGCTGGTTCTGCCGAGCACAAATACCTGCACGACCGTCGCACTGCCCTGAAAGGCTATGTGCCGACCCGTCTGCGCGAAAGCACCACCAAGCTGGAAATTCCGGCACTGGATGCCTTCGGCCCGCTGCTGGGTGAGCAGGCGCGCGAAATCTCCACCACCATGGCGTTCGTGCGTTCCCTGAACGTGATGCTGAAAGACAAGTCCATCGGCAAGCGCATCGTGCCGATCCTGGCTGACGAAGCCCGTACCTTCGGTATGGAAGGTCTGTTCCGCCAGATCGGTATCTACAGCCCGCACGGTCAGCAGTACACCCCGCAAGACCGCGACATCGTCTCCTACTACAAGGAAGACAAGCAGGGTCAGGTTCTGCAAGACGGTATCAACGAGCTGGGCGCCATGTCCTCCTGGCTGGCTGCTGCGACCTCTTACAGCACCAACGATTGCCCGATGATCCCGTTCTACATCTACTACTCCATGTTCGGCTTCCAGCGGATCGGCGACATGGCGTGGGCAGCCGGTGACCAGCAAGCCCGTGGCTTCCTGCTGGGTGCAACCTCCGGTCGTACTACCCTGAACGGCGAAGGTCTGCAGCACGAAGATGGTCACAGCCACATCCTGGCGAACACCATCCCGAACTGCATCTCCTACGACCCGTCCTACGCCTATGAAGTGGCGGTGATCGTACAGGACGGCTTGCGCCGCATGTACGGTGAGAACCCGGAGAACGTGTTCTACTACATCACCACCCTGAACGAGAACTACGCCATGCCGGCCATGCCGGAAGGCGCCGAGGAAGGCATCCGCAAGGGTATCTACAAGCTGGAATCCGTCGCCGGTGCCAAGGCGAAAGTTCAGCTGCTGGGTTGTGGTTCCATCCTGGGTCACGTGCGCAAGGCTGCCCAGATCCTGGCCAGCGAGTACGGCATCGGTTCCGATGTGTTCAGCGTCACCTCCTTCAACGAGCTGGCCCGTGACGGTCAGGACGCGGATCGCTGGAACATGCTGCACCCGACTGCCGAAGCTCGCGTACCGTACATCGCTCAGGTACTGGGTTCCGAAGCCACTATCGCTGCGACCGACTACATGAAGTCCTTCGCCGATCAGGTTCGCGCCTTCGTTCCGACCGAGAACTACCGCGTGCTGGGTACCGACGGTTACGGCCGTTCCGACAGCCGTGCCAACCTGCGTCGTCACTTCGAAGTGAACGAGTTCTACGTGGTGGTTGCTGCTCTGACCGAACTGGCCAAGCGCGGCGAGGTAGACAAGCAGGTTGTGGCCGACGCCATCGCCAAGTACGGCATCGATGCCGACAAGGTCAACCCGCTGTACGCGTAAGTGGATCAAGGGTCGCGCCGTCATGAGGCGCGACCTTGCCAGGATTTAAAACGGTTAACGCGAGATGTGCGTGGCGGCATCAGCCAGCCACGCGGATCGACGCAAGAGGATAAAGCACAATGTCCAAACAGATTATGGTGCCGGATATCGGCGCCGATGAAGTTGAAGTCACCGAGATCATGGTGGCCGTGGGTGACAAGGTCGAGCTGGACCAGTCCATCATCGCGGTAGAAGGCGACAAGGCCTCCATGGAAGTACCGGCCCCGTCTGCCGGTATTGTCAAAGAGATCCTGATCAAGGTGGGCGACAAGGTTGCCACCGGTTCCCAGATCATGATCTTCGAAGCCGAAGGCGCTGCTGCCCCTGCTGAAGTGGCTGTACCGGTTGCTGCTGCTCCGGCCGCCGCACCTGCCGCTGCCGTGCGCAAAGATGTGCACGTACCGGACATCGGTGACGACGAAGTGGACGTGACTGAAATCATGGTTGCCGTGGGCGACATGGTTGAAGCCGAGCAGTCCATCATTGCCGTGGAAGGTGACAAGGCCTCCATGGAAGTACCGGCTCCGTTCGCAGGCCGCGTAGTCGAGATCAAGGTTGCCGCTGGTGCCAAGGTCTCTACCGGTTCCCTGGTGATGGTCTTTGAAGTGGCTGGCGCTGCGCCTGCTGCCGTTGCTGCTCCGGCTCAAGCTGCCGCGCCCGTGGCTGCTGCCCCGGTTGCCGCTGCTGCCAAAGAGGTCAACGTACCGGATATCGGTGGTGACGAAGTGGAAGTCACCGAGATCATGGTTGCGGTGGGTGACAAGGTTGAAGCCGACCAGTCCCTGATCGCCGTGGAAGGTGACAAGGCCTCCATGGAAGTGCCTGCGCCGTTCGCTGGTGTGGTCAAAGAGATCAAGGTAAAGGCGGGTGACAAGGTCTCCACCGGTTCTCTGATCATGGTATTCGAAGTGGCTGGCGCTGCGCCTGCCGCCGCGCCGGTTGCTCAAGCTGCCGCTTCGGTTGCTGCAGTCCCCGTTGCCACTGCACCGGCACCGGTTGCCCAGGCCGCTGCCGCTGCGACCGATTTCGTTGCCAACGACGCTTACGTGCACGCTTCCCCGGCAGTACGCCGTCTGGCGCGCGAGTTTGGCGTCAACCTGGCCAAGGTAAAAGCCTCCGGTCGCAAGGGCCGCATCGTCAAAGAAGACGTACAAGCCTACGTGAAGGATGCCATCAAGCGCGCCGAGTCCGCTCCGGCTGCCGGTACCGGCACTGGCAACGGCATGAGCGTGCTGGCGTGGCCGAAGGTCGATTTCAGCAAGTTCGGTGATGTGGAAGAGGTCGATCTGACCCGCATCCAGAAGATCTCCGGTCCGAACCTGCACCGCAACTGGGTCATGATCCCTCATGTCACCCAGTTCGACGAAGCCGATACCACCGAGCTGGAAGCGTTCCGCAAAGAGCAGAACGCGATGCTCGAGAAGCAGAAGTCGGATGTGAAGATCACCCCGCTGGTGTTCATCCTGAAAGCGGCCGCCAAGGCGCTGGAAGCTCACCCGCGTTTCTGCAGCTCCCTGTCCGAAGATGGCAGCAAGCTGATCATGAAGAAGTACATCCACATCGGTGTGGCGGTGGATACCCCCAACGGTCTGGTTGTGCCCGTGGTGCGCGATGTTAACAAGAAGGGCATCATGGAGCTGTCTCGCGATCTGGCCGAGATCTCCAAGAAGGCCCGTGCCGGCAAGCTGACCGCTGCCGACATGCAGGGCGGTTGCTTCACCATCTCCAGCCTGGGTGGCATCGGCGGTACCAGCTTTACCCCGATCGTCAACGCGCCGGAAGTGGCCATCCTCGGTGTTTCCAAGTCCGAGATGAAGCCGAAGTGGAACGGCAAAGAGTTCGCGCCGCGCCTGATGCTGCCGCTGGCTCTGAGCTACGACCACCGCGTGATCGATGGTGCCGATGGGGCTCGCTTCATCACCACCATGAACGGCGTGCTGTCCGACATTCGTCGACTGGTCCTGTAAGTGAGAGGGCGGGCCCAGAGCCTGCCCTTTTTACTTCTCATTTCATTAACATGATCGTAAACTTGCCCCGTTTTTTTCACGGCTGCAGCCACCCGTTTCGGTATAAGACTGCGCTGTCCGGGGATATAAGAACGACAAAGAGGTCATGATGAGTAAAGAAATCAAAACCCAGGTCGTAGTACTGGGTGCTGGCCCTGCCGGTTATTCCGCTGCTTTCCGTGCAGCCGATCTGGGTCTGGATACTATTATCGTCGAGCGTTACTCCACCCTGGGTGGCGTCTGCCTGAACGTGGGCTGCATCCCCTCCAAGGCTCTGCTGCACGTTGCCAAAGTGATTGAAGAAGCCAAGGCGCTGGCCGAGCACGGCATCGTCTTCGGTGCACCGCAGACCGACATCGACAAGATCCGTCTGTGGAAAGAGAAGGTTATCAACCAGCTGACCGGCGGTCTGGCTGGCATGGCCAAGATGCGTAAAGTTCAGGTTGTTAACGGCTTGGGTAAATTTACCGGCCCGAACACGCTCGAAGTGACCGGGGAAGACGGCAAGACGACCGTGACCTTCGACAACGCCATCATCGCGGCCGGTTCCCGTCCGGTGAAGCTGCCGTTCATCCCCCACGATGACCCCCGCGTATGGGACTCTACCGATGCGCTGGAGCTGAAAACCGTTCCCGGCAAACTGCTGGTTATCGGTGGCGGCATCATCGGTCTGGAGATGGGTACCGTTTACTCCTCTCTGGGTTCCGAGATCGACGTGGTGGAATTTGCCGACCAGCTGGTTCCGGCTGCCGACAAAGACATCGTCAAGATCTATACCAAGCGCGTCGCCAAGAAATTCAACATCATGCTGGAGACCAAGGTCACCGCAGTTGAAGCGCGCGAAGACGGCCTGTACGTCTCCTATGAAGGCAAGCACGCTCCGGCCGAGCCGGTTCGTTACGACAACGTGCTGGTTGCCGTAGGTCGTGTGCCGAATGGCAAGATGCTGGATGCCGAGAAAGCTGGCGTTGCCGTGACCGAGCGCGGTTTCATCGAGGTGGACAAGCAGCTGCGTACCAACGTGGCGCACATCCACGCCATCGGTGACATCGTTGGCCAGCCGATGCTGGCACACAAAGGTGTTCACGAAGGTCACGTTGCCGCCGAAGTTATCGCCGGCAAGAAGCACTACTTCGACCCGAAAGTGATCCCGTCCATCGCCTACACCGAGCCAGAGATGGCATGGGTTGGTCTGACCGAGAAGGAAGCCAAGCAACAGGGCCTGAACTTCGAAGTCGCTACCTTCCCGTGGGCTGCTTCCGGTCGCGCCATCGCGTCCGACTGTTCCGACGGTATGACCAAGCTGATCTTCGACAAGGAGAGCGGCCGCGTCATCGGTGGTGCCATCGTGGGTACCAACGGTGGTGAACTGCTGGGTGAAATCGGTCTGGCCATCGAAATGGGTGCTGACGCTGAAGATATCGCGCTGACCATCCACGCTCACCCGACTCTGCACGAGTCCGTGGGTCTGGCTGCCGAAGTGTTCGAAGGCTCCATCACCGACCTGCCGAACGCCAAGGCCAAGAAGAAAAAGTAATTTTCTTCCCCGCTTGTCTAAAAAGCCGCTCGAATGAGCGGCTTTTTGTTTTCTCCTTGCTGCCCCGACTTCGACAAAGCCCAATATGCTAAAGATAGGTTTTGGCACTGATGAGAGAGGCACGATGCTAGAAGCACCCATTCCACCCGATGAGGCATTGCGGTTGGAGACCCTGCGGCGGCTCTCTTTGCTGGATTCCGAGGCTGAGGAGCGGTTTGACCGGCTGACCCGCATGGCCCGACGGGTGTTCAATGTCCCCATCGCGCTGGTGAGTCTGGTGGATGAAGATCGCCAGTGGTTCAAATCCTGTATCGGACTGGAGGTCCGCGAGACCGCCCGGGACATTTCGTTCTGTGGCCACGCCATCATGGGCAATGAGACCTTTATCGTGCCGGATGCTTCGCAGGATCCCCGCTTTGCCGACAATCCGCTGGTGGTAGGCGGGCCCGGCATCCGCTTTTATGCCGGACAGCCATTGCGGATCGCCAACGGCTGCAAACTGGGGACGCTCTGCATCATAGATACGGTGCCGCGGGAATTGAGCGAGGAGGATGTGGGGTTGCTCAAGGATCTGGCGGCGATGGTGGTGCGGGAGCTCGAAGCGGTGCAGCTGGCCACCATTGATGAGTTGACCCTGATCTCCAATCGGCGCGGGTTCGTGATGCTGGCGGAGAAGAGCCTCTCGCTGGCCAGTCGCTTGCAGATGCCATTGGCACTGCTCTATCTGGATCTCAATGGCTTCAAGGGGATCAACGATCGGTGGGGGCATGCAGAAGGGGATCGGGCCCTGATCGCCTTTGCCACTCTGCTCAAGCAGGCTTTTCGTGGCGCCGATGTGTTTGCCCGCATGGGCGGCGATGAGTTCGCCGTCCTGCTGCCCAATGTGGTGGAGGCGCAGGCGCAACTGGCCTATGAGCGTTTTAATGCCATCTTGGCCGAGCACAATCAGCACAGTGGTTGCGGCTATGCGCTGACCTGCAGCACCGGGATTGTCTGCTATGACGGGCGTGGCTGTGTCTCCCTGGCCGAGCTGCTCACCCGTGCAGATGAGCTGATGTATCAGCGCAAACGGGATGGCAAGGGCTGACTGCTATGCCGGATTAGCCGCCACCAAAACAACAGAGAGCGCCACGGCGCTCTCTGTTGTTGATGACTACGTTCAAGGTGCTGGTTAGAGCCGGAAGTTGCCGACCAGCTTGTCCAGCTGACCAGAGAGCTGCTGCAGGCTGCGGCTCGATTCGGTCAGCTGGTGGGCGATATCGGCGGTCTCCATGGTGAGCTGGTTGATATCTTCCACGTTGCGGTTGATCTCGCCGACCACGCTGGACTGCTCCTCGGTGGCGGTGGCGACCTGGATATTCATGTCGTTGATCTGGGTGATGTGGGCAGTGATCTGGCCGAGGGCGGCGTTGGCCTCATCGGCCTGGCTCACCACCTCCAGACTCTGGTTGCGCCCCTGAGCCATGGCGCTGACCGCGCGGGCACTCTGCTCCTGCAAGCGGTTGATCATCCCCTGGATCTCGGCGGTCGAGGCGGCGGAGCGGTTGGCGAGGTTACGCACCTCATCTGCCACCACGGCGAAACCGCGACCCTGTTCACCGGCGCGAGCGGCCTCAATGGCGGCGTTCAGTGCCAGCAGGTTGGTCTGCTCCGAGATGCTGCGGATGGTTTCGAGGATGCTGCCGATGGAGTCGGTCTGGCTCGCCAGCGACTCGATAACCCCTGCCACCTGCTCAATCTCGCCGGAGAGGTCGACGATGCCGTGGCGCGCCTGCGCCACCACTACCGCACCCGCATCGGCCTGATCGTTGGCCTGTCTGGCTACTTCGGCTGCCAGCGAAGCGTTACCGGCGATCTCGCTCACCGTGGCCCCCATTTCGTGAATAGCGGTGGCCACCTGCACGGTGCGGTCACGCTGGGCAGTACAGTTGTGCTGGGTCAGCTGCGCCTTGTTGGCCACCTCGTTGGCGGTGGCCGCGAGCTGGCGGGAGTTCTCCGCCACCTGCTCGATGGAGCCGTGGATCTTGGCGACGAAGTTGTTGAAACCGGTGGCGACCTGACTCAGCTCGTCACGTCCTTCCACCTTGAGGCGTTGGGTGAGATCCCCATCGCCGCTGCCCAACTCCTTGAACAGGCGGGCCAGCTCGTTGAGCGGGCGGCTGACCGAGCCTGCCAGCAACATCCCCATCAGCCCCATGGCCAGCGCAATCACCAGCGAGATCATCAGGATCTCGTTGCGGGTCTGATCCAGCTCGGCATAGATCTCGGCTTCTGGCACCTGGGCCACCAGATACCAGTCGAGCAGCGGGATATAGCTGCTGGCCAGTACCATGGGCTCGCCATTGACTTCGGCGTTGATGACGGCAAAGGGGCGTTTGGCCAGCAGGCTGCCGGTATCTCCGCTGGCAATGTTGCTAAGCGTGTCACGCTCGATGCGGTTGGCCTCGGGGTGCAGCTTCACCTTGCCGCTGCCATCGACCATAAAGACGATGCCGCTCTCTTCCAGCCGGAAGTTGGAGACCATGGTCACCATGGTGTCGAGGGATTTGGCAAAGCCCGCCAGCCCGCGCCCGTTGACCTGCTGGAAGTTGACGAACAGCTTCACCTCGCCGTTGCTCTCGCGGAAGATGCTGAGGGTCATCTCCTTCTGGCTCTTGGTGTAGTCATAGAACCAGGCGTCTTGCGTGGGGGTCAGGTTGCGCAGAAAGCCATCCTGGTTGTAGTAGGCGGCACTCTGGCGATCGGCGAAGGAGGCGGTCACCAGACCATACTGGTTGGCCACATCCTTGAGCTGGTTGATGAGGATTGGCTCCTGCTCTTTGGGCATGCCCCGATCCACCCAGTCGAGGATGAAGCGGTCGGTGGCCAGTTGGCGGGCAGCCTGGGCGATGCCGTGGAGATCCTGTTCAATCTCCTTGCTGATCCGCTGGGTCAGGTTGGGGAGCTCCTGCTCGAACATCCGGTTTTCGATCAGTTGCTGGGCCGAGCGTTGACTGAAGTAGCCTACCAGCAGGCAGGAGACGACCACGGCCAGGGTGACCGTAGCCAGTATTTTCTGTTTAAGAGTGAGGGTTGCCAGCATAAAGGTGCTCAAAAGGTTGAGATTGACGACGCTCATATTAGCGGCAGCGCGGCGCTACCCATGAGGCTTGCAGCCCTTTATTTGCGGATTACGTTTGCGCTCACAGGGGCGGCGGCGTGCCCCGTCGGCATGCTGCACAGGCGGGATGCGGATTGACGGTTGCGCTAACTGCCGGGCCCCTTATAGTAGAGGCCATCCTTGGTGACTGACCCTCTGAATAATATGGAAAATATGATGCGCAGCTTAGGTGCGGGATGGACCCGTCTGCTTTTGGTGATGCTGGCGGCCTGCCCGCTGCTGGCTGTGGCGGCACAGGGGGATCGCCCGAAAATTGCGGTGGTGCTCAGCGGCGGCGGTGCCAAGGGGTCTGCCCATATCGGCATCCTCAAGGTGCTGGAGCAGAAACGGATTCCGGTCGACATCATAGTCGGTACCAGCATGGGCTCTTATGTGGCGGGGATGTATGCCATGGGGCTCAGTGCCGAGGAGGTGGAGCGCACCACCCTGGCCATCGACTGGAACAAGGGCTATCAGGACAAGGTGGGTCGCGACGAACTGTCGCTGCGCAAAAAGCAGCAGAACGAGCAGTATCAGCTGCGCACCGACATAGGGGTGAATGGTGACACCACCCAGCTGCCGGACGGTTTCTTCCAGGGCCAATCCATGGCCAGCCTGCTGCGGGGTGCCACCTCCAACCTGCCGGTGCAGGAGAGCTTCGACGATCTCCCCATTCCCTACCGCGCCATGGCGACCGACATGGAGACGGTCACCCCCTTTGTGCTGGATCACGGCAGCCTGGCCAAGGCGATGCAGGCCTCCATGTCCATTCCCGGTGCCCTCAAGCCGGTGGAGTGGGAGGGGCACATCCTGGCGGACGGCGGCAGCGTCAACAACATGCCGGTGGATGTCGCCAAGGCGATGGGGGCCGACGTGGTGATCGCGGTGGATATCGGTGCCAAGCTGCGTACCCGGGAGTCCCTCAAGTCAGGGTTGGCCATGATTGACCAGCTCACCACCTACATGACCCAGGTAGGCACCGACAAGCAGAAGGCGCTGATGGGACCGAAGGATATTCTGATCGCCCCCGAGTTTGGCGATATGGGGATCGCCGACTTTGCCCGGATGCCGGAGGGGATCAAGATCGGTGAGACGGCGGCTGACAAGGTGTCGCTGCAACTCGATAAACTGTCGCTCACCAAGGCGCAGTACAACGCCTATCGCAACCAGAAGCTGAGCCGCCGTGCCGAGCGTAGCGGTCAGCCCGCCTACTTCATCGACAAGGTGGAGATCATCAACAAGTCGCGCCTCTCCGACGAGACGGTGCGCGCCATGCTGAAAGTGCGGCCGGACAAGGTGCAGACCAATGAGAGTCTGGAAGCGGGCATTCGCCGCCTCTACGCGCTGGAGTCGTTCGATCGCATCACCTACGAGGTGGAGGAGCGTGACGGGGAGAACGTGCTGCTGGTGGATGCCAGCGAGAAGAACTGGGGGCCGGGCTACCTCAACTTCCAGTTCGGTTTCACCGATGACTTCGAGAACACCTCCAACTACAACGTCGGCATGTCCTATACCCTCACCAACGTCAACGAGTGGGGGGCGGAGTGGCTGACCGAGGCGTCGCTGGGCACGGCCAAACATATCAAGACCGACTTCTATACCCCGCTCGAACCCTCCCAGACCTTCTATGGTGAGGCGAGTCTGGCCTATGACCAGACCCTGCGCCGCCTGTTTTTCCCCAATCCGGATCCCGAGGCGGTTTCGATAAGCTATCTCGACTCCGAATACTCCTTCTTCAGCGGCGATCTGGCGGTGGGCTGGAACCGCCAGCCCTGGAGCCGGTTGTCGATGGGGCTGGAGGGACAACTTGGCACGATTGATGTGAAGAACTTCAAGGGGCTGGAGATGGATGCCACGGCGTGGGGCCCCTATGTTCGCTTTGAACACGACAATCTGGATAGCCGCTATTTCCCCTATCAGGGGATGAAATGGGACATGAAACTGGGCCACTCCCACGTCAGTGTGGATGGACTCGAGTCAGCAGATGGCCGCAGTGAAGGCTGGAATTATCAGCTCTCGATGATCAAGCCCTGGTCATGGGACAGGCACAGCCTCAACCTGATCCTCGAAGGGGGCGGCTCGGGCAGTGAAGAGGTGGTGCCGCTGCATATTCAGGATCTGGGCGGGCTGTTCCGCCTCTCCGGTTTCCAACGCTACCAGCTGAGCGGTCGCTACAGCCTGTTCGGTGGCCTGCGTTACATCTATCGGGTGGCAGATAATGACTTTGGTGCCCTCAAGATGCCGCTCTATCTGGGTGGATCTCTGGAGCAGGGCGGGGTCTGGAACAAGGGTGAGGATATCAGTCTGGAGAGCTCGTTTACCGCCGGTTCGCTTTATGTCGGGGTGGAGAGCTTCCTCGGCCCTGTGTTCCTCGGCTACGGCATGGCGGAGGGGGGCAATGACGTCTTCTATCTGCAATTGGGCAGTACGTTCGAATAATGCCGAAATGATGCCAATTTGTTAACTATGGTTGAGGGCGTTCAATTAATTTTCAAAAAACACCAGTCTGTTTAATTGGTTACGATTTTGTGGTGAATAAGTAAACAGGGTTTGGATTTTAATTAGTCGTTAAAACTTATATAGTGGGGAGCACCCTACGGGGTGTCCCGCAAGGACGATCGCCGCGAGCGTGGGCGAACCCCAAAAAAAGACCAAAGAGGAATTAGTCGTGCTTGAAACATACCGTAAACACGTCGCAGAACGTGCCGCCGAGGGCGTGGTTGCCAAACCTCTGGATGCAGAGCAGGTCGCCGCCCTGGTAACGCTTCTCAAGAACCCGCCCGCTGGCGAAGAAGACTTTCTGAAAGAGCTGTTGTCCTCCCGTATTCCCCCCGGTGTTGATGAAGCGGCCTATGTCAAAGCCGGTTTCCTCACCGCCGTTGCCAAGGGCGAAGCCCACTCTCCCATCCTGACTGCCGCCGAAGCCGTTGAGCTGCTGGGCACCATGCAGGGTGGTTACAACATTCAACCGCTGATCGACCTGCTGGATCACGCCACTCTGGCGCCGCTTGCTGCCAAGGGGCTCTCCCACACCCTGCTGATGTTTGACTCCTTCCACGACGTGGAAGAGAAGGCCAAGGCGGGCAATGTCCACGCCAAACAGGTGATGCAGTCCTGGGCTGATGCCGAGTGGTTCCTCTCCCGCCCGGAGCTGGCCGAGAAGATCACCGTCACCGTGTTCAAGGTAACCGGCGAAACCAACACCGACGACCTTTCGCCGGCACCGGACGCCTGGTCCCGCCCGGACATTCCGCTGCACGCGCTGGCGATGCTGAAAAACGCCCGTCCCGGCATTACCCCGGACAAGGATGGCGCCGTCGGCCCCATCAAGACCATCGATGCCCTGAAAGAGAAAGGCTTCCCGCTGGCCTATGTGGGTGACGTGGTCGGTACCGGCTCTTCCCGTAAATCCGCCACCAACTCGGTGCTCTGGTTTATGGGCGACGACATTCCGTTCGTGCCGAACAAGCGTGCTGGCGGTGTCTGTCTGGGTGGCAAGATTGCCCCGATCTTCTTCAACACCATGGAAGATGCCGGCGCTCTGCCCATCGAAGTGGACGTCTCCAAGCTGGAAATGGGCGATGTGATCGACATCTACCCCTATGCCGGCAAGATCTGCAAACACGGCACCGAACAGGTGCTGGCACAGTTTGAATTGAAAACCGACGTACTGATCGACGAAGTACGCGCCGGTGGCCGTATTCCGCTGATCATCGGTCGCGGCCTGACCGACAAGGCCCGCGAAGCGCTGGGGCTGCCGTTCTCCACCGTATTCCGTCGCCCGCAGCCGGTGGCCGATACCGGTAAAGGCTTCACCCTGGCCCAGAAGATGGTGGGCAAGGCGTGCGGCGTGAAGGGCATTCGCCCGGGCACTTACTGCGAGCCCAAGATGACCACGGTCGGCTCTCAGGACACCACGGGCCCGATGACCCGCGACGAGCTCAAAGATCTGGCCTGTCTCGGCTTCTCCGCCGATCTGACCATGCAGTCCTTCTGCCACACTGCCGCCTATCCCAAGCCCATCGACGTACAGACCCACCACACCCTGCCGGACTTCATCATGAACCGCGGCGGTGTGAGCTTGCGTCCGGGTGACGGCGTCATCCACTCCTGGCTGAACCGCATGCTGCTGCCGGATACCGTGGGTACCGGTGGTGACTCCCACACCCGTTTCCCCATCGGTATCTCCTTCCCGGCGGGCTCCGGTCTGGTGGCTTTCGCCGCCGCTACCGGCGTGATGCCACTGGATATGCCGGAGTCCGTGCTGGTGCGCTTCAAGGGCGAACTGCAACCGGGCATCACCCTGCGTGATCTGGTCCATGCCATCCCCTATGCCGCCATCCAGAAGGGGTTGCTGACCGTCGAGAAAGCGGGCAAGAAAAACATTTTCTCCGGCCGCATCCTCGAGATCGAAGGTTTGCCGACCCTGAAAGTAGAGCAAGCATTCGAGCTGGCGGACGCCAGCGCCGAGCGCTCCGCTGCCGGTTGCACCATCAAGCTGGATAAAGAGCCGATCATCGAGTACCTGAAGTCCAACATCGTGATGCTGAAATGGATGCTCTCCGAAGGTTACGGCGACGTGCGCACCATCACCCGTCGCATCAAGGGGATGGAAGAGTGGCTGGCCAACCCGACCCTGATGGAAGCGGACAAGGATGCCGAGTACGCCGAAATCATCGAGATCGATCTGGCCACCATCAAGGAGCCGATCCTGTGTGCGCCGAACGATCCGGACGATGCCCGTCTGCTGAGCGACGTGGCTGGCGACAAGATCGACGAGGTGTTCATCGGTTCTTGCATGACCAACATCGGCCACTTCCGTGCCGCCGGCAAACTGCTCGAGAAGTATCAGGGCGAGCTGCCTACCCGCATGTGGATCGCGCCGCCCACCAAGATGGACAAGGATCAGCTGACCGAAGAGGGCTACTACGGCATCTTTGGTCGCGTTGGTGCCCGCATCGAGATCCCGGGCTGTTCCCTCTGCATGGGTAACCAGGCGCGGGTCGCGGAAGGAGCCTCGGTGGTCTCCACTTCCACCCGTAACTTCCCGAACCGTCTGGGTAAAGGTGCCAACGTCTATCTGGCCTCTGCGGAGCTGGCAGCCGTTGCCGCCATCCTCGGCAAGATCCCGACCGTGGCAGAGTACCTGCAATACGCCAAGGCGCTCGATGCCACAGCGGCAGATACTTACCGCTACCTCAACTTCAACGAGATCGCCTCCTACACCAAGAAGGCCGATGCGGTGATCCTGCAACAAGCCGTTTAACGGAGTTCTTGCGCGTTTTGCGCGATAAGAAGCCAATAATGCCGCGTATTTACGCGGCATTATTTATTTGTGTGTTATTCACCGTCTTTTTTGAAGATTGTTTGCACGATCCTTGCTAGAGAGATCCAACCACCTGTTTGGTGGTTCGTTTTATAAACGCTTTGGGTTATGTTGTTCGGTTATGTGCGGTAATGATGAGGCATCGTTATCGAGGGAAAGTGGATATCTGTTCACTGGGTGCTTGCGTTGGCAGGCCTGACGAATTGCGGCGTGGTTCTTTATGTTTCTGTTCAGGATCGATCTCTCCCGAACCGGGTTACGCTTCGGCGGTGCCTTGCTGGTCTTTACCCTGCCGCTGCTGGTGGGAGCTTGGCTCATCCACAGCAATTATGTGCAGGAGCTGAAAGCGGAATCCAGCGCCTCGGCCCACAAGGCCAGAACCCTGATGGAGTCGATGCTGGATCATGCGGAGCAGGCCAATCGCTCTGTGCTGCCTCTGGTGAATGCTCCCTGTCGCGACAACCTGCTGGTGCTGCGCAAGAAGGTCGCCATCGAGCCCTTCCTGCGTTCGGTCAATCTGGTGCGAAACGGCATCATCAATTGCACCTCGCTGTTTGGTGAGGCCAATGATGCCGATGACGGCTCCATCTACACCGGCCGCAAGCTGTTGCTGATGAGTGGCAACCGGGTGCGGCAAAATCACCCGCTGCTGGTGGTGCGCACCGAGCAGGGCAAGGATGCCGCCTTGAGTGCCATCGACAGTACCCAGCTCAGCTTCATGCTCTCCATGAGCGGAAAATCCAGTGCGCTCTATCTGCAGGTGGGATCGGCCTGGCTCAATGAGTCTGGCCGCTATCTGAGTGAGGCGCCCACCCTCCATCGCGGGATCAGCCAGGCCCTCACCTCATCCCATTATCCTTTCACCATCCATGCCGGTTATGCCATGCCGGTCTACTGGAAGTCGCTGTGGGCCGCGCGGCACGTGGCGCTGTCGTGGCTGGCGGTTTCCTCGCTTTTGCTGGCCTGGCTGGTGTGGTGGGTGCTGGGGCGTCCCGGCTCGCCAACAGATGAATTGCGACGGGCCCTGCGAGCCAGGGAGTTTGTTCCCTACCTGCAGCCGCTGATTGCCAGCCACGACGGCAAGATGATGGGCGCCGAGGTGCTGATGCGCTGGGAGCATGTCAATGAAGGGGTGATCCGGCCCGATCTCTTTATCCCGCAAGCGGAGGAGTCGGGACTGATCGTCCCCATGACCACCCATATCATGAAGCAGGTGGCGACAAGGTTGAACCGCTCTCAGGAGCAGTTGCCCGATGGGTTTCATATCAGCTTCAACATCAGCGCCGCCCATTGTCACGATTTTGCCCTGCTGGCCGAGTGCCGCGCCTTTCTCGGCCACTTCCTCCCCGGCAAGGTGGTACTGGTGCTGGAGCTGACCGAACGGGAGCTGTTGATGTCCGATCCCCAGACCCTCTCCCTGTTCCGCCAGCTGGACGAGATGGGGGTCAAACTCGCCATCGACGACTTTGGTACCGGCCACTCCAGCCTGGCTTACCTGCAGCAGTTTCA
Organism: Aeromonas sp. S13(2024); assembly: GCF_041402405.1. NCBI lineage: Bacteria > Pseudomonadati > Pseudomonadota > Gammaproteobacteria > Aeromonadales > Aeromonadaceae > Aeromonas > Aeromonas sp. S13(2024). Next base: position 81,840 of record NZ_JBGLRA010000010.1, on the reverse strand, counting down.
TGTGGATTACCTCAAGATCGACAAATCCTTTATCGCCCGCATCGGTACCGAGTCGCTCTCGGAACATATCGTGGACAATGTGATCGATCTGGCGACCCGGCTCGGTCTGGCGCTGGTGGCGGAAGGGGTGGAGAGCGAGCGTCAGGCTGACTACCTCAGGGCCAAGGGGGTCGACTATCTGCAGGGGTATCTGTTTGCCCGCCCCATGCCGCTGCGCCAGTTCTGCGAGGAGCTGCTGCCGGAAGAGGCACAAACCCGCCAGCCAGATGGGGTGCGAGGCATCCCGAATGCGACCTGATCTATCGGTGACAGACGGGCGGACACGTTCCTGTCTGGCAGGGTAGGGAAGTGCTCTCTCCCTATCCCCCCTCGAGTGCAGGGGCTTGTTTTCCATGCCTTATTGCTCGCTTTTCGGTAGAATCGGCGCTCATTTTGACGTCAGTAAAAGATGAGGCGCGGTATGACGGTTCAGTTCCAGGCATTTCACAGCATCAAGGCGATCGGTAATCGGGAGGTGCTGTTCAACTGGTCGAGAACCAATCCCCTCGGGGCGCTGGATCAGGTGTGGCGCCCGAAAAGCCGCGACGAGCTGCAAGCGCTGCTGCGGGAACACCCCGAGCGCAAGCTGCGCCTTATCGGCTCCGGCCTCTCTTTTGAACCCATCCACAGCGTCTATGCCGAAGGCATTCAGGCGCTGCTGGTGGACTTGCACCACCTGCGCGGCCAGCTGGCCAAAACCGCCGATACCGTGACCTATCAGGCGGGGACGCCCCTCGATACCGTCTACGCCGATCTCATCGCCATGGAGCGGATGCTGCCCGCATCCCCGGGCGTTATCGGCATCCAGACCCTGGGCGGCGCCCTCAGCACCGGCACCCACGGCCAGGGGCTGCACCAGTCTGCCCTGTGCGATGCGGTGGAGGCGATGATGGTGATGCTGGCCAATGGCGACATCATCCGGGTGGATCGCACCGATCCGCGCTTCGGTGCCTTCGTGATGGGGATGGGGATGCTAGGCATATTGCTCGATGTCACCCTGCGCACCGTGCCCAATCGCATTATGCGCTGCACCAAGTTCACCACCGACTACCCCTTCCTCTTGGAGCACAACGAGCGGCTCAATCGCGAGCACGGCTTCGTGAAGAGCTGGTGGTTTGCCTGGACCGGCGAGAGCCACATCTGGCTGGTGGACCCTGCCTCCGATGAGGAGGTGGCCCGTTATCGCGCCGGTGGTAGCGAGCCGCTGCTGCTGGATGGCGATATCGACGCCCGCATGAATGCCACCATTGATGCCACTTTGCAGAAGATGGCCAAAGACACCAAGGATGAGGCGCTGGCTGGCGAGCACTTCGAGACGGTGCGCCGCTTCAAGGATGCCTCCGATCTGGTGGGCAACGTCTACCAAATTCTTTGCAAGGGGATCCCGGCCCCCCAGATCAACTGTGAGGTGGCGGTGCCGCTGCATCGGATGAACGAGGCGCTGGAGACCCTGCAAGCGTGGCAGCAGGCCAACCCCGGCGTGCTGCACTACCCCTTTATTCTGCGCTGCACCGGCCCCTCCGAGGCTTGGCTTAGCGCCGCTTACGGCCAGTCGGTCTGCTGGATCGGTTTTCTGGTCTATCTGGCGGCGGACGGCACCTTCGTCAACGGATCCATGGAGCAGATGCGCGAGCTGCAGCAACTGCTGGTACCGCTCGGCGGCATTCCCCATTTCGGCAAACATCTGGCGATGGATCTCTACGACTTTCCGGCCCTGCTGCCGCGCTGGAACGACTTCGTGGCGTTGAAAGCCGAGCTCGACCCCCACGGCCGCTTTGAAAACCGCTGGCTCAGCGACCTGTTTGCCAACCGGTAAGGATCTGACATGACCGATATGCAAGATACCCGTATCCCAGTGACCCTGCTGACCGGCTTTCTCGGCAGCGGCAAGACCACCTTGCTCAACCATTGGGTCAAGCAGCCGGAGCTCGGTGAGTGCGCCGTGCTGATCAACGAGTTCGGCTCGGTGGGGCTGGATCACCATCTGGTGCAACAGGTGGATGAGCAGGTGATGCTGCTCGACTCCGGCTGCATCTGCTGCTCGGTACAGGGCTCTCTGGTGGAGGCGTTGCAGGGGCTGTTTATGAAGGCCATCCAGCGCAAGATCAAACCGTTCAAGCGGCTGATTATCGAGACCACCGGTCTGGCCGATCCGGCCCCCGTGCTGTTCACGTTGAGGGAAGAGGGCTTTATCGCCCAGCGCTACCGCTTCGATGGCACTGTCACCGTGGTAGATGCCGGTCATATCGAGCAGCAGCTGGCAGCCCAGTATGAGGCGGTGAAGCAGGTGGCGCTGGCGGATCTGCTGGTGGTGAGCAAGGGGGATCTGGTGTACGGCGAACAGCTGGCGCGGGTCGAAGCCCAGCTGGCTGCACTCAATCCGGCGGCCCCCATCGAGCGGGTGATCAATGGCGAACTGTCGCCAGCGGTGCTGGAGAAGCTCGGCGCCTACAACGAAGCGGCGGGGCGCGATGTGCGCCAGCTGCTGGCCTGGCTGCGCACCGAATCCCCCAAGCAGGGGCTGGCGTCACCGATGCAGCCGAAGATGCAACCGTTCGCCGCCAAGGTGGGCACAGCTGCGCCCACCCACTTCGAGCACGTCAACATCGAGAGTTTCTCCCTGCGTATCGGCGAGCCGCTCAAGCCCTCCCGCCTGCTGGCCGCCATCGATGCGGTGCAGGCCCAATACGGCGATGCCCTGCTGCGCCTCAAGGGGATCTTGCAGTTGGAAGGGGAGAGCCAGCCGGTGGTGATCCACGGCGTCCACGGCCAGCTCTATCCGCTGCAGGCGCTGGGCGACTGGCCGGAGGGCAAGGCCCAGTCCCGACTGGTGTTTATCGTGAAAAGTCAGGACAAGGCCGGTATCGAGCAGCTCTTTATGGCGACCCTCAAGGCCCCCGAGCCCACTCTGGAAGAGCGGCTCAAAGCCATGCTGGGTCAGCCCGACAACTGATCTTGCGCGTTGCAGGTCTCCTGCACCGGGTCAGGACGGCGACGGTTGAACAGCACAAACGCCACCGGCACAAAGTAGAACGAGAGCAGGGTCGCCAGCGCTGTGCCACCGGCGATGGCGATGGCAAAGGGGGGCCAGAAGCCGCCGCCCCCCAGCAATAGCGGGATGAAGCCGCCCACCGTGGTGATGGTGGTCGAGACGATGTGGCGGCTGCAACCGGCCACCAGATCGCGGATCTGCGGCAGATTGCCCTGTTGTGCCAGCGGGTCTGCCCTCAGCTCAGCCAGAATGACGATGGCGGCGTTGATGGCCAGCCCCATCAGTCCCAGCAGGGCGATGATCACCGTAAACCCGAAGGGGTACCCCAGCAGCCAGACCCACAGCAGCCCAAGCCCCGCCGACTGGATCGCCACCAGGGTGACGATGCCCGCCAGCCGGAACGAGTGGAAGCTGAGCACCAGCACGGCCACCAGCAGCACGGCGACCAGGCTGACATGGGCCATCAGATTTCCCACCGATTCATCCCGCTTGGCGGCTTCCCCGCCAAACTCCAGTCGATAGCCCGGCGGCAATGCCAGCGCCTTGGCGGCCAGCCTCTCTTTGACCTGCTCCAGCACAGTTTGCGGCAGTACGCCGACCGCCAGATAGGCCTCCAGCACATTGACCCGCTCACCATCCCGACGGCTGATCTCCCCCCAGCTTGGCAGCAGCTCGGGAGTGGCCAGTGCCCGCAAGGTGAGATTGGCAGCCCCTTGCTGGCCGGTGCCGGTGAGCGATAGCGGCACATTGAGCAGCGCATCCGGATCCTGACGCAAGGGCTCGGCCAGTCGCACCCGAACCGGGATTGACTCGGTGCCTTCCAGCACAGTGCCGCCCAACCTGCCATCCAGTGCACCCGCCAGCCGGGAGGCAACATCTGTCAGGCTCATGCCTGCCAGTCGGGCGGCCTCCTCATCGACCTGCAACCAGAGTTTGGGTGCCCCTGCCTGCAAGGTGGCGCGGGTCTGCACCACGGCCGGGGTATTGGCGAGCAGACTGCGCAGCTCCTCTCCCAGACGGTGTAGTTGTTCAAGGTCGGGGCCAAACAGCCGCAGCTCGACCGGGGCATTGAAGGGCGGCCCCTGTTCCAGCTTGCGCACCAGGATCTGCGCTTCGGGAAATTTTGCATCGAGCCGCTGCTGCAGTTGTGGAATGAGCCGCTCGGCAGCATCGGCATCCTGCAGGGTGATCATCCCCTGGGCGTAATCGGCCCGCCCCTGTTTTCTGGGTACCAGGTTGTAGTAGAAGCTGGGGGCGTTGTCGCCCACCACCCAGTCTTGGCGAACCAGCTCGGGGAGGCTGGCCAGCTCGGCGGAGATCCCCAGTGCCAGCTCGCGAGTGCGCGCCAGGCTCGCCTGTGGGGAGAGGCTGGCCTCGATGTGGATCATGTCCCGGTCGGCAGGGGGAAAGAACTGTTCGGTGAGGCGGCCCGCCACCCAGAAACCGAGCAGGGGCAGCAGACTGACCAGCAGCAGGGTCCGCCAGGGGTGAGCCAGCGCCATGGCGATGCTCTGCTGGAAACGGACGCTCACCCGGGGCAGGTGCAAGCCATCCTGATACCAGCGTCCCCCCTGATCACTGCCAATCCAGCGGGCTGCGAGGCCAGCCACCAGGGTGTGGGCGATGAGGTAGGAGCCCAGCAGCGAGCAGATCACCGCCCAAGCGATGCCGCCGACAAACTCGCCCGCCGGGCCCGGCATCAGAATGATCGGCATAAAGGCGAGCATGGTGGTGAGGGTGGAGCCCAGCAGTGGCAGCCAGAGGTGGCCGATGGCTTCCAGTGCGGCGGCACTCATGGCCATGCCGTGGCGGCGCTGATACTGCACCCGATCCGCCATGACGATGGCGTTGTCCACCATGATCCCGAGCGCCACCACCAGACCGGTGACCGACATCTGGTGAATGGGCAGATTGATCAGGTTCATGCAGGCGAATGAGAACGCCACGGTAAGCGGCAGCGACAGGGCCACGATAATGGCAGCCTTGACCCCCAAGGTCACCAGCAGCACGACCACTATGATGAGAAAACCCTGCACAATGTTGATGAGCAGGGTGTCGAGCCGCTGATCGGTATAACGCTGCTGATCGAAGCTGGTGACGAGGCCGATATTATCCGGCAAGTCCTGTTCCAGCTGGGCCAGCATGGTATCGACCCGTGCCGACCAGAGGTCGATGCGGTGATCCTGTGCCATGCGCAGGCCGACCACCACGGCCCGTTCACCATTGGCAAAGGCCAGCTGACTCTCCGGCTGGTGCAGGGTACGTCTTACCTCGGCCAGATCGCCAAGGCGCAGGGTCTGGCCCTGCTCGCCGGTACGCAGCGGGATCTGGCGGATCCGCTCCAGGGTATCGAGGGCGCCACGGATCTCCACCTGAAAGCGATTGTGGCTGCCCTGCAGCTCCCCGGCGGCCACCTTGGCATCGGCACCACTCAGCGCCTGGGCAAGCTGTTCGCCACTCATGCCGCTGGCACTGAGGGCGAGGGGATCGAACCGCACCTCGATCTCCTCCTGCGGTGCCCCGACCCGCTCGACGTATTCGGTGCCCGGCAGCTGGCGAGCCCGGCGTTCCAGCTCGGCGCTGTAGCGGGCGAGGCGATCCAGCTGCGGCTGGCCCGGCCCGCGCCAGACCACATTGACCAGCCGGGTGAAGGGGTAGCCCTTCTCGTCATCCAGCTTGGGGGCACTGGCGCCGGCTGGCAGTCCGGCGGCAAGATCTGCCAGCCGGTCACGGACTCTGGACCAGACGGGCTCGACATCGCTGACCTCATCCTTGAGCTCCAGATTGATGATGGAGAGACCGGGGCGAGAGCTCGACTCGATCAGCTTGATCTCGCTCTGGGCCCGCAGCCGGTTCTCGATGGGCTCGCTCACCAGCGCCTCCACCCGCTCGGCACTGGCCCCGGGGAAGTGGGTAACCACGCTGGCAAAACGGCTGGTGAGCTGGGGATCCTCGGTTCTGGGCAGGGTCTGCAATGCCGCAAGGGCGGCCGTCAGCAGCAGCGCGACCGTCAACAGCAGCAGGCGGCCATTCTCGATAAACGGGCGGATCATGACTGTGGCTCCGGATGCGCCGTTTGATGATCCACGCTGGTGGTCAGGGTGACCTGCTGGCCCGGTACCAGTTTATGCAGGCCATCAGTCACCAGCTGTTCTTGTCCATTCAAGGCACCACTGATCCAGGCCCGTTCGCCATCTTGCTGCAGCAGGGTGACGTCCCGACTGACCACCCGGGGTGGCGTTTCGTCGTTGAGCAGGTAGAGGGTCCAGCTGCCGCGCAATCCCTGGGTCAGCGCGGTGAGCGGCACCTCGTAGGCGCGGGTGGGCTCACGGGTCTGATGCAGCAGGGTGATCAGTTGCCCTTCTGCCAGTTGTTCGCCGCCCCGGGTCAGCTGGAAGCGGGCGGTGCGGGTGTGGGTCTGCCCGTCCACTTGTACTCCCAGATTAAGCAGGCGCCCCTCCAGTGATTGCGCACCGCTTTGCAGGGGGTAGTTTTGGCCGACGATCAGGGACTCGGCCTGTTTCACCGGCACGCCGATATCGGCCTCCCACTGGCCGCTGCGGGTCAGGGAGAAGAGAGGCTGGCCTGCGGCCACCACGGCCCCCAATGCCTGCTCGCGGCTGACTACGATCCCGTTGAAGGGGGCGCGCAGCTGTGATTTCTCCTGTTTGACCCGGTTGGCTTCGAGGGCGGCGGCCAGCTGGTTGGCGCTTGCCTCCAGCATGCGGACTTTGCCTTGCTGTTCATCCAGCGCCTGACGGGAGCTGAACTGCTGCTGGCGCAGGGCGGTGAGTCTATCGAGCGTCTGTCGGGCAAGGGTCAGCTCGGCCTCGTTCTGGGCTGCCCGGGCGGCCAGCTCTTTGGCTTCCACTGCCAGCAGCCGGGTGTCCAGTGTGGCGAGCAGCTCACCGGCCGCTACCGGCTCTCCGCGTCCCTTGTGCAGGGTGGCGATCCGCCCTGCCAGCTCGAAGCCTATCTGGCTGTGCTCGGGGGCGATCACCCTGCCATTGAAGCGGTGCAGCACCGGGTAGTGATCGCTGGCTTGCAGCGGCTGGGTGATCACCCGGGTCAGGGCGGGTGTTTCTTCTGACTCTGTGACCGGGCTGCAGCCACTCAGTAACAGCGCCAGCAGGATTAAGCAAAGTGTCATGACATCATCCTCTGGTTGACATAACATCAAATCACACCGGTGAGTCTAGTTTTTCGAAACTAGACTGTCCAGTTTGATTGTGGAGGAAAAATGAACATTTCACCCCGTAGTCAGCAGAAGCGGGCTGCGATCCTCGATGCTGCCGGGCGGCTCTTCTGTCAACACGGTCTGCATCTGGTCAGCATGGACATGGTGGCCAGTGAAGCGGGCGTCTCCAAGCAGACGGTCTACAGCCATTTTGCCAACAAGGAGTCGCTGTTTGCCGAAGCGGTGGGCAGCAAGTGCGTCAGCAGCGAGCTGATGCCGGAGGTGTTGCTGCGTGGCAACAATGTGCGGGAGAGTCTGATTGCCTTTGGTCGCAGCTTTCGCAAGTTGATCCTGAGCGATGATGCCATCAATATCTTTCGCACCTGCATCAGCTGCAACGATGCCCAGCTGGCCACCCTTTTTTTCGAGGCGGGCCCGCTCTATGTGACCGAGATGCTGTCCAACTGGCTGGAGCAGCAAAAGCAGCAAGGCCTGCTGTGCCATCAAGACAGCGAACAGGCCGCCTTGCAGCTGTTGCTGATGTGGCAGGGCAAGGAGCGCATGCTCCGTGAGCTGGGTCTGCCGTTGACCCAGAGCGCTGCCGAGCAGGATGCCTGGACCCTGAGTTGTGTCGATCTCTTCCTGACCGCCGCCGCTCCCCCGCAAAAATAATGGAGGTGGCAATGAGCCACACAGTGACAGATGCCCAGCGAAAGTGGCTGCCCCTGCTGGCTGCGGTCGGTTTCTTTATGCAGGCGCTGGATGGCACCATTCTCAACACCGCCCTGCCCAGCATGGCCGAGACCTTGGGAGAGAGCCCGCTGCAGATGCAGTCGGTGATCATCGCCTACATGTTGACGGTGGCGCTGCTGATCCCGGCCTCCGGCTGGCTGGCAGACAGATTCGGCACCCGCTGCATCTATCTGACCGCCATCTCGCTCTTTACCCTCGGCTCGCTCGCCTGCGCCGCCTCCAATTCGCTCTCCATGCTGGTGGCCGCCCGGGTGCTTCAGGGGATTGGCGGTGCGCTGCTGATGCCGGTGGGCCGGTTGGCGGTGCTGCGGGTCTATGACAAGCATGAGCTGCTGCGTGTGATGTCGTTTGTCACCATACCGGGGCTGCTCGGCCCGCTGATGGGGCCGGCGCTCGGTGGCTGGCTGGTGGAAGTGGCGAGCTGGCACTGGGTATTTCTCATCAACCTGCCGGTGGGGTTGCTCGGCTTTATCGCCAGCTGGCACTTTATGCCGGAGCTGCGGCAGCAGACCGCCCGATTCGACTGGCAGGGCTTTGTGATGTTCAGCGTCGGCATGGTGCTGGTGTCGGTCGGCTTGCAGGGGCTGGGGGAGCACAGCATCTCCACCGGTTGGGCGCTGTTTGCACTGATCTTCGGCTTGGCTGCGATGGCGAGCTACTGGCTCTATGCCGCCAATGCACAGCAGCCGCTCTTTAGTCTGAACCTGTTCAAGACCACCACCTTTGCCATCGGCATCTGGGGCAACCTGTTTGCCCGCCTTGGCAGCGGCGCCATGCCTTTCCTCACCCCGCTGTTTCTGCAGCTGGGGCTCGGCTTCTCCCCGAGCAAGGCGGGGATGACCATGATCCCCACCGTGATTGGCGCCATGCTGACCAAGACGCTGGTGAACAAGCTGATTCCGAAGGTGGGCTATCGCCGCATTCTGATCGGCAACACCCTGTTGCTGGGGGCGATGATTGCCAGCTTCTACTTTATCGACAACCAGCTCCCCTACGGGGTCTTGCTGGGCTGGCTGGCGATCTTCGGCGCCATCAACTCGCTGCAGTTCTCCGCCATGAACACTCTCACGCTGCAAGATCTCAGCCCGACCCTGGCCAGCAGTGGCAACGGTCTGCTCTCGGTGGTGATGCAGCTCTCCATGAGCTTGGGGGTGGCGATTGCCGCCAGCCTGCTCGGGCTCTTCTCGGCGGGCACCTCAGCGGGCACCTTAGTGGCCGAGGGGCAGTGGTTGGCCGGGTTCCACCTTACCTACCTCTGTGTCGGGTTGCTCTCCATGCTGGCGGCGCTCATCTTCGCCCAGCTGGCGCGCGATGGGGCTACGCCGTCGGCGCGGGCAGATAGCTGACCTCGCAGGGGAGCTGCGACAACACTTCGGCCAGATGCTCGGTCGCCAGCAGAAAGGTCTGCTCCGGGTGGCCCGGAGTCCAGGTGAAGGCGGTGTGGTTGAGCAGTTGTGGGTCTACCAGTAGCGGAATATCGGCACGGGGCAGGAAGGGGCAGACCGCCCCCGGCAGGCAGCCAATCTCCGCCTGCATCTCTTCGGCGGTGCAGATGGAGGGCTTGGCACCGAGTGCGGCCTTGACCGCCTTGTTGTCGAGCCGCCCGTCCCTGTGGGTCAGCAGCAGGGCGAAGCGGCCATCCTTGAACTTGAGAAACAGGGTCTTGCTGAACTCCGCCTGCCAGCCGAGGCGGGCCTTGACCTTTTCATCGGTGGCGTAGTCGAGGATGGGTTCATGCTCATAGCGCTGGTGGGGCAGTTCAGCCAGCAACTGGCAGTTGAAATGGTGAATGGTATCGAGTGGCATGGGGTTCTCCTGTAGTGGGCGCTATCCTGCCAGCCTCGCAGGGTCAGGCCCAATGACACTTTCTTATCCGTGATAAGCAACCCTGTCTGTGGAAACAACAAGGGCGCCGTGAGGCGCCCTTGCGGATCAGTGATGCTGCAATTCGCACGCTTCCCAGTGAAAGGGAATAGGGCACAGCTGCTGGGAGGCCTTGTCATAGGCTTGCCACAGCTCGCCCATGGTGCGGCCATCGACGGGGTGGCGCAGTTTGGGGGCTAGCTCGGCCAGCGGCCAGAGCACGAAGGCGTTGGTGAGCACTTCACCGCGCGGCAGCACCAGCGGGGTGTCGCAGACCAGATCGCCATAGAGCAGCAGATCGAGATCCAGGGTGCGCGGGGCGAACTTCTTGGCATCCGGCTCGCGGCCGTGGGCGAACTCCATGGCCCGCAGTCGCTGGCAGACGGTGGTCAGCGGCAGATCGGTCTCGGCAGCCGCCACCAGGTTGTAGAAGGGGCGGCCGTTGAAGCCGACCGCCTCGCTCTCGAATACCCGGGAGACCCGCAGCTCGCCAAATTCGGCGTGCAGGGCATCGAGCCCGGCACGGATATGGCGATCCCGCTCGATGTTAGAGCCCAGGCTGATATAGATGGTGGTCATCAGTTGCTGCTCGCGGCCGGAGTGCGATGGCGCAGGATCTCGACGCCGACCCCGGCGGCATTGGGCACGGCGCCCGGCTTGGTGAGGGTCACCTTGACCCACTGTACCCGCTCGTCGGTCAGCACCAGCATGGCAACCTGCTCGGCCATGGTCTCGACCAGTTCGACGACTTTGCCGGTGACATGCTCGCAAATCTTGTTGGAGAGGTCGGCATAATCCAGTGCCAGATTGATGTCGTCGGTTGCTGCCGCGGGGCGGTTGTCGAACCCCATCTCGAGGTCAAAACGGAGCTTTTGGCGAATGCCCTTCTCCCACTCATATACACCGATGGTGGTCAAAACTTCGAGTCCGCGAATAAACACCTTGTCCATGACTGTACTTCTTCTTTACTCTTGATGGGCTGTGATGACAGCGCAGGGATGCTGGCCGGGCAACAGGCTTGCCGAGGCGCTCTGGGTGGGCATGGGCCCATGCCAGCGTATGTGGCCCGCATCATACCCCATTCATATCGTGGTAAAAACGACCAAGATGACGGCCCTGACGATTTTGATGATTATTCTGGCCTACCTGGGTGGTTCACTATCCAGTGCTGTGCTGGTCTCCCGCTGCACAGGTCTGCCCGACCCGCGGGATCATGGCTCCCACAATCCGGGGGCAACCAATGTGCTGCGCCTCGGTGGCCGGATGGCGGCGCTGGTGGTGCTGTTGCTCGATGTGCTCAAGGGCACTGTGCCCGTCTATCTCGCCTGGTATCTGCAGATCAAACCCGTCTACCTCGGCTTTATCGGGGTCGCTGCCTGCCTCGGCCATATGTACCCCATCTTCTTTCATTTTCGTGGTGGCAAAGGGGTGGCGACGGCGCTGGGGACCATGATGCCCATCGGCTTTACCATGGGGGGCGCCGTGATTGGCACCTGGCTGCTGGTGCTGCTGGTGAGCGGCTACTCCTCGCTGGCCTCCATCATTACCGTGCTGCTGACGCCGCTCTTTACCTATCTGCTCAAACCTGAATATACCCTGCCAGTCTCCCTGCTCTCCTGCCTCATTCTGATCCGCCATCACGAGAACATCTCCCGCCTGCTCAAGGGGGAGGAACCCAGAGTCTGGGGGCGAAAACGCGCGGCCTGTGCCGAAGAAGTGGCAGAAATGGACGATGTTGCGCAAAAAAGAGACGAACGAGACAAAAAGTGAAATTTCCCGTTGACCATCCGCCTTAAAATCCGTTTAATAGCGCCCACGCCCAGATAGCTCAGTCGGTAGAGCAGGGGATTGAAAATCCCCGTGTCGGCGGTTCGATTCCGTCTCTGGGCACCAATTTTGGTGCCATGAAATAGAAAATTTGTTCATGCACAATGGTTTAAAGTGTGCCGGCTTAGCTCAGTAGGTAGAGCAACTGACTTGTAATCAGTAGGTCACCAGTTCGATTCCGGTAGCCGGCACCATTTGCCCAGATAGCTCAGTCGGTAGAGCAGGGGATTGAAAATCCCCGTGTCGGCGGTTCGATTCCGTCTCTGGGCACCAATTACAATTCCTCCTTAGTTCAGTCGGTAGAACGGCGGACTGTTAATCCGTATGTCACTGGTTCAAGTCCAGTAGGAGGAGCCAATTCAAAAAGCCCTTGTCGCAAGACAAGGGCTTTTTTCTATTTGGCGCAGCCATTTTTTAACCATAAAAACAACCACACACGCACAGATGAACCGCAGGATAGATATGGAAAATCATGTAGTTATAGAGTCAAATGGGCGACTTGCCGCCATTCGGAACTGGATGGAACCCGTTCTGGTGCTGCTTATTCTCGGCAGCCTGTTCGGTTACCTCGGCAGCCAGATGGGCCTCTCTGCCATGGTCAACACCCTGTTCAATACCGCCCACCAGCTGCTGCTCAATACCGTGCTCTTTATCATGGGGATCACTGTGCTCTCCGGTGCCCTGAGCCAGCTGTTGAGCGAGTTCGGGGTGATCCGCCTGCTGGAAGTGCTGCTGGCGCCCTTGATGAAACCGGTGTTTCGTCTGCCCGGTCGCACCGCCCTGGCGGCGCTGATGACCTTCTTCTCCGACAACCCGGCGGTGATCAGCCTCGCCAAGGACAGCCGCTTTCGCAAGGACTTCACTCCGTGGCAATTGGTGTCGCTCACCAACTTCGGAACCGCCTTCGGCATGGGGCTGATCGTGGTCACCTTTATGGCCACCCTGCAGCTGCCGGGCGGTGAATCCACCGCCAGCGCGGCGCTGATCGGGCTGCTCGGCGCTCTGGTGGGCTCGGTGGTCTCTACCCGGCTGATGCAGCGGATGATCCGCCCCTTGGTGGGGGAAGTGCTGAACGATGACGCTGTATCGTCCGACGGCCGCAAGGTAGGGGTGACCAAAGAGGCGGCTCCCGGCTGGCTGCGGATCCTCAACTCTCTGCTCGATGGTGGCAAATCCGGTGTGGAGCTGGGGATGGCGGTGATCCCGGGTGTGCTGATCATCAGCACCTTCGTGATGTTGCTCACCTTCGGCCCGGGCGACAAGGGCTATACCGGCGAAGCGTTTCAGGGGGTTGCCCTGCTGCCGGTACTGGCCGCCAAGGTGAGCTGGCTGTTTGACCTGCTGTTCGGCTTCCAGCAGCCGGAGCTGGTTGCCTTCCCGGCTACCTCCCTCGGTGCGGTTGGTGCCGCCATGTCACTGGTGCCGCCTTTTATTGCCAAAGGGTGGATCACCGGTAACGAGGTCGCGGTGTTTACCGCCATGGGAATGTGCTGGAGTGGCTTCCTGAGCACCCACACCGCCATGCTGGATGCCCTCGGCTATCGCCACCTCACCTCCCGCGCCATCGTTGCCCACACCATCGGCGGCCTGTGCGCCGGTGTGGCGGCACATCAGCTCTATCTGCTACTGGGCTGAGTCGGGTTCAGACACGGAAACAAAAAGAGGCTCTTTGGAGCCTCTTTTTGTTTCTATTGGTCACGCCTTGTGGGCGGATCACCGCTCGATTAGTAAGCCCGCAGGTCGTTATTCGGTGCCTGATCGCTGCGCCGCTTTTGCCAAGTTTACTCTGTTGGTGCTATCAGCAACGCAAGTGGCTTAAAAAGTTGGCGATCAGGGTGTGAAAGGAAGGGGGCGCTGCTCGGGTGGGCGGCAAAACGCTTTGCCACCATATTGCCACTACCGCCCGTGGCGGCAGCTACTGGCCGCCTGACTCCCCTTTGCGCTCGGCTATCTCCTGCGTGCTGGTGTGCTGGTTGAATAAATAGATCAGCCATTCAAGGGATTAGCCGGTGCGGTGCGTTTTATTGCCGTGCTGGCCCCGCTTATGCACATCTCTTGGCAACACCATCATGGGTCGTTGTCGCGGAGAGTTATCATGATCAGCAGCCTGCTTCCCCTTGCCTCTATCGCCCTCAAGCTGGGTAGTCAGCTGCTCGGCAGCAGTGCCAAACCTGAGCCTGTGCACCAAACCGTGCAGGAAGAGCGCCTCGCCCCGACCGTCCAGAATTTGTTCCAGCGACTCGGTATCAAGGATGCCAATAGCGAGCAAAATCGCGCTGCCATCAACCACTTTATGGGGGAGCTGATGCAGACTCTGGGGCAGGAGAATGGTGGCCAATCCCTCCCGGCTGCCATCGACAGCGCCCGCAACCAGCTGGCGAGCGGCACCCAGAGCACCCGCCTCGATGCGCTGCAAAGCGAGCTCGATACCCTCAAGGGCACCCTTGGTGCCAGCAATCTCAACCTCGACCAGCTGCTCGCTGCCTTTAAACAGACCCTGCCCAATGGCAAGGGGGAAGGGGTGGGCAAACTGCTCAATGCCAGTGTGTGAGTGAAAGTTCATAAATGGGTTGTGAGCACAACGCAAATATCGGCCTGAAATTTGAACAGCTAATGACTACTTTATTGATCTGTGTCAGGTAATTATTTGTATTGTCTATTTCATATAGAAAATATCCATTTGGCAATGTAGGATAATGTTATTAATCCGTGGTTAAATTATTTCTAATCTGCATTAGGAGGAGGTGTGAAGGAAAACTTAGGCTTTACTAGGGTAATGATGGTGATTGGGAGCTTGTCACCATTTTTCGTATTAGCTGCCATTAAAGGTTCAAAAATCATTGATGATAAATATCTACTATTAGGGTGCTTAAGCTTTATTATTATTCCTAACTTGATATTGTATATTAGAATTTCATGTGCGATAAAAAATAATGATAAAAGATCTTTTGTCGTTAAGTCGGTAAGTGATAATAGAGAACATTTACTTGTTTATTTATTCGCTGTTTTAGTCCCATTGTATCAAGCTAATTTAGACTCCCCTCGTGAAATATCTATGCTGTTAGTGGTTTTATCATTTGTTGTTTTCCTTTTTTTACATCTTAACCTCCATTATATGAATTTCGTTTTTGCATTGTTTGGATATAAAATATATTCCGTTGAAGTCGGAGAAGACTTAAAGAAAATAGCTGTTTTAAGCAAGCGAGATCAAATTAATAGAAATCAAGCTCAACATTTTTTGAGAATTAGCAATACAGTTTACATTGATATTTGAGGCCGTATGATTCAAAATTTCGATATTCAACAACATAGTAAATATCGAATTCAGTTTTCGAGTTGAAGATGGAGAGAATGTTAGTTTTCAATCTGCACCTACAGATCGCGAAATAAAAAATATTCTCAGGCAAATGTTAGATGACACAGTGCGTGAATTTAACATCAACCAAGATGAGATACTGCCATATGAAGTGTCAGAAAAGTACGCAAGTAAAGAAAAATTACGTGCAAGTATTGTCGATCCTTTATATCAAGAGACCTTGTTGATAAGGGATTCTGAAGATGCTCAGATAAATTCTGAGGCAATAAATAATCCGGCATCAATCCCATTTT
The DNA here is from genome assembly GCF_041402405.1 of Aeromonas sp. S13(2024). Taxonomy (NCBI): domain Bacteria; kingdom Pseudomonadati; phylum Pseudomonadota; class Gammaproteobacteria; order Aeromonadales; family Aeromonadaceae; genus Aeromonas; species Aeromonas sp. S13(2024). The sequence continues at coordinate 66,580 of NZ_JBGLRA010000010.1, read as the reverse complement.
ATAGGGTTAAATACTATGATTCTGAGGGACGAGTACTTGTTGCTGTAAGAACAGCTTCGTATTTTAAAGCGATGCTAAAACAACGTTCAAGATTAGTTCGTCTAGTCAATGATGCATTGGAATCATTTCAAGATAGCATTTTCAAATTGGATTTTGATTTCGACTTTTTTATCATAGGCAATGATGTCTATATTCTAAGGCCGGCAAATTTCGAATCTATTACAAATCTAGGTGATGAAATTTTAGAGCATGCGGTTGCAAAAGTAGAAGTTATATCTGAGGTCTTGGGGTTTATTAATTTTGAACATATACAAGAGTTGGCAGGCCGTTCTAAACGTGTGGCACGATTAGTTGCCTCTGTTAGCTCAAGAGATGATTTAGCACAGATATCAGAACAAAATGTTCGTACGCTATCTCAAAGAACTGGGGTTGGGTTGGTTGAGAGTGAAAATGGTCTGATGCCTTTAGAAGGTAAAGAGCTTGATTTTCTTGAAATTCTTGATAGAAGACGATATATCGTGGAATTAATTGATGGAAATCAGGAGGCTTATCGAGCCCAAAGTAGACAAGCAATTAGGCGAGTTTAATTTATTCACATGATTATTTTGTACTGATCTTCCTATTTATATGTTGATATCAATAGTGATGACTATGATTTGAAAGAACGGCAACCTGAGGTTGCCGTTTTGCTTTCTATTTCGGGTGACGACTCCCGCGAATTAACCCACCCGCTTGGCCAGCCACTGCTCTGCGGCGGTAAGGGCTGCCTCTACCTGCTCGCGGGCGACGCCGCCTTTGGCGACCCGCTTGGCCAGGGTCGCTTCCAGTTCCAGATTGGGGTAGACGTCGAACTCGATCACCGGGCTGAAGCGCTGGAACTCGCTGATGGAGAGCTCCTCCAGCGGGCGGCCCACGCTGATGGCAAAGACCACAGTTTCGCCGACGATATGGTGCGCTTCACGGAATGGAATCCCCTTGGCAACCAGATAGTCCGCCAGCTCGGTGGCGTTGGCATAGCCGCCCTGGGCCGCCGCCATGGTGCGCTCGCCATTCACTTTCAGATCGATCAGTACCAGCGCGGCCATATCGAGGCAGTCGTGCCAGGTGTCGAGGGCATCGAACAGCCCCTCTTTGTCTTCCTGCATGTCCTTGTTGTAGGCCAGCGGCAGCGCCTTGAGGCTCATCAGCATGCCCATCTGGGCGCCGACTACCCGGCCGGTCTTGCCACGAATAAGCTCCAGCGCATCCGGGTTCTTCTTCTGCGGCATCAGCGACGACCCTGAGGTCACCGCATCGGAGAGCTCGACAAAGCCCGCCTCGCCGGTGTTGTAGAAGATAAGGTCTTCGGCAAAGCGCGACAGGTGGGTCATGGAGAGGGACGCCACGTGCATCAGTTCCACCACGTGATCCCGATCGGAGACCGAATCCAGACTGTTGCGGGTGGCGCCGCTAAAGCCCATGTCGAGCGCCAGCGCTTCGCGGTCGATGGCGTAGGCAGTGCCCGCCAGCGCGCCGCAGCCGAGCGGGCTGGTGTCGAGCCGCTTCAGCGCATCCTGCAGGCGGGAGTAGTCCCGCTCCAGCATCTCCACATAGGCCAGCGCCCAGTGGGCATAGGTGACCGGCTGGGCCCGCTGCAGGTGGGTGTAACCGGGCAGCACGGCGGCCTGATTGACACGGGCAGAGGCGACCAGCCCTTGTTGCAGGGCGGTGATGGAGCCGAGCAGCAGCTCGCCCTGGGCCTTGCACCAGAGTTTCAGGTCGGTGGCGACCTGATCGTTGCGCGAGCGGCCGGTGTGCAGCTTCTTGCCCAAATCGCCCACGGCGGCGATGAGCTGGCTTTCGACCCAGGAGTGAATGTCTTCGGCATCCGAGCTCAGGATCTGCTGGGGATCCTGCTGCACCGAGGCGAGCAGCACCTCCATCGCCTGTTGCAGTTTGCCCTGCTCATCGGCGGTCAAGACACCCACTTTCACCAGCGCGCGGGCCCAGGCCATGGAGCCCTGAATATCCTGCTCCGCCAAGCGGTAATCGAACCGCAGCGAATCGTTGAACTGCTTGAACCGGCTATCGGCTCCCTGACTGAAGCGTCCACCCCAAAGTGCCATACTGCTCTCCTTGAATGCGTTGTCGGTAGGCGTTTACGCCTGCCGTACTCGCGCGGCCTCTTGGCCTGCGCGCAGAAATCTTGCCCTGTATTTTCCTGAATAACAGTGCGGTGGTGATGAGTGCTGTTGCCGTTGAACACGTCAAATCCAGCAACTGCGAATCGGTTCCCTCTCCCTCTGGGAGAGGGCTAGGGTGAGGGTAATTCCCCCCTCATCCCCGCCCCTTCTCCCGCAAGGGGAGAAGGGAGAAAATACGTCAGCATCATATTCACACAGCCCCTGTTATCTCACAGAAGCGGCCGGGGCGCTGCCGCTCTTGTCACACCCGCCGATGATGGGTCAGGGGTTATGCCCTCTGCCTATAGAAGAGGGGGCCATGCCCCCTCAACGGAATCAACGGGTTATCGCGCTTGCTTAGCCGTGGGTATGGTCGCCACCGATGGCTTGATGTTGCTCCTTCATGGCGCGGATCCGGCTGGCCAGGGTGTAGAGACGGATAAAGCCTTCGGCATGGCTCTGGTCATATACTTCGTCGGCGCCAAAGGTGGCGAAGTCTTCGGAGTAGAGGCTGTTCGGCGACTTTTTCTGCACCGCAGTGACCTGACCCTTGTACATCTTCAGCACCACTTCACCATCCAGATCTTCGGCGATGGCGTTGGCAGAGGCGAGGATCGCCTTGCACAGCGGAGTGAACCAGCGACCGTCATAGACCAGATGGGAGAACTCGGCACCCAGCTTCTCCCGCCAGGCGCGGGTCGGGCGATCCAGTACCAGCTCTTCCACGGCGCGCAGCGCGGCGACCATCACGGTACCGCCCGGGGTCTCGTAGCAGCCGCGGGACTTCATCCCCACCATCCGGTTTTCGGTGATGTCGATGCGGCCCACGCCGTGCTTGCCAGCACGCTCGTTCAGGGTCATCAGGATCTGGTGCGGGCTCAGCGGCTGGTCATCCACGGCCACCACTTCACCCTGCGCCACGGTCAGCTTGACGTACTCCGGCTGATCCGGTGCCTGCTCGGCCGGTACGGTCCACTGCCAGACCGCTTCGGACGGCTCGTTCCAGGTGCTCTCCAGCTCGCCACCCTCGGTGGAGATGTGCCAGGCGTTGGCGTCGCGGCTGTAGATCTTCTTCAGGGTCGCCTTGCAGGGGATGTTGCGGGTCTCCAGATAGGAGAGCAGATCTTCCCGGGAGCGCATGTCCCAGATCCGCCACGGGGCGATCACTTTCAGCTGGGGCGCCAGCGCGGCGACCGCGCCTTCGAAACGCACCTGATCGTTACCCTTGCCGGTGCAACCGTGGGAGATGGCATCGGCCCCTTCCGCCAGCGCCGCTTCCACCATCGCCTTGGCGATCACCGGACGGGCCATGGAGGTGCCCAGCAGATAGGTGCCCTCATAGACGGCGCCGGTCTTCAGGGTCGGGTAGACGTACTCTTTGACGAACTCTTCCCGCAGATCCTTGATGATGCACTTGGTGGCGCCGGAGGCGATCGCCTTCTGCTCGATCCCTTCCAGATCGTCGCGCTCCTGACCGACGTCGGCCACGAAGGCGATGATTTCGGCGTCATAGTGCTCTTTGAGCCAGGGAATGATGGCCGAGGTATCCAGTCCACCCGAGTAAGCCAGTACGATCTTGTTGATTCCGCTCATGTTACTTCTCTCCGTGATGATTCGATGATGATTCAATAAAGGTGTCGTGATTCAGGTTGAGTACCGCGTTACTTGCCGCCAAGAAGGGTCAGCAACACGGCGTTCTGGATATGCATCCGGTTTTCGGCCTCGTCCATGATGAGGGAGGCGGGGCCATCCATCACCTGCGAGGTGATCTCCAGCTCCCGATGAGCCGGCTGGCAATGCAGCACATGCTGGATGCCGGTGCGGTCGAGCAGGGCCTGATTGACCTGGTAAGGCATAAAGAGGTCTTTGACCTGCTCCATCGGGGTGTTATCGCCCATGGAGACCCAGGTATCGGTGTAGGCCACGTCGAACCCTTCGATATCCGCCACGTCATCACTGATGTGGATGGTCGCCCCCGACTTGGCCGCCAGTGCCTGCGCCTGCAGGAAAATCTGGGTATCCGGGCCGTGGCCTTTCGGGCAGATCAGGGTCACGTCGGTGCCGAGGGTCGCCCCCAGTAGCAGCAGAGAGTGGCTGACGTTGTTGCCATCACCGAGGTAGGCAAGCTTCACCTTCGACAGGTCGTCGTAGTGCTCGGCAATGGTCATAAAGTCGGCCAGCCCCTGACAGGGGTGGTAGAGGTTGCACAGGCTGTTCACCACCGGCACTGTGCCGTGCTCCGCCAGCTCGACCAGGGTCTGGTGATCGAACACCCGGGCGACGATGGCATCACACCAGCGCGACAGGTTGGCAGCGAAATCCTTCACCGACTCCCGCTTGCCCAGCGCGCCGTTCTGCTGATCCAGATAGACGCTGTGGCCGCCCAGTTTGGCGATACCGATGTCGAAGGTGACCCGGGTGCGCAGGGAGGGCTTCTCGAACAGGGTAACCACGCTCTTGCCGGCCAGCGCCTGGCTGTACTTCTTCGGGTCGGCCTTCACTGCTTTGCCCAGCGCAATCAGCGCCTCGATCTGGGCTTTGTTCAGATCACTGTCTTTCAGAAGATGTTGCATCGGATGTTCCTTGTTCCGGTGGAGATCAAATGGCCACTTGGGTGCCGACCGCGCCGCCAGCCAGCAGCTTGAGCAGCTGATCCGGGTAGCGCCAGCTGGCGACACAGACCGGTTTGCCGAGGGTCTCGGCGGCGTGCAGGGCCGCTTCTACCTTGACAGCCATGCCATCCGTGATCACCCCTTTCTCCATCAAATCCAGCGCGGTCAGCTTGTCGAGCTGGGGCACCAGCTTGCCCTTGCCATCGAGGATGCCGCTCACATCGGAGAGCATCACCAGATCGGCACCGAGCGCTTCGGCAATGGCGGTGGCCGCCTGATCTGCGTTGACGTTCATCAGCTGCCCGTTGGCAGTGATGCCGATGGAGCTCACCACCGGCAGGAGGCCCTGACCGAGGATCCCCGCTACCAGCGCCGGGTTGCCCGGCTTGCACTCGCCGACCGCGCCGAGATCCGGGTCGAGCTGGGTCACCTGACAGAGGCCGCCGTCGGCGAGGCAGAGCCCCACCGCTGGAATGCCGGTGGCGATCGCCTTGGCCATCATCTGCTTGTTGGCCGTCCCTGCCAGCGCCCCGGCAATAAAGGGGATCTGCTCGAACGGGGTTACCCGCAGGCCATTCTTCTTGGTGGAGGTGAGACCCAGCCCCTTGAGCAGGTCATCCACCAGACAGCCACCGCCGTGCACCAGCACCAGCGGACGGTGCTGATCATCGAGAAAGGTTTTGAGGGTGGCGAACAGGGCGGTCAGCGCCTCGTCGTTCTCGATAAGGGCACCGCCCAGCTTGATTACCAACGTCTGTTTGTCCATGTTCGAGATCCTTCCTAAGTCCTTAAATCAGGCCGGTGGCCGGTTCAAAACCAAATTTGATATTTATGCACTGCATGGCTTGCGAGGCTGCGCCCTTGAGCAGGTTGTCGATGGCAGAGACCACCACCAGCATGTTGCCCTGCTGTTGCCAGGCGATGTCGCAGTAAGGGGTGTTTGCCACACCGCGAATGGATGGCATCTGGCCGGTGAGGCGCACCAGCGGCTTGCCTTCGTAAGCCTTGAGGAAGGCCTGATCCACCTGGGTGGGGGTGACGCCGTCCGCCAGCTGCACATAGATGGTGGCCAGAATACCGCGCACATAATTGCCTAGGTGGGGCTGGAACAGCACCTCCTTGCCGAGGTGATGGCTGATCTCCGGCTGGTGTCTGTGATTGAAGGTGCCGTAGGGATTGAGGCTCACTTCGCAGAAGCTGGTGTTGATGGCCGCCTTGCGCCCAGCGCCGGAAACCCCGGAGACGGCATTGATGATCGGCTGCCACCCCTTGGCAATCAGGCCATCCTGCTGCAGTGGTTTGAGGGCGCACAGCGATGCGGTCGGGTAGCAGCCGGGCACGGCGATCAGTTGGGCGGTGGCGATGGCATCGGCGTTCCACTCGGCCAGGCCATAGACGGCCTGATCCAGCCACTGTTTGCTGTCGTGGGTGAAGCCGTAGAAGCTGTCGTAAAAGCCCTGATCCTTGACCCGGAAGGCGCCGGAGAGATCGAACACCGGCAACCCCTTGGCGAGAAACTTGGGTGCCAGCTCGGCGCTCACCTCGTGGGCGGTGGCCAACAGTACCAGATCGGCCTGGGTCAGGATCCGGGTCATGCCGTCGTCGTCCAGCGGCAGCAGCGGCTGATCGAGGGCACCGACCCACTGGGGATGCAGGGAAGAGAAGCGCTTGTGGGCATCCTGACTGCCGGCGGAGACATAGAGGCCGAACAGTTTGAGTTGTGGATGGTTCTGGACCAGTGCGGCCAGTTCGGCTCCCGCGTAGCCACTGGCACCGACGATGACGGTGTTAAGCATGTTGAATATTCCAAGTCAGAGTTCGAGATTCACAGCATGACGCTGCAGTGCATGGGGTTCATTCACCCCGGTGCACCGTCTTGATAAAACAAGTGCGGAGGGGCGATTCAGGCGGGTGTGTGTCGTCGGTTATAGATCAGGTGACAGAACATTAACTTTCCCTTACAACTAGAAGCCTTTGTTGATGAGCCAGATATTCAGGTAAAATTACAGAATATTCATGCACTCACTTTGCATTTGTATTTTCTAACAGAAACATTCCGGGGACGCAAGGAGGAGCTGATGGCCAATCTGGATTTTTTTTCACTTTATAAGAATATTATTGCGATTCCCTCTATCAGCAGCACGGATCCCAAGTGGGACCAGAGCAATGAGGGGGTGATCCGGCTGCTGGCCGACTGGTTCGGTCAGCTCGGTTTTCAGTGCGAGGTGACGGCGCTGCCTGATCTGCCGGGCAAGTTCAATCTGGTGGCGACGATCGGTCAGGGGGAGGGGGGTCTGCTGCTGGCGGGTCACACCGATACGGTGCCGTTTGATGAGGGGGGCTGGAGCAAGGATCCCTTCAAGGTGACGCAAGAGGGCAATCGCCTCTATGGTCTCGGCACTATCGACATGAAAGGCTTCTTCGCCTTTATCGTCGAGGCACTGAAAGAGATTGACCTCAAGACGCTCAGTAAGCCGCTGCGTATCCTCGCTACCGCCGACGAAGAGACCACCATGGCGGGGGCGCGTGCCATCGCTGCGGCGGCCGAGCTGAAACCCGACTACGCCGTGATTGGCGAGCCGACCGGGCTGGTGCCTGTGGTGGCCCACAAGGGACATATGTCGGAGGCGATCCGTATTACCGGCAAGAGCGGTCACAGCTCGGATCCCGCCAACGGCGTCAACGCCATGGAGATCATGCACAAGGCGATGGGGCAGGTGCTGCGCTTGCAGCAGGATCTGAAAGATCGCTACGCCGACCACCGCTTTGCCGTGCCACAGCCGACCCTGAACCTGGGTTACATTCAGGGCGGGGACAGCCCGAACCGTATCTGCGGCTGCTGCGAGCTGCATATCGACCTGCGACCCACTCCGCAGGTGGGGCCGGATGAGCTGATGGGGATGCTGAAAGAGGCGCTCTCTCCCATCGAGATCCACCAGCCGGGCTGCCTGCATCTGCAACATCTACACGAACCCATTCCCGCCTATGCCTGCGCCGACGACTCTGTGCTGGTGCGCGAAGCTGAGAAGGCGAGCGGTCGCGCCGCCGAGTCGGTCAACTACTGCACCGAGGCGCCGTTTATCCAGCAGCTTGGCTGCGAGACCATAGTGATGGGCCCAGGTCATATCACCCAGGCGCACCAGCCGGATGAGTATCTCGACCTCTCCTTCGTCAAGCCGACCACCTCGGTGTTGCAGCACCTGATCAGACGTTTTTGCCTGTAGCGGCGGCGGTGAAAGGGGCGTAAAAACTGTAAGTAAGTTACATAACAAGCCGGTTGTGGAGTGGTGAGGGAAATACATGTTCTGAATCGGCCTGTTATTTGACCTTGCGCAGACAATCTGGGTAGATTGTCACCCTAAGATGACGGAGCATATGTTGTAATCGCACAACAATAAGTGAGGTCGTCTAGCACCCCGGATGGGTGTCAGGCACCAACAAGATAAGGATGTGGAATGAACGAAAAGTACGCCGCACTACGCGCCAACGTAGGTATGCTGGGTCAGCTGCTGGGTAAATCCATCAAGGATCATCAGGGTCAGGCCTTTCTCGACAAGATCGAAACCATTCGCCAATTGGCCAAGTCCTCCCGCAAGGGCAATGAATCAGACCGGGAACGTCTGCTCGATACCCTGCGCACCCTGAGCGATGACGAACTGCTGCCTGTGGCCCGCGCCTTTAGCCAGTTCCTCAATCTGGCCAACGTGGCGGAACAGTTCCACACCATCTCCCGTCGCTGTGAAGAGCAAGTCTGCACCCCGGATCCGCTGGAGCAGATGTTCGACAAGCTGAAAGCGTCCAACCTGTCGCAAGAGGCCATCATTCAGGCCGTGCGCGAGCTGGATATCGATCTGGTGCTGACCGCTCACCCCACCGAGGTGACCCGTCGCACCCTGATCCACAAGCACGTACAGCTCAACGACTGCCTCGAGGCGCTGGAGCTCTCCGACCTGCTGCCCCGCGAGCGGGACAAGATCCTCAATCGCATCGAACAGCTCATCAATCAGGCGTGGCACACCAACGAGATCCGCGAACAGCGTCCGACTCCGGTCGACGAGGCCAAGTGGGGCTTCGCCGTGGTGGAGAACAGCCTGTGGCCTGCCATCCCAGAATTCATGCGCAATCTGGACGAGCGTCTGCAACACCATCTGGGTGTGCGGCTGCCGCTGGATGCCGCGCCGGTCAAGTTCACCTCCTGGATGGGCGGTGACCGCGACGGCAACCCCTTCGTCACCGCCAAGGTGACTGCCGAAGTGCTGGAGCTGGGCCGCTGGATGGCGGTGAGCCTGTTCTACAAAGACATCAAGGAGCTCACCTCCGAGCTCTCCATGTCCGACTGCACCGACGCCGTGCGCGCCCGGGTTGGCGATCACCCCGAGCCCTACCGCGCGCTGGTGCGCGAGCTGCGTGAAGCGCTGCGCGAAACCAAGGAGCACCTCACCGCCAAGGTGCAGGGCCAGGTGAGCGAGAGCCAGGATCTGGTCAAGACCACCGCTCAGCTGCGCGAGCCGCTGGAGCTCTGCTACCACTCATTGCATGCCTGCGGCATGGGCAACATCGCCGACGGCATGCTGCTGGATGTGCTGCGCAAGGTCGCCTGTTTCGGCATTCATCTGGTCAAGCTCGATATCCGTCAGGATGGCGAGCGTCACGGGCTGGTCTTCTCCGAGCTGACCCGCTATCTGGGTCTGGGTGACTACGCCGAGTGGAGCGAGGATGACAAGCAGGCCTTCCTGCTAAACGAACTGAACTCCCGCCGCCCGCTGATCCCCCACGACTGGGAGCCGAGCGCCGAGGTGCGCGAGACGCTGGATACCTGTCAGGTTATCGCCCAGCACGACCCCGATGCGTTCGGTATCTACATCATCTCCATGGCCGGTGCGCCGTCCGACGTGCTGTCGGTGCAACTGCTGCTCAAAGAGGCGGGCTGCAAGTTCCGCATGCCGGTCGCCCCGCTGTTTGAAACCCAGGATGACCTGATGGCAGGCACCGCCGTGATGGAGCGCCTGCTCTCGGTGGACTGGTATCGCGGCTACATTCAGGGCCGTCAGTACGTGATGATCGGTTACTCCGACTCTGCCAAGGATGCGGGCATGATGGCCGCCGGCTGGGCCCAGTACGCCGCCATGGAATCCCTGGTGGGGCTGGCCGAAGCCAACAACATCCGACTCACCCTGTTCCATGGCCGTGGCGGTACCGTCGGTCGTGGTGGTGCGCCTGCCCATCAGGCCATCCTCTCCCAGCCGCCGGGATCCCTGCGCGGCGGTCTGCGTACCACCGAACAGGGGGAGATGATCCGCTTCAAGTTCGGCCTGCCGAAAGTGGCGATCAAGAGTCTGGAGCTCTACACCAGCGCGGTGCTGGAAGGGAACCTGCTGCCGCCGCCCAAGCCGAAAGAGTGCTGGCGCGAGGTGATGGAACAGCTGGCCGCCGACTCCTGCGATCACTACCGCAGTATCGTGCGCGGTCATCCGGACTTCGTCCCTTACTTCCGTGCCGCCACCCCGGAGATGGAGCTCGGCAAGCTGCCGCTCGGCTCCCGTCCCTCCAAGCGCAAGCCTAACGGCGGCGTCGAGAGCCTGCGCGCCATTCCGTGGATCTTCGCCTGGACCCAGAACCGCCTGATGCTGCCGGCCTGGCTCGGTGCCCACAAGGCGCTGCAACAGGCCATCGACGGCGGCAAGCTGGCGGTGCTGGAAGAGATGAGCGCCCAGTGGCCCTTCTTCCGCACTCGCCTTGAGATGCTGGAGATGGTGTTCCTCAAAGCGGACGTCTGGCTCGCCGAGTACTACGACACCCGTCTGGTGCCGCAGGAGCTGTGGGGCCTTGGTAAACAGCTGCGTCAGGAGCTCGCCGAATCCATCGAGGTGGTGCTGAAACTGAGCCCGCGCGGGGATCTGCTGGAGGATCAGCCTTGGATCAAGGAGTCCATCAAGCTGCGCAACCCCTACACAGACCCGCTCAACGTGCTGCAAGCCGAGCTGCTCAACCGCTCCCGCAACCACCCGGAGACCCTGCACCCCGAGCTGGACAAGGCGCTGATGGTCACCATCGCCGGTATTGCCGCAGGGATGCGCAACACCGGTTGATAGCCAGCTCAAGCCAGCAGGCTTCAGCAATATCCATCAAGCCAAAGGGCGCCGACAAGGCGCCCTTTGTTGTTTCTACGATCTCGCTTGGTTTACAGGTTGTCTCTATGGGATTGCCGCTTCCAGCGCGGCTATTTCGCCGCCGCTGATAAGCGGCAGGTTGCGGCTGATCTGCTCCACCGGCCAGTCCCACCAGGCGATAGCGTTGAGACGGGCGATGGTGTCGTCGTCGAAGCGGTAGCGGATCACCTTGGCGGGGTTGCCGCCGACCACGGCGTAGGCGGGCACGTCACCGGTGACCACGGAGCGGGCGGCGATAATGGCGCCGTTGCCGACTTTTACTCCCGGCATGATCAGGGCGTCATAGCCGATCCAGACATCGTTGCCGATCACGGTATCGCCCTTGTAGGGGAGGCTGCCCGGGGCGGGTGCGGCATGCTCCCAGCCGTTGCCGAAGATAAAGAAGGGGTAGGTGGAGAAGCCGGAGGTCTGGTGGTTGGCGCCGTTCATGATGAACTTCACCCCGCGGGCGATAGCGCAGAACTTGCCGATGATGAGCTTGTCGCCGATGAAGGGGAAGTGGTAGAGGACGTTGCGCTCGAAGCCCGCCGAATCCTCCGGGTCGTCGTAATAGGTGTAGTCACCCACCTCGATATTGGGCCCCTTGATGGTGTTCTTGATAAAGCACACCTGGGGAAAGCCGTTCATGGGGTGGGGATTGGCGGGGTCGGGTCCGTGCATCTGGTCTCCTTGGAGTGACCGGGCTAGAGCGCCGGGAAGTAGCAGGCGCTCATGTCGATGGGGTGATCGGGGCAATTGGGCAGATAGAATTGCCAGCCCGCATCGGAGAAGGCGCGCAGCTCGGTTTCGACAAACTTGATGGCGAGGCTCAGGGCCTGCAGGCTGTCGATGCCGTAGATAAAGGTCTTTTCGCTCAGCCCCGCCAGCTTCACCTTGCAGCGCCAGTCACCGCTGGCGGACTTGGGATCCGGCTCGGGGGCCTTGATGGCGATCTTGAGGGTGAGCTGTTCCCCTTCGGTGCTGATGGCGTCGAAGTGGGCGGTGACGATGGCGTTTTTCATCTGGCGATTCCTTTTCCGTGGTACAGCCCCTGCGGTTGCGGGTGGCTGGCGTTCCTGATGGCTGATGAGGTGAAAACTGGACTCAGGACGGCCAGCGTAAATGAACTTGTGAGTTGAAACAATGGGATATGCGTGACCGGGTGAGGGGGCTTTCGCTACTGTGAGCGAGCGCAGTGGCGGGAGTAGCAACGCGTTGGCCACCTGTGGTGGCCGAGAGGCTGACGGGCTGCTAGATGTAAAGGATTGTTGGCTGTGGCCGCAGATTTTTCTGCGCTGACGATGAGGGCGAGTGAGTCCTCTTGAGGCAGAATATCTCCCCCCTGTTTGACGTTGAAGTACAGGAGTCTTCGTGGCGCTTTCGGTAACCCAGCTTTATGAAGTGATGGCCCAGCTGCCAGATCCCGTCTTTATCCTCAGTGAAGATGGCTATTACGTGGAATATATCGGCGGCATGGAGCAGCAATCCTATCACGATGGCAATCCGCTGGCGGGCAAGCAGCTGGCCGATGTGCTGCCACCCGAGATGGCCATATGGGTCAAGGCGCAGGTAGCAGAGTCGCTGGCGAGCGGTCAGGTGCGAGTGGTGGAGTATGAGCTCTCCGCCGCCGAGGTGGGGGGGATTAATGCCGCCGCCGGGCCGCAAGGGATACAGCGTTTTGAGGGCAAGATTGCGCCGCTGCCCTCCCTCTATGACGGCAAGCGGGCGGTTGCCTGGGTGACCCGCAATATCACCCGCCAGTACGAGTTGCAGCAGCGACTGCTGCGCCAGAGTGAAACCGACCAGCTGACCGGCCTCTACAACCGCCGTTTCTTCTTCGAGCACTGCCAGCCGTTGCGGGCAGGGGAGGCGCCCTGCGGTCTTATCATGCTCGACATCGATCACTTCAAGCAGATCAACGATCGGTACGGCCACCAGCAGGGAGATCGGGCTTTGCAGCGATTCAGTGGCTGCATCGATGCCCTGTTGCGGGCGGACGATCTCTTTGTGCGCAGCGGCGGCGAGGAGTTTCTGATCCTGCTGCCGCGGATCGATGAAGCCGGTTTGCAGCAGATGGCGGAGCAGATCCGTGCCGCCGTCGAAGCGTTGCCTGCCGATCCGGTCGCCATCACGGTCAGTCTGGGCACAACTCTGGTGCAGCCGGAGGAGGAGATCAATCAGGCGCTGGCCCGGGCCGATGAGTGGCTCTATCGGGCCAAGCGGGCAGGCCGCAACCGGGTGGCCCACTGCCCGGCAGGTTGAAAGTGCCGCTCCGGTCGCTGTTGGAAATAGCCTGCGCTTTTACCCTGAATAAATTGGCTGACATCACAGTCAATTAGTATAAAAGTTGGCCGAACTATTTAACTCATATTCCACAGCTTAAGGTGTTAATATTATCGGCCTGATCGCTGGTCTTATTTGTGTTGTTGGGCAACAGCATGAGGTTTTATCGGTATGTTATCAAACAGGCGTGAATCTGGTTTTGGGTGACGAATGTGATACATCCTGTTGTCTTTTGAAACATTCCGATTCAAACAGTCATGAATTATTAACCTTGACCCGGATAGCGATTTCAACGATGGTAGCGTGGCAGCTCCGTTTCTCTCCGGTGGCCCTGTTGGTCGCTGGCGGCGTTGTTTTTTTCATGTGCAGGGCGATATGCAACGACATATCTCCAGCCTGTTATTCGGGCCAATAAAAATAATGATGACAGATTAATAAGGTATATATTGCAATGAGTGTTTCTATTGCTGAAAAGAGTAACCCTGTTTCAAAATTGAAATGGGAGAAAAGCGATTCGGTATGGACCATGGGCCTATATGCCACTGCTGTCGGTGCCGGTACGTTATTTCTCCCTATTACTGTTGGCAGTAATTCCCCGGTTATTTTGCTGTTTATTTTATTGCTGGCTTTTCCGCTTTCTTATTATTCCCACCGTGCATTGAGCCGCTTTGTGCTCTCCAGCTCCCATCGGGAAGGGGATATCACCCATGTGGTGGAGGAGCACTTCGGTGCCAAGGCGGGCAAGCTGCTGATGCTGGTCTATCTGATGGCCTTCTACCCCATCATTCTGGTCTACAGCATCTCCATCACCAATGCGATCCAGAGCTTCGTGGTCCACCAGCTGGGGGATGCCGAGCTTCCGCGCGGCTTGCTGGTGCTGGGGGTGATGCTGGGCCTGCATCTGGTGCTGCTGGCTGGCAAACAGATCGTGGTGTCGGCCATCAGCGTGCTGGCGCTGCCCATGGTCGCCTTTCTGATTGGCCTCTCTATCTATCTGCTGCCCCAGTGGAGCCTCTCCTATTTCAGCGAGAGTCAGGCGGTGGACTGGCGTGATCCGGCGTTCTGGAAATCCCTCTGGCTGATCGTGCCGGTGATGGTCTTCTCCTTCAGCCATGCGCCCATTATTTCTTCCTTCAGCGCGGCGCAGAAAAAGCGTTGTCAGGAGAGTGCTGACCTGCGCGCCAAGCGGATCATCAAGTACAGCAGTATGCTGATTTGCGGCAGCGTGCTCTTTTTCGTGGTGAGCTGCGTGATGAGTCTGAGTCAGGCCGAGATGGCGCTGGCCCGCACCGACAATATCTCCGTGCTGTCGGCGTTGGCGAACAAGTTTTCCAACCCGCTGATCGCCTATGTGGGGCCACTCATCGCCATTCTGGCCATGTCCAAATCCTTCCTCGGCACCTCCATGGGGGTGAGCGAGGGGACGGTGAGCATGGTGAGCGGTGCCTGTCAGGGGCTGGGCCTCTCTCTCAAGGAGTCGACCATCGCCCGGGTATCATCGGTGATCCTGTTTATGGTGACCGCCGTCATCACCTATCTGAACCCCAACGTGCTCGACATCATCGAGCGCGTCAGTGGCCCGCTGATCGCGGTGATCCTGTTTCTGCTGCCAGCCTGCTCCATCTATCGCTTGCCCGCACTCAAGCGTTATCGCGGGCCGAGTACCCTTTTTGTGTTGGTGATGGGGCTGCTTGCCATCTCGGCCCTTATCTACGATCTGCTTTGACCGGGCGGTATCCCGCACAAATCAAAAAGGGCGACCATCTGGTCGCCCTTTTTCTGTGCATCGGGGTTAGCCGAGCAGGCCGCTGGCGCTCTGGCCCGCCATCAGCAAGCCGATGGCCAGCACGCTGAACCAGACCAGGGTCGCACTTACCAGCAGATAGCCGCTGGCAACGAACAGACCGTCCCGTTGCAACATGCCGGTGGCCAGCAGCAGGATGGCCCAGGCAGGCATGGCGTTGGTAAACGGGATGGCGCCCAGGGGCAGCATCAGCAGCAGGGCGGCCAGCATGATCAGCAGGCCGTTGCAGCGGTTGACCGTGTTGCTGCCGGTCAGCACTAGCAGGCGCGGGCGGATAACGCGATCGACCCGGGCCAGCAGATCCGCCCCCTTGTGCAGGGTCGGCTTGAGCTGGTCAGCAGCGAAGCGACGCTCCATCAGCATGGCGGGCAGCCAGGGCACCCGATTGAGGGTGATGCCGATGCCGATAAAGAGGATCAGCAGGCCAAACGGGGTGCTGACCCCGGGAATGGAGACCGGCAGCAGGAAGGGGACGGTGAGCAGCACGCAAAACAGCAGCATGCCCTGCTCACCCACCAGCGTGAGCATCTGGCGCAGGCTGATGTGGCTCTCGTCGATGGCATGCGCGGTGGCCCGCAGGGTATCCGCGAGGGTAGTTTTGGGGTCGTTGAGTTGCGCGGCAACCATTCCCTGATGTCCTTTTGAGTGGTGATAACGGGCCCCGATGACCCGATTTGGCGCCAGCATACGTGGCAGAGGTTAACCGTCGATGAATGGTGGCGGGGGCGCATAGCGGCGCCAGTGGGGCGGCTCGGCAGAGGTTCCGGTGAGAGGGAAATCCCGCGATGAAAGTGATCCGGTACAGCCGCCGTTTAGGATGGGCCTAGGATGCCTCTGGTATGCTTTCTGCAGAATCACACAGGGAGCAGGGGATGATGATGAAGAGAGCCGGGATAGTGATGATGGGGCTGTTGCTGCCACTGGGGCAGGCCTGGAGTAGCGAGGCCGCGACCACATCCGGTTGGCAGGTGACGCCATTTTTTGGCTACAGCTCAGCCATCGACTTCGAGAAGAGCGATGAGGTGCAGCCGGTGCCGCTTTCTGCATCGTTTGATTCACTACAGGGGCAGAGCTCCGGCAGCTGGGGCCTCTTTATCAGCAAGGAGGTGGATGATCCCGGCATGATTGAGCTGCTCTACAGCCATCAGTCCACCACCCTCTCTCCCGACCAGCCTGACCGCCTGACGGTGGACATCCTGCACTTTGCTGGTGCGCTGACTCTCTCTGACAACCTGATGGCGCCCTATATCGGCGCCGGGATCGGGGTGACCCGCTTTGCCGCCTACGACAGCGAGGTGACCCCTTCCATGTCGCTGGCGCTCGGGGTGCAACCGCGCCTCGCCGAGCATCTGGCGCTGCGGGCCGAGGTGCGCGGTTATGGTTCGCTGGTCAACGACAACAATCAGTTTCTCTGCAACCCGGAGCAGTGCGTGTTCAAGGTGCGCGGGGAGCTGGTAACCCAATGGCAGGCCAATATCGGTCTTACCTTCCGCTTTTAGGCGAGGGGATTTTTCCCATGAAACAGGGGCCATTGGGCCCCTGTTTCAGCAGCAATGTTTCGCCGTGATCGGCAATCCACCGATAGCTCTTTACGCCTCCTTGTTAGTCGGCGTTGCCCATACCGCGCAGTTTCTGCCCGCCTCCTTGGCGCCATAAAGCGCCTGATCCACCCGTTTGAACAGCGAGACTGCAGGTTCCTTGGGCTCGCGGACCCCCACTCCCAGACTGACCGTCATGGTATGGGCCGGATCTGGGGCTATGGTGCGGGTCGCCGTGAGCAGGGTGTTGGCCAGTTGCTGCAGCTCGGCTTCGTGGGCGACGGGTAGCAGCAGGGCAAACTCTTCACCCCCGACACGGGCCGCCAGTGCACCGGGCGGGCAGTGCTGTTGCAACAGCTCGCCAAACTGCTGCAACACCCGATCCCCGATATCGTGGCCGTAGTTGTCATTGATCAGCTTGAAGTGATCGAGATCCAGCAGGATGAGAGCGTGGCAAATCCCCTGTTCCAGAAACAGCTGCTGATGAAAGTAGCGCCGGTTTGGCAGCCGGGTCAGATCGTCGAACAGCGCCTGTTGTCTGAGCTGGGTATTGATGTGGAAGAGGTGGTGCATGGTGCTCAGGATACCGATGCTGCTTAGCAGGATGCCGCTGGATCTCAGCAGATCCTCGGCATAGATGGCGAGCCAGAGTGGCTGCGCCACCAGCTCATCCATGATGTCGGCGGTGGCCCCCATGATCCACAACATCAGACCGCAGGAGAGCATGCGGTAGGTGTGGGTGGGCAGGTGGGCGCACTGCACCACCCAGAACAGGAACAGCATGGTGAGCCAGTTGATCACCTCGAAGCCAAAGCTGACGGCGTAAAAGCGCTCGTAGGGGAAGTGGGGCAGCAGCAACAGATGAAGGGCCATGATGGCCAGCATCACTATCCCCAGCAGCGCGATGTGGGCGCGATGCTCCCGGTCGAGATGACGGTAGTGGGAGAGGCTGATGTCGAGACGATCGAACTGCATGGTGTTCCTCGGATTGGGCCTGCCATCAGGTTGCAAACAAGGGGCTGTGTAATGGCATGCCGTGGTCGGATAACAGGAAACGGCTGGTCTGTCAGTGTAAACGAGCGGGCCCGCAGCGCGCGATATCGATGACGTCAGCTTGTGGGCTGGCTCAGGGTTTGCGCACTTCTGGTGCGTGAAGTATCGCCTGCCCTGTGACAGGGCGACCCTGGGCTGGTTAGCGCAGAGCGTGCGCCATTTTGGTGCGTTAACGATGGCTGAGATAGTTAATTTAATGATTTTTAAGGATTTAAATTTATGGCCCGCTTTATGCTTTTTAGATGTCAGACGGTCTCTTGCGGTCATCGACGGCAGACGCAGTGATGAGGAAGTGGCAAGAGGCATCCTCGTGCAGGGCGCGGGTGTGATTCTGGCGGGTTGCAGCAACACCTTGCGGTTCGCCACAGATTCAATCAGGGAAACGGAGCCGGTTTTGTACCGGTACGACAGGGAAGGAGAGTGCTCTATGGTCAAAAAATGGATGATGGCGGGTCTGACGATGTTGCCTGCCTTGCTGGTTACCCCAAGTTGGGCCGAAGAGGTCGCTCAGGTACAGGCGGCGGTGGCACCGGTTGCCGCCATGACAATCAACAAGGGTGACAACACCTGGATGCTGCTCTCGGCGGCGCTGGTGATCCTGATGTCGATCCCCGGTCTGGCCCTCTTCTACGGTGGTCTGGTGCGGGCCAAAAACATGCTGAGCGTGCTGATGCAGGTCTTTACCCTGTTCTGCCTTATCTGCGTGCTCTGGGTGATCTACGGCTATTCGCTGGCCTTTACCGAGGGGGGCAATTTCTACGGCTCCTTCAGCAAGGTGCTGCTCAAGGGTGTAACCCCTGACTCCATCGCCGCCACCTTCAGCAAGGGCGTCGGGATCAGCGAGCTGATCTATGTGGTGTTCCAGGGGGCCTTTGCCGCCATCACCTGCGGCCTTATCGTGGGGGCGTTTGCCGAGCGCATCAAGTTCGCTGCCGTGCTGCTCTTCTCGGTGATCTGGTTCACCTTCGCCTATATCCCGCTGGCTCATATGGTGTGGTACTGGGCGGGTCCGGATGCCTATACCAGCGCCGAGGCTGCGGCCACGGCGACTGCAACGGCGGGTTATCTGTTCCAGCATGGTGCGTTGGACTTTGCAGGCGGCACAGTGGTGCACATCAACGCCGCCGTGGCGGGTCTGGTGGGTGCCTATCTGGTGGGCAAGCGTCTGGGCTACGGTCGTGATCCCATGACCCCCCACAGCCTGACCATGACCATGATCGGCGCCTCCCTGCTCTGGTTCGGCTGGTTCGGTTTCAACGCGGGCTCCGCGCTGGAAGCCAACGGTATTGCCGCACTCGCCTTTATCAACACCTGGGTAGCGCCGGCTGCAGCAGCTCTCTCATGGACGCTGGCCGAGTGGGTGATGAAGGGACGTCCCTCCCTGCTGGGTGCGGCATCAGGTGCGGTGTCCGGTCTGGTGGTGATCACCCCGGCAGCCGGTTTCGTCGGTGTGGGTGGTGGTCTGGTGATGGGCCTTATCAGTGGCGTGGCGGGTCTGTGGGGGGTCCACGGTCTCAAGCGCCTGCTGGGTGCAGATGACAGTCTGGACGTGTTTGGCGTACACGGGGTGTGCGGCATTCTCGGCGCCCTGCTTACCGGCGTCTTTGCCAGCCCGGATCTGGGCGGCACCGGAGTGTGGGACTATGTCACCAATCAGGTTGCCGAGGGCTACTCCATCCTGACTCAGGTGAAGATCCAGGCTATCGGGGTCGGTGTCACTCTGCTCTGGTCCGGTGCCGTGGCGGCGATTGCCTTCAAGGCGGTCGACATGCTGGTGGGTCTGCGGGTGAATGGCGATGCCGAGCGGGAAGGGCTGGATGTCACCTCCCACGGCGAGAAGGCTTACAGCATGTAATCCCGAATGCCAGACAACAAAAAACCGCCGGAACCGGCGGTTTTTTTATGACTCTAAAGCTGCAAAGCCTGAGTTCACACGCTTAGTTCACGACGGCCACGTTGATGCTGCCATTGCCCTGGGTCATGCGTACACGGGCGCCCGGGGTGAAGGTGGGGCTGGCTTTCTGCACGACCACGATGGCTTCGCCATTCTCTTTCTTGATCTCCAGCTCGACGCCGTCGACCTGATTCATCTTGTTGCCGATGGCGTTACCTGCCGCTGCACCGGCGATGGCGCCGCCTGCGGCTGCGATGTCGCGTCCGGTGCCGCCACCGACTGTGCTGCCCAGCAGGCCACCGACTACGGCGCCGCCAATGGTGCCAATCAGGGAGTTCTCATCGGCCTGGATCTTCACCGGGCGAGTGGAGATGATGGTGCCGTAGCTGACGGTCTGCACCTGTTTGGCGCGGTCTTTGGTGTAAACATCGCCAGAGTAAACGTCACTGTTGGCGCATCCGGTGATGGTGGTCGCTGCCAGCAGGGCAATAAGGGTCATACGCTTCAACATGGTGGGCCTCCTGGGCTGCACGTAATTTGAACAATCCGGTTGATGAGTGAACTTTACTCCAACCCCGTCACACATGAAATCGGCAAAATGTAACCAATTATGCGTTCTGTAACCGGTTTTGTCCTTGAATCGCAGCTGTACCGGAGAGGGTTTTAACCAGCAGCAGACGGTCTTCTCCGGGGCCGAAATAGTCGGCTACTTCCGCCTGCAATGTGTAACCGAGCCGGTAGTAGAGGCGCTGGGCCGGATTGGCCGGATCGACCGTGAGCCGCAGTTCGCTGATCTGCAGCGCCTGCTGGTTGGCCTCCATCTGGCGCATCATGCGCTCGGCCAGACCAAAACCGCGCGCCTCGGGCAGCACCGCCAGCGAGAGTACCCAGCCTTGCGACCGCTCCTGACCGAATCCCCCCAGCACATACCCCACCAGCTGCCCCTCGTATTCGGCCACCAGCAACAACTCGGGCCACAAATCCATCGCCTGACGGAAGAAGAAGGCGGGATAGACATCTTCGCCAAACACCTTGGCATCGATCTGCCAGATGGCGTGCATGTCATTGTGGGTGGCGGTGCGTAGCAGGGGCGGGTTGTGGTGCATCAGGACTCCATTGGCAGCAAACGGATCGGCAACGCCGCTGACCTTGGGGTCAACGGCAAAAAAGGAGTCATAGGGTAGTGGTCATCCCCTGCCGGATGCAAGGGATTGGCGGTTATGGCGGCAGGGGGCGGCTCTGGGGCAGTTTGGGCGCTTTGCGCAAGCCGTCGAGCAGGTGGCGGAGGGTGAGCCAAGGGTGGCGCAGCAACATGCGCGGGCCGCTCCACTTCATCACCTGCTGGATCTGTTTGCGCATCGCCGGTGCGTAGCAGTGGATATTGCAGTTGGCACAGGTGGGTTTGTGGCCGTGGCCATAACGGCAGCGACGAAGGCGCTGATGGGCGAAATCCCGCAACTGGCGACAGTGGCGGCAATGGGGATCCTGATGATGGTGCTGGCAGTAGAGGCGGATCATGGCGCTGACTGTCTGCTGCTCGCGTATGAGTCTGGGATGGTCACTCGCCTTTTTGCTGGCTGCGGCGTGTGAGCCCCGGGCTGGGCTGGCATGATGACTTTTCATGGCCGCCATTCTCCTGACCTGCTCGTTTTGGGTGTTGATACAGGTCAAAAGGGGGGATAAAAAACAGGGCCCGCAGGCCCTGTGTCATCAGATGAGGCTGGTTGCCTGCTCCAGCCAGGTGAGATCCTCGCCCTCGAGCAGCGGGCTCAGGCGGCGGAACACCTCGACATGGTATTCGTTGATCCAGCGGAATTCGGCCGGGCTCAGCAGGCTGCGGTCGATCAGGCGGGTATCGAACGGTACATAGGTCAGACGCTCGAAGCCCAGCATGGGCAGCTCGCCAACCTGTTCCTGCTCGGTCACGACTACCAGGTTCTCGCAGCGGATGCCGAAGCCATCTTCACGGTAGTAGCCCGGCTCGTTGGAGAGCACCATGCCCGGTTGCAGGGCAACCATGCTCCCTTTCGGCGCGATGCGCTGGGGCCCTTCGTGGACGCTCAGGAAGTGGCCGACGCCGTGGCCGGTGCCGTGGTCATAGTTGTAACCGGCTTGCCACAGCGGCATGCGGGCCAGCACGTCGAGCTGGATTCCGGCGGTGCCGCGGGGGAAGCGGGCCTGATCCAGCGCGATATGCCCCTGCAGCACCCGGGTAAACATTGCTTTCTGCTCGTCGCTCACCTCACCCACCTTGATGGTGCGGGTGATGTCGGTGGTGCCATCCATATACTGGGCGCCGGAGTCCAGCAGATAGAGGCTGTCCTGGCCAAACGCGCGTGGGGTGCCGTTGGTGTGGTGGTAGTGGCACATGGCGGCGTTGGGGCCTAGCGCGGAGATGGTATCGAAGCTCGGCTCGACGTAGTGCTCCTGCTCGCGGCGGAACGCTTCCACCTGATCGGCCAGGGTGCCTTCATCCACCCCTTCGAACTCGCCGGAGGCGACCAGCCGATCCAGCCAGGCGAGGAAGCGGGTCATGGCCACACCATCTCGCAGATGAGCGGCACGCATGCCGGTCAGCTCGATCTCGTTCTTGCACGCTTTCGGCAGCATGGTGGGGTCTTGCCCTGCCACCAGAATGGCGCCCGCCTCTTCCATGACGAGCTGGGTCCAGGCGTTGGCGCTGTCCGGATCGGCCAGCACCTTCTGCTGATCTTCACCGATGCGCTGCAACACGTCGCCCAGCTTGTCGATGGGGTAGACGGAGACATCCTGCCCCACGTGTTGGGTGAAGGCGAAGCAGTCAATCTTGTCGGTATCGACGAAGAAATCCATGCTGGTGTTGGCGTAGAGCACCGCAAAGCCCAGCACCACCGGCAGCCGGTCGATGTCGCGGCCACGCAGGTTGAGCAGCCAGTTGATGGGCTCGGCCTGGGTCAGCAGCACGGCATCCAGCCCGCGCTTGCGCAGGTCGGCCGCCAGCTGTTCACGTTTGGACTGGCTGGACTGGCCCGCCAGCTCCTCGCTGTAGAGGATGACCGGGCTCTTGGTCGGCTCCGGGCGATCGCTCCAGTTCAGGTCGATGGGGTTCTGCTCGACGCGGATCAGCTCGATACCGCGGTCGGCCAGCACGGCCTTGGCATTCTTGTACCAGGTCAGGCTGTGCAGGCGGGCATCGAAGCCAACTCGGGAGCCTGACGGCAGCTGCTCAGCCAGCCACTGCACATGGGGATTTTCAATGAGGTGGAGGAATTCGAACAGTTCGGCGGGAGTTTGCATCCGCGCCTGCACCGTATAGCGACCATCGACAAAGAGGGCTGCCCGCTGGGCCATGATGATGGCAACGCCGGCAGAGCCGTTGAAACCGGTGATCCAGTCAAGCCGCTCGGCATAGGCGGGGATGTACTCGCCGAGGTGCTCATCATCGTGGGGGACGATAAATGCGTCCAACTCCTGCATGGCCAGCTCGGCCCTGACTTGGGCGACGCGGGTTTCAATTATCTCGAAATTATTCATGTCGTTAGTGCCAGATGGTTGCTATATGAGTGTTCAGTTTTTATGGCCGCTGGCCAGGATCCGCTTGATCGACTGACCTGCCGCTTCGATATGCTGCCTAAGCAGCACCACCGCCTCGTGCTTGCGCCGGGCGCGGCACAGTTCCAGCAATTGGGCGTGTTCACGCTCCGCCTTGTCCACGCCGTCGCTGGCAAACAGCAGCTCGAAGCGGACATAGCGGTCACAGCTCAGATTGATCTGGGCGATCAGTTCAAGTGCCTGGGGGCGACCGGCTGCCTGATAGAGGGTGGCGTGAAAGCTGTGGTTCAACTCGGCCCAATGTTCGATCTGGGTGCCTGACTCCAGGGCATGATCAAACTGGGCGAGGATCGCCTCCGCTTGCGCGAAGGTGGCTTCCGTCATCTTGTCGACGGCGTGAAACAGGGTATCGGCTTCCAGCAGCGCTCGCAAATAAAAGAGCTCTTCGATGGCCGAGGCGTCCAGCATGGTGACCACGGCGCCGCGATGGGCTTCGAACTTCACCAGCCCCTGCGCTTCCAGCTGCATCAGGGCTTCGCGCACCGGAATGCGGCTCACGGCCAGCTCTTTGGCAATGGCATCCTGACGCAAGGGGGCGCCGGCGGGGAACTCCCCACGGAGGATCCGGCCACGGAGGTTTTCCATCACCATCTGGGTTCGGGTCTTGTAGGGTGGGGTCATGGTCGGGTCACGATTGGGCGTTACAGAATTGTATATTGTATAAAGTTTGGCTGAATCTAACCTGTCACAACAGGCAAAGGCAAGGTTTTGGCCCCTTTAATGGGAGCGATGGCGGCGTTCGGGGCTCCACAAAAACAAAAATGCCGGTCAGCGTGGCTGACCGGCATGATGTCACTGATACGAAGCGAGCCTGTTACAGCTGCGGGCCTGCCGCAATCAGACGTTTGCCTTCATCGTTATCGGTGAAGCGCTCGAAGTTCTTGATGAAGCGCCCTGCCAGATCGACGGCCTTGGCATCCCACTCGGCCTTGTCGGCGTAAGTGTCGCGCGGGTCGAGGATCGCCGGGTTCACATCGTGCAGCGCGGTCGGGATCTCCAGATTGAAGATCGGCAGCACCTTGGTCTCGGCCTTCTCGATGGAGCCATCCAGGATGGCGTCGATGATGGCGCGGGTATCCTTGATGGAGATGCGCTTGCCGGTGCCGTTCCAGCCGGTGTTGACCAGATAGGCCTCTGCACCTGCCGCTTCCATCCGTTTCACCAGCTCCTGACCGTACTTGGTCGGGTGCAGGGAGAGGAAGGCTGCGCCGAAGCAGGAGGAGAAGGTTGGAGTCGGCTCTGTGATGCCGCGCTCGGTACCGGCCAGTTTGGCGGTGAAGCCAGAGAGGAAGTGGTACTTGGTCTGCTCCTTGGTCAGCTTGGAGACCGGGGGCAGCACGCCGAAGGCGTCGGCAGTCAGGAAGATCACCTTGGTGGCGTGACCTGCCTTGGAGACCGGCTTGACGATGTTGTCGATGTGATAGATGGGGTAGGAGACGCGGGTGTTCTCGGTCTTGGAGCCATCATCGAAGTCGATGGTGCCATCTGCGGCAACAGTCACGTTCTCCAGCAGCGCATCGCGACGGATAGCGTGGTAGATGTCCGGCTCAGCCTCTTCGGAGAGCTTGATGGTCTTGGCGTAGCAGCCCCCTTCGAAGTTGAACACGCCGTGGTCATCCCAGCCGTGCTCGTCATCGCCGATCAGCTGACGCTTGGGATCGGTGGAGAGGGTGGTCTTGCCGGTGCCGGAGAGGCCGAAGAAGATGGCGACGTCGCCGTCCTGACCCACGTTGGCGGAGCAGTGCATGGAGGCAATGCCGCGCAGGGGCAGGAAGTAGTTCATCATGGAGAACATGCCCTTCTTCATCTCGCCGCCGTACCAGGTGCCACCGATGAGCTGCATCTTCTCGGTCATGTTAAAGGCAACAAAGTTCTCGGAGTTGAGACCCTGCTCCTTCCAATTCGGGTTGGTGCACTTGGCACCGTTCATCACCACGAAGTCAGGCTTGAAGGTTTTCAGCTCTTCATCGCTCGGACGGATGAACATGTTTTTCACGAAGTGTGCCTGCCAGGCCACCTCGGTGATGATGCGCACGGCCAGGCGGGTATCCGGGTTGGCACCGCAGAAACCGTCGACCACAAACAGGCGCTTGCCGGAGAGCTGTTTGGTGACCAGCCCTTTCAGATGTGACCACACTTCCGGGGTAATGGCTTTGTTATCGTTTTTACCCTGGTCAGACCACCACACAGTATCCTGGGTAGTGGCATCTTTGACGATATATTTATCTTTCGGGGAGCGACCGGTGAAGATACCGGTGTTTACGTTGACGGCGCCCAGCTCGGTCACCACACCGCGCTCGAACCCTTCCAGGTCAGGGCGTGTCTCTTCGGCGAAAAGCTGCTCGTAAGAGGGGTTGCGAACGATTTCTTGGCTGTTTTTGATGCCGTACTGGTCCAGTCCTAATTGTTGGGCCAGGGTGGGTTCTGCCACGATTGTCATTGTATTCTCCTGGGTTCAGAGGTTGGTAGGGTTCTATCTGACGGTCATCCTATCACTTAGGTGGTAGAGTTTAGCGATCGCCATCAAACTTTATAAAATAGGGTATTTTTTTGTTATTAAAGTTAAAGGCGGGTTTTGCCCGCCTTTAATTAGTGTAACTTGTTTGCATCATTGCCGGGAGCCCTGCTGAACAGGGTTTCGACATCGATCCCATTAAATTGGTACTGGGCGCCGCAATAATCACAGTGCATGTCGATCTTGCCGAGCTCCTGCACCATCTCCATGACCTCTTCCTTTTCTATCTGCAACAGGGCCCCTTCGCAGCGCTCGCGGGAGCAGGTGCAACGGAACTCGACCGCCTGCGGATCGAACACCCGCACCTT
Organism: Aeromonas sp. S13(2024); assembly: GCF_041402405.1. Lineage (NCBI taxonomy): Bacteria > Pseudomonadati > Pseudomonadota > Gammaproteobacteria > Aeromonadales > Aeromonadaceae > Aeromonas > Aeromonas sp. S13(2024). The sequence goes on along the minus strand of NZ_JBGLRA010000010.1, from coordinate 40,671 downwards.
GTCCTGATGGTAGAGACGGTAGAGGATCTCTTCTGCCTGCAGGCCGAACAGCTCTTCATCCTTGATAGTGCTGGTGAGCTGGGTCAGGTGATCGAAATCGTTGCTGTGATCCTCGCTCTGGGCGGGCAGCTCCTGCAGCATGATGCCGGCAGCGCGCGGCGCACCTTCGTGGTAGCCGGTGCGGATCCACAGCTTGGTGGCCAGCTGTTCGGAGCGGGCAAAGTAGTGCTCCAGGCAGCCCGCCAGGGTGTCGGCATCCAGCGCGATGATGCCCTGATAGCGCTCGCCCTGTTCCGGGGTGATGGTGATGATCAGCTGGCCATTGCCAATCAGGCTCTGCAGCTTGCCATCGCTCGGCAGCTCACCTTCATAGCGGGCCACGCCGCGCAGCTGCTGGTTGTTGTCACCGTTGATCACGGCCAGACGCACCGGGCCATCGCCTTGCAGTTGCACTGTGATGGAGCCTTCAAACTTGAGGGTGGCGGTCAGCAGGCTGGTGGCGACCAGCAGCTCGCCCAGCAGTTTTTGCACCTGCACCGGGTAGTTCTGGGCTTCCACCACGTGGCGGTAGGTGTGATCCAGCTGGACCAGCTCGCCACGCACTTCGTACTCTTCAAACAGATAGCGATACAGCAGATCTTGGTTGCTCATCATGTATTCCTGGCTTTTCGGTGAGGTAAATCGGGCGGGCTGGGTTTGAGGTCAGCCCGGTATCAAATCGGGGTCGGTCAGTACTGTTTGACCTTGAGCAACTGGCGTCGCTCCTGCTTGTCGGGGCGGCGCTCGGGGCTGGGGGCAAACTGGCTGTTGAAGCGGCGCGCCTCGCTGTTCTCGGCCCGTTTTTTCAGGCTCTCTGCGGTCTCTTCATAGAGCTGCTGGGCCAGCGGGGCCGATTTGCGCTGCTCGCTCAAGGCCAGCACCCGCACTTCGCGTTCGTCCTGCCCCTGCCAGAAGCGGATCAGTGCACCCACTTCCACCTGTTTGCCCGGTTTGCTGCGCTGACCATTGTAGTGCACCTTGCCCCCGTCTATCTGATCCCGCGCAATGGAGCGGGTCTTGTAGAAACGGGCCGCCCACAACCACTTGTCGAGACGAACCTCGAGGGCACTTTCTGCATGATTGGGCATGAACAGGCTCCATAACGGGGAAAAGAGGTGGTCGATTATACCAGAGCACGGGGTCGGGATAGAAACCGGGCAGCCGCCGCGTGGGGCGCAAACCATGTCAAGGTGATGCAACATATGGGCAGTTTGCTGATTCACAAGGGAAAGCGCTGCTTTATCGGGTATCCATGGGGGCTGGGAGGGGCCTTCATACCGCGCATATAACACAGCCGCCCCGGTTGGGGGCGGCAGCGTTCACATCCGTTGACCACTGCTTAGTCAGAAGTGATCGTGCTGATCCGGCTTCTTCTGGTCGTGGGGGCCTTCGCTGTGGGCGATGGCGGTGCGGATGAGATCAACCCCGGCGCGGATAATCAGCACCCCCATGTTGACCAGCTTGACGCAGACCCACATGAAGGTGATGAGCAGGATCAGCTTGAGCACGGTCTGGAACGCTTCCAGGAAATTCTGCTCCAGCTGGGCGGTCAGGCCGTTGGCGCTGGTCATCAGCCAGGTGTAGACCTCGCGCACGAACGGGATGCGGCTTGGCATCTCCAGTACATCCAGTGCGGCAGGGAGCGCCTGGAAGATGACGATGCTGCCGAACAGGATCAAAATGACACCGATGGCGATGCCGAGGAAAAAGCCGAACTGTCTCATGGAGGGCTCCAGCGTTTGCTGCATGAAATTGAAGATAGCCGCCAATAGTAGGGAGTGCCCTGCTTCATCGCAATCTTCCGCGCACCGCCAGCGCGGCGGGAACGGCGGCGATCCGGCCGTTACCGTTGCCCAACTATCTGATTTCTGGGAGGCTTGTCGCCATTGTGCATAGGGAAAGCAAATTGATGTCGAGAACCCTCTTTTTACTCTTGCTGGCGCTGTTTGCCGCTCTGCCAGCCCTGAGTGCCGAACCGGCGGCACCGACGGCAGCCACCTGCGCCATTCGTCATCAGGATCAACTGCTGCTGGTGCAGGATCGCATCTCCTCTCGTTACAGCCTGAGCGGTGGCTATATCGATGGCGGCGAGAGCCCGCAGCAGGCGGCGCTGCGCGAACTCTTTGAGGAGACCGGCTTGCGGGGGGAGGTGGTGCAGGAGTTGGGCCGCTGGCAGCGGGCGCTTATCTTCGCTTGTCGCACGCTGGAGCCTATCGTCGCCCAGCAAGATTCCGATTTTGTCTCTCTGCTGAAAGCTCCCAATCTGGGCGGGGAGATCCTTAACGCCCGGCTGATCGCCATCGACCAGCTCCCCCGCGAGCAGCGCCGCTTCCCGGATCAGCTCGACTGGCTGCAATCCCGACTGGATAAGGTGCCGGAGAGCGAGGTGCACTGGCAGGCCGATTTCGTGGCGCAGGGCAATGCGCTGCATCAGGTCGAGATCCCGCTGATGCTGCACCTGCAACAGTGGCTGGGGCCTGATGTCTGGTGGCTGTCGGTCAGCAATCTGTTTGGTTCAGGCGGCTTTCAGCTTGCCCTGATACCTTTGCTGCTCCCGCTGCTGGGGTGGCCGCGGCTGCGCCAGCTACTGTTCGCCATGCTCTGGCTCGGCTTGCTGGTGCAGGCAAGCAAGGAGGGGATCGGCTGGCCGCGCCCCTTCCATCTGCAACCTGAACTGGCAACCCAGAGTGCGCAAGGCTTTGGCATGCCGAGCGGCCACACCGCCTCGGCCCTGCTGTTCTGGGGGGCGCTGCTTGGCTGGCTCTGGCCTGCCCGGCGGGGGCTGGCCTATTCGCTGGCCTTGCTGCTGGCGCTGACCACAGGTCTGGCGCGGGTATGGCTCGGGGTGCACTTTATCTCCGATGTGGCGGTTGGCCTGCTGATTGGCGCCTTGCTGCTGGCTGTTCGCCCATACTGGCGGCTGGATCAGTGCGCTTCTGCTTGGGGCTTGCTTATCGCTGCCGCACTGGTTTGCGCTGGCCTGACCCAGTCGGCCCATCTGGCCGGGATCGGGCTGGCGGCCCTCGGGATCTGGGTTGGCGGTTTGCGCTCCCTGACTCGCGGCGGTTATCCCCCCATTGTGACCGGCGCGGTCACGCTGGCGGGGGGCGCACTGATCGGGGCGGGGCTGTGGGCGCTGCCGCTGCTGACCAGCAGCTCGCTCACTATCCTGCTCGGCCAGTTATCGCTCTTTTTCGGGCTGGGGCTCTGGTTGAGCGCTGGCCTCTGGTGGATACTCTCTTTCTTGAAATGCGACACTCGACCCAAGGGCAACGGCTCTGACAAGGGAACTCTATGAATGTGAAAAAAGTGGATTTGGCCAAGATAACCCTGGGGGTGCTGTTTCTCAGCATCCTGATTATCTCCTGTTTCTTGGTGTTGCAGCCCTTCCTGCCTGCGCTGGTGTGGGCCACCATGATCACCATCGCCACCTGGCCGCTGATGCTGACGGTGCAGCGCCTGTTGTGGGGCAAGCGCACCTTGGCGGCCCTCTTTATGACGCTGGTGCTGCTGTTGATGTTCGTTATCCCGCTCTTTATGACGCTGGCCAATGTGGCGGAGAAGGCCCCCATGCTGATCGAGCTGGGTACCCATATCAGCCAGTCACCGCCGCCGGAGCTGCTCTGGTTGCAACAGATCCCGCTGGTGGGCGACAAGCTCTATGACTTCTGGCAGCAAATTCTGGCGAGCGGTGGTCAGGTGCTGTTTGCCAAGCTGGCCCCCTATTTCGGTCAGACCGCCCGCTGGCTGGCCTCTCAGGCCGGTAATCTGGGGCTGCTGTTTGTTCACTTCCTGCTGACGGTCGGTATCTGCGGGGTGCTTTATCACTCCGGTGAAGTGGTGGCGACCGGCATTCGCCGCTTTGCCCACCGGCTGGCGGGTCAGCGTGGTGACAATGCCACCGTGCTCGCTTCACAGGCGATCCGCGCCGTGGCGATGGGGGTGGTGGTGACCGCGCTGGTGCAATCTTCGGTGGCCGGTGTCGGCCTGCTGATTGCCGGTATCCCCTACGCCATGGTGCTGGTGGTGGTGATGTTCCTGCTGATCGTCGCCCAGATCGGCCCCTTCCCGGTGCTGCTGGCCTGTATCGGCTACCTCTACTGGAGCGGCGACACCACCTGGGGCACCTTCCTGCTGGTGTGGTCACTGATTGCGGGCACCATGGACAACTTCCTGCGCCCCTTCCTGATCAAGCGTGGCGCCGACCTGCCACTCATCCTCATTCTGGTGGGGGTAATCGGTGGCTTGCTGACCATGGGGATCATCGGTCTCTTTATCGGCCCCGTGGTGTTGGCGGTGGGCTACACCCTGCTGGATGCCTGGATCAAGGAAGATGATCAACCGGCGACCGCCGCGGTGGACGCGCCCAAGGCCCAATAACGATTCAGTACAAAGACGATTCGGTAACAAGACGAATCAGTCACCATCGCTGCTGCCAGGAGCCGCCCATAAGGGCGGCTCTGTTATTTGTAGTGATTGTGATTATGGCGATCGAGTCAGATTGGTTGATCCTTGCCAACCTCCATATCCCACATATGACCGTCTCATGTAGGTTCGATTAGCGAAGCGTAATCGGACGATCGAGATGCCGCCGTCCCGGTGTTTCCGTGGATCAGCGGCATCTGGCAGAGGAGAAATATGGATGGCCGTTATAGCGGGGGTAATTGCTTTACGCGAACGTCCGATTACGCCTTGCGGCTAATCGAACCTACGGGCTCTTAAACAGTTTGTTATGCGCCTTGAACCCCTAGTATTTCTTTCCCTTTACCACAGTTTACAGCAGCGATTCTCAGCGCCGTAGGCGCGAAGTTGATTGACTTGTTAAATGCTATTCACACCATACATCACAAGTTTCATCGCGTTCTAGGTTCAGCAATTCTGCGCTTGTGCAAATCCCATTGGGGCTACCATCAAGGAATTTAACTCTATCACCTTCATCCCAGCCTAGGCAGTATGTTTTGGCTTCGAATTTCTCCCCATTAATGATGAATAGTTCATCGTTATGTGCTACTTCTATTTCGTAGTATTCGCCAGAAGAGCTTCCACTGCTTCCAGCTTCAACTTGCATGATAATGTCGCAGCCATAATCTTTCCATGTTTTGGAGTTCATTAATTTCGTTGAACGTTGACTCATAAGATCGGCATCATTTTGCAAGCACTGCATATTTAAATCGCAATTCATATTCATTTTTGAGGTGACTTCTTTAGAATATAAGTTCAAGCAATGCGTCTTATTGCTTTGGTAATGCTTCCAATCAGTAAACCCGAGTTGCTTGGCAGCTAAATCTAATTGGGGGTCAGCATGTGCAGTGCCCATAAAAAATACAAAGAGGAGAAATGTTTTTTTCATTTAGTATACCCTTACGGCTTTTATTTTTTGCTCAAAGAATTGCCCCATATTTGGCATACTGTCCATTTCAGCTTCGAGATCTGGGATCCACTTTACGCCTTTGTAGGTTGCTTCACTTTCAGAATTGACATTCCATTCCCATTTTTTCAGCGACCCAGTTTTTGGATTTCCGTAAGGCTTTGAAAATTCATCGTCGATGACAATCAATAAATCAACTTCGTCTAAGTGAAGGGAGTCATCATTTTCTACATTTTTATAGGTGTCAGCGTTGCCGAAAACGAGCAAATCCCAATCAGAATCATGTTTGGCATTCCCATTTGCTCTTGAGCCAATTAGCCATATAGCTGTGATTTCAGGTGACTTTTCTGTTAGCCGATTGATATAGGTTTGAATTTTTGGAGCAAGCATGAAGTTCCTTGATGGCATTTAACGCCCGCCTAAGGGGCTGGCAACGCATTAACACTAAACTCAAACACAACAACCGAAACCACCGCGGCTCAATGGGACTGGAAACGCTACGCGTTGAAAGTCCCTCTTGAGGCGTTTGTTAGTTTTGTGTTTATTCAGCAAAGAATTTTTTCAGTGTATTAGTCAAAGTAGCAATTTCACTTGCCCCGCCAGTAACAAAAGCAGCCCCAAGATCGACAACTTTCTCACCAGACTTGGTCGCTATACCAGAGAGGAAGTCTTTAAGTAAAGCTTTAAATTCAATAGCATTTTTATCAGGAACAGATTTGTTCACCTCTGCGATTAACTCTTTACGCTCTTCATTAGTAAAAAATGCTTCGAGTAAATCAATGAATGATGTTTGAGAAATTTTAACTATTTCACTGTTAAATGAATTATCAGCAAAGTGCCCCAAAGCTTTGAGCTTACCTTGAACCCCCTGTTTAACAAATGAATCCTCAATAACCATGATTATTTTCCCGGGTTCGCCTTGCTTGTTTTCACCTTGAAGTTTTGAGCGATGTAACAAAGCAAAAAATTCGCCCTTTATATAATCGTCCGCATCTTCCTCTAGGAATTGTAGATTTGCTTTATGCTTTATTGACTTAATACGAGCTTCTGTAATTTGTAAATCTAAACTTAGTTCATAGTTAGTTTTATTTTTTAAATCACTATGTTGCATTAATAAATGCATAACCAAAATATCAATTTCACTTTTACTAAGGCTTCCAAAGCCTCGCTCCATGTAATGTTCAAGAAATGTATCCACAAATTTATCTTTATTTTCAATATTCATAAAAACAACCTTCTTATTGTTAATGGATAAAAACTAACAGTGATTAGATGGAAGGCGGTACTAATCCGTTAATAGAATCTTTCATATAACTCCGGTTCGCCATGATTGATTCCACGAGAAAATCATTTTAAAGCAAAATGTTACCGTCACACCTATAGTGCTGAACGTACTCGGGCGACATCCTCTTTTGGCTCTACTTTTGCCGCTTGGCAAAAAATACACTTTTGGGGCGGCAATGGAAAGCGCCATCTGGCCTCATTTTAATAAACCAGTCAGTAGTGTGATCGGGGGCTATATATCAAAAAATCAAAGGAGTGCCGCGCCTTCTGCTACTGGCTCGGCCAGCAATTTGCTGACGGCGAACCCGACCGGGAGGAAGGCGGGGTTGCCACCCTCTGAGGTAGGTCACTGAATCGGGTGCGCTGGCGTGGTTAAATGGTCGGCTCACATCTTGCCGGATATTGCTGTGACCATGCCATCTGACCTTCAGCCGCTGCTCGCTTGGCCTGACTATCAGCAGGCCTCCTGGCTGCGCTGCGCCCACCAGACCAGTGCCACCCTCTGGCATCCGCCCCACTGCGCCAAGGGGCAGACCTTGCAGAGCCTGCGCCAGCGCAAGCGGGATCTGCTCACCACCGGCGAGATGGCCCTCGAGGATCTCTACGAATTTATGGAGGGGCGCCCCTGCGCCCTGCTGCTCACCGACGAGAGTGGCTGCCTGCTGGCCCAAACCGGCCACCCGGATACCCTGCACGAGCTGGCGGCGCTGGGGTTTGGCCCCGGCGCCTTTTTCAGCGAGGGGCGCATCGGCACCAATGCCATCAATCTGGCGGCGCTGGAGGGAGTGCCGCTCTGCGTCAGTGGCCCCCAGCACTTCAACCAGACCCTGCACCCGTGGCACAGCTGTGCTAGCCCGGTCTACAACAGCAATGGCCGTCAGGTCGCCATCATCGCCTTGATCTGCAAGGTGGAGGAGGCGAGCGCGGGCGATCTGGCGCTCACCGTCAGTGCCGGGCGCGAGCTGGCCCATCTGCTGCAGATGGAGACCCTGATGCAGGAGTCCCAGCACCACCTGAGCGAGCTCTACGCCCTGCTCGATGGCATGGATGACGGTGTGCTGGCCTGGGACCCTCAGGGGCGCTTGCGCTACCTCAACGCGCTGGCGGCCAACCGGCTGCGGCTCGATCCGGCGCTCTGTCTCGGCCAGCCGCTGGAGCAGCATCTGCTGTTGCCCCAGCGGTTGCAGCTGGCCATCAGGGGGCAGACACCGCTCAGCCATGTGGAGGTGACGCTGGAGCTGCTCGGCGCCCAGGAGGGGGAGTTTATCAATGCGCTGGTGAGCCTCAAGCCGTTGCCGGGGCCGGAGGGGGTCAGCTTTATCGCCCTGCTGCACCCGGTCGATCGGTTGCGGGCCATTCACCAGCTGCGCCAGACGGTACCCGAGCTGTCGGCGCTGGTGGGGGAGTCGAGCGCCATGCGCAAGCTGCTGCGCTATGCCCGGCAGGCGGCCCAGAGTCAGGGGCCGATCCTGCTGCGCGGCGAGGAGGAAGTGGGCAAGGCCCAGCTGGCGGAGGCGATCCACTTTGGCAGCGAACGGGCCGCCGGGCCGCTTATTACCCTCAACTGCAAGGCGCTGCCGAGCGAGCGGATGGCGCTGGAGTTGATGGGCTCTGACGAGGCGGGGCAGGAGCGGGCGGGCAAGTTCGAGCTGGCCCACGGCGGCACCCTGGTGCTGGAGCAGGTGGAGTGCCTCTCCGCTCCCATGCAGGCGGCGCTGCTGCAACTGCTCAAGACCGGTCGCATCCAGCGCTTCGATTCGGCCCGTATCCTGCCGCTCAAGGTGCGGATCATCGCCACCAGCAGCGCCCCGCTGGAACAGCTGGTGCAGGAGGGGCTGTTTGGCCGCCAGCTGCTCTATGCCTTGCAGGCGTGCGAGCTGTGGCTGCCGGGATTGCGGGATCGCGCGGCCGATCTGCCGGGCCTGATCAGTCAGCAGCTAGGGGCGCAGGGGCGCGAGCCGGTGCGCCAGTTCAGTCCGGCTGCCCTCGACTGTCTGCTCGCCTATCCCTGGCCCGGCAATCTGGGGGAGCTGCGTAGCGCCGTCGAGCATGCCCTGCTACACGCCGGTCAGGGGCCGATCCCGCCCGAGGCGCTGCCCGCTGCCATTCGGCACGGCTATCAACGGGTGGCTGACGAGGTGGTGGGGCAACCGCTGCTCACCCTGGCGGAGCTGGAGCGGCAAGCCATCTTGCGCTGCGCTCACGCCTGCAAGGGGCAGGTGAGCCAGATGGCCCAGTATCTGGGTATCAGCCGCACCACCCTGTGGCGGCGGCTCAAACTGCTCGAGATCGATCCCGCCGACTATCACGGCTAACGGTGAGCCGTCGCCAAGAGGCCCGCAGAAAACGAAAAGGCCCCGCAGTTGCGGGGCCGTTTTATATGGCAAGGTTAGCCTTGGCGCGGTTACAGCCCCAGCTGGTGGGCGGTGACGATGGCCGCAAGCACATCCTCGGCAGTGACCTTGAACGGCATATTGTGGATGGTCTCGCCCTCGGCGGTGGAGGCTTTGGCCACCTCCATCAGGCGCGCCATATCCAGCTCCTTGACCCCCATCATATGCAGGTTGGTCGGCAGGCCAACCGAGCGGCAGAAGCCCAGCACGGTTTCGATCTCCGCCATCGGCGCGTTCTCCAGCACCAGTTGCACCAGGGTACCGAACGCCACTTTTTCACCGTGATAGAGGTGGTGACACTCGGCGAGCTGGGTCAGGCCGTTGTGGATGGCGTGGGCGGCGGCCAGCCCGCTGCTCTCGAAGCCGATACCGCTCAGATAGGTGTTGGCCTCGATGATGTTCTCCACCGCCTTGGTGCAGAGCCCCTGTTCCACCGCCAGCTTGGCTTTGTAGCCATCGGCCAGCAGGGTCTTGTAGCAGAGCTCGGCGATGGCCTGCGCCGCCAGCGTGGAGGCGCCACCTGCCATGGTCTGGCAGCCGGAGACCTTGTTGGCGCGCGCCTCGAAGTAGGTGGAGAGCGCATCCCCCATGCCGGAGACCAAGAGCCGCACCGGAGCGCGGGAGACCACGCCGGTATCCATGATGACCATGTTGGGGTTGGTCGGGATCATCAGGTATTCGCTGAACTGGCCTTCCGGGGTGTAGATGACCGCCAGCGCGCTGGTGGGGGCATCGGTGGAGGCGATGGTGGGCACTATGACCACCGGCACCTTCTGGTAGAAGGCGACCGACTTGGCGGTATCCAGCGTCTTGCCGCCGCCGATGCCGATGATGACGTCAAACGGGGTCTGGTTGCAGCGGGCCAGCAGGCGGTCGATCTCGGGGCGGGAGCACTCGCCGTTGAAGCAGTCGAACTCCGGCTTGATCCCCGCGCCGTGGAAGCTGGTGGCCACGGTATCGCCCACCAGCTTGGTGACGAAGGCGTCGGCCAGAATAAGCGGCTTGCTGCCGAGCGCCTTGACGTAGTTGCCGATATTGGCGAGGGCCCCGTTGCCTTGCACGTATTTGCTGGGGCTGATGATAATGCGGTCCATATTTTATCCCTCTCTCTTTATGAATTAAGAATCGGGGCGAAGGGGCGGCTGTGCCGGGGACTCCTTCGTCTTTACTTGCACAACAGTGGCGCAGCGGCTGGCCGATAAGGTCGCTGCCGCGCCTTGAAGCAGGCAGCTCAGTCGCCGAAACGATCAAAGGCCAGCTGCTGGAAGCAGGCCAGGGCGGCATTGGCATCCTCGCCGCGTGCCAGCAGGGTGAGCGCGTCGCCCTGACGCACGTTGAGCATGGCGAGCCGGGTCAGGCTGCGGGGATTGGCCTCTTTATCCCCCTTTTGCAGCTTGAGTTCGGCGGCAAAGGGCTTGAGGGCGGCCACCAGTCGGGCGGCGGGGCGCACATGCAGGCCGTGGGGGTTATCGACCACCACCTCACAGCGCAGCCAGCCGTCGTCAGCAACAGGGGCCGTCTCGGTGGCGGTCTGCGCCGCGCTGGCAGGCAGCATCGCCTGTTTCGGGCCCAGCGCGCCGAGCGCCTCGGCGGCGACCTCGTCCAGCGTCAGGCCGGAACCGGCCGCCACCACGGCGGCCAGAGTACCTTCGACCAGCGGGGCGGGGCAGAGCCGCACCCTCGCGCTTAACTCGGGGGGCAGCAGTTCGAGGGCGGTTTCGGCACTCAGGAGGGCGCTGCCCAAGTCCATCAGCACCAGCACGCCACTACCGTCATCCGCCTCTTCAATCGCACTCATCACCGCGATGGCATCGGTGCCGATGGGGTGGTCGGGGTCATCGACCCCGGCCGCCAGCAGCAATCGGGCCGGGCTGCCGAGCTGGTCTGCCAGCGCTTTCAAGCCGGCCGCCAGCATGGCGCTGTGAGAGACAACTACGATTCCGATCATGTCACAACCTCGCTCTGTCACGCAGGGCGGTCAGCAGCAGCAGGGTCGAGGTGGCCCCGGCATCCTGATGGCCGATGCTGCGCTCGCCAAGATAGCTGGCGCGCCCCTTGCGGGCCTGCATCTGGATGGTCGCCTCGGTACCGGCTGCGGCGGCTGCCACCGCCTTGTCCAGCGCCTCGTTGAGGGGCCGCTCTTGCTGCTGCGCCTGTTGCAGGGCGGCCAGTGCCGGCCACCAGGCGTCGCACATGGTCTTGTCGCCCGGCTCGGCACGGCCGCGGGAGACGATCCCTTCGACCCCGTCACTCAGCATTTTGCACAGCTGGCTGAGGCTCAGGCTCTGGCAGGCGTCGGTGCTGGCTGCCGCCCGGATAAAGAAGGTGCCGTAGAGCGGGCCGCTGGCACCGCCGACCGAGGAGAGCAATGTCATGCCGGTGGTTTTCAGCACCTGACCGATATCCTTGTCCGCCACCGCAGGCAGCTTCTCGGCCACCTTGGCGAAGCCGCGCTGCATGTTGAGGCCGTGGTCACCGTCGCCGATATCGGTATCCAGCGCTGTGAGGTAGTCACGCTGCTCGGTAAAGATGTGTTCGCAGTCGAGCAGCCAGTTGACGATGTGATGCTTGCTTAACATGGGTTCTCCTTAGCAGCCGCGACGCAGGGCGGGGGTGTGAACGGGGGCATCCCACAGGGTCATCAGTTCATCATCCACCTTGAGCAGGGTGATGGAGATACCGGTCATGTCGAGGGAGGTGCAGTAGGGGCCAATCAGGTTGCGCACCAGATGGATGCCCGCCTCTTCGCACAGGGTGGCGAGGCGACCATAGACGCCATAGAGTTCGGAGATGGGGGTGCCGCCGAGGCTGTTGACCAGCGCGATGACCCGATCGCCCTTGTTGAGCGGTTCGATAAAGGTGTGCTCTTCCTGCCAGCTGCCGGAGGCTCTGTCCCAGTGACGCAGAGTACGGCCATAGGGAGTGTTGTCCGCCAGCTCGCTGAACATATCGTCCACCAGGGTATTGAGGTCGGTGAAGGGGCGGCGCTCGATGCCCGGCTCGCCGTGGATACCGACGCCGAACTCCATCTCGTTGTCCGCCAGAGTGAAGGAGGGCTTGCCAGCGGCAGGCACGGTACAGGCATGCATGGCTACGCCTATGGTGCGGCTCTGGTTGTTGATGCGACGGGCCAGCGCCTCGCAGCGCGCCAGATCGTAGCCCGCCTCGGCTGCGGCACCGACCAGCTTCTCGCACAGCACGGTCGTGGCAACCCCACGGCGACCGGCGGTGTAGAGGCTGTCTTTGACCGCCACGTCGTCATCGATCAGGGCGAAGCCCACTTTTACACCATCGCCGTGCAGCAGCTCGACCGCGGTCTCGAAGTTGAGTACGTCGCCGGTGTAGTTCTTCACCAGAAACAGCACGCCCGCGCCGCCATCAACGGCCTGACCGCACTCGTACATCTGATCCGGCGTCGGAGAGGTAAAGATCTCGCCGGGGCAGGCGCCATCCAGCATCCCTTTGCCCACCAGACCGCCGTGCATCGGCTCGTGGCCGCTGCCACCGCCGGAGACCAGAGCCACCTTGCCCATCACGGGGGAGTCGGCGCGGGTGATGTAGTGGGGTTCGATACGTACCTTGAGCTCGGGGTGGGCGGCTGCCATACCCATCAGTTGTTCACGGACCACAGCATCGACGGCATTGATCAGTTTCTTCATGGCTCACTCCTTGGTTTGCCACCGCACGGGTGGGCAAATGGTTGATGGAGCCAGTCTAACGACAGAAAAAGGGATAAAAATGACGGTCGGTTTGGTTCGGATTTGAAACAGCAGAAGGGGGATGGATGTTTCAATCTGAAACGGCGCGGGGCTAGCGGGCGGGAAACTGTTAGCTGACTCACAGCCATGAAAAAGGGCCCCGCAGGGCCCTTCGCTATAACCGGAATATGCGGGCGGGTTAGATGGCCCAGCCACCGGCATAGAAGACCACCAGCGCCAGGGCGATGATGACGGTGCCGACGTTCAGCTTCTTCCACTCGGCAGCGAAGATGCGGCCAACGACCAGCGCCACGAAGCCCAGCATGATGCCGGTCACGATGTTGCAGGTGAGCACGATGAAGACGGCGCACAGCATGCCGGAGAGGGCATCGACCGAGTCGCTGAAGTCCAGCTTGGTGACGTTGCCCAGCATCAGCAGACCGACGTACATCAGGGCCGGTGCGGTGGCGTAAGCCGGTACCAGATAGCTCAGCGGGGAGAGGAAGATCATCAGCAGGAACAGCACGCCGACCAGCGCGGCGGTCAGACCGGTCTTGCCACCGGCTGCGGTGCCTGCGGCGGATTCGATGTAGACGGCAGCCGGAGCGCCACCAACGGCACCTGCCACCATGCTGCTGACGGAGTCGGCAGTCAGGGCCTTGCCGCCGCTGATGATGTGGCCACGTTCGTTGATGAGACCCGCCTGTCCGGCCACGGCACGGATGGTGCCGGTGGCGTCAAACACGGCGGTCATCACCAGCGCCAGTACGGTCGGAATGACTACCGGATTGAGGGCGCCCAGCAGATCCATGCTGCCTACCAGCGAGCCTTTCTCGCCAGTCAGGCTCGGCATGGCGAAGAAGCCCTGCCAGGTCACTTTCGGGTCGAAGATAAGGCCGAGGATGGAGATGGCGATGATCACCATCAGGATGCCGCCCGGCACCTTGCGACGCTCCAGACCGAAGATGGCGGCCAGACCCAGCACCGTCATGATCACCGGGAAGGCGGTCACTTCACCCAGCTGAACCGGCAGACCGGCCCCTTCGTTCTTGATCACCATGCCAACGCCGTTGGTGGCGATCAGCAGCAGGAACAGACCGATACCGATGCCGGTGCCGTGAGCGATGCCGGAGGGGAGGTTGTCCAGGATCCACTGGCGCACGCCGGTGACGCTGATCAAGGTAAACAGCACCCCCATCAGGAAGATGGCGCCCAGGGCAACCGGAATGCTCAGCCCCTGACCCAGTACCAGACTGAAGGCGGTAAAGGCGGTGAGAGAGATGGCGCAACCGATGGCCATCGGCAGCTTGGCCCACAGGCCCATCAGCAGGGAGCCGAATGCGGCGATCAAACAGGTGGCCACAAACACCGGGCCCTGCTCAAAGCCGGCAGCACCCAGCATGTTCGGCACCACTATGATGCTGTAGACCATCGCCAGGAAGGTGGTCAGCCCCGCGACCAGCTCCTGACGCACGCTGCTGCCGCGCGCAGAAATGGAAAAATAAGAGTCCAGAAAGCCGCCTGTCCCTGTTTGGGCGGCCATATCTTGCTTTGCCATAACTAATCCTGAAAGTGTGAAGGAAATCGTTTGCGTTGGTGGCGCGCAAAATAGCAAGAATTCGCGGCAAATACAGCGGATAACCTGACTTTTTCGTCACTATTTTACATTTTGAGTCCATTCGGAGCTCATTCTAAGACTCAAGCGGTGAGAGCGTGTAAGGGAGGGATCAAGCGGTCGGGGGAGGGGTGATCTGTGAGGAAAAAGCGGGGAAAAACAAAAAACCCGCCTAAGCGGGTTTTTTTAAATTCTTGCAGAGCTGTCAGCAGTTGGCATGAGCCATCAGCAGCATGCTCCGGCTTGAATTACAGACCAACTACGTTGGCAGCAGCCGGGCCTTTCTGGCCTTGCTCGATGGTGAACTCAACGCGCTGACCTTCGTCCAGGGTTTTGAAGCTGGTGGACTGGATAGCGGAGAAGTGTACGAACACGTCTTTGCTGCCGTCAGCCGGGGAGATGAAACCAAAACCTTTCTCAGCGTTGAAGAACTTAACGGTACCAGTCATTTTGTTAGACATAATAATTTCCTTAAATAGTGTTGAATGCCACCTAAATGGCAATTTTTGATTTTTCGTCAGCAATACGTATGGGGAGCACTAAAGAAGGAGAATTATTTGATAAGAATTATCCGAGGATAACGCTTATGCTAATCACTGCTTTACTAAAATGACTGCCTAACATAATCAGGTCTGAACTGCCGAACCATCGAGAAAGATTAAAACACGCTCTCATTTTTAAAGCAAACTTTATCTCGATATTAATGTTTTGTAACAGCCAAAAATATCATTTTTTATAGTAAAAATGATGTATTTCAACGGCATAGAAAAATCAACGAGGACTCATATCACCCTGTAGCAAACCAGATTCGGCTTTTTTGTCCTGACTATGTAGCCAGTTCTGGCAAAAAATATGAGAAAAAATGAAAAGGTGGCGATAGACGGGGATTGTCAGTTGGCGTTCTCTCTAACGCGCAATGTGAATTACCTCTGTTGCTGCGAGTGCTGCGATTAGAGTCTCCTGAGCAGCAAATCAATGGCTGCGCCAAATCGGGAGCATTGTGCATCGCCCAGACATGCAGACGCCCGCTGGCACCAAGTGCCAGCGGGCGTTTTGCAAGAAGGGATCAGCGCTTGCTGCGAAACTTGTTGCTGACCGAATCAATCCAGCTGAAGGTTTCCGGCAGTACCTGATTCTTGGCACGCTCTTTAGCTTTCTCGCGAGCCAGCTTGGAGGCTGCCTTGGCCGCTTCGGCGCGGTCGGCCACAATTTTCAGGCGACCCTCTTCACGGATCTTGTTCCGCTCTCCGTTGGTCAGCTGGTGGTCTGCATTGGCTTGTGCCTTTTGCAATAACAAGGCTATCTCGGCTTTTTCGGCCTCGGTCAGATCTTTCATTTCCAGCTTTTTCACGGCGCGCTCCTGCGGCAGGGTGGTTAGACACCCTAACACAGTTGTGCCGATCACTTCTTATGCAATCGGCTTTCCGGCCTTAAAAATGCGGGTTTGTGCCAACTTTCCGTTATTTCGCTGCCACTTTCCCGCCTGTTTGCCACATTTCAGTTTATGGCGAGCGGCGAGGGCAGCTCTTGTTCCTCCGGCTCGACGTGGATCAGCACGATGGCGTGGGGCAGTTGTTCCATGATGGCGTGTTCGATGCGATCACAGATATCGTGGGCTTCACCGATGCTCATCTCCGGGGGCAGGGTGAGGTGGAAGTCGATATGGCGGCGGCGTCCGGCACGACGGCTGCGCAGATCGTGGAAACCGCTGGCGGCAGGGCAGCATTCGGTGATGATGCGGCTGGTCATCGCCAGCTCTTCCGGGCTCATGCTCTGGTCGATCAGTGGCTGGAAGGCCTCGTTGAGCATGCTGATGGCCTCTCTGACAATAAAGATGGCGACCGCAATGGCGACCAGCGGGTCGAGGATGGCGAGGGAATAGCCGAACAGACCGGCCAGCCAGATCCCGCCAAGGCCGACGGCGACCCCGGCGGAGGTGAGCACGTCCGCCTTGAGATGAAGCGCATCGGCAGCCAGCGCGACCGACTCCTCCTCTCGGGCCACCTTGTAGAGGTAGGCAGAGACGCCGCTGTTGACCAGCGCCGAGATCACCATCACCAGCACGCCCCAGCCAATGCTTTCAATCGGGCTAGGGGTGATCAGCTTGTCGACGGCTTCGAAGATGATCCAGCCCGCGGCCAGCAAGATAAGCAGTGCTTCGATGACGCCGGAGACATTTTCAATCTTGTCGTGACCATAGGGGTGGCGTTCATCCGGCGGGAGATCGGATTTTTTCACCGCGAACAGGGCGATCAGGGCCGCCACCAGATCCATGGCGGAGTGGATCGCCTCCGAGATGATACTGACCGAGCCGCTGGCGAACCCGGCCACCATTTTCATGATGATCAGACTGATATTGGAGCAGACCGACACCATGGCGGCTCTGGTTTTTCTGTTCATGTACAGCTTCCTGAATAAAAACGGATATTTCGGTGCGGCGCGCATTATATCCGGCTGACCGGAAATAACCTATTCGGTGTTGTAACCTGATGTTTCCGATGATATTGCGAATGCTTATTAAAATGGTGACCTCTTGCGCGGCAATAAATAATGAGAGGGATTTATATTTATCCGTGAAAATATCTAGGTAACGATGGCTTAATATAAGTGTGACAACATTTAATAATGCGAATTACTCTTTTTTGGTCTTTCCTGTCGAGGTCGTTTGGCCTCCGCGCTCAGGGGGCGGAGACCGGCATTTTTTGGACGAGAATGAGGCTGGATCCTGATGCCGCTGGAGGGTATGCTGAGTCGGGTGATGGTCTTGCACCATCCCACCAAGCGTACTGAAGTTGATGATTCGGATGGCATGCTGGCTCCCATGAGGAACCAACTGTCTGGGTAACATTTTTGGAGTTTGATGATGAGTAACAAAGAACATCACAACGGCAAAGATGCCAAGAAAAAACCGCAGATGTCACTGAAAGAGAAACGCGAAGCCAAACGTCAGAAAGCAGAACTGAAAAACGGCAGCGCAATGAAGTAACGCTCCCCTACTGCTGTTCCTTCGGAGCCAGTACAAAGCCAGCCCTTACCGGCTGGCTTTTATGTTTGTGTATGTTTGTGGCTCACGGCGTGGCGCCGTAAGCCGCGAAAATCTGGTGATAACGACCATCCTGACGCATCGCCTCAAGGCGCTTATCAAACAGATTGCGGGCATCGGCCGTTCGGAAGGCAAAGTGATAGACGGTGGGCGGGAAGAGGTCTGCTTGCCTGACCTGATTGCGCTCGTAGTGCTCGCCTGCCTGGGCGGTGGCAATCAGCTGGTCAAGGTAGTAGTAGAACACCCGCTCCTCCAGTACGACTGCATCTACCCTGCCGCGCATCAGCTGATGAACCTGCACCTGCTGCTTGGCTACCTCCTCATAGTGGGGATTCTGGTTGGCCATGGTGGCGAACGCGCCCCCCAGAATGATCCTTGCCCGTTGAAAGGCGGTAACCCGTTTTGAATGCAGGTCGTCCAGAGTACTGATATGGGTGCTGCGCAGGGTGAAGATCCGGTTATGAAAGGTGATAACGGGCTGGGTCAGAACGTGAGGATCAACCATACCGGGTCTGACGTTGATGATGGCATCCAGCTTTCCTGATTCGAACAGGCGGAAGGTGCGCTCCAGCGGCAGAAATTCAAAGCTGGGTTCATAGCCGCTGCCAGCGAACGCCTCTTTCAGCAGATCCAGCTCAATGCCACGCTGATTACTTTCGATGACATAAGGGGGGATGGCAAAGCTGACCCCGACCTTGAGTGGCGTTGCCAGCAACTGGCCGGAGAGCATGCTGGTCAGCATTAGCAATAAAGGGGTGAGCAGTTTCATTGCACTTTTCACAAAGCGCTCCTGTGGAGAATATCCATCACTGTAGGGGAGGCAACCAAAAAGCGTTATATCCCTTTCGGGTTGAGAGGTTCAGCCTGAGTGCATAAAAAAAGACCCTGAGTTATCAGGGCCTTTTCAATATTCTGTTCTTAGAACGGGATATCGTCGTCGAAATCCATCGGCGGCTCGTTATATACCGGCGGCGCAGATTGCGGCTGCTGGGCAGGACGGCCATAACCGCCTTGCGGCTGCATATTCTGCTGCGGAGCCGGTGCCGGGCGCTGCTGATTCATCGGCTGCTGGGCAGGCATGCTCTGCTGCGGCTGACCCCAGTTACCCTGGGATTGGCCACCCATGTTCTGGCCCATGCTCTGACCGCCTTGCGGACGACCACCCAGCATCTGCATCACGCCAGTGAAGCTGTCGACCAGCACTTCAGTGGTGTAGCGCTCCTGGCCGCTCTGATCCTGCCATTTGCGGGTCTGCAGTTTGCCTTCCACATAGACCTGGGAGCCCTTCTTCAGGTACTCGCCAGCCACTTCGGCCAGCTTGCCCATGAAGACGACGCGGTGCCATTCGGTACGCTCTTTCTGCTCACCGGTCTGCTTGTCGCGCCAGGTTTCGGAGGTAGCCAGAGTAATGTTGGTCACAGCACCGCCACTCGGCATGTAGCGTACTTCCGGGTCTTGCCCGAGGTTACCGATCAGAATGACTTTATTGATGCCTCGACTGGCCATAATCTCTCTTCCACCTTATTTACCGGCCAGGTCGAAACCTGGTCCAACACGACTAGATACCTGATTAGTTGCTGTGTGCGGGGCGCAATGTCCCGCAGACGCATGTGACGGTCATAGTAACAGTTGCGAAGCGGATTGGCAGCATCCTTAACCGGCTTGATGTGCCAAAGGTAACTGTTGGCTCCTGCTGTAGTGATGGTCGGGTTGCTGCTGTTTCCGGCGCGTCCGGCATCACATTTCTGCCATATATTCCTGTTATGCTGGCCGATTGGCGAATTGGAATCGGTTTTTAAATCGACTAAAAACATATGGTTACGATATTTATGAGATCCATTCTCATACTTTTTTAATATTGTGCTCCCATACCTCCTTGGTAGACTCAGTCGGCCAGATTAGGTGGTTTACAGGTTCAAGGAAGAGCACACAATGAAAGCCGCATGCCCGATCGCACTGGTCACTGAAAATAATGTGCAGGCCAGCACATTTGCTGCATACCTCATCTCTCATTTGAGCCGTCCCGTCCAGCTAATCCACGAGATTAATCAGCTAGATAACCAGTGTGACGGCACGCTGTTTCTCATCGATCTCGACTATATCCGCTCTGGCCAGTCACTGGGCTGGAACCGGGCGATCTCCGAACGCTTTGGCATGGCGACCACTGTGCTGCTCAATGCTCCCACTGCGACGGATCGCGACCTGCTGCTGATGTGGCCGCAGATCTGCGGTCTGTTTTTCCGTCAGGATCCGCTCGACAGACTGGTTGCCGGGTTGCAGAAAATCCTGTTGGGCGAGTACTGGATGCCGCGCCACCTGCTGTGCGAGCTGGTCGAATACTATCGCCAGGGCAACAGTTATCTGCTGCGTAACGACACCCTGCTGACCGCCAGAGAGCAGGAGATCATCCGTTATCTGATGACGGGCGCCTCCAATGTCGAGATCGCCGACAGCCTGTTTGTCAGCGAGCACACCGTCAAATCCCACCTCTATAACGTCTTTAAAAAGCTGAATGTGAAGAACCGGATCCAGGCGGTGAGCTGGGCCAAAGAGTATCTCGATGCTCCGGACTCCCACTGATGAAAGCGCTCTCTCTTACGTGTTGCCTCGCGCTGCTTTGGGGCTGCACGAGCGTTGTGGCGGCCGAGGCTGATACACCGCTGGAGTCGGTACAGCCGGAGCAGGAGAGTGACCGGCTGGATGTGGATGGTCTGGTGCTGGACCGCACTTTTACCCGCTTCGGTCAGGGCTTTTATAACGAATTTACCCGGTTGCGCAGCGATGAAGACCCGGATGCCAGAGAAAATCTGACGATTCATGAGCGCCCGACAGCCCGCTGGGGCAGCCTGATCTGGATCACCCATAACCGGAAGGTGATTTTTAAAACCGCGCTCTCTCCCGGCCGCAATCAGCAGGAGCAGAGCGCCAAACTGGCTTGGTCACAGGTCAGGCAGACCCTCGAACAGCAGAAGATCGCGACCCTGTTCATGGATACCTTCGATTTGGAACATGATGAACTATAAGGATATTTCTCATGCGTGCCCGGTTATGGCTAGTTGCAACACTGATAGCGCCAGCGCTCCATGCGTCGGAGCTTGTCTATCGCCCCGTCAACCCCAGCTTTGGGGGTAACCCTCTCAACAGCAGTCATCTGCTTGGCACCGCCAATGCGCAGAATGATTACAAGGATCCCGCCAGTAGCAGCGGTAGCAGCGGCACCTCGGCGCTGGATCGCCTGACCTCCAACCTGCAATCCCGCCTGATCAGCCAGCTGTTGGCCGATATCGGCAAGGATGGCAGCCAGAGCGGCAGTCTGGTGACCGATGATTTTGCCATCAATGTGGTGGATGAAGATGGCACCCTGGTGGTTTCGATCACCGACCGGGTGACCAACCAGACCACCATGATCGAAGTGAATGGCCTGATTGCCGACTGAGGGCGCGATGAAACGACAACTGTTATTGATAGTGCCCCTGCTTGCGCTGGCTGGCTGTGCGACCCATATCGGCTCACCCGTTGCCGATGAGAAGGCAACCCTGATGCCGCGATCCGTCTCTTACAAGGAGCTGATCAGTCTGCCCAAGCCAAAAGGGAAAATTGTCGCGGCCGTCTACGATTTTCGCGATCAGACCGGTCAGTACCTGCCTGCACCGGCGTCCAACTTCTCCACGGCGGTCACCCAGGGTGGGGTGGCCATGCTGAGCACGGCCTTGTGGGATTCCCAATGGTTTGTGCCGCTGGAGCGGGAAGGGCTGCAGAACCTGCTGACCGAGCGCAAGATTGTGCGGGCGGCCCAGAACAAGCCCAACGTTCCCGGCAACAATGCCAATCAACTGCCCTCTCTGGTTGCCGCCAACATCCTGATCGAGGGGGGGATAGTCGCCTATGACAGCAATGTGCGAACCGGCGGGGCGGGGGCCAAGTATTTTGGCATCGGCGCCAGCGGGGAGTACCGGGTCGATCAGGTGACGGTCAATCTGCGCGCCGTCGATATCCGTTCAGGCCGGATCCTCAACAGTGTCACCACCTCCAAGACAGTACTGTCGCAACAGGTGCAGGCCGGGGTATTCCGCTTCGTCGAGTACAAGCGCCTGCTGGAGGCCGAGGCCGGTTTCAGCACCAATGAACCGGTACAGATGTGTGTTATGTCGGCTATCGAGTCCGGGGTGATCCGGTTGATCGCCAATGGTGTGCGGGACAATCTGTGGCAACTGGCCGACCAGCGGGATATCGACAATCCGATCCTGCAGGAGTACCTGCAAGACAATGCCCCGCTACTTTGATTTTTTTCCCGCTCGTGCAATGCCCTCCCTGGTGGAGGGCATTTTTTTGGCCTCCATCGAATACGAATTAAGACTTTCTGCTCAGCGACAGGGCGGCGCTTTTCATCCTCGAATCAGCGGAGTGCCTGATAGGCCGCCTCTGGTCTGACAGGGATACTGTGGGCGTTTTCCAACAAGGCGATGGCGCGATGAAACACCTGTTGAGTGCTCTCTTTTTTCTGCTGATATCGGGCGCCCCGCAACTCGCCGCAGAGCCTGCCGTCTTCGACGAGCTGGCGATGGCAAGCGAGCTGGATTCCGGTCTGCAGAACGATGGGAATCAGGCGCTGTTGTGGCAACTCGGTAGCGAGCAGCAACTGCACCTCACCCAGCAAGGGGAGCTGAATCAGGCGCGTCTGCTGCAACAGGGTTGGGCCAATGAGTTGTCGCTCTCCCAGGTGGGAGATGAGAACTGGGTCAATGGTGCGCAACTGGGCGAGGGCAATAGCGCCGAGCTCTATCAGGCGGGCATCAATAACCGGATTTGGCTGCTGCAACAAGGCAGCGGCAATGAAGCCTGGATTAGTCAGCAAGGGGCAGACAATCAGGCCCGGGCGATCCAGCTGGGTGATGGCAATCAGGCCAGCATCGAGCAAAACGGTAACGGATTGGCGGCAACCGTTATTCAGACGGGAGCCAATCAGCAAGTAAATGTCGTTCAAACCAACTGAGCCTAGGCTCAACCATTAGCACGAGAGGGAAATCATGTTTAAACGTACCATCATTGCCTCGGCAGTTCTTCTGGCGACCAGCACCGCTTGGGCGGCATCTACTGGTAACCAGGCTACGGTGAACCAGGCCCTGAGCGGCAATAACGCCACCATTAACCAGGTAGTGGGAAGCGTCGATAACAAGGCGAGCATCGATCAAGCTGGTAACAACAACACAGCTGTTACCACGCAAAAGAATACCGGCCAGTCAGATGCCGATACTCGGCAGGTAGGTGACAGTAACGAGGGTTACATCTTGCAACAAGGTGACACTAACCTCTCCAAAGCCTCCATCGATACAAAGGGGAACGACAACTTTGCTGATGTGATTCAGCAATTTGAGAATGGCGGTGCGGTTGCCGGGGTTGTGCAGGATGGGGATCGCAACGACGCCAAGATCAAGCAAGATAATGGTGACTTAGCTGACTCCAGGATCACTCAAATCTCGGATGATAATCGGGCTGTCATTGACAACCAGATATCCGATTTCGCTCGGGCGAGTGTACAGCAGCTAGAAGGTGGGGCTCACCAGGCTGACGTGACCCAGACAGCGGCTGATGGAGCCAACGCCGAAGTGGTACAACGTGGAGAGAGCAATATCACCAAGGTGCTGCAGGCAACCGGTAACTATGACTATGCACCGGCGGAAGGAACATCTGCAGTGGTGACTCAGAGTGGTTCTTTGAACAATGCAGATGTCACTCAATACGATAGTGCCAACGTAGCGACTGTTGAGCAAAGTGGAACCGGCGGTAAGGTGGTGACCCTGCAAAAAGGATCTGATGCCGGGGAGGGCAACCACCTGCTGGCCAAACAGTCTGGAACCGGGGAGCTTGCTGACCTGACACAGGATGGTAATCGCAACCGGATTGAGACCGACCAGCAAGGTACTGGCAATGATGCCTTGATCAACCAGACCGGTGATGACAACAAGGCTGTGGTCAACCAGTTAGCCAGCAGTACCGATGGTGTGGTCACCATTGATCAGGTAGGCAATGACAACTATGCCAATGCAGTGCAAGAGGAGGGTAGTCGCAACAAGGTCGATATTGACCAGAACGGCACTGGCAACCAGGTTGCCGCCGCGCGTGGCGTGGAGGGTAAAGGAGCCTGGACCTGGGGCTCGGACAACGAGCTGGTCGTTGCTCAGAAAGGCACTGACAACTGGGCCTATGCCGATGCGTCTCACTCTGAGTCTGTGGTCAAAGTGAGCCAGGATGGTGAGCTGAACAATGCCAAGGTTGAGTCCTACTTGGGTAGCAAGAACAAACTCACCGTGACCCAGAACGGCGCTGAGCACGAGGCTAATGTCTACGTCAATGCTGGGGTTGGTGGGGGGCGCAACACCGTTGATGTGGTGCAAAACGATAGCTTAAATACTGCCAATGTGACCGTATTGGGCAGCGATAACCATGCCTATGTCTATCAAGGGGCTGGTAGCAACTGATGGTCATCTCCGGATTCAGGGGCCTGCGGGCCCCTCTTTTATTGGTGCTGCTCTGTGGGTTGATGCTGGTTCATCGCGTCGCGTCCCCAACAAGCGCCAGGGAAAACGAGAGGGAGCCCGATCCGTCGATCTGCTTGTCCCTCAATATGGCGCAGAACGAGCAGGGGCTGTCACTTGCACCAACGCTGCTCAGCAAGCGCGACGCGACGGTGAGTGTCAGGTTGCTGGTACGCAGCGAAGGGGCGGTCGGGCGCAGCACGCAACAGCAGAGTCGTACTCTGTCGCTGCGGGCGGGGGAACTCAGGGAGGCGGGTAATATCGGCTTGGGTCTGCGCTGCCCCTATCGGGTCGAGGTGACCGCCCAGATCTGGCAAAGTGAGCGGCTGCTGCAGGAGAAAAGGGAGCAGATGGCCTGTCCGGGATAAGGCGCATTTCATCCCGCAACTGTCTATTCATCCAGTAGTCTCTATGCCATACTGACCCGCTCAGGTTTCCGTATCGAGCGTGCAACAAGATGGAAAAGATCGTGGTCCGGGGTGCTCGCACCCACAACCTCAAGAACATCAATCTGACCCTGCCCCGCGACAAGCTGATCGTGGTCACCGGCCTCTCCGGTTCGGGCAAATCCTCTCTGGCGTTCGATACCCTCTATGCCGAGGGGCAGCGCCGCTATGTGGAGTCCCTCTCCGCCTATGCCCGCCAGTTCCTCTCCCTGATGGAGAAGCCGGACGTCGACCATATCGAGGGGCTCTCGCCCGCTATTTCCATCGAGCAGAAGTCTACCTCCCATAACCCGCGCTCGACCGTCGGTACCATCACCGAAATCTACGACTACCTGCGTTTGCTGTTTGCCCGGGTCGGTGAGCCGCGCTGCCCGACTCACGCCATTCCGCTCGCCGCCCAGACCATCAGCCAGATGGTGGATCAGGTGCTGGCCCAACCGGAGGGGAGCAAGCTGATGCTGCTGGCCCCGGTGGTGCGCGATCGCAAGGGGGAGCACACCAAGCTGCTGGAGAATCTGGCGGCCCAGGGCTACATCCGTGCCCGTATCGACGGCGAGGTGTGCGACCTCTCCGATCCTCCGACTCTGGAGCTGCACAAGAAGCACACCATCGAGGTGGTGGTGGATCGCTTCAAGGTGCGCGAGGACCTTGCCTTGCGTTTGGCCGAGTCGTTCGAGACGGCGCTGACCCTCTCCGGCGGCATCGTGCTGGTAGTGCCAATGGACGGGGAGGAGGGGGTTGCCCCCATGACCTTCTCCGCCAACTTTGCCTGCCCGGAGTGCGGCTACTCCATGTCGGAGCTGGAGCCGCGCATCTTCTCCTTCAACAATCCGGCCGGTGCCTGCCCGACTTGTGACGGCCTCGGGGTGCAGCAATATTTCGATCCGGCCAAGGTGATCGGCGATCCGGCCATCAGTCTGGCCAACGGCGCCATCCGTGGTTGGGACAAGCGCAGCTTCTACTACTTCCAGATGCTGAAATCCCTCTCCGAGCACTACAAGTTCGATCTGGAGACGCCGTGGGAGGATCTGCCGGTCAAGACCCAGGAGGTGATCCTGCGCGGCTCCGGTCGCACCGAGATCGAGTTCCGCTACATGAACGATCGCGGCGATGTGGTGGTGCGCAAGCACCCGTTCGAGGGGATCCTGCACAACATGGAGCGACGCTACCGGGAAACCGAGTCCAACTCGGTGCGTGAAGAGCTCTCCAAATACATCGCCAACAAATCCTGTACCAGCTGCGGTGGCAGCCGACTGCGGGAAGAGGCGCGTCACGTCTTCGTCGACAACCGCAACCTGCCGGCCATTGCCGAGCAGTCCATCGGTGATGCACTGGCCTTCTTCGAAGGGTTGAACCTCACCGGCCAGCGCGCCCAGATTGCCGAGAAGATCTTGAAAGAGATCGTCGAGCGGCTTGGCTTCCTGGTGAATGTGGGTCTCAACTATCTGAGCCTGTCCCGCAGCGCAGAGACCCTCTCCGGTGGTGAAGCGCAGCGGATCCGGCTGGCCAGCCAGATTGGTGCCGGTCTGGTGGGGGTGATGTACGTACTGGACGAGCCCTCCATCGGTCTGCATCAGCGCGACAACGAGCGGTTGCTCAAGACCCTCACCCATCTGCGCGATCTGGGCAACACGGTGATCGTGGTGGAGCACGACGAGGATGCCATCCGCCTCGCCGACCATGTGCTCGACATCGGCCCGGGGGCTGGCGTGCACGGTGGCGAGATTGTTGCGCAGGGCACTCCCCAGCAGATCATCGACAATCCGGAATCGCTGACCGGTGACTATCTCTCCGGTCGCAAACAGATCGCCATTCCGGCCGAGCGCACCCCGCTCACCGGCAAGTGGCTAAAACTCAA
Organism: Aeromonas sp. S13(2024); assembly: GCF_041402405.1. Lineage (NCBI taxonomy): Bacteria > Pseudomonadati > Pseudomonadota > Gammaproteobacteria > Aeromonadales > Aeromonadaceae > Aeromonas > Aeromonas sp. S13(2024). The sequence continues at coordinate 14,391 of NZ_JBGLRA010000010.1, read as the reverse complement.
GGGGGCGAGCGGCAACAACTTGCGCAACGTCAATCTTGATCTGCCCATCGGAGTGATGACCTGCGTTACCGGCGTCTCCGGCTCCGGCAAGTCGACCCTGATCAACGACACCCTGTTCCGCATCGCCCACCGCGAGCTCAACAAGGCGACCGAGTCCACCCCGGCACCCTATCGCAGCGTCGAGGGGCTGGAGCATCTGGACAAGGTGGTGGATATCGACCAGAGCCCCATCGGTCGAACCCCGCGCTCCAACCCGGCCACCTATACCGGTTTGTTCACTCCGATCCGCGAGCTGCTCTCCGGCACCCAGGAGGCGCGTTCGCGCGGCTACCAGCCGGGCCGCTTCTCCTTCAACGTGAAGGGGGGCCGCTGCGAAGCGTGTCAGGGGGATGGGGTCATCAAGGTGGAGATGCACTTCCTGCCGGATGTCTACGTGCCGTGCGACGTCTGCAAGGGCAAGCGCTACAACCGCGAGACCCTGGAGGTGAAGTACAAGGGCAAGAACATCCACGAGATCCTCGAGATGACGGTGGAAGATGCCCGCGAGTTCTTCGATCCGGTGCCGGCGGTAGCGCGCAAGCTGCAGACCCTGATGGACGTGGGCCTCTCCTATATCCGTCTCGGCCAGTCGGCCACCACGCTGTCGGGCGGCGAGGCGCAGCGGGTCAAACTGGCGCGTGAGCTCTCCAAGCGGGATACCGGTCAGACCCTCTATATTCTGGACGAGCCGACCACCGGGTTGCACTTCCACGATATCCAGCAACTGCTCAAGGTGCTGCACCAGCTGCGGGATCGCGGCAATACCATCGTCATCATCGAGCACAACCTGGATGTGGTAAAAACTGCCGACTGGATCGTCGATTTGGGACCGGAGGGAGGCGCCGGTGGTGGCCGCATTCTGGTGACAGGGACGCCGGAAGAGATTTGCACCAATAAAGAGTCTCATACAGCTCGTTTTTTACGACCGCTATTGGCGCGATAAGCCGTTATAATCGAGGGGCCTTTGGCCCCTTTTTGTTATAAAAATCGGGAGCATAGGGGGAAGCTCGTCAAGTGTGGGCAGGCTTGGCATCTCAGCATCATGGTAATGGATATATCGGGTTATGGCTCAGGCTCCGCGTACGATTGATCATCAGTTGGCTTACTCCATGTTCCCCATCTGGCTGGGGGCGATCCTGCTATTGCTGGTCCTGCTGGCGTGGGCCCAGATCCCGGCTGCCAGCCGGATTGAAGAACAGCGAATGAAAGAGCATCTGCTGCGCGTGACCAAGGCGGTGCAGGCGGATGTGGCAGCTCTGGACGCATTCAGTCGGGATTGGGGCATCTGGGATGACAGCCATCGTTTTATGGACAACAAAAGCAGGGGGTACATCGAATCCAACCTGTTCAGTGATATGCCGATGCGGGATTTTAGTCTCAACCTGATGAGCTTCATGGATCTCACCGGCTACGAAATTTGGACGCGCACCCTGCTACCCGATGCGCCGGGGATCAATCCGGATCAGTTTCCCTACTTCCTTGATGAACTGAAAAAGCAGTTAAGGGCGCGCTCGGTGGCGCAAGGGGGCATCAATCTGCACGGGATCCGTGCTTCCCAGTGGGGGCCGCTGATGTACTCGTGGCAGCCGATCAGAAACAGTGACGAGTCGGCTCCGTTCAACGGTTTCTTGCTGGTTGTACGTTGGCTCGACAAGGCCTACCTCGAGCAGGTATCGGAGCGTACCGCGCTGCCACTGGCGATCTCCCACGCCAATCTGGATGTCACCGCTACCTTCAAACCACTGAAACCGCAAATAACGTATCGCCTGATCGACCTTGGGCTGACCCGGCTCAGGGGAGAGGTGCGACTGCTCAACAGCGATAACCAGCCGGTGCTGACTCTGGTGATTGAGGAGGAGAGAAAGATCTTGAGTGGCGTCATGGAGGGGGCGCTCTGGACCTTTATCGGCATGCTGTTTATCAGTTTTATCTGCGTCATGATCGCCATGTACCGGCTCAACAGCATTGTGCTCACCCCGTTGCAGCAGCTGGTGTCGGCGCTGCAACGCTTTGGCGATCGGCCAGATGCCACCTTGATCCCCTATATCGACAGCAGCGCCGAGATGGCGACCCTGAGCGGCAAGTTCAAGGAGATGGCCAGCAAGGTCAGTCAGCAACACGATGATTTGTTGGAAAAATCCAGCCAGATGGAGATGGCTGCATTCACCGACCCCTTGACCCGTTGTTTCAATCGTCGCTATCTCGATGGTTGGTTGCAGGCCAACCGGGCCAAACCTTGTCTGTTATTGCTGCTGGATCTGGATCATTTCAAGCGGATCAATGACCGCCTTGGCCATGACATCGGGGATCTGGTGCTGAAACAGTTGGCGGATCTGCTGCGCAAGGTGGTGACAGGAGAGCGCGAGCCTATCATCCGGCTGGGCGGGGAGGAGTTCTTGTTGCTGTTGCAGGTGGATGACGAGCAAGAGTTGGCGCTGCGGGTCGAATATCTGCGCCAGCGTGTCGCTCAGCACCGCTTTGGCAAAGAGGATGCGCCACTCTGGTTGACGGTGTCGCTGGGGTTCTGCCGCTATCCGTTGCACCCGGAGTACCCGGATTCATTCTGGAGTCATAGCTTCAAACTGGCGGACATGGCGCTGTATCAGGCCAAAGTCGGCGGGCGAAATCGGTGGTTTGGCTACGCTGGTAGCCTCTCTGCGGAGGGCATGGGCCAGACTCCGGAACAGCTTGCCGAAGGGGGGCATATCACCCTGCTGCACTCTGTCAATCCGGATTAACCCTGCCGTACCAATACCAGATAGGCCAAGGCGACAATAAAACCGAGCAGGATAAAGAGAAAGGATCCGATTCCCCACACGGCCGCGAGAAAGGCCCCCACCTTTTGCCATTTCGACTCATTTTTCATAAATAAACCATTACTTCCCAGTAACTTGTATGGCGCAAAAAATACGCTGATTTGCCCATATTAACAACAATTAATAGCCACTCTGCCGCGCAATAAGGTGTGGTTTATTTGCTCCTTTTGGCGCTGGGTGCGGGTAGTTACAACCTGTCGAAACAGGTATTTCGGCTTGTTGTCTGGGGACTCAACGAGATTGGGATGGCGCGCAAAGATGCCACACCAATCGATTTATTTCTGTGCAACCTTTGCTCCAAGTCAATAACTTTGCATTTACAAGGGCATATAGTCAGCGGGCTTACAGCATCAAATGAAAACAAAAAAAGGGATTACGTGATGAAAAAATTACTTCCTCTGATGATTGCCGCTGCAGTGACCTCTCCTTTCGCCATGGCCCATCAGGCTGGTGATATTCTGGTTCGTGGTGGTTTGGCATTTGTATCGCCGCAGGAAAGCAGCACGCCTGTAGAGCTGGAAATTAATGACAACATGCAATTGGGATTGACTCTCTCTTACATGATTACTGATAACTGGGGTGTCGAATTGCTGGCTGCAACCCCCTTCTCTCATTCAGTCAAACTGGGTGGCGCTGAAGTTGCCAAGATCAAGCATTTGCCGCCGACTCTGATGGGTCAGTACTATTTTGGCGATGCTCAAAGCAAGGTTCGCCCGTATGTCGGTATTGGCGTGAACTACACCACCTTCTTTGATGAAGAGGGCCGTGGTGCATTGGCCGGGACCGATGTCAAAGTCGATGACTCCTGGGGTGTTGCCGGACAAGTTGGTATCGATATGGCGATCACTGACCGCTGGTTTGTCAACGGTTCAGCCTGGATCATGGATATCGATACCGATGTGCATACAGCGATTGGCACCATTAATACCAAGGTCGACCCGATGGCCTTTATGGTGGGTGTTGGCTACCGCTTCTAATGATTCTGATTGCGGTTCTGAACGGACCGCGGAAGATAGCAAAGTACGTCTCTTTCAGCCCGGCTTGTGCCGGGCTTTTTTCATATGGCTGATTTTGTCTGTACTGTGATCCAACCCGATACAAATCAATTAAATACCTGCCGCTTTATTTCAGTTATTCGCCACCCCTGCCGATAGTGACTATGTTCACTTTACCTTCCCCCAATGAGTGAGGATGTCTCCATGGGCTTATCTATCGTGCAGCGGATCATCGCCGGATTCGTGTTGATGCTGCTGTTGCTGATCCTGCTTGGTGTGATCAGTACCTTTAAAATCAAGGGTATAAATGACGGCCTCTCTGCCGTATCTGACCGGGCAACCCCGCTGGTGGTGGCTGTCGCAGGTCTCAAGGGGGCATTGCAGGATAGTAACCGCTGGGTGCTGGTCTACCGCACCAGTGAAGATGCTGCCCAGTTGCCGCAGTTGGCCAATCAGTTCAAGGAGCAACAGAACCGCTTCGCCCAGCTGAGTCAGGAGATGGGTAAATTTACCGACGTAGCGGATGCTCGTGCCCGCTTCCAGCAGGTCGAGAGTGCTACCACCCAATTTTATGGCTTGGCGGATCAGGTGTTAGCCCAGCATCGGCAGTGGGTCAGTGCACTGGAGCAGCGCCACAAGCTGGAGATGGAATTTATCCGCCTTGAGGATACCTACCAGTGGGCGGCGGATTTGCTGCTGCAACAGACCGCCAGCAAGCGCTCCATGCGCAACAAGGCGGAGCTCATTACCTCGGGTATCGCCCGCGATCTGAAGAATATCCGCCGTGCCGATGCCAAAACCGACCTGAACGAGCTGGAAAAGGTGTTGAGCAAGGACATCGAGATGGCCCGCAAGCGGTTGGAGCGGGTGCTGGTGCCCGATGATGTGAAAGCGCGCTTTGTCTCCAATCTGGATCGGATGCAGGAGCTGGCGCTCGGCGCTCAGGGCTTGTTGGCGACCATGCGTCAGGCTCAGCAACTGGCGCTGTCGCTGGCCACGCAAAATCAGCAGCTGGATGCCAGTCTGGTCAACAGCCTCAATTTGCTCGATGAGATGGGCAAGTCTGCCGGAGCCATCGCCAGCGATAGCCGGATCAATGCCGATGCAGCGGTCAGTAGCGCCAGCTTCTGGATCCTGGTGGTTGCCGCGATGTCGGCCGCTGCGGCGCTGGTGATCGGTTATACCACTGCGCGCAGCATTCAGCGCCCGTTGCAGATGATCAATAAGGAGCTCGATTACATGGCGGCCGGCGACATGACCCGCCGCATCAACTACCGCAGCAGTTGCGAATTTGGCAGCCTTTCCCGCTCTATCGATACGCTGGCGGGCAAGACCGGCGAGCTGCTCTCTCAAATCAATGCAGGCTCCCGCCATCTGGTGGATGAAGCGAGCCGCGCCGCCGAGATCAGCGAACGGGCCATGTCCCGGGTACAAGAGCAGAAGAGCCAGACCGATCAGGTGGCCGCCGCCATTACCGAGCTGGAAGTGAGCGCCACCGAGGTGGCCCGCTCTACCGATGGCACCAAGCGGGAAGTGGATCTGGCCGATGAAGAGGCTCGTAGTGGTCGCCAGAAAGTGGCCACCACTCGCCGGATCACCGAGCAGTTGGCTGGCGCCATGGAGGAGGCGGTCGGCATCACCTATAAGCTTGGGGAATTCAGCAACAACATCGGCAGCATTCTCGATGTGATCCGCAGTATTGCCGAGCAAACCAACCTGCTGGCCTTGAACGCCGCCATCGAAGCGGCCCGTGCTGGCGATGCAGGTCGCGGTTTTGCGGTGGTGGCCGATGAGGTGCGGGCACTGGCCAATCGCACCCAGACTTCGACCGAAGAGATCCAGGGGATGATTGAGAACCTGCAAAGCTCCAGCAAGCATGTGGTTGAAGTGATGGGGCGTAGCCAGGAGCAGACCCAGAGCTGTGTCGAGCAGACTCGCGAGATGGATGTGGCGCTGCAATCCATTGCCGATCGGATGGGTGCCATCAAGTCGATGGCGGATCAGGTGGCCCATGCCGCTCAGGAGCAAATCTCCGTCAGTCAGGGGGTCGCTCGTCATATCGCCGGTATTGCCGATGTGGCATACGAGACCGAGCGGGAGGCGCGCGAATCCGCCAGCAGCAGTGAAGTACTGGCCGACTTGGTCGCCAAACAGCAGCAATTGATCGCACATTTCAAGGTCTAGGAGGGCTTATGTCTAAAAAGTGGATTGGAGCCCTGAGTCTCCTGTTGTGTGGCCAGTTGATGGCCAGCGAGCTGGTGATTGAAAGCTGGCGAACCGATGATAAGGCGTTGTGGGAGCAGAAAATCATCCCGGCCTTTGAAGCGGCGCATCCCGGTATCAAGGTGAGTTTTCATCCGGTGCAGAACGTCAACTACATGCCCACCCTGTGGGAGAGCCTGAAAGGCGGTAAGGCGGGGGATCTCATTACCTGTCGTCCGTTTGATGACTCGCTCGCCCTGTTCAAGGCGGGTCATCTGGCCGAGCTGACCGAAATGGCAGGAATGGAGAACTTCCCGAGTTTTGCCCAGTCACCCTGGCAGACGGATTCCGGTGCCCAGACCTTCTGTGTGCCGATGGCCTCGGTGATCCATGGCTTCTTCTATAACAAGAAGATCCTCAGTGAATTGGGGGTCACCTTGCCGCAAACCCGCGATCAGTTCTTCGCCGTGCTGGACAAGATCAAGGCCGACGGGCGTTATGTGCCGCTGGCCATGAGCGGTTCCGAGAGTTGGGTTGCCTCCGAACTGGGGTTCCAGAACATTGGTCCCAATTACTGGAAAGGGGAAGATGGTCGTCTGGCTCTGATTGGTGGGCAGGAGCGGTTGGATAACCCCCAATATGTGAAGGTGTTCGACGAGCTGGCCCGCTGGCGTTCCTACCTCGGTGAAGGTGGCGAGAGCCGCGATTATGCGACCAGTAACGAGCTGTTCACTTCGGGCAAGGCCGCCATCTACGTGGCGGGCTCCTGGGAGATTGCCCCCTTCACCGGCAAGGTCGATTTTGGCGTCATGCGTCCGCCGGTGGCCAAACAGGGTGATGGCTGTTTCTTTACCGACCACACCGATATCGGTATGGGGATGAATCCGGCCAGCAAGAATAAAGAGGGTGCAATGGCTTTCCTGCAGTGGCTGACGACGCCGCAATTTGCCGAGCTCTATACCAACTCGCTGCCGGGATTTTTTTCACTCTCCAACCACTTCTTCGATGTCACCAATCCGGCGGCCAAAGAGATGATGGAGTGGCGCGATCAGTGTGACTCGACCATTCGGGTGGCGACCCAGATCCTCTCCCGTGGTACGCCCAAGTTGGGGGATGAACTGGCAGAGGTGAGTCAGGCTGTGTTGCTCGGCAAGATGGAGCCCAAGGCTGCCGCGGATCGACTGGAAAGTGGCTTGAAGAGCTGGTATGCCCCTCATCAGGGCAACAAGGCCAAGAGCGCGGATTGTCAGTGTGATGCGGTTGCCCCTGCCCCTGCCCCTGCTTCGGCTTCAGCGCCAGCGACTGAGGTGTCCGCAGCTCCCGCGGCCAGTGAAACATTGGCCGTGGTGTCACCTACTGTGACTCCCACAGAACCCGCATCAGCGGCCGCTGCACCATTACCGGCGCAGTCGGATGAGGTGGAGCAGGCGCTCTCCAACGAGTTGGAAGCGCCACAGCAGCCACAGCAATAGGTCATCGGCATCAATAAAAACGGGAGGCATCAGCCTCCCGTTTTTTATGGCTCGCGGCCAGCAGGTATCGCTTTATTGTGCTTCGTGGGGCCAGCGGCAGAGGCTGCCGATGCGAGCAACCGGGACAAACCCCAGAGAGCGGTAAATGCGCTGGGCATGGTAGTGCTCGTCAGCCACTATGATCAGCTGTTTGGCGCGGGACAATCCTGCGCGAGCCACTTGACTCAGCAGCTGGCGGCATAATCCCTGGTTGCGCCACGCATGGTGCGTGCGTACTAACTGGAAGCGCCCAAGTGTGCCGCAGAAGAAGAGGCCACAGCTGGCGACCAGTTGCCCCTCTTTCCAGATCCCCCACCAGTCCCCGAGACCATCGGCAATCATGGCCTGATAGAGCGCCTGGCGGGATCGCAGATAGGGGAGATAGCTCTGTTCCGAGTGCCCCTCATCCCGTTCATTGAGTTCGAAGTCGAGCCACTCAGGCCAATCAGCAGTAGTGAAGGTACGTGCCTCAACCTTGTTCATGTCGTCGTGAGGGGGTGGGCAGCTCTGCTCATCCAGCGCCAGCACCACACACTCCATATATTGGTATCCCGTTGCGACAAAACCGGCGATCCGGCTGTTTTGCCCGGCTGCCAGTGGCCATTGGAAGGTGCGGTGGCGCACTCGAGGATCCTGGCCGATCAGCTGATCAAATGTGGCTTCCAGCCAGCCTTTGTCACGGTCGCTAGGCGGGGTGGGGAGTAGCAGGTAGTTGCCGAAGTAGTAATCGGGAGCATCCGGCGTGCGAACCGCCCAGAACTGATCGTGCTGAACAACCTCGCCCTGATAGCGATCGAACAGCAAGTCGGTGGCAAAGCCGGGGTGGGTATCCATGATGGTGCTCCTGCAAAGACTCATTCTGTTATCGGCAGGAGTGGGAAATAGATGAAAAGGGGCCGGAGAAACCTCCGGCCAAACAATCACACGCAGATTCAGAACGTCCAGGACGATCTGCCCCCATCATAACTCGACTGGGGCAATTTTGGGATGGGCACTTTTCGGTTACGTACCGTTAATTTTGTAAATATGACGTTCGTCAGATCGGATGTGAGGTAAATCCCTGTTGACTTTGTATCGTTTTACTCATAAATATAAAGACGTTTAGACGTCCAAACATCCGTTTTGACGTAAGAAGATGGATTGCAGGACAGGGAGAAGAGCAGATGGGATTTCACAGTGCACGTCAGGTTGAGGCGCTCAACCAGAGCTTGGCAGATTTGAATGGCGATATATCGGTCAGTTTCGAGTTTTTTCCGCCCAACAGTGAAGGGATGGAGAATACCCTCTGGCAGTCCATCGAACGGCTGAAGGTACTGGAACCCAAGTTCGTCTCCGTCACCTATGGTGCCAACTCCGGTACCCGTGATCGCACCCATAAGGTGATCAAGGACATCAAGGAGCGGACCGGCCTGATTGCGGCGCCGCACCTGACCTGTATCGATGCCAGCCGCGACGAGCTGCGCACCATCGCCCGCGACTACTGGAACAGCGGTATTCGTCATATCGTGGCTCTGCGCGGTGACTTGCCGCAGGGGCTGGAGAAACCGGATATGTATGCCACCGATCTGGTTGCCCTGCTCAAGTCAGAGGCTGACTTCGATATCTCGGTTGCCGCCTATCCGGAAGGTCACCCGGAGGCCAAGAGTGCGCAATCCGACCTTCTCAATCTCAAGCGCAAGATCGATGCCGGTGCCAACCGCGCCATCACCCAGTTTTTCTTCGATGTGGAAACTTACTTGCGCTTCCGGGATCGCTGCGCGGCCATCGGTATCGATGCCGAAATCGTGCCGGGGATCCTGCCGGTCTCCAACTATCAGACCCTGGCCAAGTTTGCCGGTTTTACCAACGTGAAGATCCCGCGCTGGATGCATCAGCGTTTCGAGGGGCTGGATAACGATCAGATGACCCGCAATCTGGTGGGGGCGAGCATCGCCATCGATCAGGTGCGCGTGCTGAGTCAGGAAGGAGTGAAGGATTTCCACTTCTATACCCTGAACCGCTCCGAGCTGACCTATGCCATCTGCCATACTCTGGGGGTTCGTCCCAAGGGTTGACCGGTGGTCACCGCGATAAAAGCAAAAAGCCAATGAGTTGCTCATTGGCTTTTTCGTTATGGCCGATTATCAAGGTCTGGTCGGGGCGATCTCTTTTGGCTCAAGATCGATAACCGCATTACCGGCAGCCCCCGGATACTGGCGATAGACCTGATCCTCTTCCAGTGTGTAGAAGGTATCCAGATAGTCGTCGTTGTTGGTCATCCAGGAGTCGGGTAGCGCCTTGACGATGCGACCGCCGAGATCGAGGAAGGGCAGGGCTTCCGGCACGCCACCCGCGGTAAAGCCGAGTTTGAGGGCTTCAATCAGCAGAGCGCTCAGCTCCTTGTAGTTGACGTTGTCATCCTGCTCCATCATCACCACATCGACGGCACCCCAGCGATAGCGATCCCAGTAAACCAGGATCTGGTTGGGGGTGTAGTCTGTGTTGTCATAGTCGAGGTAGGGCATGTCGACAATATCGACTACTGGCTCATCCCGACTGGGATTGACCCCTGCGACCACCGCATACACTTCGGCTGCGCCGAGCAGCCAAGGCTCCTGATCATCCTTCAGTCTGATCTTTTTCAGGATACTGGTCTTGAGTGGCGCCGTGCTGGCCGCCACTCGCGGAGCGCTTTGCAGATCCGCATCGGCCAGCGCCTTGCGCATCACCTTCAAGCCTGCGTTTTTGGCTTTGACGGGATCGGCTTCGACTACCAGAACCGGCCGGGCCGGTGCCTTGTCCACATCCAGATAGACGGGATTGCCAGCGCGGTCGAACGCTTCAATGGCGCTCCAGCTCTTCTCATCCCCACTTGGAACATAGGCGACCAGCGGTTCGACGCCCTGCTGCAGTGCTGCGGCCTGATCGGTGTTGGCCAGCCTCAACTGCATCAGTTGCTTGACCTCGCCATCCAGTCCTTGCCGGCTGATGGCTGCCTGGTTGGCATCGCTCGCCTGCCGTTTAAGGCGCGGGCTGGCCTTCTGCAGCAGGTTGGGAAGCGGGCTCTGGTATTGCTGATTGCTCAGCAGGGGCAGCAGGTTTTTCTGCTGAAGTGCGAGCTGGCGAGCCAGCTCTCGATCCGTATCGGCAGCCTGGACGCTTGTAGCACCCAGTATGGCCAGTAGTAACAAGACAGCCTGATTTTTCATTTTTATTCTCCGTTGCATGGAACCTGACAGGGCACCATGTCCGGGAAGATTGGTGCCCTGACGCCACTAGAAGGAAATTAGTTTCACTTGTGAATCATTTTATCTGGATAGTGTGCAGAGGTTCACGGTTTGAGGTTCAATTGATTCCTTTGTCGATATAATTGGAACTGATAGATAGCCAGACCAATCAGCAGACCCCAGCAGGCTGCCGCGATGCCGAGCAGGCTGATCCCGGACGCGGTAATGATAAAGGTGAGCAGCGCAGCTTCTCGCGCTTCATCCTCTTGCAAGGCCGAGTGCAGGCTGCTGCCGATGCTGCCTAACAGGGCCAAACCAGCGACGCAGGTGACAAGGGCTGCCGGAAAGGCGCTAAACAGGGCTGCGACGGTTGCGCCGAAGCAGCCGGTCAGGAGATAAAAGCAACCCGCCCATACCGCAGCTGGCCAGCGGCGCCTGGTATCCGGGTCGACCTCTTTGCCCATGCAGATGGCGGCAGTGATGGCGGCCAGATTGAAGGCATAGCCGCCAAAAGGAGCGAGCAGCAGGCCAGTCAGGCCAGTCCAGCTGATCAGCGAGGAGGTGGAAGGCTGATAGCCGTGGGCCCGCAAGATGGCAATTCCCGCCATGTTTTGCGATGTCATGGTGACAATGAACAGCGGCAGCGCGATGCCAAACAGAGCATCAAGGGAGAAGGCTGGCCATGTCCAGACCGGGCTGGCGAGTTGCCAGTGAAGGGGGCCCATTTGCAAATCCCCCCGCACGCTGCAGATCAGCATCCCCACTCCCAGTACCAGTACCATGGTATAGCGGGGCCAGAGATGACGCCCCAGCAGGAAGGTCAGCAGCAGGGTGCCAAGCAGCAAGGGATCTTGCGGGGCGACCTTGAACAGATCCAACCCGAATTTGAGCAGCACGCCAGCCAGCATGGAGGCGGCCAGTGGAGCCGGGATATGTTTCATCAAACGGTCGAACCAGCCGCTGATGCCACACAGAGTGATCAGCAGGGAGGAGATCACAAAGGCGCCGATCGCTTCCGCCAGAGTGAAGTTGCCCAGCGTGGTGATCAGCAGTGCCGCGCCCGGTGTGGACCAGGCGGTTAGTATGGGTATGCGGTAATAGAGAGAGAGGCCGATGCAGCTCACCCCCATGCCGATCCCCAGCGTCCAGAGCCAGGAGGCGACTTGAGCAGTATCAGCACCTGCTGCCGTGGCGGCCTGGATGATCAGGATAACGGAACTGGTGTAGCCGACCATCACGGCGATAAAGCCTGCGACCAGATGGGGGAGTGCGAAGGGCATGACTCTTCCTCTTGGCGTTGTGACGCGCTGTGCGTTATTACGTACAATACAGCTTTGACTATATCGCTGTGCGCCATAGCGCACAAGGCGCATCGTGTAAGAGTAATAAAGAGGCAGTTATGCAAGAGATGAGTCAGCATCTGGCTGCTCGACTGAAGGGGCTGCGCAGCGAGCGCGGCTGGAGCCTGGATGCCGCTGCGCGCGAAACGGGTGTCAGCAAGGCGATGCTGGGGCAGATTGAGCGGGGAGAGTCCAGCCCGACAGTGGCGACGCTGTGGAAGATAGCCACCGGTTTTCGAGTCTCATTTTCCAGTTTCATTGAGCCCACACCCGCAGTGCAGGCAGAGGTGCTCTATCGCACCGCCGATGCCATTCGCCAGCAGCCAGCGGGAGAGGGCATGCAAGTGGCACCGCTCTTCCCTTATGAAAACCGGTTTGGTTTCGAGTTGCTTGAGCTGACCCTGTTGCCGGGTTACCAGCGTGAATCCGAGCCCCATGAGCCGGGAGTGACCGAGCATGTCATCGTCATCAGCGGCATGATGGAGGTGCTGGTGGAAGGGGAGTGGCGCTCATTTGAGCAAGGGGAGGCGGTGCGTTTTGCTGCCGACCGTCCCCACGGTTATCGCAATCTCGGCATAGCCCCGGCTATTTTCCACAATTTGATCCACTATCCGGTGGCAACACCCTGAACACGTTCCGCAGTCATTAACCCGGACGACCATCTGCTCTGGGGCGGATCAGTATCGGGGTATAGACCCAGACAAACAGACCATAGGCAGCGATCCAGGCAAGCGCGCTGAGGTTCCAGCCATGCAGGGTATAAGCAGGCCAGAGCAGGGGAATCACCACCCGCATTGTGGCGGCGGCGATAACCAGTGCGAATGCGCCAGTGATCCTGCGTCCCACTTGCAAGGCCCGACCGCTATGGCCGAGGGAGACTCGCGCAATCATGCCCAGGATCATGGTGCCCATACCTCCTGCGCTGAGCAGGTGACTGGCCATCGACAACGTGATGGGCAGACCCGCGCTATGTGCCGCAAGGGAGAGCAGGCCAAGAGGGATAAACAGATAGGCGAGATGGAGTGACCACAGCAGGGGATGCGCAAGGGTCGATGGCAGATGCCAACGTAGTTGCCGCCACAGATGCAAACTCGCCGCCACTATATAGAGAGGCACTATATATATGCTGGTGACCCATTGGGTGGGGAGTAACAGCCAGCAGAGCAAGATAAGCCACAGTGTCGCGAGCGCAGTCCGTTCCAGCCAGAGTAGAGGTGCAGCTTTCTCCTGACCGGTTGCTCGGGCGGTGAAGAACGGAATTACCCTTCCCCCCATCACGGCGATCAGGGTGGTAAACAACAGCACAGTGGTGATCAATAGGTGCTCAACGGTGGTCCAATCGGCCTGCCATAACCAGCTGGCACCATTGAGCAAGGTCAGTATCAGCAACAGGGGCACGAAGAAGAGGTTGCGCCATTGCCGGGTTATCAAGATAGGCTTGGCAAGGAACCAGGTGCAAAGCGGCAACCAGAGCAGGTCTGCCACCATCAGGAGCGTATTCTCTTCACCCAGCCAGGGTAACAAGGTCCTTGGCAACATCCACAACCCCACCACCAGCGCCAATGGCCAGCTCCGAACACCGGGATGGGCCGTCCAGTTCTGCACCGCGGTGAGCAGAAAACCCGCGACGATGGCCGCCCCAAAACCAAACAGCATTTCATGACCATGCCACCAGATCGGGTTGGCAATCCCTGGCAAGGTTAGCCAACCGTTGATCTGCCCCAGCCAGAGCAACATGGCGACGGCAGCAAACAGAGCCCCGAACAAGAAGAAGGGTCGGAACCCCAAGCGGAACAGCGGGACGATTTGCTCTTCCTTATGGCTATCGAGGATTTGATGCATGAGGGTATTCCAATTGAACATTTGAGATGGCAATTATAAATTGGCTTTTCAAATGTTCAATTTAAATCCGGCAATAGTCAAAATTGATGCTATTTCGAGCAAAAAAAAGAGGTGCTTGCTTGATATCTGAGCGAACGAACTTTTTTGATGAAAAAGCCCTTGTCATCCCGGCGCGGCTCCCTATAATGCGCCCCTACCAGCACGGCGGAACACGCCAAACTGATGAGCCAGCTTCCTAGCGAAGTGGGCGCCGAAAGAAAAGCGAAAACAATCGCTTGACTTTCGAAGTGAGGAGCGTAATATGCGCCTCCTCAACGCGACAAGCGTGACGCTCTTTAACAATTTGAATCAAGCAATCTGTGTGGGCACTCACAGCATCGAACATCAAAAACAATTTTTGATTTTCAATGTCTGGTGAAGTGACCAAGACGATTTCTTAG
>NZ_JBGLRA010000009.1:0-169431 GCF_041402405.1 Aeromonas sp. S13(2024) | reverse complement strand
CTTCGAAAAGCGGCTCAATGAATTGCTGAAATAAACTGTTCGACTTCTTATTGCTAAGAAATCGTCTTGGTCACTTCACCAGACATTGAAAATCAAAAATTGTTTTTGATGTTCGATGCTGTGAGTGCCCACACAGATTGCTTGATTCAAATTGTTAAAGAGCGACGCAACAGTGTGTTGCTGCGGGAGTGGAATTCTACTCAACCGCTTTCTCGAGTCAAGCCTTATTTTCAAAGGCTTTTCGAGGTTATCGACAAGGTTGTTTGCGTTGCCGCTTGCCCTGTCGATGGAGGCGCATTATAGGGAGTGAATTCTTTCTGGCAAGCAGATAATTTCAAAAAGATGGCTTTCGCTGTTTGTTCGCTCACAAAGCCACCAATTGGCATATTAAACCGGCGAAATCAGCTCACCGCAGGTACCGCAACGGCAAAATCGTGCAGATTGTCATAGAGAGCGTCGGCCAGCGCACTACCCGTTTCGGTCACCGGCTTACCGGTTCTGACCATGATCTTGTGACCGACCCCGGCATTGACGGCAGCTTTCAGATCAGAGGGCTTGTCACCCACCATATAGGAACGACTCATGTCGATCCCCAGTTCCTGTTGCGCCAACAGCAGCATACCTGGCTCCGGTTTGCGGCAATCACAGGGGGCACCGTGATCCGGATGGTGCGGGCAGAAGTAGATACCATCAAGGTCCACATCGCGATCGGCCAGCGACCAATCCATCCACTCGGTCAGGTTCATGAAATCATCTTCGGTGAAATAACCGCGGGCAATCCCTGACTGGTTGGTCACTACAACCAGCAGATAGCCTTTCTTTTTGAGGAGCTGCAGGGCGTCTATGACTCCGGGCAGAAAATGGAAGTCATCGACCTGGCTGACATAACCTGTGTCTTCATTGATGACACCGTCACGATCCAGAAAAATGGCGGGTTTGCTCACGAAAACTACCTCTATCAATGGTTTTGCCCAGTATCTCACAGGGCAGATAAAGCCCAAAAACAAAAGGGGCGGCCGAAGCCACCCCTTTCATGTGTGCATTTAAAGTATCGATTAAGCGATAACTTTAGCTACAACACCAGCACCTACGGTACGGCCACCTTCACGGATAGCGAAACGCAGGCCGTCGTCCATCGCGATCGGCGCAATCAGGGTAACAACCATCTTGATGTTGTCGCCCGGCATTACCATCTCTACGCCTTCCGGCAGTTCGATGGTACCGGTCACGTCGGTAGTACGGAAGTAGAACTGCGGACGGTAGCCTTTGAAGAACGGGGTATGACGACCACCTTCTTCTTTGGACAGTACGTACACTTCAGATTCAAACTTGGTGTGCGGCTTGATGGTGCCCGGCTTGGCCAGTACCTGACCACGCTCTACGTCTTCACGCTTCACGCCACGCAGCAGTGCACCGATGTTCTCGCCTGCACGACCTTCGTCCAGCAGCTTACGGAACATTTCAACGCCGGTACAGGTGGTCTTGGTGGTATCTTTGATACCAACGATTTCCACTTCTTCACCAACTTTAACGATACCGCGCTCTACACGACCGGTTACTACGGTACCACGGCCAGCGATAGAGAATACGTCTTCGATAGGCATCAGGAACGGCTGGTCAATCGCACGCTCCGGCTCCGGAATGTAGCTGTCCAGGTGGCCAGCCAGTTCCAGGATCTTCTCTTCCCACTGAGCTTCGCCTTCCAGCGCTTTCAGTGCAGAACCACGGACTACCGGCAGGTCATCACCCGGGAAGTCGTACTCGGACAGCAGTTCGCGAACTTCCATCTCGACCAGTTCCAGCAGCTCTTCGTCATCTACCATGTCGCACTTGTTCATGAACACGATGATGTACGGAACGCCTACCTGACGACCCAGCAGGATGTGCTCACGAGTCTGCGGCATCGGGCCGTCAGTCGCTGCTACTACCAGGATCGCGCCGTCCATCTGGGCAGCACCGGTGATCATGTTTTTAACGTAGTCGGCGTGACCCGGGCAGTCTACGTGGGCGTAGTGACGGGTAGCGGTGTCGTATTCTACGTGGGAGGTGTTGATGGTGATACCACGCTCACGCTCTTCCGGTGCCTTGTCGATCTGGTCGAAGGCGAAAGCTTTACCACCGAAGTGCTTGGCCAGCACGTTGGTGATAGCTGCAGTCAGGGTGGTTTTACCGTGGTCAACGTGGCCGATGGTGCCGACGTTTACGTGCGGTTTATTACGCTCAAATTTTTCTTTAGACACGACGTAGTCCTTCTAGGTTAAACCCGCCTACCGTCGTAGGCGGGGAATCTTAAATTACTTGGATTTGCGCTCTTCGATCACGGCTTGTGCAACGTTGGTCGGTGCATCGTGATACTTGGCGAATTCCATGGCGTAGGAAGCACGACCTTGGGTAGCGGAACGCAGTGCAGTTGCATAACCGAACATCTCGGCCAACGGCACCATGGCGCGTACGATCTTGCCGGACGGGCCATCTTCCATACCTTCGATCAGGCCACGACGACGGTTCAGGTCACCGATAACGTCGCCCATGTAATCTTCCGGAGTTTCAACTTCTACTTTCATGATCGGTTCGAGCAGAACCGGAGTGGCCTTCATGAAGCCAGCCTTGAAGGCCATGGAAGCAGCGATCTTGAACGCCAGTTCGGAAGAGTCGACATCGTGGTAGGAACCGAAGTGCAGACGCACACCCAGGTCCATAACCGGATAGCCAGCCAGCGGACCAGCTTTGAGCTGTTCCTGGATGCCTTTGTCAACGCCCGGGATGAATTCGCCAGGAATGACACCGCCTTTGATGTCGTTGACGAACTCGTAGCCCTTGCCTTCTTCCAGCGGGTACATGTCGATCACAACGTGACCGTACTGACCGCGACCACCAGACTGCTTGGCATGTTTGCCTTCGATGTCTTTAACGGCGGTACGGATGGTTTCACGGTAGGCAACCTGCGGCTTACCTACGTTCGCTTCTACCTTGAACTCGCGACGCATACGGTCAACGATGATGTCCAGGTGCAGCTCACCCATACCGGCAATGATGGTCTGGCCAGACTCTTCGTCAGTCCATACGCGGAAGGACGGGTCTTCCTGAGCCAGACGGCCCAGAGCCAGACCCATCTTCTCTTGGTCAGCCTTGGTTTTCGGCTCAACCGCGATGGAGATTACCGGCTCCGGGAATTCCATACGCTCGAGGATGATCGGCGCTTTTTCGTCACACAGAGTGTCACCAGTGGTCACATCTTTCAGACCGATGGCAGCAGCGATGTCACCTGCACGAACTTCTTTGATCTCTTCACGCTTGTTGGCGTGCATCTGAACGATACGGCCGAAACGCTCGCGCTTGTCCTTGACGGAGTTCAGCACGGAGTCACCGGAGTTAACAACACCGGAGTAGACGCGGAAGAAGGTCAGGTTACCAACGAACGGGTCAGTGGCAATCTTGAACGCCAGAGCAGAGAACGGCTCGTCATCAGAAGCATGACGCTCGTCTTTGGTCTCGCCATCCATCTTCAGGCCGTCGATAGCAGCTACATCGGTCGGAGCAGGCAGGTACTCAACAACCGCATCCAGCATTGCCTGTACGCCCTTGTTCTTGAACGCGGAGCCACAAGTTACCAGGATGATTTCGTTGTTCAGCACGCGCTGACGCAGAGCTTGCTTGATCTCTTCCTCGGTCAGCTCTTCGCCGCCCAGGTATTTTTCCATCAGGTCTTCAGACGCTTCAGCAGCGGCTTCAACCAGATTCATGCGCATTTCTTGCGCCTGTTCCAGCAGCTCGGCCGGCACATCTTCGTAGTCGAAAGATACGCCCTGATCAGCTTCGCTCCAGTTGATGGCCTTCATCTTGACCAAGTCAACTACGCCTTTGAAGTTCTCTTCAGAGCCGATGTTCAGCTGCAGAGGAACCGGATTGCCCTTCAGGCGAGTGCGGATGTGCTCAACGCAACGCAGGAAGTTAGCACCGGTACGGTCCATCTTGTTGACGAACGCGATACGGGGAACCTTGTACTTGTTAGCCTGACGCCATACGGTCTCAGACTGTGGCTGTACGCCACCTACGGCACAGTACACCATTACGGCACCGTCCAGAACACGCATTGAACGCTCTACTTCGATAGTAAAGTCAACGTGGCCCGGGGTATCGATGATGTTGATACGGTGCGGTTGGAACTGTTTACCCATACCGGACCAGAAAGCGGTGGTCGCGGCGGAGGTGATGGTGATACCACGCTCTTGTTCCTGTTCCATCCAGTCCATGGTGGCAGCGCCATCGTGAACTTCACCGATCTTGTGACTTACACCGGTGTAAAACAGTACGCGCTCGGTAGTAGTAGTCTTACCGGCGTCAATGTGAGCGGAGATACCGATATTACGATAACGCTCAATGGGGGTTGTACGAGCCATTGTCATCCTCTTACTAAGGCGCTTGTCCCTAGATAATTAAAGGTGCGCAGAGCCCAAAGACCCTGCGCAAGCGGATTACCAGCGGAAGTGAGCGAAAGCCTTGTTCGCTTCAGCCATACGGTGAACGTCTTCACGTTTCTTGACAGACGAACCCTTGTTCTCAGCGGCATCCAGCAGCTCGCCAGCCAGACGCTGAGCCATTGATTTTTCACCACGTTTACGAGCGGCATCAACCAACCAGCGCATTGCCAGAGCATTGCGACGTACCGGACGAACTTCTACCGGCACCTGATAGGTTGCACCACCGACGCGACGAGATTTAACCTCGACCGCCGGACGAATGTTATCCAGAGCTTCTTCGAATACGGCCAGGTGCTCTTTGCCAGATTTGGTGGCAATGATGTCCAGGGCGCCATAAACAATGGCTTCTGCAACAGATTTCTTACCGTCAACCATTACTACGTTGACAAATTTAGCCAGCAGCTCTGATCCGAACTTGGGATCTGGCAGGATTTTACGCTGACCAACAACACGACGTCTTGGCATTTCAAATTCTCCGTAACTTCAGGGATTACCCAAAACTAGAAAGCTATCTAACTAGAAACGAATTAACGTTTGGCCTTACTTAACGGAGAACCATTAAGCTTTAGGACGCTTCACGCCATACTTGGAGCGAGCCTGCTTACGGTCTTTAACACCGGCACAGTCCAACGCACCACGAACGGTGTGATAACGAACACCTGGCAAGTCTTTTACACGACCGCCACGGATCAGAACAACAGAGTGCTCTTGCAGGTTGTGACCTTCACCACCGATGTAGGAGGTGACTTCGAAGCCGTTGGTCAGACGTACACGGCACACTTTACGCAGTGCAGAGTTAGGCTTCTTCGGGGTGGTGGTATATACACGAGTGCATACGCCACGCTTCTGAGGGCACGCTTCCAGCGCCGGCACGTTGCTTTTCACAACGAGCTTGATGCGTGGCTTGCGAACCAACTGGTTAATAGTTGCCATCAAAAGGCTCCTGATAATGACTTCATAAACGTGTGGAAAATCCTCCCCGCATATACGGGGACGCGAAATTTTATGCCCTGTTGTCTGGGGAGTCAAGATTTATACAGTTTGTGGCATAGAAGGGCAAATCGGATCCGCATGGATTTTCCATAATTCGTTGAATTAACGTAAAAATATGGAAATCAGCCAGCCCAGGTTCTGGGGGAGCCTTTTTGTGCAATCAGCTCGACCAGACCGGCCATATCCAGCAAATCGCCCACTTGATGACGCAAACCACGCGCCTGCAGATCCTCGGTCATGACGTGTAGCGGGATCCCGGCCAGCTGTTCGCACCACTGGGGCGCACAGGCCGCAATGACGGCATCCTGCATCAACACCAGTTCATCGCCAGATTGCAGGTATGAGAGCGCCTGAGCCAGTGCCTGGCTCTGGAAAGGGGAATTCAAGATCAGATGCAACATGGGGACCTCAGAAGCTGATGTGCGTCGCGCATTGTGACCACTGGTTGGCCATCTCTGCCCGCGACAGTATTTCAACCGGGATCAGCAGATCCTCGACCGTCACACCGCGCTCGGCCAGCGAGTCGGCACAGACGTACACCTCCTCGATGTCATAGAGCTCGAGCATCTTGAAGGTTGGCGCATAGTGGCGCTGCAAGATGGCCTGTGGCTGCTGTTCTTTAAGCAGTTGCAGCACGCCGTCACCAATTAGGAAGAGTGCCAGCTCGTCGGTCATGGCCGAGGTGGCCAGCAGGGCATCCAGCCCCTCCCGGCCGGCAGCGTGGCCATGGGGGCCACGACCGCAGATAAATGCGATTTTCTTACTCATGACTCCCCCTAGAACTGAACCAGCCGATCGGCGGTGAGCGCAGCCTCGGCCAACTGGCCCAGACCGCTCAGACAAAATGGCGCTTGCAGATTGAAGTGCACCAGCCCCGCCCCCTTGGCCTCCTGTTCATCGAGCACACCGCGCCGCATGGCGGCGGCGACGCAGACGTCGATACGGATCCCCTGCTCTTCTGCCAGCTCTCGCCACATACGCACCAGGTCAGTCTCATCGGATGCAGGCAGATGCAGACCGTTGCCGTTGCAGACCCCGTCCTGATAGAAGAACAGGTGGGACAAGGTATGCCCCTGCGCCAACAGGGTGCGGGCAAAACGATAGGCTGTGCTGGCCGATTGGGTGCCATAGGCAGGCCCCGTGACCAGGATGGCAAAACTCAGACTCATAGCAGGACTCCTGTGCTGACCCGGTCCATTTTACGCCAAAAACAAAAAAGCCCCTGCCAGGAGGGGCTTGATTCAATCTGTTGATCAGAGATGGGCAATCGCCTCGACCTCGACCAGCACATCTTTCGGCAGACGGGCCACCTCCACGCAGGAGCGGGCTGGCGCCGCATCGCCAAAGTAGCGGGCATAGACCTGGTTGAAGGCAACGAAGTTGTTCATGTCGCTCAGGAAGCAGGTGGTTTTGACCACTTTGCTGGCATCGGCACCGGCAGCGTGCAACACGGCAACCAGGTTCTTCATCACCCGTTCGGCCTGCTCTTCGATGCCGCCAGCCACGATTTCCATGGTGGCAGGATCGAGCGGGATTTGCCCGGAGGTGAAGATCATCTCGCCAACCTTGGTAGCCTGAACATACGGACCAATCGCGGCAGGCGCCTTGTCGGTTGCAATCACTTCTTTAGCCATTCATCTATCCCCTTCTGGAATGAGTTACTCGTTCTCGTCTTCACCCTGCTTGCGCTGTCGGATGTAAAGATAAACGGTATGTTTTGAAATATTGAGTTTGTCCGCCACCAGATTGATCGAATCCTTGATGTCGAAAATGCCCTTCTCGAACAGCTGGGTCACGATGAAGCGGTTCTTGGCATTGTTGGCCACGGTGGGATCGCGATTGATCTCGTCGATGGTGTTATCCACCGTCTGGGCAACCAGCTCTTCGACACTGTTGGCGAAGGTCTCTGGTGACTGACGCGCCGCCTGCTGGGGCGTTGGGAAAAATTCGGCCACGAACTCGTGGAAAGGCGCATTGATGTGCAGGTTGATGCAGATAAGCCCCACAACTTGCCGCTCGCTGTTGCGAATGGCGATGGTGCTCGACTTCATCAGCGCGCCGGTACGGCTGCGAGCGAAATAGCTCTGGGTGTAATCCTGGCCGGTGCTCTCGATATCCTTGAGCATGCGCAGGGCGAGATCGGTGATGGGCGCCCCGAGGGTGCGTCCGGTATTGAAGCCGTTAGCGATCTTGATCACCGACTCGTGCAGATTTTCCAAGGAGTGGAGTACCACTTCACAATGCTTGCCGAACAGCTCGGCCAAGCCATCGATGAGCCCATCGTATGAGCGCAACAATTCCCTGTCTTCATCTGTAAAAGTGCGGCTGATCAGCTGTTCTTCGGGAAGCATGGCTTCCTCGATACCGACAGTCATGTTCTACCCCTGTAATAACCATTCAACTTTCCCGAGTTTTAAATTGCAGGGGAGTAAAGTCAACTTTTTTTGATTTTTTACTCTACAACTTTGCTCTGGATCATCCTGAAACCCGCGCTGCGTCTACCTTTGCCGAGGAATTGGCCAACAAAAAGGGCTCCTTGAAGGAGCCCTTTTTAATCACGGATGACGAGTTACTCTTCGTCGAAGCTACCGGCTGCGTTCAGCAGATCCGCCAGGTTCTGTTGAGCCTCATCAGCGGTCACCTGCGGGGTACCAACAGCACGAGCTGCGGCAGCACGCTGGTTGATCCGGCTATGGTGGTAGGCAAAGCCGGTACCAGCCGGGATCAGACGACCCACGATGACGTTCTCTTTCAGACCACGCAGTTCATCACGCTTGCCACCTACGGCGGCTTCGGTCAGAACGCGAGTGGTTTCCTGGAAGGAAGCCGCGGAGATGAAGGACTCGGTGCTCAGAGATGCCTTGGTAATACCCATCAGTACATGACGGTAGGTCGCAGGGGTCTTGCCCTCGGCAACCAGCTTACGGTTGGCAATCT
The DNA here is from genome assembly GCF_041402405.1 of Aeromonas sp. S13(2024). Lineage (NCBI taxonomy): Bacteria > Pseudomonadati > Pseudomonadota > Gammaproteobacteria > Aeromonadales > Aeromonadaceae > Aeromonas > Aeromonas sp. S13(2024). Next base: position 161,020 of record NZ_JBGLRA010000009.1, on the reverse strand, counting down.
TCACACGAGCCACTTCAACCTGTTCGCCTTCGATCAGATCGGTATCGCCAGCGCTCAGGATCTCGCACTTGCGCAGCATCTGACGAACGATGACTTCGATGTGCTTGTCGTTGATCTTAACGCCTTGCAGACGGTAAACGTCTTGCACTTCGTTGGCGATGTAGTTGGCGACCGGGCTGATACCGCGCAGACGCAGGATGTCGTGAGCAGACTCAGGACCGTCCGCCAGCACTTCACCCTTCTCAACTTTTTCACCTTCGAACACGTTCAGGTTACGCCACTTCGGAATCATCTCTTCGTAGACGTTGCCACCATCGGTCGGGGTGATGACCAGACGGCGTTTGCCCTTGGTCTCTTTCCCGAAGGAGATGGTACCGGAGATCTCGGCCAGAATTGCCGGTTCCTTCGGTTGACGTGCTTCGAACAGATCCGCAACGCGCGGCAGACCACCGGTGATGTCCTTGGTACCGCCGGACTCTTGCGGGATACGCGCTACCGCGTCACCCACGCCCACGTTGGCACCATCTTCCAGGTTCACGATCGCCTTGCCCGGCAGGAAGTACTGGGCGGCTACATCGGTACCCGGGATCATCACGTCTTTGCCGTTCAGGTCGACCAGTTTAACGGTCGGACGCATTTCTTTACCGGCGCTCGGACGCTCGTTGACGTCCAGAACAACGATAGAAGAGAGACCGGTCAGCTCGTCGGTCTGACGAGTGATGGTCACACCATCGATCATGTGTTCGAACTGCAGACGACCTGCCACTTCGGTGATGATCGGGTGGGTGTGCGGATCCCAGTTGGCAACAGTCTCGCCAGCACTCACGGCCTGGCCGTCCTTCACTTCCAGCACGGAACCGTAAGGCAGCTTGTGGCTTTCCTTGGTACGGCCCATGTCGTCCATGATGGTCAGTTCGGTAGAACGTGAGGTGATAACCAGTTTGTCATCGCTGTTGTGAACGAACTTGGCGTTCTGCAGCTTGATGGTACCGGTGTTCTTGACCTGGATGCTGCTTTCAGCAGCGGCACGAGATGCAGCACCACCGATGTGGAAAGTACGCATCGTCAGCTGGGTACCCGGTTCACCGATGGACTGGGCGGCGATAACACCGACAGCCTCACCCTTGTTAACCAGGTGACCACGGGCCAGATCACGGCCGTAGCAGTGAGCACAGTTACCGAAGTCGGTTTCACAGGTGATGGCAGAACGTACCTTCACACGGTCAACGGAGTTACGCTCCAGCAGGTCACACAGCTGCTCATCGAGCAGGGTGTTGCGAGCAACCAGGATCTCGTCCTCGGTACCCGGCTTGATGACATCTTCTGCCACCACACGACCCAGCACGCGCTCACGCAGCGGCTCGACCACGTCGCCACCCTCGATCAGCGGAGTCATCCACAGACCGTCGGTAGTGCCGCAATCGTCCTCGGTGATCACCATGTCCTGCGCCACGTCTACCAGACGACGAGTCAGGTAACCGGAGTTCGCAGTCTTCAGTGCAGTATCCGCCAGACCCTTACGAGCACCGTGGGTAGAGATAAAGTACTGCAGTACGTTCAGACCTTCGCGGAAGTTCGCGATGATCGGAGTCTCGATGATGGAGCCATCCGGCTTGGCCATCAGGCCACGCATACCGGCCAGCTGACGGATCTGGGCGGCGGAACCCCGCGCACCAGAGTCGGCCATCATAAAGATGCTGTTGAACGAGGCCTGCTCTTCTTCTTCACCCAGCGAGTTGACGTTACGCTCTTTGGACAAGTTCTCCATCATGGCCTTGGAGACGCGCTCGTTGGCGCTGGCCCAGATATCGATAACCTTGTTGTAACGTTCGCCCGCAGTTACCAGACCGGACAGGAACTGGTCCTGGATCTCGGCAACTTCGGCTTCGGCAGACGCGATGATGTCTTTCTTGGCATCCGGGATGACCATGTCATCGATACCAACGGAAGCACCGGACAGCGCCGCGTAGTGGAAACCGGTATACATCAGCTGGTCAGCGAAGATAACGGTGTCCTTCAGCCCCTGCTTGCGATAGCAGGTGTTCAGCAGACGGGAGATGAGCTTTTTGCCCAGCGCCTTGTTGGATACGCATTTGATCCAGTTCTGCGGATTGGCTTCCAGATCGGCCTGCTCGGCAGCAGTCAGCACCTTCGGCTCGTCGATCAGGGCGTATTCCATACCTTTCGGCAGGATCAGGCTCAGGATCGCACGACCAACGGTGGTGTTCTTCATCTCGGTCTTGGCAACCAGCTCACCGGCTTCGTTCTTCACGTACTCGGTGATGCGGCACTTGACGCGAGCATGCAGGTCGGCCAGACCAGCACGGTACACTTTCTCGGCCTCTTTCGGGCCGGACAGCACCATACCTTCACCCTTCGCATTGATGCGGGCGCGGGTCATGTAGTACAGACCCAAGACCACGTCCTGAGAAGGAACGATGATCGGCTCACCGGATGCAGGCGACAGGATGTTGTTGGTAGACATCATCAGCGCACGCGCTTCCAGCTGGGCTTCCAGGGTCAGCGGTACGTGAACAGCCATCTGGTCACCGTCGAAGTCCGCGTTATACGCAGCACAAACGAGCGGGTGCAGCTGGATTGCCTTGCCTTCGACCAGAGTCGGTTCGAATGCCTGGATACCCAGACGGTGCAGAGTCGGTGCACGGTTCAGCAGAACCGGGTGTTCGCGGATAACTTCGTCCAGGATATCCCAAACGACAGCTTCTTCGCGCTCCACCATCTTCTTGGCGGCCTTGATAGTGGTCGCCAGACCGCGGGTTTCCAGCTTGCCATAGATGAACGGCTTGAACAGTTCCAGCGCCATCTTCTTCGGCAGACCGCACTGATGCAGACGCAGAGTCGGGCCTACGGTGATAACGGAACGACCGGAGTAGTCGACACGCTTACCGAGCAGGTTCTGACGGAAACGACCCTGCTTACCCTTGATCATGTCGGCCAGGGATTTCAGCGGGCGCTTGTTGGAACCGGTGATGGCACGACCGCGACGGCCGTTATCCAGCAGCGCATCGACGGACTCTTGCAACATGCGCTTTTCGTTGCGCACGATGATGTCCGGAGCAGCCAGATCCAGCAGACGCTTCAAGCGGTTGTTACGGTTGATCACGCGACGGTACAGATCGTTCAGATCGGAAGTCGCGAAACGGCCGCCGTCCAGCGGTACCAGCGGACGCAGGTCCGGCGGCAGCACAGGCAGCACTGTCATGATCATCCACTCCGGCTTGTTGCCGGACTGCAGGAAAGCTTCCATCAGCTTCAGACGCTTGGTGGTCTTCTTGCGCTTGGTCTCGGAGTTGGTCTGATCCAGCTCCTCACGCATCGCTTTGACTTCACCTTCCAGATCGATGGCGCGCAGCAATGCCAGGATTGCTTCGGCACCCATCTTGGCGTCAAATTCGTCGCCCCACTCTTCCAGCGCATCCAGGTACTGCTCTTCAGAGAGCATCTGGCTGCGTTCGAGGTTGGTCATGCCCGGCTCGATAACTACGAAAGATTCGAAGTAGAGCACGCGTTCGATGTCGCGCAGGGTCATGTCCAGCAGCAGACCGATACGGGACGGCAGGGACTTCAGGAACCAGATGTGGGCAGTCGGGCTGGCCAGCTCGATGTGGCCCATACGCTCACGACGGACCTTGGTCTGGGTCACTTCAACGCCGCACTTCTCACAGATCACACCACGGTGTTTCAGGCGCTTGTACTTGCCGCACAGACACTCGTAGTCCTTCACCGGTCCGAAGATACGGGCGCAGAACAGACCATCACGCTCCGGCTTGAAAGTCCGGTAGTTGATGGTCTCAGGCTTTTTGACCTCACCGAATGACCAGGAGCGGATCATGTCAGGAGAGGCCAGACCGATCTTGATACTGTCAAACTCTTCGGTCTTGGTCTGAGCCTTCAAAAACTTGAGTAAGTCTTTCACGTGTTTCCCCTGTCAGGAGTCTAACCTCGGCGCCCCTCTCGGGGCGCCCACGTCAATTCTCGAACAATAAGAGCGAGCTCTTACTCTTCGTCCAGCTCGATGTTGATACCCAGAGAGCGGATTTCCTTCAGCAATACGTTGAAGGATTCGGGCATGCCCGGCTCCATACGGTGGTCGCCATCCACGATGTTCTTGTACATCTTGGTACGGCCATTCACATCGTCAGACTTGACGGTCAGCATCTCCTGCAGGGTATATGCTGCACCGTAAGCCTCCAGGGCCCACACTTCCATCTCACCGAAACGCTGACCACCGAACTGAGCCTTACCACCCAGCGGCTGCTGGGTAACCAGGCTGTAAGAACCGGTAGAACGCGCGTGCATCTTGTCGTCGACCAGGTGGTTCAGCTTGAGCATGTACATGTAACCAACGGTTACTTTACGCTCGAAGCGGTTACCGGTACGGCCGTCGAACAGATCAATCTGACCGGACTCCGGCAGATCGGCCAGCTTCAGCAGGGCTTTGATTTCGCGCTCTTTGGCACCATCAAAGACCGGAGTAGCAACCGGCAGACCCTTACGCAGGTTACCCACCAGGGTACGTACGTCGTCGTCAGACAGTTCGGCGATGTTCACTTGCTGGGTGTCCTTCTCGCCCAGGTCGTAGACCTGCTGCAGGAAGTTGCGCATCTCGTGCAGCTCGCGCTGCTCTTTGACCATGCGATCGATCTTCTCGCCGATACCCTTGGCGGCGAGGCCCAGGTGCACTTCGAGGATCTGACCGATGTTCATACGAGACGGTACGCCCAACGGGTTCAGTACGATGTCGACCGGACGGCCGAACTCGTCATGAGGCATATCCTCGACCGGACAGATCTTGGAGATAACACCCTTGTTACCGTGACGGCCCGCCATCTTGTCACCCGGCTGGATGCGACGCTTGACTGCCAGATAAACCTTGACGATTTTCAGTACGCCCGGCGCCAGATCATCACCCTGGATAATCTTGCGACGCTTGTTCTCGAACTTCTTGTCGAACTCGGCTTTCAGCTCAACGTGCTGTTCAGCGATCTGCTCCAGTTCGGTCTGCTTGGCTTCATCTTCGATGGCCAGTTCAAACCACTTGGAACGCTCCAGCTTGTTCAGACGATCTTCGCTGTAACCGGCGGCCAGCAGCAGGTTGCGGGAGCGGCCGAAAATGCCGTCTTCCAGGATCTTGAACTCTTCGGTCAAGTCCTTCTTCGCTTCCTTCAGCTGCATCTCTTCGATTTCTTTGGCGCGCTTGTCTTTTTCCACGCCATCGCGGGTAAAGACTTGCACGTCAACCACGGTACCGTACACACCGTTCGGTACACGCAGGGAGGAGTCCTTCACGTCGGACGCCTTCTCACCGAAGATGGCGCGCAGCAGCTTCTCTTCCGGAGTCAGCTGGGTTTCACCTTTCGGCGTTACCTTACCAACCAGAATGTCGCCGCCCTTCACTTCGGCACCCACGTAGACGATACCGGACTCGTCCAGCTTGGACAGAGCGGCTTCACCCACGTTCGGGATGTCAGCAGTGATCTCTTCCGGACCCAGCTTGGTGTCACGGGAGATACAGGCCAGTTCCTGGATATGGATGGTGGTCAGGCGATCTTCCTGAACAACACGCTCGTTCACCAGGATCGAGTCTTCGAAGTTGTAACCGTTCCACGGCATGAACGCGACGCGCATGTTCTGACCCAGAGCCAGTTCACCCAGATCGGTGGACGGGCCGTCAGCCAGTACGTCGCCTGCCATGACCGGCTCACCCAACATCACGCAAGGACGCTGGTTGATACAGGTGTTCTGGTTGGAACGGGTGTATTTGGTCAGGTTGTAGATGTCGATACCGGCTTCGCCTGGCATCAGCTCATCTTCATTTACCTTGATAACGATACGGGAGGCATCGACGTAGTCGATCATGCCGCCACGCTTGGCAACTACGGTTACACCGGAGTCAACGGCCACAGCGCGTTCCATACCGGTACCTACCAGCGGCTTGTCAGCACGCAGGGTCGGTACAGCCTGACGTTGCATGTTTGAACCCATCAATGCGCGGTTCGCGTCATCGTGTTCCAGGAACGGGATCAGGGCCGCTGCCACAGATACGATCTGCTGCGGGCTCACGTCCATATACTGGATCTGGTCGGCGTTCATAAAGGTGGATTCACCTTTGTGACGGCACGGGATCAATTCATCTTTCAGACGGCCATCTTCGGTGGTCGCGGCGTTAGCCTGTGCGATCACGTACTTGCCTTCTTCAATAGCAGACAGGTAGTCCACTTCGTCGGTGATCACACCGTCAATGACCTTGCGGTACGGAGTCTCGAGGAAACCGTACTCGTTGGTACGAGAGTACACGGACAGGGAGTTGATCAGACCGATGTTCGGACCTTCAGGAGTCTCGATCGGGCACAGACGACCATAGTGGGTCGGGTGTACGTCTCGGACTTCAAAGCCGGCACGCTCACGAGTCAAACCGCCCGGGCCCAGCGCAGAGATACGGCGCTTGTGGGTTACTTCGGACAGCGGGTTGTTCTGGTCCATAAACTGGGACAGCTGGCTGGAACCAAAGAACTCTTTGACTGCGGCGGAGATCGGCTTGGCGTTGATCAGATCCTGCGGCATCAGGGTGTCCAGGTCGCCCAGGGAGAGACGCTCCTTGACCGCACGCTCGACACGCACCAGACCGACACGGAACTGGTTTTCAGCCATTTCACCGACAGAACGGATACGACGGTTACCCAAGTGGTCGATATCGTCTACTTCGTCGTTACCGTTACGGATGTCGATCAGGCGCTTCATCACATCGACGATATCGTCTTTGGTCAGTACGCCCGCGCCAGTCTCGTCTTCACGACCCAGACGGCGGTTGAACTTCATCCGACCTACGGTAGACAGGTCGTAACGTTCGGCTGAGAAGAACAGGTTTTCGAACAGCTGCTCTGCTGCTTCACGTGTCGGCGGCTCGCCCGGACGCATCATGCGGTAGATTTCTACCAGCGCTTCCAGACGGTTGGTGCTGGAATCGACGCGCAGGGTCTCGGACATGTAGGCACCGTGGTCCAGTTCGTTGGTGAACAGAACCTCGAAATGCTTGAAGCCGGCCTGGGACAGGTTGGCAATCGCTTCCAGACTCAGAGCCTGGTTGGCTGCCACTACCAGTTCGCCAGTTTGCGGATGTGCGTAGTCCTTGGCAGCAACTTTGCCAACAACGTACTCAACCGGTACCTCAATCTGGGTAACGGCATCTTTTTCCAGCTGACGGATGTGACGGGCAGTCACACGACGACCGGTTTCAACAACCACGGCACCATTGGCCACGATGTCGAAGGTCGCAGTTTCGCCACGCAGGCGCTCCGGCACCAGATCCATCATCAACTTGCCATCTTTGACCTCGAAACCGATGGTTTCGAAGAAGGTGGCCAGGATCTCTTCGGAAGTGAAGTCCAGGGCGCGCAGAATGATGGATGCCGGCAGTTTGCGACGACGGTCGATACGGACAAACAGGTTGTCTTTCGCATCGAACTCGAAGTCCAGCCAGGAGCCACGGTAGGGGATAACGCGAGCGTTATACAGCACCTTACCGGATGAATGTGTTTTGCCTTTATCGTGGTCGAAGAAGACGCCCGGGCTGCGGTGCAGCTGGGAAACGATAACCCGCTCGGTACCATTGATAACAAAGGTGCCGTTCTCGGTCATGAGCGGAATTTCGCCCATGTATACTTCTTGTTCCTTGATGTCTTTGACGGTGCCGGCAGCTGCTTCACGGTCGTACAGAACCATACGAAGCTTGACACGCAGCGGCGCGGAGTAGGTCACTCCACGGATCTGGCATTCTTTTACGTCAAATACCGGCTCACCCAGGCGATAGCTGACATACTGAAGCTCAGCACTACCGGAGTAACTGGTGATCGGGAAAACGCTACGGAAAGCGGCCTCTAGGCCATATTCACCTTCCGGGTCAGCCTCGATGAACTGCTTGAAGGAGTCCAGCTGAATGGACAACAGATAAGGCGTGTCCAGTACCTGGTCTCGCTTACCGAAGTCCTTACGAATGCGTTTTTTTTCGGTATAAGAGTAAACCATAGGGTTCCTCAGCTCGCTGATAAGTGACCCACTCTGTCCCGCGGGACAGCTCTGTCTCAACACCGTTTTGTGTTGGCCCGGACGAAAGAAGACAGTCCGGATTGCTGGTGCACCGAGAGTCGTAAACGGTGTGAAATGCTCTCAGTCTACAGCGCAAAAAGGCTGGTGAACAAAAATTCACCAGCCCTAGCCTGTTTTATCAGGCTAATCTACATAAATGCAGATTATTTGATCTCAACAGAAGCACCGGCAGCTTCCAGCTCTTTCTTCAGAGCTTCAGCTTCGTCTTTGGAGACGGCTTCTTTCAGGTTAGCCGGAGCAGCTTCTACCAGATCTTTGGCTTCTTTCAGGCCCAGACCGGTAGCGCCACGAACGGCTTTGATAACGGCAACTTTGTTAGCGCCGGCAGCAGTCAGAACTACGTCGAACTCGGTCTTCTCTTCTACTGCTTCAGCAGCAGCCGGGCCAGCCATTACGGCAGCAGCGGCAGAAACACCGAACTTCTCTTCCATAGCTTCGATCAGCTCAACAACTTCCATTACGGACATGGAAGCAACGGCTTCGATGATTTGGTCTTTAGTGATAGACATGACAAAAATTCCTGATGTTGAATAAACTCAAACAGCCTAGATAGGCGAGAATCAAGCAGCAGCTTGTTTCTGGTCGCGAACAGCAGCGATAGTACGAACCAGCTTGCCAGCAGAGGCTTCTTTCATAGTCGCCATCAACTTCGCAATTGCTTCTTCGTAAGTCGGCAGCGTGGCCAGACGATCAATTTGTGCTGCGGCGATAAACTCACCGTTAAAAGCGCCAGCCTTGATTTCGAACTTTTGGTTCGCTTTGGCAAACTCTTTGAACAGACGAGCAGCAGCGCCCGGGTGTTCGTTAGAGAAAGCAATCAAGGTAGGACCGGTAAATGCGTCGTTCAGGCACTCGTATTCGGTACCTTCTACCGCGCGACGCAGCAGGGTGTTACGCACAACGCGCATGTACACACCGGCTTCACGAGCGGTTTTACGCAGGACGGTCATCTTGTCTACAGTTACACCGCGAGAATCGGCAACAACTGCAGAAAGAGCGCCTTTGGCAGCTTCGTTGACTTCAGCAACAATTGCCTTTTTGTCTTCGAGTCCCAATGCCATTGGCTTAACTCCTGGATTGAATCCGGGTCTATTGACCCAGTACTGACACATCCCCCCTACCTTTACAACAGAGGGGAACGATGCGGTAGCAGGATTCCAGAAGAGAAAGAATCTTTCTCGCTGGGTTTCCGGCACCGTCTACGCAGGAAACATTAAGGCTTTGCAGCCTCCTGCGGTCTTGGACGGAGGTCGAAACCCCCAACCAATCAAGGCGCAAAATTATAGATTAAATTTTGCGCCTTGTAAAACCCATCAATTAGGCCTGAGCTTCCAGAGAAGCTTGGTCTACGGCAACACCGGCACCCATGGTGGTGGAGATGCTGACTTTCTTGATGAATTGACCTTTGGCGGAAGAGGGCTTGCCTTTTTTCAGGGCAACCAGCAGAGCTTCCAAGTTTTCTTTCAGCTGAACTTCGTTGAAAGAAACCTTACCCAGAGTGGTATGGATGATACCATTCTTGTCGTTACGGTAACGAACCTGACCAGCCTTGGCGTTCTTGACAGCTTCGGCAACGTTAGGAGTTACAGTACCAACTTTCGGGTTCGGCATCAGGCCGCGCGGGCCCAGGATTTGACCCAGTTGACCAACAACGCGCATTGCATCCGGGGATGCGATAACTACGTCGAAGTTCATCTCGCCTTTCTTAACCAGATCGGCCAGGTCATCCATACCTACCAGGTCAGCACCGGCAGCTTTAGCTGCTTCGGCGTTGGCACCTTGGGTAAATACGGCAACGCGTACATCACGACCGGTACCGTGCGGCAGTACAGTAGCACCACGTACGTTCTGGTCAGATTTACGAGCGTCGATACCCAGGTTGACAGCAACGTCAACGCTTTCAACGAACTTGGCGGTAGCCAGTTCTTTCAGCAGGGCAATGGCTTCGTTGATGGAGTACTCTTTGGTACCGTCAACTTTTTCGCGAATAACGCGCATACGCTTGGAAAGTTTAGCCATTGTCTTAATCCTCCACTACCAGACCCATGGAACGAGCGGAGCCTGCGATGCAACGTACTTTTGCATCCAGATCGGCACCAGTCATATCCGGCTCTTTGGTCTTGGCGATTTCTTGCAGCTGGGCAACGGTCACCTTACCAACCTTGTCTTTGTTCGGCTTGGAAGAACCAGACTTGATACCAGCAGCTTTCTTCAGCAGGAAGGAAGCAGGCGGAGTCTTGGTTTCGAAGGTGAAGGAACGGTCGCTGTAAACAGTGATCACGACCGGAGTCGGTGAACCTTTTTCCAGCTTCTCTGTACGGGCGTTAAACGCCTTACAGAATTCCATGATGTTAACACCGTGCTGACCCAGTGCAGGACCAACGGGAGGAGACGGGTTGGCTGCACCAGCAGCAACCTGCAGCTTGATATAAGCTGTGACTTTCTTAGCCATTAGGAAAATACCTCAAAAATGGGTTCTAGCGCCTCGGAGACTTGCTCCTGCAAACGGCTCCCCAACTAATAAAGGGGCAGCGAATTATAGAGATATTCGCTGCCCCTGACAACCGTTAAACGTACAGAATTCAATCAGCCTTTTTCGACCTGACCAAAATCCAGTTCAACAGGAGTAGAACGACCGAAGATCAGTACAGAGACCTTCACGCGGCTCTTCTCATAATCGACCTCTTCAACGGTACCGTTGAAGTCGGCAAACGGACCATCGGCAACTCGCACCATTTCACCCGGTTCAAACAGGGTTTTCGGACGCGGCTTGTCGTGGGCATCCTGCAGACGGTTCAGGATGGCATCGGCCTCTTTGTCGGAGATCGGTGCCGGACGGTCAGAAGTACCGCCGATGAAGCCCATTACACGCGGTACGTTACGCACCAGGTGCCATGTGGTTTCATCCATGATCATCTGGACCAGGACATAACCCGGGAAAAACTTGCGCTCACTCTTGCGCTTCTGGCCAGCACGCATCTCGACCACTTCTTCGGTCGGGACCAGTACTTCACCGAACATGTCTTCCATGCCATGCATCTTGATATGCTCGCGCAGGGACTTGGCTACACGGCCTTCATAGCCGGAAAAAGCCTGCACGACATACCATCTCATACGTTGTTCACGTTGTTCAGTCATGGCTTATCCTTACACACCGGTAATCAGGTTGACCAACCAGACCAAGGCACCGTCCAGAACGAACAGCAGCAGCCCCATCACGGCGGTCACCGCCAGCACAATCAGGGTTGTCTGAATGGCTTCCTGACGGGTCGGCCATACGACCTTGCGGACTTCCAGGCGAGACTCACGGGCGAATGCCAGTGTTGCCTTTCCCTTGGTGGTTTGCAGGGCTACTGCACCAGCAGCAGCAATGACAACGACCACACCCAGGGCGCGGACGGCAGCGACAACATCGTTGAGCAGGTAATTACCCACTACAGCGGCCGCCAGGATAATGAAAACCAGGCCCCAAAGCAGGGTATCCTTGCTTCCGCCCTGGCTCTCAGAACTAACACTCATACAACCCACCTGTATCTGACGTAACCAAAGACACAAAAGCCCCGTACGAGACGAGGTATATGGCAGGGGCGGCAGGACTCGAACCCGCAACCATCGGTTTTGGAGACCGCTGTTCTACCAATTCGAACTACGCCCCTGCATAAGAAAGCCCCTATTATAGGGGCTTTGCTTTATTTATGTAAGCCAAAGATTAAGCGATAACTTTAGCTACAACACCAGCACCTACGGTACGGCCACCTTCACGGATAGCGAAACGCAGGCCGTCGTCCATCGCGATCGGCGCAATCAGGGTAACAACCATCTTGATGTTGTCGCCCGGCATTACCATCTCTACGCCTTCCGGCAGTTCGATGGTACCGGTCACGTCGGTAGTACGGAAGTAGAACTGCGGACGGTAGCCTTTGAAGAACGGGGTATGACGACCACCTTCTTCTTTGGACAGTACGTACACTTCAGATTCAAACTTGGTGTGCGGCTTGATGGTGCCCGGCTTGGCCAGTACCTGACCACGCTCTACGTCTTCACGCTTCACGCCACGCAGCAGTGCACCGATGTTCTCGCCTGCACGACCTTCGTCCAGCAGCTTACGGAACATTTCAACGCCGGTACAGGTGGTCTTGGTGGTATCTTTGATACCAACGATTTCCACTTCTTCACCAACTTTAACGATACCGCGCTCTACACGACCGGTTACTACGGTACCACGGCCAGCGATAGAGAATACGTCTTCGATAGGCATCAGGAACGGCTGGTCAATCGCACGCTCCGGCTCCGGAATGTAGCTGTCCAGGTGGCCAGCCAGTTCCAGGATCTTCTCTTCCCACTGAGCTTCGCCTTCCAGCGCTTTCAGTGCAGAACCACGGACTACCGGCAGGTCATCACCCGGGAAGTCGTACTCGGACAGCAGTTCGCGAACTTCCATCTCGACCAGTTCCAGCAGCTCTTCGTCATCTACCATGTCGCACTTGTTCATGAACACGATGATGTACGGAACGCCTACCTGACGACCCAGCAGGATGTGCTCACGAGTCTGCGGCATCGGGCCGTCAGTCGCTGCTACTACCAGGATCGCGCCGTCCATCTGGGCAGCACCGGTGATCATGTTTTTAACGTAGTCGGCGTGACCCGGGCAATCTACGTGGGCGTAGTGACGGGTAGCGGTGTCGTATTCTACGTGGGAGGTGTTGATGGTGATACCACGCTCACGCTCTTCCGGTGCCTTGTCGATCTGGTCGAAGGCGAAAGCTTTACCACCGAAGTGCTTGGCCAGCACGTTGGTGATAGCTGCAGTCAGGGTGGTTTTACCGTGGTCAACGTGGCCGATGGTACCCACGTTAACGTGCGGTTTATTACGCTCAAATTTTTCTTTAGACATGATCGTCCCTCTAAACTAACGCTGAGTACGCGGTGGCAAGCTAACCACAGAACAGTTTATATGATGGATTTGAATCTGGTGGGAAAGAGAGAGGTACTGATGGCTGGTTCGCTTGCCGAACTCACCCTAGGGTGCGGCTCTGCTAACGCCTGAGCCATATCAGCATCTTGGAGCGGGCAGCGGGAATCGAACCCGCATCATCAGCTTGGAAGGCTGAGGTAATAGCCATTATACGATGCCCGCATTTCTCTAACCCAAAGAACTCAAACCGCAGAGAAATATGGTGGAGGGAGAAGGATTCGAACCTTCGAAGGCAGAGCCGTCAGATTTACAGTCTGATCCCTTTGGCCGCTCGGGAACCCCTCCAGACGCCAGATTGTCACAACGGTAATTCTGCTTGCACCCGTTGTGTTTATCGCTTTTGCACGGCAAATAGACGACAGACAGTCAAGCGTCGCGCATTTTATTGTAAGGTTTTGGGGGATGCAACCATTGAACCCGGCAAAATATGCTTTATTGCTGGGAAGTTTGCAAAAAAGCGGGGGCAAACAAGCCAATCCTGCTGCGTCCCTTGTCGCTCCCCCCCCCTTGGTGTATGGTCGCCGTGCCCAAGAAACAGTGATGACACCATGACGACAGAGCATAACCCCTATCTGCAATTCACCCGCGAACAATGGGCGTTATTGCGCGATTCGGTCCCCCTGACCCTGACCGAACACGATCTGCAGACCCTGCGCGGGATCAACGAGAAGGTGTCATTGCGGGAAGTGGAAGAGATATATCTGCCTCTCTCCCGCCTGCTCAATCTCTATGTCAAAGCCAAACAGCGTCGCAGCCGGGTACTGGAGCAGTTCCTCGGCCAGTCCCGCGGCAAGGGCACTTATATCATCAGCATTGCCGGCAGCGTGGCGGGGGGCAAAAGTACCACAGCCCGTATTCTGCAGGCCTTGCTGGAGCGCTGGCCGGAACATCCGCGGGTGGAGCTGGTCACCACCGACGGCTTCCTCTATCCCAACAAGGTACTGGAAGAGCGCGGCCTGATGCGCCGCAAGGGGTTCCCGGAATCCTACGATATCCGCCATCTGGTGGAATTTGTCGCCAATATCCGCGCCGGTCACGAGAAGGTCGAAGCGCCGGTTTACTCCCACCTTATCTACGACATCATTCCCGATGAGAAAAAGGTGGTGGAGCAGCCGGACATCCTGATCCTGGAAGGGCTCAATGTGCTGCAAAGCGGCATGGACTACCCTCAGGAGCCCCATCGGGTCTTCGTGTCGGACTTCGTCGACTTCTCCATCTATGTGGATGCCGATGCCGAACTGCTGCGTACCTGGTATATCGAACGCTTCCTGAAATTCCGCAGCGGCGCCTTCTCGGATCCCGACTCCTACTTCCATAACTACGCCAAGCTGGCGGAGAGTGAGGCGACCCAGATCGCCAACAACATCTGGCAAGATATCAACTATCTGAATTTGAAAGAAAATATCCTGCCAACGCGTGAGCGTGCCAACCTGATCATGACCAAGGGCCATGAGCACGCCATCGAACAGATCAAGCTGCGTAAATGATGACTGCAGTTGCCGGATAACGAAGAGGGGGCCCGCGGGCCCCCTCTTTGTTTGGCATCATGAGCGGCCTTGCTGACCCTCAGTCGCCCCGGCGCAGGGAGAGTTCGCCCCCGAGATAGAATTTGATCCCTTCAGCTGTCTCCAGTCGCAGGGCGCCGCGATCGTCGATGCCACGGGCGATGCCGCGGATCTCCTGATCTCCCATCAGCAGGCGCACCGGGCGACCGGCAAAGTGATCGAGCCGATTCCACTCATCGACAAAGCTTGCCAACCCCTGTTGCTCAAAGGTGTGCAGCGCCCGCTGCAGATGGACGATCATCCGGGCCGCCAACTGATTGCGATCGACTAGCTCGGGATTGATGTGGCGCAGCTCGGCCCAGGCCTGATCGATCTTCTCACCTTCGCGGGCAGGCATCGCCAGATTGAGACCGATGCCGATCACCAGATGACAGCTGGCCCCGGCGCTACCACTCATCTCTACCAGAATGCCCGCCAGCTTGCGGCCCTGATAGTAGAGGTCATTCGGCCACTTGAGCTCGACCCCCTGATAACCAAGGGACTCCAGCGCTTCAACCACTGCCACGCCGACCGCCAGACTCAGCCCCATGGCCGCCGCCATGCCTTGTTCGAGTCGCCAGTACATGCTGAGGATCAGCTGGCAACCAAACGGCGAAATCCAGGGTTTGCCACGACGACCGCGCCCGGCTGTCTGACACTCGGCAAGACAGCTCTCGCCGGAGCGCAGCTCATTGACCCGATCCAACAGGTGTTGATTGGTCGAGCCAATGACCGGGAAACAGTGCACCGGCGCCATCGGGGCCAGTGCCTGCAAGGTAGCCTGATCATAGAGCGCCATCGGTACCGCCAACCGGTAGCCCTTGCCGGTCAGGCTAAAGAGATCCAACCCCAGCTCCTTGAGCGCCGCCATGTGTTTGCTCACCGCCGCCCGGCTGATGCCGAGCTGCTCACCCAGCTGTTCGCCGGAGTGAAACTGGCCGTCGCTAAGCAGGGTGATCAGGGTCTGTCTGATGGGAGTCAACGTCATGAGAGCACCTCGTCGAGCCAGGTTTCACCGTGCGCGCCCATAAAGCGCACCTCATGCTCCAGCACCACGCCAAACGTCTGCTCCACGCTGTCACGGACATGGGCCGCCAGCGCGATCAGCTCCATGGCACTGGCGCCCCCCAGATTGACCAGCACCAGCGCCTGCTCCTGATGAACAGCGGCGCGGCCGATGGCGAAACCTTTCAGCCCGCACTGATCGATGAGCCAGCCCGCCGCCAGCTTGGCCTGCCCTTCTCCGGCCGGATAGCAGGGCATCTGCGGATAGCGCGCCTTGAGATTCTCCGCCAGCGCGGCAGGCACCACCGGATTCTTGAAGAAGCTGCCCGCATTGCCGAGCACCGCAGGATCCGGCAGTTTGGCCATGCGGGTGGCACAGACGGTATCGAAGATGGTCTGCGCCGAAGGCGCGTCACCGAGCCCCGCCAGTGGGCCATAGCCCTGCACCGGCCGCCACGCCTTGGGCAGTTTGAGCCCGACGGCGGTGATCAGGTGGGAATCCTGATACTCGTGTTTGAAGATGCTGTCGCGATAACCGAAGCGGCACTCTGCCGCCGCGATCCGTTCAATCTCGCCACTCTGCCAGTTGAACGCCTCGACATAGGCGCAGAAGTCGGCCAGCTCAACGCCATAGGCACCGATGTTCTGCACCGGCGCTGCACCGACCGTGCCGGGAATGAGCGCCAGATTCTCCAGCCCGAACCAGCCCTGTTGCAAGGTATGGCGCACCAGCTGATGCCAATCTTCACCGGCCGCCACATGGAGCAACCAGTGATCGCCACCATCTTCAGCGGTAATCCCCTTGAGCCGGTTGAGCACCACCAGACCGAGAAAATCGGTGGTGAAGAGCATGTTGCTGCCGCCGCCCAGATTGAGGCGCGGCAGCTGGTTGAACTGCGGATCGGCACGCAGGGTCGCCAGATCGGCAACCTGCTCCACCTCGGCCAGCCAGAGGCAGTACGCATCGAGGGCAAGGGTGTTGAGCTTCAACAAGGAGGCGTTGGCATTCAGTTTCATCGGTCTATCCCGGCTTGGTGCAAGGGCGCAGTCTACCTCAAGTTACCCCATGACGAAAAACCCGAGCCCTTTTCGGGGGAATAGCAGTGGTTTAGAGTAGGCGACTTCAACTGCTGAGGAATAACTCATGAACAACCAGTTTGCCGTCATCGGCCTGGGCCTGTTTGGCAGCGCCCTGTGCGAAGAGCTGCAACGGCAAGATGCCGAAGTACTGGCCATCGATATCGACGAGAGCAAGACCCGCCAAATCGCCGCCCTCTGCAATCACGTGATCGTGGCGGATGCCACCGATGAGGCCACCGTGGCCGAGCTGGGACTGGCCAATTTCGATATCGTCTTCGTTGCCATCGGTGACAACCTGGAGACCAGCATCCTCACCACCCTCGTCTTGAAAGAGGCGGGCGTGAAGAAGGTGTGGGTCAAGGCGCGCGACAAGTTCCACGCCAAGATCCTGCAGAAAGTGGGCGCCGACAAGGTGATCAACCCGGAGTGGGACATGGGCCGCCGGGTCGCCCAGAGCATGCTGGACAACCGGCTGTTCGACTATCTGGAGCTGGGCCACGACATGGTGCTGACCGAGTTCGTGATTGGCCTGCAACAGAACGGCCGGGAACTGGGCGACTTCCATCTGCTGCAACAGAGCGATTTCCAGCTGCTCGCCATCAAGCGTGGTGACGTGCTCCACAACGTGCTGACCGGCAAGATGGAGCTGCAACTGGGCGACATCCTGATCCTGGCGGGCAACAAGCACGCCATCGACCACTGGCTCGAAACCCTATGATCAACTGGCGCAGCAGCTACGCCTTCGCCCTCCATCGGGAGCAGGACTCTCGCTGGAGCGAAGCCCGGCTGATCCTCGGCAGCTTTCTGATCATTCTGCTGATTGGCACCATCTTTCTGGTGCAACCCTCCAGCCACAATGGCGAGGTCACCTTCGTCAACGCCCTGTTTACCGCCACCTCGGCCATCAGCGTGACAGGTCTTGGCGTGGTGGATACCGGCACCGCCTTCACCCTGCAGGGGCAGATTTTCCTGCTGATGCTGATGGAGATCGGTGGTCTGGGCCAGATGACCATGACCCTGCTGCTGATCGCCATCTTCAGCAAGCGGGTCGGTCTGCGCCAACAGGTACTGGCCAAGGAGGCGCTGGGACAGGAGGGCTCGGTCAACATCATTCAGCTGGTCAAACGGATCGTGCTGTTCGCCTTTATTGCCCAGCTGATCGGCACCGGCATCATGGCGATCCGCTGGGTGCCCGAGATGGGGTGGGTGCACGGCCTCTATGTCAGCTTCTTCCACGCGGTCTCGGCCTTCAACAACGCCGGGTTTTCGCTGTTTGCCAACAACCTCATCGACTATAGAGACGACCCCATCATCAGCCTGACCATCGCCGGCCTGCTGATCCTGGGGGGGATCGGCTTTACCGTCATCGTCGATCTGGTGCGCAACCGCCGCTGGCGCAAGCTGAAGCTGCACAGCAAGCTGATGCTGCTGATGACCCCGGCGCTGCTGCTGGCCGGTACCCTGATGTTCTGGCTGCTGGAACACAACAACCCCGGCACCCTCGGCAAGGCCGGTATCGGTGGCCAGCTGCTGGCGGCTTTTTTCCAATCTGCCAGTGCCCGTACCGCCGGTTTCAATACCATAGATATCGGGCTGATGACCCCGGCGGCGCTGCTGTTCCTGATGATGCTGATGTTTATCGGTGCCGGTGCCACCTCGACCGGTGGTGGTATCAAAGTCACCACTTTCGCGGTTGTGCTGCTGGCGACCAAGGCGTTTTTGACCAAACGGCCCCATGTCACCGCTTTTGGCCGCACTCTGTCGCCCCAGATCGTGACCCGCTCGCTGGCTATCATCATCGTCAGCACCATGGTGCTGATGCTGGCGATGTTCCTGCTGATGGTGACCGAGGATCTGCCGTTCGACAAAATCATGTTCGAGACCATCTCGGCATTTGCCACCGTCGGCCTCTCTACCGGCATCACCGCCTCCCTGAGCGAGCCGGGCAAGCTGATCCTGGTACTGGTGATGATCTGCGGCCGTCTCGGCCCTCTGACCCTGGCCTTTATGCTGGCCCGCCCGGTCGAGACCCGCATCCGTTATCCGGAAGAGAACGTCTATACCGGCTGACCGGTTATGAAAACGGGGCAGCCACTGGCTGCCCCGTTTTTTATTCGGCTTGTTGCTGCGCCTTGAGCCAGCGCCCCGGGCTCACCCCCAGCTCCCGCTCGAATGCCCGACCAAAGGCAACACTGCTGCTGTACCCCGCCCCCAGCGCCACCTGCACCATGGGCTCCCCCGCCAGCAGTTGCTGGCAGGCTCGCGCCATGCGCCAGTGGGTCAGATAACCAAGCGGCGCTTGACCAACCCGCTCCTGAAACCTCGCGGCAAAGCGGGCTCGCGACATGCCGGCCTCCCGCGCCAGCGTGGCCACCGTCCAGGGTTCATCCCCACGCTGATGCATCACCGAGATCGCCTTGGCCAACTGGGGATCGGAAATACCTGCCAGCATCCCCTGCTGACACACCCCTTGCTCGACCAGATGACGCAGCAGCAGGATCAACAGTACCTCCAGCAAGCGGGAGATCAGCGGATCCTGCCCGTAGCGGGGGTGAAACGCCTCGTCAAACAGCTGACTCAGCACCGGCGTCAGGGCAGGCAACTCCCTTAGCGGCAGCACCAGCGAGCCCGGTAATGCCAGTTGCAACGGCGATGACCCCCCCTTGCCGAATGCGACATTGGCGCACACCAAATCACAACCCCCCAGCGTTCTGGGTTCAAGCTTGTGAGGACGTCCCCGAGGGAACAGGATCAGGGTCGGCTCCTCGAGCAGCAAGCTGGCGCCCCCCTCTTCACGCAACATGACGGCGCCACTGCGCAGCAGATGAAGATGTCCGCCACTCGGGTAATCATCACTGGAGGAGTTCTGGCACAGGTTGCCGGCGAAGAAGATCTTGGCTTCGGGGGAGGCATGAACCAACAGGGCAGAGAGCGGATCCATATTTGAGACGAATAGTATTTAATTGCAGACGATGAGTGATAAACCGTATCACGAATGACGGCACACTGTCTCCCGTACCTTCACTACCACAGGAGAAGATCATGAGCCGTATCCAACCCGTATCCCAACCGCAACCCGCAGCCGCCCAGACCCTGGCCACCCTGCACCGCAATCTGGGCATGGTGCCCAACCTCTACGCCACCCTAGCCCACTCGCCAGCCCTGCTCAATGGCTTCCTGGCCTTTGCCGAGGCGCTTGGCAAGGGGCGCCTCACTGCCTCACAACGGGAGTTGCTGGCACTGGCCATAGGTCAAGCCAACGCCTGCCAATACTGTTTGTCTGCCCACACACTACTGGCGGGCAAGGCCGGATTCTCGGCCAAGGAGATCCGGGCTGCCCGGCTCGGCCAGGCCTCGGCTCCCCTTGATCACGCCCTGCTGCAACTGGCAACAGCGCTGGTCAGTCAGCGCGGGGTGATCAGTGACGAGCAGCTTGCTAGCGCCCGTGCCGCAGGCGTAGATGACGAGCTGCTGCTGGAGGTGCTCGGCCAGGTGGTGGTCAATACCCTGACCAACTATGGCAACCACCTGGCGGCGACCGAGATCGACTTCCCGCCCGTCACTCTGACCCCTTAAACAAGGAGCCCCCCCATGCAGCAACATGACAAAGGCTTTCTTGTCGCCCTGGCGGGCGTGGTATTGACCCTGCTCTGGATCGGCGTCTTCAAGTTTACCCCGACAGAGGCAGCCGCCATCAAACCACTGGTAGCCAGCCACCCCTTGATGAGCTGGCTCTATGGCCCCCTGTCGGAACAGAGCGTATCGAACCTGATCGGGGTGGTCGAGATAGTGATCGCCATCGGACTGGTCGTGGGTCTGTGGCAACCTCGTATCGGTTACTGGTGCAGCATGGGGGCTATCGTCACCTTCCTGGCGACGCTGAGCTTCCTGCTGACCCTGACAGGTGTCTGGAAGATGGTTGACGGCGTGCCAGTCACCGAGTTCTTCCTGTTCAAGGATCTGGTGTTTCTCGGTGTGGTTCTGCACTACCAGCACAGGATCCGTGCCAGCTTGTCCACTCAGGCAGCCTGACAACAATGCCTTTGGCGCCCGGGATGGGCGCCTTTTTTCGTTATGCCGCCCTGGTCTGGCGCTTGCTGGTCGTCTTGCGCGGTCGGGGCCCGCCAGTCGTGCTGGCCGCCGGACTCTTGCGCCTGGTAAAACGCCGCTTGCCGGCACCCGGCGCCTCCTTGGGCAGGGCGCTGAAGCTGGCGCCGGAGTCCTGCCGCGCCCCTTCAATCAGACCGTTGAGCTGCTCGGTGAGCGGCCCCATAAACTGCTGGTAGCTGCCGTGACGCTCGGCGATCTGGCCGAGGCTCTGCTCCCACAGCGCCGTCATATCCGGCGTGGTGGCACTAGCAGGCAGCGCCTGCACCAGCGCCCGCCCGGTCGGGGTCGCCTTGATGCTCTTGCCCTGACGCACCAGAAAGCGGCGCTTGAACAACAGGTCGATAATGCCTGCCCGGGTCGCTTCTGTGCCGAGACCGTCGGTGTCGCGCAGGGTCTTGCGGATCTCGGGATCCTGCACATAGCGGGCGATGCCGGTCATGGCCGCCAGCAGGGTGGCATCGGTGAACGACTTGGGCGGCTGGGTCATTTTCTCCTGCAGTTCGCCCCGCTCGCAGAACAGTTGTTCGCCCTCCTTCAGCGCGGGTAGCGTGCCCGCCTTCTCTTCGTCGTCATCCTCCTCCACCCCGAGCAGCGCCTTCCAGCCCGCTTTCAGAATGCGCCGTGCCTTGGCCTGAAACAGACCACCGGCGATGCGCAGCAGCACCTTGCTGTCGTTGTATTCGAATGGGGGATAGAACTGCAGCAGATACTGTCGGGCAATCAGGCCATAGAGCTTCGCCTCGTCGGCCCCCAGCGTGGCGGGGTTGCCCTGCTTCTCGGTGGGGATGATGGCGTGGTGGGCATCCACCTTGCTGTCGTTCCACGCCTTGCTGCGGATCTTGCCGTCTGCCTCGGCAACCGCCTTGACCAGCGCAGGAGCAGTGGCAGCGATGGCACCGCGCACCTGCTCGGCCCGCTTGAAGTGGTCGGTCGGCAGATATCGGCTGTCGGAGCGCGGATAGGTGATGAGCTTGTGACGCTCGTAGAGGCTCTGGCAGATATCGAGCACCCGCTTGGCATCCATGCCGAAGCGCTTGGCGGCATCGATCTGCAGGCTGGAGAGGTTGTAGGGCAGCGGCGCCGCCTGCTTGCGGGCCTGCTCCTCCACCGATTCGACCTGAGCGGGCTGGCCGTTGATCCGGCTCACCACCTTGTCGGCCAGCGCCCGATTGAGCACCCGCCCCTCCTCATCCTGCCACGGCAGGCAGGCTTCCGATGGCAGCCACTTGGCGGTGAAGCGCTCGTTGCTATCGGTCAGCAGATGGGCCAGCACCTCGTAGAAGGGTTTGGGCACGAAGGCCTCGATCTCGAGATCCCGCCGCACCACCAGCCCCAGCAGCGGGGTCTGCACCCGACCAACCGAGAGCAGCTCGCTGCAACCCGCCTTGCGCCCGAGCAGGGTATAGGCGCGGGTCATGTTGATGCCGTAGAGCCAGTCGGCCCGACTGCGGGCCAGCGCCGAGACCGCCAGCGGCACGAACTCCTTGTTATCCCTCAGTTTGTCGAGGGCGCGGCGCACCGCGGGTGGGTTGAGATCGCTGATGAGGCAGCGCTGCACCGGCTTGGTTTTCGGGTAGCCGAGAAAGTCGATCACCTCATCCACCAGCAGTTGCCCTTCCCGGTCCGGGTCACCGGCGTTGACCACGCAGTCGGCCTGCTTGATCAGCCGCTTGATGACGGTGAGCTGGGTTTTGGTCTTGGGCTTGGCCACCAGCTGCCACTGGGCGGGGATGATGGGGAGATGTTCCATCCGCCACTGCTTGAAGGCAGCGTCATAGGCATCGGGCTCGGCCTGCTCCAGCAGATGGCCGATGCACCAGGTGACCACATCCCCCTGGGCTGTTTCGATAAAACCGTCGCCCTTCTTGTGGGGCTTGGGCAGGGCATCGGCAATGGCGCGTCCCAGCGTGGGCTTCTCGGCGATAAAGAGTCGCATCGGTGGCTACCTGCAATACTGTATATGCAGACAGTATACAACTGCCACCGCGAAAGCCCAACTTCCCCTACTCGTCGAACGGGTGATCGTGGATGGCGGCAAACAGCCGCGCCTGATTGAGCAGCGGCGCATAGTGGAAGG
The DNA here is from genome assembly GCF_041402405.1 of Aeromonas sp. S13(2024). NCBI lineage: Bacteria > Pseudomonadati > Pseudomonadota > Gammaproteobacteria > Aeromonadales > Aeromonadaceae > Aeromonas > Aeromonas sp. S13(2024). Next base: position 138,102 of record NZ_JBGLRA010000009.1, on the reverse strand, counting down.
CATTTTCGCCATCTTCCGCCAGCAGATAATCGGTCAGCTGTTCGCGCACCGCCTCTTGCAGGGTCTCCAGCTTCCACGGCTTGGCAAGGTAGTAGTGCAACCCGCCACGATTGACCGCTTCGACGGTGGCCTCCAGCCCCGCTTGTCCGGTCAGCAGCAATTTGCGGCTGGCGCGGGTGGTGGCTCGCCGATTCAGCTCTACCAGAAAATCGACCCCCAGGGTTCCCGGCATGATGTGGTCACAGAGGATCAGCGCCAGCTTGTTGCCGTCGCGCTCCCACTCCTCCACCACCGCTCGCGCCTCATCGACGCTCTCGGCGGCTTCCAGCTCGAAGTGGGAACGGAACGGGGCGAGATCGTGGATCACCGCATCCAGCACCTCCCGCTCATCGTCCACACACAGGATCAGATAGTGTTTGTTCATTGCTCCTCCTTGGCGACATGGTTTGGCACGCCGCGCGATTGATGCTGGCGACGGCTCAGGCCGCATGCTCCTTGTTGTGATGAGGTTCGCCCCCGTAACCGGCCTGCCCCATGCCGTCCAGCGGCAGACAGACCCGCATCCGGGTGTAACGGCCAGGCTCCGAGGCCACCTCAATCCGGCCGTGGTGCTGTTGCACTATCTGCAGCGAAACGCTCAGACCAATCCCGAGGCCGAAATGTCCCTCCCGCTTGGTGGTGAAGTTGAGATCGAAGATCCGCTGCCACAGCTCGGGCTCGATGCCGCAACCGCTATCCTCGATCTCTACCATGACCCACTCGGGATCCAGCAACCCGGTGCGGATGGTGAGTCGCCCCGGGCCGCTCATGGCATCCAGACTGTTGGCGATCAGGTTGGTCCACACCTGTTGCAGGGCGATGGGGTGACAGCGCACCAGCGGCAGCGGCTGGTACTCCTTGCAGAGCTCAAGATGCTTTAGGCGGTTTTCGAAAATCATCAGGGTATCTTCCAGCCCCTCGTGCAGGTCTACCAGCGAGGGCTCGGCCCGATCCTGCCGCGCATACTGCTTGAGGCTCTTGACCAGATCGCCGATGCGACGGGCGCACACCTCGATATTGCGCAGGAAGCTGCCGGTCTGCTGGAACAGCTCCAGCCGGGAGAGCAGCGCCTCCCGCTCGTCGGCAGTGCGGCTGGCAAACCAGCGTTGCCAGTTCAGCTCGTCATCCAGATTCATCTGTACCGCCAGCCGCGCCTGCTGGCGATCACCAAAGCGCCCCTCAGCCTGCCGGGTCTTGTCACGGATCTCGCTGGTCGAGACCGGCTGTGAGGAGAGCGCCTGACAGAGGGTCTGGTTGCCCAGCCCTTTGATGGGTGCTGGCAGCTCGAGATTGACCAGATCGGGGATGGCGGCCCGCAGGGTCTCGCTGCCACGGATAATGGCCGCCACCGGGTTGTTCAGCTCGTGGGCGACACCGGCCACCAGCTGACCCAGCATCGCCATCTTTTCGCTCTCCACCAGCTGGGCGTGAGCGGCATCGAGGGAGTTGAGGGTCTGTTGCAGCCGCATCTCGGTGCGGATGCTGTTTTGCAGGCGGCGATTGAAGTGGCGCAGCAGCAGGTTGGTAAAGGAGGGGAGCAGTTCGCTGCGCGCCTGCATCACCCGGGAGAATTGCAGCTTGTCGAGCTTGATCACCTCGGCACCGGTCAGAGTCACGCCGGTGGTGAAGGCGGGTTCTCCAGTCACAAATGACATGCCCCCCACCAGCGAGCCGGTACGGTAGTGCACTACCTCCTGATCGATCCCCTGCTCGTCCCGCTTGCGCAGCACCACCTCCCCCTTGGCGATAAACCAGAGGAAGCTGTTGGGCTCCCCCTCGCGGGTCAGCACATGGCCCGGACTGTAGTGGCGGCAGACCCGCTCCTCGTCATTGCCCTCGAAAAACTGGTAGAGGCCGTCGATCACCACCCGGGAGAGTTCTTCATCGCTGCAGTGGGTGTAATCCATAAAGCCCTGCCGATAGGCTGCCAACTGGCGATCGACGTGGGCTCGCAGCAGCTTCTGGTTGTCGAGCACAGCGGCATAGCTCAGCAGGTCCGCCTCGGGACGCTGCAATACAAAATGGCTGGCCTGCTCGATCACCGCACGGCGCAGGCTGCCATCGCGCCAGGGGCGTTGCAGGTAGTAGTCGAGACGACCGAGGTTCACCGCCTCGATGATCGATTTCATCTCCGGCTGGCTGCCCAGCAGGATCTTGCGGCACGCCTCGTGACGGCTGCCGAGGCGGATCAGAAAATCGGCCCCTCGCCCATCCCCCAGCTCGCTGTCACACACCACTACGGCGGGTGGCTGCCCCTTGCGATCCAGCTCGTCCAAGGCCAGCTCAGCCGACCCCTGACCGACCACCACCACCAGCGCGAAATGGCCGAGCAGCGGAGCCAACTCCTGTTCGAATTCGGCCAGCAGTTGCACGTTGGCGGCGACACACAGCAGTGAGAAAGGGCTCATCAGCGACACTCCGTTGAGGCTCACTGCTCACTATATCAGCGAATCTTGTAGGGTTTTGCGAGGGGGCTAACAGCTGTCGCGGAAAGTGCACAAATAGATAAAACAGAAAACAACTGAATTTAATTCGATAAATCAATCAATAACAAAACAAAAGACAAAATGTGACAACAATCAAAAATATAAACCATGATGGAGGTCAACGCCTTATCCCTATCATTACTACTACTATTGGACTAGTACTATGTAGGTAATTATTGACCGTAGGAAAACGCCGCCATGATTGGAAAACTGATAAGAAAAACCTGGTTCTGGCTCCTGCTGCTCGGGGCCCTGCTGGGTGTCGCGGCACTGGGTGTCACCGTGACAGTGCTGCACAAGACCAGCTCCACCGAATTCTGCGTCTCCTGCCACTCCATGCAGACTCCGCTCGCCGAGTATCAGGGCAGTGTCCACTTCCAGAACACCAAGGGGATCCGCGCCGAGTGCGCCGACTGCCACATCCCGGGCGACCCCACCTCCTACCTGTGGACCAAGATCCGCGCCGTGAAGGATATCTATCACGAGGCGATCGGCACGCTGGATACCCCGGAAAAGTATGAAGCCCACAAGCTGCGGATGGCCCAGTCCGTCTGGGACGAGCTGAAAGCCAACGACTCCGCTACCTGCCGCAGCTGCCACAGCTACGAGGCGATGGACATTCTGGCACAGCGCCCCAATGCCCGTGCCGAGCACCCGGTCGCCATCAAGGAAGGCCAGACCTGTATCGACTGCCACCGCGGTGTCGCCCACATCATGCCTGACATGAGCGGCCTGGCTGCCGCCGGTGCCAGCGAGCTGGCGCAGGCTGCGGCCCAGACCCCGGCCAACGTCACCACCCGTTACGCCATCGCTACCACCCCGCTGTTCCTCGATGCTGCCGCCAAGACCGACGAAGGCACCCTGATGCCCTCCACCAAGGTGGAAGTGCTGGCCAACGAAAACGGCCGCGCCAAGGTGCAGATCGAAGGCTGGCAACAGGATGGCGTGAGCGAAGTGTTCTACGCCGCACCGGGCAAGCGGATCCTCAGCGTACTGGTCGGCGATGCCGCCAAGAAAGCGCTGGTCACCGGCCAGAGCGAAACCGACAGCGCCACCAACCTCACCTGGCATCAGGTCAAGCTGACCGCCTGGGTCGACCAGAGCCAGCTCATCGGCGATCAGGGCAAGCTGTGGCAATACGCCTCCACCCTGATGTCCAACAACTGTACCGGCTGCCACGGCCTCACCGCGCTGGATCACTTTAATGCCAACCAGTGGATCGGCGTCATCAAGGGGATGGAATCTCGTACCTCCCTGACCCCGGAACAGGCTCGCATGTTGACCCAGTATGTCCAGAAACACGCCAGTGACATGAGCGCGGCCCACTAAGGCTGGCACAGAGGAAAACCGTTATGACTTTTTTCAATGACAAGAAGACTAATCTGTCCCGCCGCAACCTGCTCAAGGGGCTCGGCGCCTGCGCAGCCCTGCCCCTGCTCGGCGGCATTTTTCCCAAGAGTGCGCTGGCGCAAGCCATCAGCACCGCATTGAGTCAGTTCCCGACCCTGGTGCCCGCCCAGAAGGGCATTCTGACCGGCGCCCACTGGGGTGCTTTCGAGGCGATCGTCGAAGATGGCCGCATGGTGCGCGTCCAGCCGGTGGCCGATGATCCGGCGCCAAACGATCTCATCGACATGGCGCCGTTCCAGGTGCATGCCAAGAACCGCATCAAATACCCCATGGTACGCAAGAGTTGGCTGGAGCACGGCCCGGGCGCCAAACCCGAGCTACGCGGTGCCGACGAGTGGGTGCGAGTGAGCTGGGACAAGGCGATCGAACTGGTGGCCGGTGAAATCCAGCGGGTTCAGAGTGACTTCGGTCCGCAGGCGATCCACGCCGGTTCCTATGGCTGGAAGAGCGTCGGCATGTTCCACAACAGCCGTACCCTGCTGCACCGCCTGATGAACCTCTCCGGCGGTTTCACCGGTTATGCCGGTGACTATTCCACCGGCGCGGCTCAGGTGATCATGTCCCACGTGATGGGTTCCATCGAGGTGTACGAGCAGCAGACCGCCTGGCCCAACGTGGTGGAGAACGCCGAACTGGTGGTGCTGTGGGGGGTCAACGCCCAGGTCACCCTGAAGAACAGCTGGAACATGCCGGATCACGAGGGTCAGGCCGGCTTCATGGCGCTGAAAGAGAAAGGTACCCGCGTCATCAGCATCGATCCCATCTACAACGAGACCGCCAAGCTGGTCGGCGCCGAGTGGATTGCCCCGAACGCCTACACCGATGTGGCCATGATGCTGGGTGTGGCCCACACCCTCTACAGCGAGAAGAAGCACGATCAGGCTTTCCTCGATCGCTACACCGTCGGTTTCGACAAGTTTCTGGACTATCTGCTCGGCAAGGATGACGGCCAACCGAAGAGCGCCGAGTGGGCGAGCACCGTCTGCGGCGTCGATGCCAAGGTGATCCGCCAGCTGGCTCTCGACATGGCCACCAAACGCACCATGATCATGGCCGGTTGGGGCATGCAGCGTCAGCAGCACGGCGAACAGCCGAACTGGATGCTGGTCACTCTGGCCTCCATGCTGGGCCAGATCGGCCTGCCGGGCGGCGGCTACGGCTTCAGCTACCACTACTCCTCCGGTGGCAGCCCCACCGCCAAGGGCGGCATTCTGGCCGGTATCTCCGCCGGCAACGCACCGAAGAACAGCCCGGCACCGATCCCGGTGGCCCGCATCGCCGACTGTCTCGCCAACCCGGGCAAGACCATCGACTTCAACGGCCGCAAGGTGACCTATCCGGACATCAAGCTGGTCTACGTGGCGGGCGGCAACCCCTTCCACCACCATCAGGACACCAACAACCTGCTGCAGGCGTGGCGCAAGCCGCAGACCGTGATCGTTCACGAGCCTTACTGGACCGCCACCGCCAAGCACGCCGATATCGTGCTGCCGGTCACCACCAGCTACGAGCGCAACGATCTGGAGATGGGTGGCGACTACTCCCAGCGCTATGTGTTCCCGATGCACCAGTGCGTGCCGCCCCAGTTTGAAGCCCGCAACGACTTCGACATCTTCAGCGCCATCGCCGCCAAGCTGGGCGTGCAGGAGCAGTACACCGAAGGCAAAGACGAGATGCTGTGGCTCAAGCAGATGTACGACGGCATGGCGGCGCAGGCCCGTGGTGCCCGCGTGGCGCTGCCGCCGTTCAACATGTTCTGGGAGTCCAACAACTACATTCGCTTCCCGATCCCCGAGGCCAACCGCCAGTGGATCCGTCACGCCGATTTTCGCGAGAACCCGCTGCTCAACCCGCTCGGCACCCCGTCCGGCAAGATCGAGATCTTCTCCAACACGGTGGCGGGGATGGGTTACGCCGACTGTGCCGGCCATCCCAAATGGTATGAGCCGAAGGAGTGGGTGAAGAGCGAGGTGGCGGCGCGCTATCCGCTGTCGCTCAACACCTCCCACCCGACCCAGCGGCTGCACTCCCAGCTCGACAACACCCCGCTGCGGGACAAGTTCGCCATCGCCGACCGCGAGGCGATCATGATCCATCCCGCCGACGCCAAGGCTCGCGGCATCGCCCAAGGGGATCTGGTGCGTGCCTTCAACGAGCGCGGCCAGATTCTGGTGGGCGCCCTGCTCTCCGAGGATGTGCGCCAAGGGGTGGTGCGGATCTGCGAAGGGGCCTGGTATGACCCGGCCAAGCCGGGCGAAACGGGCAGCATCTGCAAGAACGGCAACGTCAACTGCCTCACCTTCGACGAAGGCTCGTCCAGTCTGGCGCAAGGCAACTGCGGCCACATGGCCCAGCTGCAGATCGAGAAGTACACAGGCCCGGTGCTGGCCAACACCGCCCACGCGGTACCGGCCAACGGCTAAGGCGATTGCCACCCAATAAAAACGGCGCCATCAAGGCGCCGTTTTTTATCCCGGTTGTGGCGGGGAGATCCCTTGTCGGGATAAGTGCCAGCGCCAATAGCGAAGATCGGCAGATCCCCTCCCACAACGCTGGCGGCGCTCGCAGGCACCGTGAGGGAGCCTGATTCTCCTGCATAAATTTAATTTATGACTTTTCCGATAATGACCCAATTTTTACTTATACCAATGACCAAGCGCCCCATGGCGGCCCTGCCCGTCTCTTCTACTGCCCCAGAGGGCAGCGCCCGATCACCATAAGGACGTGCCATCTGCGCCAATAGAAACGGCGCCCGAAGGCGCCGATTCTTTATCGCTGCGATGACAGGAGAGAGGGAAATCAGAACTCGCCCTCTTCCATATACTCCTGCGCGCACTCCACCAGTTGTGGCCACAGCTCTTCCGGCACCCAGGCGTCCGGGTCATCTTCGTCCCCGTCGTACTGGCTCCAGAAATAGCGGCGCAGGCCGGAGGCAAACTCGTCACTGATCTCGGCCAGCTCCGAGAGCGGCCCCAACCAGGCGATGCGGCGCAGGCCGGAGGCGAGATCGTTGATGGCATCCATCAGGGTGCGATCGTCGAAGCTCTGCTCCACCAGCAGGGTGAAGCGCTCGCGCGCCTGCTCAGTCTGCTCCTCGTCCAGCTCGCCCACATCGGCCAGCAAGTCGACAAAATCTTCCAGAAGGAACGCGATCAGGCCATCCCTGTCTTCAAACCACTGGATCTGGGCGCCCTTGACCCCCAGCACAGAGGCATCAAACGAATCGTCAAGGTGACACAGTGCCCACGGATCGTCGGTCATGCTTCTCTTCCTCAGGCTAAAACAAATGCCATATGTTATGCCTAGCTCTCGACTCTTGCCACCTTGGGCAACGAGAGGGAGGCGGCCAGACCGCCCAGTTCGGCGCGGCCCATGATGAAACTACCCCGATAGGCTTCCGCCAGATCGGAGACGATGTTGAGACCCAGGCCCGAGCCCGGCACCTTCTCGTCGAGCCGCACCCCGCGCAGCACCGCCTTGGCGATCTGATCTTCGCTCATGCCGGGGCCGTCATCCTCGATACGCAAGGTGATCCAGCCCCCCAGCTCGGCGCTGGAGATGCGCAGCTCGCTGGCTGACCACTTGAAGGCGTTCTCCAGCAAATTGCCCACCATCTCGTCGAAGTCCTGCTCCTCCACCCCGACCGCCAGATTGGCGGGCACCTGCAGATCCACCGTTTTGCCCGGATAGAGGCGGGAGAAGGCGCGGCAGATATACTCCACCCGCGCCCGCACCGGGGTCGAGACCCCGAGGATCTTGGCGGCGCCAGTCACCCGCGCTTTGCCGAGGTGGTAATCGATATGGCGCTGGATCTGGTCGAGCTGCTCGCCGATGGCGGCCTGATCCTCCGGCGGCAATTGAGCCACCTGATTGCGCATGATGCTGAGCGGCGTCTTGAGGGCGTGGGCCAGATTGCCGGTGTGGGAGCGCGCCCGCTGCAGCAGCTCGCCGTAGTGGTGCAGCAGCCGGTTGATATCCTCCACCAGCGGCTGGATCTCCAGCGGATAGCGCAGCCGGAAGCCCTCCTGATGGCCCTCGTGAACCCGCCCCAGTTCGCGGCGCAGCAGGTGCAGCGGCCGCAAGCCGTAGACTATCTGGAACATGAAGCCGAGCACCAGACCGGCGGCAGCAAAGCCGAGACCGAGGAACAGGCTGATCCGGGTCTTGTTGAGGGTCTGGGTCAGGGCGCTGCTGTCCTTGGCCATCACCAGAGTGAAGACCCGATCCGAACCGGGCAGCAGCACGGTACGGGTCATGATCAGCAGGGGCTCCTTGTTGGGCCCCTTGCCGACGAAGAGGTCGGGATCGCCAAACGCCGACTTGAGGCCGTCGCTCTTCAGGTTGGTATCCCACAGGGAACGGGAGCGCCCCACTACATCGCGGCCCAACTCCAGCTGCCAGTAGTAGCCGGAGTAGGGTTGATTGAAGCGGGGATCGGAGAGGGAGCCGGTAACCACCGGCAGGCCGGTTTTAGCCACTTCCAGCCGGGAGAGCAGATCATAAAGCTGCAGGCGAAGGCCGTCGGCCTCCGCCTCCTGCCAATAGTTGCGCATCATGGTCTGCAGACTGAAACCGGTGGCGAACAGAAACAGCCCGCACCACACCAGCGCGATGGCGACCAGTCGCCCCCGCAGGGTTCTGACCAGCCTCATTCGTTGATCCGGTACCCGAGGCCGCGCACTGTCTCAATCAGATCGGGGTTGGTTTTCTTGCGGATCCGGCCGATGAACACCTCCACTGTGTTGGAGTCACGGTCAAAATCCTGAGCATAGATGTGATCGATCAGCTCGCTGCGCGACACCACCTTGCCCCGATGCTGCATCAGGTAACCCAGCACCCGGAACTCGTGGGCGGTCAGCTTGATGGGGGTCCCTTCGTACCACACCTGGGAAGCCGCCATATCGAGCCGTACCCCGCCAATCTCCAGAACGGAGCTGGCGTTGCCCGCTGCCCGGCGCACCAGCGCATGGACCCGCGCTACCAGCTCGGCCACCTGGAACGGCTTGGTGAGGTAGTCATCGGCACCGGCGTTGAGCCCTTCGATCTTCTCGTGCAGCTGGCCACGGGCGGTCAGCACCAGCACCGGGGTATCGATCCCCTTGCTGCGCCACTCTTTCAGCACGCTCAGGCCATCGCGCCCCGGCAGGCCGAGGTCGAGAATGATGGCGTCGTAGGGTTCGGTCTCACCAAGGAAACCGGCCTCGTTGCCATCGTGGCAGAGGTCGGTGACAAAGCCGGAGAGGCGCAGCTGTTCGGCCAGCTGGCCAGCCAGAATTTTTTCGTCTTCAACAATCAGAATTCGCATGAACAGGCTTCCACACAGGGGTTATTCATCATCCTCGACCGGGGGCTTTGGCGGTTCGAACAACCGCTCCAGATGGTGGCCCTTGGCCCACACCAGCTCAAGGTTGTCGGCCCGATAGGCTACCTTGATCACGCTGTTTTCCCGATCGATGACTCGCAGTTCATAGAGCCAGATACCATCCTCTTCCCCCAGATCCACCCGCAACACCCGCACCGGCAATCTGGCCGCCACCTCCATCATTTCATGGAAGGGCCGAACCCGTCCCTCATGGACAGCTTGCTGCAGCATAGCTTCATCAGGCGTGACCGCCTGTGCCAGCAACGGCAGCAATAACCCAAGCAGAGGGAGCGCTCTATTCATGGATGATTCATCTCCAAAAACCTAACATAATGGCGTTTATAGTCTGCCAGCCATGAATCCGGAATGAATATGATCCCGCGCAGTTTCCTGCTGATCCTTTGCCTGTTGAGTGCCACAAGCTGGGCGGCCCAGAGCCGTCTCGACATGGCCGGGCTGGTCAAACTCCTGCTGGCGCAAGGGTATCACGACATTCGGGAAGTGGAGCTGGAAGGGGACAAATTCGAGGTCAAAACCCTCAATCGCCAGGATCAGAAGGTGCATCTCATCGTCGATGCCTACACTGGCGAGATAAAACAACAAGAGGCCGATTAGGCCTCTTTTGCATTCCAGCGTCCCCGCATGGGGCGCAGCAGTTTCTCCCGTCTCGGCCAGAGCAGGGCGCAGGCCAGCAGCAGGTAGATGAGGGGCTCACCCCAACCGCTCTTGAGCGACCACCAATAGTGCACCGGCACCAGCAGGGCGATGGCATAGACCCAGTTGTGCAGCTTCTGCCATGCGGCGCCCATGCGGCGCTGCAATGCGGGCAGCGAAGTGATGCTGAGGGCGGCCAGCAGCAGCAATGCCACCATCCCCACCACTATATAGCTGCGCTTGACCAGCTCGCCGCCAATCAGGCCCCAGTCAAACTGCAGATCCAGCCCCAGCCACGCCATGAAGTGGAGCAGCGCCCAGGCAAAACACCAGAGCCCGAGAGGGCGGCGCAGCTTGATGAGCTGCCCCTGCCGCCAGCGCTTGGCCAGCGGCGACACCAGCAGGGTGAGCAGCAGCAGATTGAGCGCCCCCTTGCCGAGGTAGTGGATAAGCTCGGGCACCGGATCGCCCCCCAGCAGACCTGCCGGAATGGCAAAAACCAGCCAGAGCAGGAAGCCGAGGGAGCCCAGATGCACCAGCGCCCGCAAGCCGCTGATATGGGCCGGTTTCAATCTCAGTACCATTGGCGCAGATCCATCCCCTGATAGAGCGAGGCGACTTCGTCACCATAGCCGTTGAACATCAGGGTCGGCTGACGCTTGGCACCAAATACTCCACCCTCGCCAATAAAGCGCTCGCTGGCCTGACTCCAGCGCGGGTGATCCACCTGCGGATTGACGTTGGCGTAGAAGCCATATTCGTTGGGAGCCAGCAGGTTCCAGGTGGTCGGCGGCATCTCCTCCACCAGCCGGATCGAGACGATGCTCTTGATGCTCTTGAAGCCGTACTTCCACGGCACTACCAACCGGATCGGCGCGCCATTCTGGGCGGGCAGGCTCTTGCCGTAGAGCCCCATCGCAAGGAAAGAGAGAGGGTGCATCGCCTCGTCGATACGCAGCCCTTCGACGTAGGGATACTCGATGCCGCCCCCCAGACTGGAGGCCTGCCCCGGCAGCTGTTTCGGATCAAACAGGGTTTCGAAGGCAACAAACTTGGCGCGACTGGTGGGCTCGGCACGGCGGATGATCTCCGCCAGCGAGATGCCGTTCCAGGGCAGCACCATGGACCAGGCTTCGACACAGCGCAGTCGGTAGATCCGCTCCTCCAGCTCGCTCTTGTTGATGAGGTCCCACACATCGAGGGTAAAGGGCTTGGCCACCTCCCCCTCCACCTTGAGGGTCCAGGGTTCGGGCTTGAGGTAATGACCGTTGCGAGCCGGGTCGGACTTGTCGGTGCCCAGCTCATAGAAGTTGTTGTAACTGGTGGCCTTCTCTTCCGGTGTCAGCACCAGATTGGTCGGGCGCTCGGCAGGCTTGCTGTTGAGCGGTTTGGTGGCTAACTGGGGAGCATCCTCTTTGCCGCGCAGCAGGTCGAGCACTCCGGCCTGAGTGGGAAATGCCAGGGTGGCGGCGCCCAGACCCAGCCCTTTGAGAATAAGACGGCGGTCCTGATAGACGGCTTCCGGGGTGACATCCTGTTCGGTGAGGGGGTGGGCGGTACGACGCTTGATCAACATGAAAAACTCCCGGGGCTGAGTGAGGCAGTATGGATAAGACCCGCCCCGGCAGATTTTTATTTCACACAAATTTACATCATGTGGTGCAGGGGCAGTGCCTTGGCCATGGTGCCGACCAGAAACAGGACTACGAACACCAGCAGGGGAACGATCACATTTGGCGCCATCAGACTCACTCCATGAGCAGGACAGGGCCTCTAACTATGGCCGACTGTCAGGCCGGTCACCAATGAATTTTTTTCGCGAGCGCAAGCGTATTCCTGAGTTGAAAAGGGTGATGAAGATCACACACAATTCGGCCCCCGCTTGCCGCCCCGATTGCCGGGGGTAGGCTGCCCATTTTGCGAAGCCAACTGAAGAGTCGCCCCATGAGTCCACTGATCGCCATCGCCATCACCACTGGAATTCTCTCCGCCGTCTGGGGCTGGATTGCCGTCGCGTTCGGCCTTATCTCCTGGGTCGGCTTTCTCGGCTGCACCAGCTATTTCGCGTCAAGCGGCGGCTACAAGGCACTGCTGCAGACCATCTTCTGCAACACCAGCGGCATGCTGTGGGCACTGCTGCTGATCCATGGCGACAGCCTGTGGGGAGCGGGTGTGGCGGGTTATGTGATGACGGGGGTAGTCGCCACCCTGATGTGCGTACAGGCCAAGCAGCAGTGGCTCGGCTACATTCCCGGCACCTTTGCCGGTTGCTGTGCCACCTTCGGGGCGGCTGGCGAGTGGCGGCTGATCCTGCCCTCCCTCATCATTGGCGCCTTGTTCGGTTACCTGATGAAGGCGAGCGGCCTCTGGCTCTCCCATAAAACCCAGAAAGCCGATGCCGCTCCGGCGGTGGTTGATCCCGCCTGATTTATCCCTTCGATTTGAAGTTTGCAGCTTCGATACCGTGCCGATTCAATAACTTGTAAAAATCGGTACGGTTTCTGCCCGCCATGTTGGCCGCCAGGGTCACGTTGCCCTCGGTGGTGCGCAGCAAGCGGATCAGATACTCCTTCTCGAATTCGGCCCGCGCCTCGTTGAACGAGGGGATGCCGCCGCCACCACCGCTCAGAGCGGACTCCACCATGGAGACCCCGATCACCGGGCTGCAACAGAGGCTGGCGAGCTGCTCCACCACGTTGCAGAGCTGGCGCACGTTGCCGGGCCAGGCCGCGGCAGCCAGCATCGCCAGCGATTCGGGCGAAAAACCCATGGCGGCGCAGTCGCTGTGGCGGCTACGGTAATCGTCGAGCGCCTGACGGGCCAGCAGGGGGATATCCTCGCTGCGGGCACTGAGAGACGGCAAGGTGATATTGGCGACGTTGAGACGGTAGAAGAGATCTTCCCGAAAGCGCCCCTCCTCCATCGCCTTGACCAGATCCTGATGGCTGGAGCTGAGCACCCGCACCTCCGGCGTGCCCTGACCATACTCCTCCATCACCTGCAGCAGCTTGGCCTGCAGGGATTCGGAGAGGCTACCAATCTCGTCGAGAAACAGGGTCGCCCCCTTGGCCTGCTCGAACAGCCCGGACTGGCCATCTTCACCAAACAGCTGCAAGTCGAGTGACGCCCACGGAATGGCGGCACAGTTGATGGTATGAAGCGGCTTGTCGCGCCGCTGGCTGGCCTGGTGCAGCGCCTGCGCCATCGCCCCCTTGCCGGAGCCTGACGGCCCCATGATCAGCACCGGCACCTCCATGGTCGCAATGCTGTGAGCCTGGATCAGCAGCTGTTCCAGCTGGGGATTGCGGGTCAGGATCAGCGACTGCCACTCCTGCTGCTGTTTCGGCCGCGTCAAACTCAGCGCATGTTCGATGGTGGCGAACAGCTCATCCTTGTTGATGGGTTTGGTCAGAAAGCTGAAGACCCCGGAGCGGGTCGCCTGAATGGCATCCGGGATGGTGCCGTGGGCGGTCATGATGATCACCGGCAAACCCAGCCACTGGGCCTGGATCCGCTCGAACAGCGCCAGACCGTCCATGCCGGCCATCCGCAGATCGCTCAGCACCAGATCGGCCCGTTGCTGACGCAACCGGTCGAGGGCTCCTTCCGCGCTGTCGGCGGTATCCACTTCATAACCCTGACTACGCAGCCGCATGCTCATCAGTTTGAGCAGGCTGACGTCGTCATCCACCAACAGGATCCGGCTCATGGTATTACCTCACGATTCTCGTTCAGCTTGCGCTGGTTGAGCTGGTCGTCGATAGCGGTCAGCTGCTCGATCTGGCGGCGCAGCCGCTGGATCTCCTGACTCTGGTCATCGCGACGGCTGTCGCGAGCCAGCAGCTGCTCGCCAAGGGCGATCCAGCTACGTAAAAAGGCCTGCGCATCGAGACCCAGTTCGGGCAACATCTGCTTCAGGCGCGCCAGACCGGCGGTGCGATTGGCCACCGACTCGGCGGGGTGGGAGTCAACCATGGCCAGACTGACCCGGCTCTCCAGATCGTCGGCCCCTTTCAGACGCTGACGCTCCTGCACCCGTTGCTGGGGGTGACTGGCCAGCAGCCAGTCGGAGTATTGCAGGCGCACCTGCATCTCCTTGTTGGCAAACTCCATCCGCTTGGCAAAAGCGATATCGGAGGACTCCCGCTGTGCCTGTTGCGGCAGCAAGGAGCAACCCGCGAGCAGCCCTGCCATCAGAGCTGGAAATACGCGTTGTATCTTCATAGTCCTCATTTCAACGTCAACCTGAAACAGACATCCGCCTGTTCATCCTCTACCAGAACCAGTTCCCCCCCCAGGCTGTTGGCAGACTCGCGGGCGATGGAGAGGCCCATGCCCGAGCCTTTCAGGAGGCCTTGCCGCACTGTGCTGCCCTGCTCGAAGGGTTCAAAAATGCGTTGCTGATCGGCCACGGGGATCTTGGGCCCCTCGTTGGCCACTTCCAGCCAGCTTATCTGTTCATTCTGCCCCGCCCTGATCCAGATATTGCCTCCACTGGCGCCGTAACTGACGGCGTTGGAGAAGAGGTTATCGAGGATCAGTCGTAGCCGGTAGGGCTCCGCCCACAGGGTAACCGGCACGGTCGGCAAGTGTACACGGATCTGCTTGGACTCCAATGCCAGCCGGTACTCTGCAGAAAGTTCCGACAACATCGGCAGCAGGGGGACGGGCTCCAGTTCGAAGGCCTCCTGCTGACTGAGCCGGTTGAAGTCGAGCAGCCGCTCGATCAGGGTCTGCAAACGCCGACTGTTCTCGTCGAGCATCTGGCAGATCTCCAGCTGATCCGGCGTCAAAGGCCCGACCAGCTGCTCGCAGAGCAGATCCGTCCCCTCCCGCAGCACCGCCAGCGGGGTCTTGAGCTCGTGAGAAACATGACGCAGGAACTGGTATTTCTGCAGCTCCAGCTCCTTGAGTTTGTCGTGCAGCCAGACGATCCGCTCCCCCAGCAATACCAGCTCGGCAGGGCCGTCAACCGGCTTGGGATCGGGTTCGACCCCGGCACCCAGACTCAAGATGCGCGACTCAATCTGTCGTACCGGGTGGATGATAAGGTAGGTGAAGATAAAGACCATCAGCAGGCTGAGCGCCGCGACCGCTCCGCTCACCCACCAGAGCTCGCTGGTCAGTCCGGCGATGGTGAGCTGCACCCGATCCATGTGTTCGTCAACCCGGCTGCGGGTGACTATTTCGAGCTGCTTGTTGGCATCGTTGAACTGCTCGAGCTTGTCCCCCGCTGCCGCCGCCCGGGCCAGCGCGGCATCCTGCAGGCTGTCGAGCCAGGCCAGCCCCTGATCGAGCCCGCTGTAAAGCTGGCCGTCGGTGATGGAGTTGCGGTGTTCCGCCAGCAACACCCGATACCCGTCGAGTTGCTGCTGGTAGCTGGTGAGACTGCGACGATCCCCCAGCACCGCGAAGCGGCGCAAGGTGCGTTCGATATCGATGGCTTGCGCCGTCAGCAGGGTAGCGCGGCGGGTATCCTTGACCGCCCGCTCCATCTCGTCGCTGGTGAGCTGACTGAGGTGGGCAAGGGAGGTGCTGTTGTGCCAGATCATGCCGCCCAGCGGCATCAATACCAGCACAAATCCCATCAATACCACCTGCAGCAGGGAGCGTGGGCGAACCTTGGTCATCATCTCTTCTCTTGCATTCTCACCGGTGCGCCAGCATAGCCGCACCGCCCCAAAAAACAAAACCGGCCAACAGGCCGGTTTGTATTATCTGGATTGTGGTGATTCACGCCAACGCGACAGAGGCCAGACAGATAATCATGATCATCGCCAGCGCGCCCGAGGCGGTCAACAGCGCCCATTTCAGCTCCACACTCATGCAAACCTCCTTTCTGCCAATCAGTGCCGGATCACAATAGATAAGACAATGTTAAGCCATAGTTAATCCGATAACCGTGAGCTGCGTATACATTTCAGATGAGCCCAACCCCGGGAAGGTGAGCATGTTCTATCTGTGTAGCATTGGTTCCAATATTGACCCGCATATTCATGTCAGCCGCGCGCTGGCCGAGCTGTTTGCGAACGTCGGCCCCCTGCGGCTGAGTTCGGTGATCCGCACCAAGCCGGTGGGAATGCACTCCAGCCACGACTTTCTCAACTGCCTGCTGGTGGTGGAGAGCCCGCTCGATGCCACCAGCCTCAAGCAGTACTTTATCGCCCTTGAAGTAGCTCACGGCCGGGATCGCAGCGATCCGCTCTGCAAGGTGCACGACCGGCCGCTCGACATCGATATTCTGGCCAGCAACAGGAGAGGTGACTTTGCCTCAGCAGAGGTCGATTCCTATCTGGCGGAGCTGCTGGCCGAGCTCTACGGCCATGGCGAGGTGCATGAGCCCAAGGTGGCGCTGCAAGTGACGCTCCCCGCCCCGTCGGGCAAGCTCAAACCCGGCAAGGGCTTGCTGACCCGGCAGGTCGGGCTGGAGCCGCTGGTGCTTGGCAAATCTTCAGAGAGTGGCCAGCGCGCGCCCGCCATCTACCTTGATGCTGGCCCCGGTCATATAACTGTTCCCCATCAGTAACTGCACCGCCTGCCAGATGGGCTCCAGCCCTCCCTCCCGCGCCAGCGGCGTTTTCGCCAACACCTGCTGGCGCCACGCCTCGTCATGCTCGTCGAGAAACAGAATGGGGCCCGGCTCTATGGTGTTGACTCGCACCGCAGGCGCCAGCTCCCGGGCAAAGCTCATGGCCAGCGAATGGGCTCCCGCCTTGGTGGCCACATAGCTGGCAAAACGGGGGGCCGGGGCATGGATATAGATATCGGTGATGTGAATGATGCTGGCGTTGGGATTGCTGGCCAGCCGGGGGGCCAGCGCCCGGTTTAGCTGGAAGGGGGCCGCCATGTGCACCCGGTAGAACTGCTCGAACTGGGCCAGTTGCGCCGCCGGATCAGTTGCCTGCGGCTCGAAGGCCGAAGCGTTGTGGATCACCAGCGCCAGATCCTGATGGGCAGCCAGCACATCGATCAGCTTGCCAACGTCCTCTTCCCGGCCAAAATCCGCCTGCACCAGTTCGACCCCCAATGCAGCCAACGTGGCCAGCTCCGGCCGCTCGCTGCGATAACTGCCCGTCACCTGCCAACCCGCTGCCACCAGCTGTTCACAGAGATAAAATCCGAGTCGACGGCCGCAGCCCGTAACCAATGCACGCATACGATCTCCTTTCCTTTTCATGGTCTTGCATGAACGAAGCCCGCCTGCCAGCGGATCACCGCCGATGGCTTGTGCCTATCAATCCCTGCGGCACAAGCCATTGGTCGCGGGCCACCCACCCGCGTCATAGTGGCGGCATCCCCCTCTTGCGGAGTCACCACCATGCTGAAAGTACACCACCACATGGGTCGCCTGACCCACTCCCTCACTGCCGGACTCGGCCTGGCAGAAGCGCTGGATCGCCTGCATCAATCGGGCCTCGGCGGCCTGCCGGTGCTGGATGAGCAGAAACGGCTTATCGGCTTTCTTTCCGAACAAGATTGCATCCCCAGCCTGCTCACCGGCAGCTACCACTGCGATACCCGCACCCGGGTGGAGGATCTGATGAACCGCTCGCCCCTCTCGGTCGGGCCGGATGAGAGCATTCTGGATCTTGCTCGCCAGATGGCCGATGCCAAGCCCAAGATCTACCCGGTGCTGCAACAGGGCAAGGTGATCGGCATCATCAGCCGCCGTCAGGTGATGCAGGCCCTCAACCAGCAGATGAAGGTGTGCCAGCAGACCTAGATCTGGTAACGCCCCTTGTCACCGATATCGAAGTGCAGGGGCATCCGCCACTTGGCTAGCGCCAGCAAGGTCAACAGGGCGCCGCAGACCAGCGCCACCAGTGCGGCGGCCCACTCCACCCGCAACCACTCCAGCAGCCATAACGCCGGCAGCAATACGGGCACCAGCTTGATGCCGGGAATGGCGAAACAAAACTGCTCCTTGAACGCCAGCCCGGAGAGCGTTGCCAACGCCGCCCCCAGCACTAGCGCATCCGGAGCCCCCACCGCTGCCAGGGCCAATGCGCCCCATCCAAATCCCTGCAGAATCAGGCGAATCCGCTTGTCGTAGATATGCAGCGAGAAGCCGCAGATTGCGCTTGCCACTGCCAGCAACATCAACCATTGTGCCGACGGGAGCAGTGCCATCCCGCTCAGCAGCGCCGCACCGCGGCAAAGCAGCAACAGGGCTGCCACACTCAAGCCAAGGCGGTAGAGCGAAACGGTCAACTTGTCGATCCCGTCCAGCGGGCTCTCGATTTCAGGGTTTGCCATAAACAGTCGCGTCTAACGGATCAGGTGTTACCCAATATACTGGAATCAGGTTCTGGAATATCTTCAAACGGGCTCAGGAGACGTAGTTTGCGTGTGATCCCCCTGCTTTTGTTGCTGTTTCCACTCGGATTGCCGGCCAAGGAGCTGGTGATCTGCGGCACCATGGAGCCCCCGCTCAAGTATCTCGATGCCGATCAGAAACCCCGCGGGCTCGATATAGACATAGTCACCGCCATCTTCGACAAGCTGGAGACGCCCTTTCGGATCGAGCTGGCCGACTCCGGTGCCCGCCTCACCCGCAACGCCGAAACAGGCGCCTGCGATCTGGTGATGACCCACTCCTACAAGGCAGAGCGGGAGAGTTATCTCATCTATCCCCAACAGGCCCATCTTCGCCACAGCTGGCACTTCTTCGTGCGCAAGGCGGACCTGATGAAGATCCGCTACGAAACGCTGGCCGATCTCAAACCCTGGCGCATCGGCGTGACCAAGGATTTCTCCTACACCCCTGAACTGGCAGCGGCCATGACCGACCCTGCCTATCAGTTTCAGGAGATCACCATGAACCAGCTGCAACTGCGCAAACTGCTGGCCGGACGGATCGATACCGTGCCCATGCCGCTGGTCACCGCCTTCACCCAAATCAAGGAGGAGGGGCTGACAGGCAAGGTCGATTACCTGCCCAAACCGCTCAAGAGCAGCCCCTACTTCAACACCTGGGCCCGCGCACGAGCGGATGCACAGACCCCAGCCCTGATGGCGGCCTACGATGCCGAACTGCTGCGCATGAAGCGCAACGGCAGCCTCAAGGCCCTCTACGACAAGTACGCCATCCCCTATATCGAACCCTGATCAAGGGGTCAGGGTTTCGCACGGGAGATGGATCTCTACGCCCTCCCCCTTATGCACTTCGACTCAAGGTTTCACATCCCGCAGGATCGGGTTTTGCAGCGAAATCAGGGTTTCAGTGGACTGGATCTCGTCGATGGTCTGGATCTTGTTGATCAGCACTATCTGCAGCTCGTCGATGGAGCGGGTCATCACCTTCATGAAGATGCTGTAGTGGCCCGTGGTGTAGTAGGCCTCCACCACCTCGTCCAGCGCCTGCAGCTTGGCCAGTGCCGAGGGGTAATCCTTGGCACTCTTCAGATTGATCCCGATAAAGCAGCAGACGTCGTAACCCAGCTTCTTGGGGTTAACCTGCACCCGTGTCCCCTCGATGATCCCCGCCTGTTTCATCTTCTCCACCCGCACATGAATGGTGCCCGGGCTGACCGCCAGTTGTTTCGCAAGTTCGGCGTAAGGGATCCGCGCATTTTCCATCAGAGCAGTGAGGATGGCCTGATCGAGATTATCGATCCGGTAATTTTCCGGCATTTTTTTGCACTCCCGTTGACGATACCTCATTAAAGAACGGCTTATTTTGAAGAAAAAAATACACAAAGCCTATTTCTATTATCGAATATTGAATTTAGCTGGCATTCCGTTGAAGAATCACCACATCCAACGGGGTTTGAAACAGGAATTCAGCATGAAACAGCACTACATTCGCAGCCAACAGCAGATTAGCTTCGTCAAAGAGATGTTCTCCCGCCAACTCGCCCAACAACTGGGTCTGATGGAGGTGCAAGCCCCCATTCTGAGCCGGGTCGGTGATGGCACTCAGGACAACCTCTCTGGCCACGAGAATGCAGTGCAGGTCAAAGTAAAAACCCTGCCGGAGCACAGCTACGAAGTGGTCCATTCACTGGCCAAGTGGAAGCGCCAGACCCTGGGTCGCTTCGGCTTCGGCCCGGGCGAAGGGATCTACACCCACATGAAGGCGCTGCGTCCGGATGAAGACAAGCTCACCCCCATCCACTCCGTCTACGTGGATCAATGGGACTGGGAGAAGGTGATGCCGAGCGAGCGCCGCGATCTGGCCTATCTGCAGGAAACCGTGCGCGGCATCTGGGCCGCCATCAAGGCCACCGAGCGCGCAGTCTGCGCCGAGCATGAGTTGACCCCCTTCCTGCCAGCCGAGATCCAGTTCCTGCACAGCGAAGAGTTGCTGGCCCGTTACCCGGACCTCGATGCCAAGGGGCGCGAGCGTGCCATCGCCAAAGAGCTGGGTGCCGTGTTCCTGATCGGCATCGGCGGTGCCCTCTCCCACGGCGAGCGCCACGATGCGCGCGCCCCGGACTACGACGACTGGAGCAGCCACAGCGAGCTGGGTCTGGCGGGTCTGAACGGCGACATTCTGGTGTGGAACCCGGTGCTGCAGGACAGTTTCGAGATCTCCTCCATGGGGATCCGGGTCGACGCCGAAGCACTGCGCCGCCAGCTGGCCATCACCGGCGACGAGGATCGCCTGCAGTACGACTGGCATCAGGACCTGCTGGCCGCACGGATGCCGCAGACCATCGGCGGCGGCATCGGCCAATCCCGTCTGGCCATGCTGCTGCTGCAAAAAGAGCATATCGGTCAGGTGCAGGTTGGTGTGTGGCCCTCTGAAATGAAGGCCGCTATCCCTGGCATGCTGTAAACACGTTGATTTCATCGGTCTGGCCTGTGCGCAATGGCACGCGGGTCAGCCCTGAAGGTGTGTGGCGGTGCGGACTGAACGAGCGCAGTCCGGACATGCTGTAAGTCGCGTGGTCATCCCTGATGGCCCACGGCGAAACCGGGGCTTGCCCCTGCGACCCGCTCAACCCACGCCAGGTCGCGTCACTACATTCCTCCCGGCAATCTTCGGATTGCCGTTTTTTTGCGCCCGAATCCCCGCCACCAGATATGACAACGCCAGCCCGAGGGCTGGCGTTGCAAACATCGATACAGAATCGGTTACTGGGTCATGGTCAGGCCATTGCTGTCGGCCCCCAGCACCAGTTTTTTGCCCGGCACGATGCGGCCGGAAAGCAGGGCCTGCGCCAGCGGGTTCTCCACCTTCTGCTGGATCGCCCGTTTGAGGGGACGCGCCCCGTAGACGGGGTCGAACCCGGCATGCACCAGCTTCTCGAGCAGCGCTTCGCTCACCTCCACCTCGTAGCCCTGAGCCTCCAGTCGGCCCATCAGGCTCTTGAGCTGGATGCGGGCGATGGACTTGATGTGATCCTCGCCGAGCGGATGGAACACCACTGTCTCGTCGATCCGGTTGATAAATTCCGGCCGGAAACTGCGGGTCAGCACATCCATCAGCATGGCCTTCATCTCGTCGTAATCCTTCTCGGAGTGGTGCTCCTGAATCAGATCCGACCCGAGGTTGGAGGTCATGATCACCACCGAGTTACGGAAATCGACGGTGCGACCCTGACCATCGGTCAGGCGGCCATCATCAAGCACCTGCAACAGGATGTTGAACACATCGGGATGCGCCTTCTCCACCTCGTCCAGCAGGATCACCGAGTAGGGACGACGGCGTACCGCCTCGGTCAGATAACCGCCCTCTTCATAACCCACGTATCCGGGAGGCGCCCCCACCAGACGGGCCACGCTGTGTTTCTCCATGAACTCGGACATGTCGATCCGCACCATGGCGTCCTGGGTATCGAACAGGAACTCGGCCAGCGCCTTGCACAGCTCGGTCTTGCCCACCCCGGTGGGCCCCAGGAACAGGAAGGAGCCGATGGGGCGATTCGGATCGGAGAGACCGGCACGGGAGCGGCGAATGGCGTTGGAGACCGCATCAACCGCCTCCTCCTGACCAATCACCCGGCTGTGCAGTTGCTCTTCCATCCGCAGCAGCTTGTCGCGCTCCCCTTCCAGCATGCGGGCGACCGGAATACCGGTCCAGCGGGCCAAGACGTCTGCGATCTCCACATCGGTGACCCGGTTGCGCAGCAGGCTGGTCTCCTGCATCTCGGCCTGAGTGGCGAGATCCAGCTGTTTCTCCAGCTCTGGAATGCGGCCGTACTGCAGCTCGGACATCCGGCCCAGGTCGCCTGCCCGGCGCGCCACATCGAGATCCTGGCGGGCCTGCTCCAGCGCAGCCTTGATATGCTGGGTGCCGGCAAGGGCGGCCTTCTCGGCCTTCCACACTTCGTCCAGCTCGTTGTATTCCCGATCTTTTTCGCCAATCTCCTGATTGATCAGCTCCAGACGCTTGCGGCTGGCGTCGTCGTCCTCCTTCATCAACGCCTGCTGCTCCAGCTTGAGCTGGATGATGCGCCGCTCGAGGCGATCGAGCGCCTCGGGCTTGGAGTCGATCTGCAACCGGATGCTGGCCGCCGCCTCGTCAATCAGATCGATAGCTTTGTCAGGCAACTGGCGATCCGCAATGTAGCGGTGGGACAGCTGGGCCGCCGCCACGATGGCGGGGTCGGTGATCTGCACATGGTGGTGCAGCTCGTAACGCTCTTTCAAGCCACGCAGGATCGCAATGGTGTCCTCCACGCTCGGCTCTTCCACCAGCACCTTCTGGAAGCGACGCTCAAGCGCGGCATCTTTTTCGATGTACTGACGGTACTCATCCAGGGTGGTGGCGCCGACGCAGTGCAGGTCGCCGCGGGCCAGCGCAGGTTTCAGCATGTTGCCCGCGTCCATGGCCCCTTCGCCCTTGCCGGCGCCGACCATGGTGTGCAGCTCGTCGATAAAGAGGATGACGTTGCCCTCCTCCTTGGCGAGATCGGTCAGCACGGCCTTGAGCCGCTCTTCAAACTCACCGCGATACTTGGCACCGGCCACCAGCGCCCCCATGTCCAGCGACAGCACCCGCTTGTTTTTGAGCCCTTCCGGCACTTCGCCGTTGATGATGCGCTGAGCCAGTCCCTCGACGATGGCGGTTTTACCGACACCGGGGGCACCGATCAGCACAGGGTTGTTCTTGGTACGGCGTTGCAGCACCTGAATGGTACGGCGGATCTCGTCATCCCGGCCGATCACCGGGTCGAGCTTGCCGATCTCGGCCCGCTCGGTCAGATCGATGGTGTACTTCTCCAGCGCCTGACGGTTCTCCTCGGCGTTGGCATCCTCCACCTTCTTGCCGCCACGCACCTTGTCGATGGCCGCTTCGAGTTTTTCCTTGGTCAGCCCCTGAGCACGCAACAGCTCGCCCAGCGTTCCCTTGTCGTCGAGGGCCGCCAGCACGAACAGTTCGGAGGAGATGAACTGGTCCTTGCGCTGCTGGGCCAGTTTGTCGCAGACGTTGAGCAGGCGGCCGAGGCCGTTGGAGAGCTGCACATCCCCTTCCACACCACTGACACGCGGCAGGCGATCCAGCTCCTCGCCAAGGCGGGAGCGCAGGGCGTTGATATCCATCCCGGTCAGGGTGAGCAACGGACGGATAGAGCCGCCATCCTGATTGACCAGTGCGGTCATCAGGTGAACGGGTTCGATGAATTGGTGGTCACGACCCAGCGCAAGAGACTGGGCATCGGAAATAGCAATCTGGAATTTGCTGGTAAGGCGATCGAGGCGCATTGCACTCCCCCTTCAAACAGGCAGACGCCGCTTGCGCGGCAAACAACATAACTTTCTGAGATGAAAGATGAGGCCCGTACGGGCTATTTCAAGGGCATGGGCTGGTTATTTTTTCTGCAAAGCGGGGAGAGGGCAGGAGCCCCGCCTCTCTCATACGGCTCTGCTCTTGAGAGAGACGGGGTATTACTTGGCGGGTGATTGCTTAGCGGGCCAACCAGATGAGGGAGGCCATCCGGCCGGTCTGGCCGTCGCGACGATAGGAGTAGAACTGCTCGCTATCGCTGAAGGTGCAGTATTCGCCGCCATAGACGGCGGTAACGCCGGCACGGGCGAGGCGCAACCGCGCCAGCTGGTAGATATCCGCCAACCATTTGCCGTCGTTGGCGGAAGGCACGAAAGCCGCGACCGCTTCAGCCTGCTCAGCCATAAAGGCCTCGCGCACCTCTCCCCCCACTTCAAATGCAGTGGGGCCAATGGCCGGGCCCATCCAGGCCAGGACCTCGCCCGGCTCGCAGCCCATGGCGGCGATGCTCGCCTCCAGCACGCCCTCTTTCAGTCCACGCCAGCCTGCGTGGGCCGCTGCGACCACGGTACCGGCCCGATCGCAAAACAACACCGGCAGACAGTCGGCGGTCATCACGATGCAGGCCAGCTCCGCCTCATGGGCGCAGGCGGCATCGGCATCCGGCGCCTGCTCATAATGGCTGCTGACTGGATGAACCACGGTGCCGTGCACCTGATTGAGCCAGTTAAGGGGCCCCGGGATGGCGGCCGCCTGCTGCAGCCGGGCCCGATTGGCCTCGACTCGCACCGGTTCATCCCCCACATGGGCCCCCAGATTGAGACCGGCAAAGACCCCTTCGCTAACACCACCATCCCGGGTGGTCGACAACGCCCTGACACACGCCGGGGCTGGCCAGTCGGGTTCGATCCATTTCATCTGTGACTCCTTCAATTCACCGATATAAAAACGGGGCTCCTGCAAGGGAACCCCGTTTGGCATCTGTTCGGGCCGGATGACGCCAGAAACCGACGCAGCAGGCCCTATCGCATCAGTTCCAGACTAAATCATCCGGATTGGCGAGAGTATCCGCGCGCAGCACTTCCATCAGCTCCACCATGTCTTGCGGTGTAGCTGAATGCCACTGCATCACTTCACCCGTGATGGGGTGAGCCAGTTGCAGCATGGTGGCATGCAGCGCCTGACGGTTGAAGTTGCGCAGTGCCTGGGTCAGCTCGGGGGTCGCGTTGCGCAGCGGGCGCAGACGGCCACCGTAAGCGGGATCGCCCACCAGCGGGTGTTTGATGTGCGCCATGTGGACACGGATCTGGTGGGTACGGCCGGTCTCCAGACGCAGACGCAGACGGGTGTGGCCACGGAACTTCTCGTGAACCCGGTAGTGGGTCACAGAGGGACGACCATTGGGCACCACGGCCATGTGGGTACGCTGGGTCGGGTGACGGCCGATGGGCGCATCGACGGTGCCACCTGCGGTCATGTGACCGATGGCGATCGCTTCGTACTCACGGGTGATCTGGCGCGCCTGCAACGCTTCCACCAGATGGGTCTGGGCGGGTACGGTTTTGGCAACCACCATCAAACCTGTGGTGTCTTTATCCAGACGGTGCACGATACCGGCACGGGGCACCTCGGCAATGCCGGGGTAGCGGTGCAGCAGGGCGTTGAGGATGGTGCCATCCGGCGTACCTGCGCCCGGGTGAACCACCAGTCCGGCCGGTTTGTCGATCACCAGAATGTGTTCATCTTCATAAACAATGTTGAGCTCGATATCCTGGGCATCCCAGCGAGTATCATCTTCCAGCTCGACATTCACATGCACCTGCTGCCCAGCCAGAATCTTCTCGCGCGGGGTGTTGGCAACCTGACCGTCCAGGGTCACTCTGTCCTGTAAAATCCACTCCTTGATGCGGGTGCGGGAGTAGTCTGGAAACAATTCGGCCAGGGCCTGGTCGAGTCGCTGCCCGAATTGGTGATCCTGGAATTCGCCTGTCAGTTCAATATGCTGGCTCATGTATGGTCTCTTGAGCGGGGGGTATCAATTCGAAATAATCCGGGTATTCTAGCTTTTCTTTTAGCCAAGCATAACGGATACTTTGCCAATTTCGTGGAAATGGACCGGATGTTGTTGATGGGAAAGAAGTCTCACCTGCTGATGTCGCTCGCCTTGGTCGCTACCTTGATCACAGGCTGTTCCAGCACCAAACCCAAGGTACCCGACGAACCGCCGGAGACCCTGTACCAGAAAGCACGCCTCAAACTGGACGTTGGCAATTACGTGCAAGCCACTGAATTGCTGGAGGCTTTGGACTCTCGCTACCCGTTCGGCGCCTACTCCAACCAGGTGCAGCTTGACCTCATCTATGCCTACTACAAGCAGGATGATACCGCTCAGGCGATCGCCAATATCGACCGTTTTATCCGCCTCAATCCGGCGCATAAAAATATCGATTACGTCTTCTATATGCGCGGCCTGACCAACATGGCGGCGGATTACAACTTCTTCCAGAGCCTGTTCGGTATCGATCGGGACGACAAAGACCCTGCTTATGCCCGTCAGGCATTCCAGGACTTCAAGACCCTGCTGCAGAACTACCCCAACAGCGTCTATGCCGCCGATGCCCGCGCCCGCATGATTGGCCTGAAGAATCGTCTGGCCCGATATGACCTGAGCGTGGCCGAGTATTACGTGAAGCGTGATGCACTGGTCGCGGCCGCCAACCGGGCCAAGCTGATTGTCGAAACCTACCCCGACACAGCCGAAACCGAGAAGGCACTGGAGATCATGGTCGAATCTTACGACGCCCTGAAGATGCCGCAGCTGGCCAAGCATGCTCGCGAAGTGCTGGCCAAGAACTACCCGGAAAACCGCCTCGCCCGCAGCTGAGAGCGAATAAACCGGTAATAGTAAAAAACCGATGCCTTGGCATCGGTTTTTTTATCGCTGCAATTTACCCTCAGCTGTTACCCGCAGATTGCTCTGCAGAGCTGGGGCAACGTAACGGCGCCTTCCCAGCGCCGTCCGTCATCGCAACGCTTACTTCGCGACATTACCCGCCACGTTCAGGGCATCCCAGGTGCGGGAGAAGGGCGGCGCATAGGCAAAG
This sequence comes from Aeromonas sp. S13(2024), assembly GCF_041402405.1. Lineage (NCBI taxonomy): Bacteria > Pseudomonadati > Pseudomonadota > Gammaproteobacteria > Aeromonadales > Aeromonadaceae > Aeromonas > Aeromonas sp. S13(2024). The sequence goes on along the minus strand of NZ_JBGLRA010000009.1, from coordinate 111,372 downwards.
TCCAGCATGCCGAGCTGCTCGGTGGTCACCCCCATGGTGATGGCCACTGCCAGCGCGTCGATGCGGTGGACCGCCCCCTTGCGACCGAGGATCTGACCACCCAGCAGCCGTTTGCTGCCCGCCTCGTAGACCAGTTTGACGTGAATGTCTGACTGACCCGGGCAGTAGTTGGTGTGGCACTTGTCCTTGATCACCACGGTGCGGTAATCGATGCCCATCGCCTTGGCTTCCTGCTCGGAGAGGCCGGTACGGCCCGCCTCCAGCCCCAGCACCTTGAGCGCGGCAGAACCCAGAGTACCCGGGAACTCCTGGTCGGCACCGGCCAGGTTCTCGCCCACCATGCGCCCCAGCTTGTTGGCAATGGTGGCGAGCGGTACATAGACCTGCTGCTGCTTCACGCTGTGCCAGACGCTGGCACAGTCACCGGCCGACCAGACGTTGGCGAGCGAACTGCGTCCCTGACGATCCACCTTGATGGCGCCGTTGCCGAGCCGCTCGATGCCGGTATCGGCCAGAAACTCGGTGTTGGGCTTGACCCCGGTGCAGACCACCACGATATCGGCCTCGTACTCGCCCTGGCTGGTTCTCACGCCGGTCACCCGGCCATCCCCCAGCAGCGCTTCAACTCGCTCACCCAGATGGAGGGAGACCCCCTGCTCGCGCAGTTCGGTTTCGATGTGCTGGGTGATCTCGCCATCAAACGCGTCGGGGATGACCCGATCCGCCAGCTCGATGAGACGCACCTCTTTGCCCTGATGGACCAGCGCCTCGACCACCTCCAGCCCGATAAAGCCGGAGCCAATCACCACGGCGCGGCGATTATTCTTGTCTTGCACCGCCGCCTTAAGCGCCAGCCCGTCGGCCATCCGGCGCAGACCGAATACCCCTTGCTGCTGCAGACCGGGGATGGGGGGCATCACTTCGCGGGCACCAGTGGCAATCATCAGCCGATCGTAGCGATCGGTGAAGGTGTCGCCGTTGTGCTCCACCTGCAGGGTCTGGGCAGTTGCGTCAACGCTCAGCACCCGATGGCCAATCTTGACCTCGATCCCCTTGGCGGCGAACTGCTCGGGGGTGAACTCGGCCATGTAACCGGGCTCCTGAAACTCGTCACCGACGAAGTAAGGCAGGCCACAGGCACCGAAAGAGATCACTTCGGAGGCCTCATACACCACGATCTCCGCCTCTTTGGCCAGTCGGCGCGCCTTGGCGGCCGCGCTCATACCGGCGGCTTCGCCACCGATGATCAGAATTCTCATAGTTTTTCCTCTCAATGGCGCAGGGAGGGCATGCCCTCCCTGCGGTCTATGACGGGAAAGAGTCGCCCCTTTCCACGGGCAGATCAACCGACAGCAAATCAGACGGTGGACTCTTCGCCGTCCAGACTCACTTCGTGATCGCTGTTGAACACATGCATGTCGGTCTCGCCCATCAGGCGGCTGGTCACCGTCCCTGCGGTGATGGAGCCGGAAACGTTGAGCGCGGTACGGCCCATGTCGATCAGCGGCTCGATGGAGATGAGCAGACCGGCCAGCGCCACCGGGAAGTCCAGCGCGGAGAGCACGATCAGCGCGGCAAAGGTGGCGCCACCGCCAATGCCGGCCACCCCGAAGGAGCTGACGGTGATGATGGCGATCAGGGTCATGATAAAGCCGGGATCCATCGGGTTGACCCCGACGGTCGGGGCAATCATCACGGCCAGCATGGCCGGATAAATACCGGCACAGCCGTTCTGGCCGATGGTGGAACCGAAGGAGGCGGCGAAGTTGGCGATCCCCTCAGGAATACCCAGCGACTTGGTCTGGGTCTGCACGTTCATCGGGATGGAGCCCGCACTGGTGCGCGAGGTGAAGGCAAACGCCAGCACCGGCGTGATCTTCTTGAGGAAGCGCAGCGGGTTGATGCCGACCATGCTCACCAGCAGCAGGTGCACGACAAACATGATGGCGATGGCACCGTAAGAGGCCATCACAAAGCTGAGCAGGTTGAGGATGTCAGCATAGTTGGAGCCGGAGACCACCTTGGTCATCAGCGCCAGTACGCCAAACGGGGTCAGGCGCAGCACCAGAGTCACCATTCGCATTACGATGGCGTGGGCCACGGCCACGAAGTGGCTGAAGCTGGCGAAGATCTCCGGCTTCTTGCGGGCGATGCCGGTGGCAGAGAGGCCAATGAAGATGGAGAAGATCACTACGGCGATGGTAGAGGTCTTGCGCGCCCCGGTCATGTCGAGGAAGGGGTTGGCGGGAATGAACTCCAGCATCATCTTGGCGAACGACATGCTCTCGACGCTGCCGAGGGTGGTCTGCAGCGCGGCGCCACGAGCGCTCTCGGCGGCACCGGAGGTGAGCCCTTCAGCAGTCAGGCCAAACAGGTTGGACATCAGGATGCCCGCCCCGGCGGCGATGGCGGTGGTGAAGATCAGCACGCCTATGGTCATGGCGCTGATCTTGCCCAGCGCAGTGCCGCCATTGAGCTTGAGAATGGCGCTGATGATGGAGACCATGATGAGCGGGATGATGATCATCTGCAGCAGCTTCACATAGCCGCTACCCACGATATCCAGATAGTCGATGGTCTGAACAATGACGGGCGAACCTGCACCGTAAAGCAGTTGCAACGCGGCGCCGAACAGAATACCGAGCCCCAGACCGGCAAAGACCCGGCGGGTGAAGCTCACATGTTTTTCCTGTAACCGGTAGAGAAAGAACAGCAAGATGGCGGCGATGGCCAGATTGCCGATAACGCTAAATGTCATGGTATGACTCCCCAAAAAGCGGGCTTGGGCCCGAGAAACAAGAGCAAGCGCCATGCTTGCCCTGGCAACCGTGTCAGACAGTCTGCGCCGTCGTGACAAGAACAAGGGGGTCTATCGCCCCCTTGTCACAGATTCACTGCTTCTGCTGTTTCGCTCGCATGATGTTGATGATTTCGATGTCGGTATCCAGCATCCCCTCTTTGGAGAGGCGGCCCAGATTGGCGATAGTCTGGTCCACATCGTCGGAGACGATCCCCTCGCTCTGGGGGACATGCAGGTTGTTGATAGCCATCAGCGAAGACTTAACCGCCGCCGAGGTGGAGGTGGAGACCTTCATGGAGCAGGCGCTGCCCGCGCCGTCGCAGATGATGCCGGAGACATCGCCAACCATGTTGTTGATGCAGTGGCTGATCTGCTGATACTGGCCGCCCAGCAGCCAGGTGATGGCGGCACCAGATCCCATCGCGGCGGTACTGGCGGCACAGAGGGCCGACAGCTTGTTCTGATAGGTCTTGATGTAGATGGCCACCAGATGGCTCATCACCAGTGCCCGGGTCAGCTGCTCGTCGCTCGCCTTGAGGAAGCGGGCGGCCGCGACCACCGGCATGGTGGCGGCAATGCCCTGATTACCGGAACCGGAGTTGGACATGGCGGGCAGCATGGCGCCATCCATCCGCGCATCGGAGGCAGCGGAGGAGAGGCGCATCGCCAGGGTCATCAGGTCATCGGAGAGCAGCTTGCGCTCCACCTGCTCGGTAAGGATCTTGCCAATCTTCAGGCCGTAACCCTGCAACCCTTCATCTGCCAGCGCCTGATTCATGGTGGCGGCCTCGCGGATAAAGTCGATCTCCGCCAGCGGCACTTCCAATGCAAAATCGACGATCTCCCGCAGGGTCATGGCCGGTTTGGCGGATTTGGCTGGCTGGATCTGCACGCCGGGGGCACTGGCCTGCTCCATCAGCACCTCGCCATCCTTCTCCATCAGGATGATGCGGGTGTGGTCGGTACAGATCACCACCCGGGCACTGTGCCCTTCAACTTCGGCCAGCACCTCGGCGTAGAGCACGTCCGGCACATCCTTAACATCCACCTTGATCACCGGCAGCAACGTCTTGGCCGCTTCCACCTGTTCTGGTGTGAGGGTCTTGAGCACCTCCAGCCCGGCATTGGGATTGCCCCCTGTGATGCCGACCGCAGCGGCCACCGGCAGACCGATCATGCCGGTACCCGGCACCCCGACCCCCATGCCGTTCTTGAACAGATTGCCACTGACCCAGACGCTGATGCGGGTCGGGGTCTCCCCCAGCAGCTTGCGGCAGTTGGCCGCCGCCAGCGCCACCGACATCGGCTCGGTACAGCCCAGGGCCGGCACCACTTCACGCTTGAGCAGGGTAATAAAGTCGGTCCATTGTGCTTTCATCGCAGTGTTTCTCATGTTCAGGGTGCCCGCAGGCAGTTATTGCTTGTTCAGATCCGCCTTGTGGTTGCGGATATGCAGATAAACAGTATGACGGGAGATGCCGAGCATCCGGGCAACCAGCTGGGCCGCCTCCTTGATCTCGAAGATCCCCATGTCGAAGAGCCGGGTCACTATCTCCTTGTTGCGCACCGTACAGGAGAGCGAATCATCCCGATCCACCTTCTCAATCACCTGGGTCACCAGATCGTCCACCGAGCTGGCAAAGGTCTCGTTGTTGAGCGGCGCCGGTGCCGCTGGCAGCGCAAAAGTATCGAGCAGACTGCCAAGGGAGGTATCAAGACTGAAGTTCACGCAGAGCATGCCGATGGGCTTGCCCTGCCGGTTGCTGATGGTGATGGAGGAGGACTTCATCAGCGTCCCGTCGCGGGTACGGCTGAAGTAGCTACTCCACTGGCTGCCCGCCTCCCCCTGCAAGCGGTTGAGGGCAAAGTCGGTGACCGGCGCCCCCTCCCGACGACCGGTGACATGGCCGTTGGCAATCTTGATGACCGATGCATCCAGCGTATCGAACGCATGCAACACCACCTCGCACCCTGCGCCAAACAGCGCGGCCAGCGCCTCGACCGCGGGCTCAAAACTGGCGATCAGATGACGTTCTTCATCCGTTAACGAATTGATCTGGTCAGTGGTGGCTGCTGTGGACATATATGAGTAACTTTGAGTAAACCGCAGTTGATTCTACTATCAACAAGATCAACTAATGTTGAGCGGCATCCCCTTTTTGTTCGCCATTATGCCCACCTTTTAACAAAGTGCGACAAATTGTGAAGCTGCGCACAGCAGGGCGGCAACTCAGAGGTGATAGCGGGCCAGCAGTTGCTTGTAGGCGGGAGTCTGTTTGAATGCCTTGAGGGCAGAGGAGAAGCGGATAGCCAGCTGGTCGTGGCCGGGCTTGTGGGTAAACGCGAGGAAGTTGCGGTTGTCGTCGGTCAGCAGGCGCGAGCCGTGGTTCACCTGATCCTGCAACCCCTGAGTGTGCAGCAGATAACGACCGACCCGCTCGTTGAGCACCACCCCGTCCAACCGACCGGCCATCATCAGATGCAGCTGTTTGATGGCATTCCCCTCCCCCGTCATCGGCATCCGGATCACCCCGGGATCGGTCAGAAAATCGGGGCTGTAGGCATAATCTTCCTGAATACCTATCCGCAGCCCCTTGAGGTCGGAGAGCTGCTTGAAATCCACCGGACGAGCCGTCGGATAGAAGAGCACTTCGCCGCTGTAAGAGAGCGGCTCTTCGGGGTAGTGAAGCCAGTGCTGGCGGGAAGGTTCAAAGAAGACGTCGACTACCGCATCCCCCCGTCTGAGACGGGCCTGCTGCAGAACCCGCTTCCAGGGCAGCACCCTGATTTCGGTGCGATAACCCATCTGACGCAACACGGTACAGGCCAGATCGAGATCGGCGCCAGCCAGCTCGCCATTGTCACCACGCATCACATAAGGGGGCCACAGCTCGGTCAGCAGCGTCAGAGTCGGCGGCTCGTCCGCCGCTACGGCCGAACCAGCACCAAACAGGAAGGCCAGCAGCCAGCCGTACAACCCGATCCTTCGCCAACCCTGACACCACATCATGGAGATCCCTCATGGTCCGTATGGATTGAGGATATACAAGGGATGAGCAATAAAAAAGGAGGCCGAAGCCTCCTTGATATCCAGTCTCTGAGTGGCACTTACAGTGCTTTCAGGATTGCCTCGACGCTGGCCTTGGCATCGCCAAACAGCATCTGGGTATTTTCCTTGAAGAACAGCGGGTTCTGGACACCGGCATAACCAGTGTTCATGGAGCGCTTGAAGCCGATGACGTTCTGCGCTTTCCACACTTCCAGTACCGGCATACCGGCGATCGGGCTGCCCGGATCTTCCATCGCGGCCGGGTTGACGGTGTCGTTGGCACCGATCACCAGCACGGTGTCGGTATCGGCGAAGTCGTCGTTGATCTCGTCCATTTCCAGAACGATGTCATACGGGACTTTCGCTTCCGCCAGCAGCACGTTCATGTGGCCAGGCAGACGACCGGCAACCGGGTGGATACCGAAGCGCACCTTGACGCCACGATCACGCAGCTTCTGGGTGATTTCAGCCACCGGATACTGGGCCTGCGCCACCGCCATACCGTAGCCCGGGGTGATGATGACGGAGCTGGAGTTCTTCAGCAGGTCAGCCACTTCCTCGGCGCTGGTTTCGCGGTATTCGCCCATCTCCTGATCAGCCGTGGAGGCCACGCCATCGGAGCCGAAGCCACCGGCGATCACGGAGATGAAGGAGCGGTTCATCGCCTTGCACATGATGTAAGAGAGGATCGCACCGGAGGAGCCCACCAGAGCGCCGGTGACGATCAGCAGGTCGTTGGAGAGCATGAAGCCCGCCGCCGCTGCCGCCCAACCGGAGTAGGAGTTCAGCATGGAGACCACCACCGGCATGTCGGCGCCACCGATGGAGGCAACCAGATGCCAGCCGAAGGCGAAGGCGATCAGGGTCATCACCAGCAGGGCGAAGGTAGAGCCGCCCGCGTTGACGAAGTAGACCATCAGCGCCAGCGAGGCGACCACGGCCAGCAGGTTCAGCTTGTGGCGGTGCGGCAGCATCAGCGGCTTGGAGGAGATGAGACCACGCAGTTTGCCGAAGGCAACCACGGAACCGGTGAAGGTTACGGCACCGATGAAGACGCCCAGGAAGATCTCGACCAGATGGATGTTCAGCATGGCGCCGGTCAGGTGCTCGACCTGAGCAACGCTGTTGGCCTGCTCGAACGCCGCACGGGCGGCTGCCAGCGTGGCATCCAGGTTGGAACCGACGGAGACGACGACCTCAGCAGGTGCAGAGGGGTGCAGATCGATGAAGCTGTTGAAGCCCACCAGCACTGCCGCCATACCCACGAAGCTGTGCAGCACGGCCACCAGCTCTGGCATCTCGGTCATTTCGACCTTGAGTGCCAGACGCACGCCGATGGCACCGCCGATCACCATGGCCAGGATGATCCAGTGAACGCCACTGGTCTCCGGGTTGAATACGGTGGCGAGCAGGGCGATAGCCATACCCGCGATACCGAACAGGTTGCCATGCTTGGCCGTCTCTTGCTTCGACAGTCCCGCGAGACTGAGGATGAAGAGCACGGCGGCAACGATATAGGATGCTGTTACCAGTCCTTGAGACACGTTAAACCCCCTTAATCCTTACGGAACATCTTCAGCATGCGCTGAGTGACGGTGAAGCCGCCGAAGATGTTGATACTGGCAATCAGCACGGCGATGAAGGCCAATGCGGTAACCAGAGTCGACCCTTGCCCGATCTGCAGCAGGGCACCGACCACGATAATGCCGGAGATGGCATTGGTGACCGACATCAGCGGCGTGTGCAGGGCGTGCGATACGTTCCACACCACGTAGTAACCAACCACACAGGCCAGGATGAATACGGTGAAGTGGGAGAGGAAGGCTGCCGGGGCAACGGACGCAATCCAGCCGAAGGCGGCGATGCCGAGAGCACCGAACACGAACTTCTTGTTGGAAGGCTTGGCCTCTTCCTTCTTGGCTGCCGGTTTGGCGGCGGCCGGTTTCTGCGGGGCAGCAGAGACGGAGATGGCGGGCGGCGGGAAGGTCACTTCACCGGCCTGGATCACCGTCATGTTGCGCTGAACCACGTCTTCGAAGTCGATGGCAACGTTGCCGTCCTTCTCCTTGCACATCAGCTTCATCAGGTTGACCAGGTTGGTACCGTAGAGCTGGGAGGATTGGGCAGGCAGACGACCCGGCAGATCGGTGTAACCGATCACCTTGACGCCGTTGGCGGTGACATGCAGTTCACCCGGCACTGTGTATTCACAGTTACCGCCAGCCTGAGCGGCCATGTCCACGATGACGGAGCCCGGCTTCATGCTGTCGACCATCTCTTTGGTGATCAGCTTGGGAGCCGGCTTGCCCGGGATCAGGGCGGTGGTGATGATGATATCCACCTCTTTGGCCTGCTGGGCAAACAGCTCCATCTCGGCCTTGATGAACTCATCGGACATAACTTTGGCGTAACCATCGCTGGATGCGCCGTCTTCGCCACCGAAGTCCAGCTTGAGGAATTCCCCACCCATGGATTCGATCTGCTCGGCCACTTCCAGACGGGTGTCGAAGGCACGCACGATGGCGCCAAGGGAACCGGCAGTACCGATGGCAGCCAGACCGGCAACACCGGCACCGATCACCAGTACCTTGGCAGGCGGCACTTTACCGGCTGCGGTGATTTGACCGGTGAAGAAGCGACCGAACTGGTGCGCAGCTTCAACCACGGCGCGATAGCCACCGATGTTGGCCATGGAGGAGAGGGCATCGAGGGACTGGGCACGGGAGATCCGCGGCACCATATCCATCGCCATCACATTGATGTTGCGCTCGGACAGCTTCTTGACCAGCTCAGGGTTTTGGGCCGGCCAGATGAAGCTCACCAGAGTGGCGCCATCTTTAATTTGTGCGATCTCGGCATCGGTCGGCGCATTGACCTTGAAGATAAGGTCGGCTTGCCAGACATTCGGCACCACGCTGGCACCGGCAGCCTCGAAGGCGGCATCATCGAAGCTGGCCGACAGGCCTGCGCCGGTCTCGATGGCGACCTCGAAGCCGAGCTTTTTCAGCTGCTCGACGGTAGCCGGGGTCGCTGCGACCCGGGTCTCACCGGCGAGACTCTCTCTCGGTATTCCAATCTGCATGACTATTCCCTGATGGTTAATAAACAATCGCTGCCCAGTGTCTCACTTCTGACGAAACAAGACATGACCAAAGTGCAGGTCCAGGGCTCTTTGTTATGAAAATCAGTAGGCTTTACCTCAACCTCCTGTCATGGTCAGGCCCCCGCTTTTCAGGCGCGAAGGTGATTAGTATCAAATTTTGGAGTTTTATTACAACCGCAGTCCCGACGGCACTCGTACAGAATTCAGCCCATCCCTGGCTACGATTAAAAAAAACAAACCAAATTAGAGGCTTATACCAGTAAAAACGGCTGAAAAAAGTGATCCAACCAGTCAAAAAAAATGTTTTACCGGCCCTCTATCTTAGCGTTTTTTGTTCTTACGAAATCCGCTTTCGTCTCACTTCTCGCAGCGAAACGCCGAAAAGTAACATTTTCCCAACAAAAGCGGGGCCGCTCAGCCGCCAGATGGCGGGAGAGGGCCCCGGCAATTCAATCGTTTCGCCCGTTTGGCACCGATTGGCGGCCCTTACCAGGCCGCTTCATAAATATGCTGGCTCTGCACCAGATCGATGTCGCCGTGCTCGCCGATGGCAGTCATACCGTGCTCCCCCAGCTTGCCGATCAGGGTGTCGATACCCAGATCTTTCAGACCGTAGTCGCGCAGTCGGGTCTTGACCCCCATCTGCTCGAAGAAGTCGCGGGTCGCGGCGATGGCATCATCGATGCGCTCCGCTTCGCTGCCGCTGTTCAAGCCCCACACCCGATCTGCGTATTGCAGCAGCTTGGCATGTTTCTGTTTGCGCTTGGCCTGCAGCAGGGCAGGCAGCACCACCGCCAGAGTCTGGGCGTGGTCGAGGCCGTGCAGGGCAGTCAGCTCGTGACCCAGCATATGGGTGGCCCAATCCTGCGGCACACCGGCGCCGATCAGGCCGTTCAACGCCATGGTGGCGCTCCACATGATGTTGGCGCGCACCTCATAGTTGTGCGGTTCGGCCAGCGCCTTGGGGCCCTCTTCGATCAGGGTCAGCAGCAAGCCTTCAGCGAAGCGATCCTGCACCTTGGCATTGACCGGATAGGTGAGGTACTGCTCCACGATGTGGACAAAAGCATCCACTACCCCGTTCGCCACCTGACGCTCGGGCAGGGTGTAGGTGAGCACCGGATCCAGCACGGCGAAGCGCGGCATCACGAACGGCGAGAAGAAGTGCACCTTGTCGCCACTGCTGCGACGGGTGATGACCGCGCCCATGTTCATTTCGGAACCGGTCGCCGGCAGGGTCAGCACGGAACCAAGCGGGATGGCGGAACGCACTTCGCTGCCGACGGTCTCGAGAATGTGCCAGGGATCCTTGGCCAGATCGTAGTGCGCGGCAGCAGCGATAAACTTGGTGCCATCGAGCACGGAACCACCACCAACGGCGAGCAGGAAGTCGACCCGCTCGGCACGAGCCAGCTCCACGGCCCCTATCAGGGTCTCGTAGGCCGGGTTCGGTTCGATGCCGCCAAATTCAAACAGGGTCATGCCAGCCAGCTCGTTACGGATCTGCTCCAGCAAGCCGCTGCGTACCACGCTGCCGCCGCCATAGGTGATCATGACGCGGGCATCGCTCGGGAGCTGCTCGCGCAACTGGGCGATCTGCCCTTGGCCGAACAGGATTTTGGTCGGGGTATGGAGAGTAAAGTTGTTCATCGACATTGCCTTCTTCTGATAGTCAGGGCGGCTTGGCCGCGAAATCGTGATTGCATTTTTCTCCAGAACAACCCTACCATCAAGACAACATCCTGCTTGATTCTTGCCTATTTCTACAAAGCAGCAAAAACTGGAACTGTCCAATCAAAGAGCGCCCATGCAAAACCGTTACAGCGACCTCGCAACCAGATTGACCCGCCACGTCACCGCCCCCGGCATCACCCCATCACCTGTGAAACAGGTCAACCTCATCTATACCACCGAACACCATGGCCGCACCCCGGTGCTCTACCAACCGCGGATGATCGTAATCCTGCAGGGGCACAAGGTGGGTTATCTGGCGGATCAGGTGTTTCGCTACGACCCCAACCACTATCTGCTGATGACCCTGCCGCTGCCCTGCGAGTGCGAGTGCTTCGCCTCCCCCGAGCAGCCGCTTATCGGTTTTACCATCGAGATCGATCTGGTAACCCTGCAAGAGCTGCTGCTGGAGCTGGGCGATGCCCTGCCCGCCCCCGCGCCGCAAAAGAGCGGCGTCCACTCGGTCCCCCTGTCGGAAACCATGTTCTGCGCCGCCGAGCGACTGATCGAGCTGATGGACAACCCGCTGCACGCCAGGGTGCTGGGGCCGCAGACGGTGCGGGAGATGCTGTTCCACGCCCTCACCGAGGGGGGCGGCCCGGCGCTGCAGGCGCTCGCCAATCGCCACAACCATGTGGGCCAGATCGCCCGGGTGCTGCGTATGATAGAGTCCCGTTATGCCGACAACCTCACCATGGAGGAGCTGGCGCGGGAGGTGAACATGAGCGTCTCCGCCTTTCACCACCACTTCAAGGCGGTCACCGCAACCTCGCCGCTGCAGTACATCAAGTCGTTTCGCCTCCACAAGGCGCGGATGATGATGCTGCACGACGGCATCAAGGCGGGCACCGCGGCGGCCAGAGTCGGTTACGAGAGCAACTCCCAGTTCAGTCGGGAGTACAAGCGCTTCTTCGGCAGCACGCCGACGGATCAGGCCTCCCGCTTCCGGGATGGTCAGCTGCGCATCATCGAGGGATAACAACAGAGGGATTACTTATGCGTTCACTGCTTTGCCTGTTCACCGCTTTACTGCTGACGGCCTGTACCGGGATTGCCGACGGCATTCGCCCCGTCACCGGCTTCCAGCTCGACCGCTATCTTGGCACCTGGTATGAGATTGCCCGCCTCGACCACAGCTTCGAGCGGGGGCTGGAGCAGGTGAGCGCCACCTACAGCCTGCGTGACGATGGCGGCGTCAAGGTGCTCAACCGCGGCAAGCAGAGCGATGGCAGCTGGCGCGAGGCCGAGGGCAAGGCCTACTTCGTCGGCAGCCCTGACGAGGCGCGGCTCAAGGTGAGCTTCTTCGGCCCCTTCTACGGCGGCTACAACGTCATCGATCTCGACCCCGATTACCAGCTCTCGCTGGTGACCAGCTACAACCACGACTACCTCTGGATCCTCTCCCGCTCCCCCAATCCGCCCAAGGAGAAGGTTGACGCGCTGATCGCCAAGGCCAAGGGGCTGGGCTTTGCCACCGACCAGCTTATCTGGGTCAAGCAGACCCCTTAAGCCAGTCGTGAAATAACAAAGGGCAGCCCGCGGGCTGCCCTTTCTGTTGCTGGCGTGGCGGGATGTCAGAGCCGGAAGCGGCCGATCTCCTGCTCCAGCCGCTCGGTCAGCGACTTGAGCTCGGCCGCCTGCGCCGCCTCGTTGCCCGCCTGCTCGGCAAGCTCTTGCGAGACGTGGCGGATATTCTCGGTATTGCGGCTGATCTCGCCGGTCACCGAAGTCTGCTCCTCGGCCGCTGCGGCGATCTGGGTCGCCATGTCGCTGATGGAGCCGATCGCCTCGTTGATCCGGGCAAGGCTCTGGTTGGCCGCTTCCGCATCCTCGACGCTGGTACCCGCCAGCTGACGGCTGGTCTCCATGCCACCCACGGCGCGACGGGTGGTCTGCTGCAGGGTCTCGATCATCTGCTGGATCTCGTCGGTGGAGTCGTGGGTGCGGCGTGACAGCACCCGCACCTCGTCCGCCACTACCGCGAAGCCGCGGCCCTGCTCACCGGCCCGGGCCGCCTCGATGGCGGCGTTGAGCGCCAGCAGGTTGGTCTGCTCGGCGATGCCGCTGATGGTCGCCAGAATGCCGCTGATCTTCTGGGCATGGCTGTCGAGCTCGTTGATGATCTGGCTGGCATCGGCCACTTCGTCCGCCAGACCGGTAATGCTGCGCTGACTCTGGCCAACCTGGGATTGGCCGGCGACCGCCAGTGCGACCGCATCGGTGGCGGTGGTGGCGGCAAACTCGGCGTTACCGGCGATCTCCTGGGTAGCGGAAGCCATCTCGGTCACCGCGGTCGCCACCATCACGATCTCGTCCTGCTGCTGGCGTACCCGCTGACTACGGGCCTGCGCCCCGGCCGCCTGAGCGCGAGACTGTGCCGCCAGCTCGACGGTCACATCCCGCAACCGGCTGACGATGCCGTGCAGCCGCGCCACGAACTGGTTGAAGTTCTGGGCCAGCTGACCCACCTCATCCTTGCTGTGGGTGTTGATGTGAACGGTGAGATCCCCCTCGCCGTGGGCGATGTCGTGCAGAGCGTGCGCGACCCGACCGAGATCGGCGAACAGGTATTTGAAGGTGGCGGTGAGCAGGGCGCTGAACACCAGCATCAGCACCAGGGTCAACCCCACCAGCTCCCACAGCAGGCTGCTGAGCGGCGCCTCCAGCACATCGCGATACATCACCATGGCCAGCAGCCAGTCGGTGCCCGGTACCGGTTGTACCGCCAGCAGCACATCCCGCCCGTCGAGGGTGGCGGCGTGCAGCTCGCTGTTTTCACGGCCCCACTGCTGGAAGGTGGCGGCCGAGAGTCCCGGCGCCAGCTCGGCGATGGGCTTGAGCGCCAAATCCTTCTGCGGATGGCCGACGATGAGGCCGCTGCTGTCGAGCAGCATGGCGTAGCCCTCACCCTGCACCTTCATCGCCAACACTTCGTCGATCAGCTTGTCGAGCGCCAGGTTGGCCCCCACGGCACCGACCAGCTCGCCCTGATGGCGTACCGGCTCGGAGAGGGTGACCACCAGCTTCTGCATGGTGACGCTGACATAGGGGGCAGTGACGATGAGCTGCCCCGCCTTCACCGCATCCTGATACCAGGGGCGCTCGCGTGGGTCATAGTTGCCGGTGTTGAGGGAGGGATCCTGCCGGGTCATCACCCCCTGCGCGGAGCCAAAATAGGTAAGCCCGAACCCACCGGAGGTGTAGGCCTGCTTCAGGTGCGGCACCAGCTCGGCTTGGGGGTTATCGCTGATCAGGTTGACCAGCGCATGGACGGTGTTCTTGCGATCCGTCATCCATTCGCCGATGGCGACCGAGTAGGCGTGGCCATAGTTGACCGCCTCGCTCTGGATGGCGCTCATGGTGCGGGATTTTAGGGTGTGAAAGGCAACGATGCCGAGCAGTGATGCCATCAGCAGCACTACGCCAAGACTGGTGGCCAGCAGCTTGCCGCGCAGAGAGAGGGTCATGACGACGAATCCTTGTTGTTGTGTCAGGCAGGGAAAACCCTGATGTATCAAAGGCTATCGGCCGCAATATGAACAGACTTTAGTGAATCTGTATATTTTCCAATCTATCAACAACAGAACGCGCTATTCGTGTGAACCAGATCGCTATTCCATGCTACTGACTCTTGTAACAACAAAGCAGCAGGCCGCCCGAAGGCGGCCTGTCACTTACCCCTGATATGCACCGGCGGAGTAGGTCAGCTCATAGCTGTGGCTGTAGATCTCGATGATGTTGCCGAAGGGATCTTCCATGTAGACCATGCGGTAGGGCTTCTCGCCCGGGTAGTACTCGCGCACCGGCATCCGCTGCTTGCCGCCCGCCGCGACGATGCGCGCCGCCAGCCCCTCGACATCCGGATCCTGCACGCTGAAGTGGAACACTCCGGTCTTCCAGAATTCGAAGTTGTTTTCGCGCTGCTCGCTGTTGGGGAACTCGAACAGCTCGATGCCAATCTTGTCGCCGGTGGAGAGGTGGGCGATGCGGAAGGAGCCCCAGCCCGGGCCAAACACGTCGTTACACATCACGCCGATGGCAGAGTCATCCTCGCTGATTGTGGTGGCCGGCATGATGAGATACCAGCCCATCACCTTGGTATAGAACTCGACCGCTTTGTCGAGGTCAGTCACCGTGATGCCGATGTGGGAGAAGTTGCGTGGATAGGTCATACGTCACCTTGAAATTGTGTGTGGGAAACAGGTGACATGATAGGAAGGGGCGACATAATGAAAAATAAGGTCAAACTAATGGAAGGCATAAATTAAATTTATGGTTAATCCACTCTGGCTCCATACCCTGGTGGTGGTGCATGAAACCGGCAGCTTTACCCGCGCCGCCGAGCGGCTGGATCTCACCCAGGCCGCCGTCAGTCAGCATATCTCGCGCCTCGAGGCCGAATTTGGCACCCTGCTGCTGCGCAAGCCCCGTCAGCTGGAGCTCACTCCGCGCGGGCTGGTGCTGCTCGACTTCGCCCGCCAGCAGGCGCAAGCCGCCGAACAGCTGCGAGCGCGCCTCTCGGACGATGACCCTCACCGCGGCGCCATCATCCTGTCCACCCCGGGCAGCATTGGCCTGCTGCTCTATCCCCTGCTGCTCGACCAGCAACAGGAGCACCCCGGACTCACCATCCAGCACCGCTTTGCCCCCACCCCCGACATAGTGCAGGCCGTGCTGGCAGGGCGCAGCGATCTGGGACTGGTGGATCAACCGCCGGAGCACCCCAGCATCGCCGCCGAGCCCTTTGCCCGCGAACCCCTCTGTCTGGTGGTACCCAACGATGGCGAGGAGCAGAGCTGGCAGCACCTCTGTCAGCTCGGCTTTATCGACCACCCGGATGGCCACAGCATGGCACAACGCCTGTTGGGACGACGCTACCCCGGCCAGCGCGTTGACGAGATCCCGCTGCGCGGCTTTACCAACCAGATCGGCCTGATCCTGGAACCGGTCGCCCGCGGCCTCGGCTTTACCGTGCTGCCCCGCTTCGCCGTCACCGCCTTTGCCCAGCAGGAGAAGATCCGGGTGATCCAGAGCAGCATTGAAGTGATCGACACCCTCTGGCTGATCTACCGCGCCGAGTGGCCGCTCCCCGCCCGCCACCAGCGGCTGGTCACCGTGCTGAAACAGCGGGTTGCTGCACATTGAACGCTCTTGCGGCAGACATCGAGATCAATGTGGCCACAGTCACCGAGGGCTAGCGGCAAGAAGGAGAAGAGAAAGGAGAGAGGGATAAATTGGCGAACGCCGGAAATGCGAAAGGCCAGCTCAATGAGCTGGCCTTTCTGAAAATGGCAGGGGCGGCAGGACTCGAACCCGCAACCATCGGTTTTGGAGACCGCTGTTCTACCAATTGGAACTACGCCCCTGCAACAAACGAGGCGTAGTATACAAAGTGGAGATCAAAGGTAAAGGCTTTTTTTACGCTTTCGATGCGATTGCACAAATCCCGAACAAGTCGCGCTTGTTTGTGCAGCAAAGCGGGGTAACTTGCTGTATTTGCAGCCCTGCCGGGGTAGGAATGGGACATAAATGGGGGTAGGGTGAAATCAGGTACCGGGAGGCCACTTATGCTCAATTACCGACTGCTCCAACAACTGGCGCCCCTCAACTTCAGGGATGAACGCAAGACAGAGTCCCTGCCCGCCTATCTTGAACGGGTCGCGCCGCTGGTGCCCTTTATTCCTGAAAATGTGCTTTCCCAGTGGATTTACCGCCATTGGCGCGGTTTTGAGTCCAACTGGAGCTTTATCGATCTCGCCAACCATCAGTTCACCTGTGAAAGCTGGCCCACCGTGCAACTGGTGGATCAGGTGGACTCCCGCCATATGGAGGTGATCGAGCGCTGGGGCGAGATGCTGCGCAGCAACCGCTATGTGCGTCGCTCCTGGCTCGGCGAGAAGATGCTGAGCGAAGGCACCTGGCCCGAACCTGTCATCGTGCTGGTGCCGGAAGAGGGTTCCAGCTACCCGAACGGTCATCCCCTGCCCCGCCCCTACTGCCTGCTGGAAGGGCACCACAGACTCGGTTATTTGCGCGCCATGGCCCGCGATGGGGAATCGCTGCAAGAGACGCACAAAGTGTGGATTTGTCGTCATGTTTCCGCCACTTAAACGTTTTTCATGCTGAAATTGGCATCGTAAATAAAATTTTGACAATTAAAAAAGCGGCCCTATAATCTGTCCGGTTTTGAAAAAGGTCGGGACGAAACGATGCAGTTTTTGATTCAGAAAACAGCCTTGCAGACGGGTGGTGCGCACCAGAGCGGCCCCGTTGTTTCCGGTTCCCACCCCAAAGATCCCCAGTTATTTTTAAAAAAAGCCCCTGTTTCAGGGGCTTTTTTTTGTGCCCGAAAAACCTCCAATGATGTCAAAGGGAATGCAGACGATGACCAATCCACTCTATAAGAAACATGTCATCTCCATTTCGGACCTGACCCGGTCAGAAATGGAACTGGTAGTCTCAACCGCACAACGGTTGAAGGCTGAACCTGACACCAGCCTGTTGAAAGACAAGCTGGTTGCCAGCTGCTTCTTCGAAGCCTCCACCCGCACCCGCCTCTCGTTCGAGACCGCGGTACAGCGCCTTGGCGGCAACATCATCGGCTTCGCCGACGGTGGCAACACCAGCGCCAAGAAGGGCGAGACGCTGGCTGACTCCATCAAGATCATCGGCTCCTACTCGGATGCGGTGGTGATGCGCCACCCGAAAGAGGGTGCCGCCCGTCTGGCCTCCGAGTTCTCTCGCGTGCCGGTCATCAACGGCGGCGACGGCTCCAACCAGCATCCGAGCCAGACCCTGCTCGACCTGTTCACCATCCATGAGACCCAGGGTCGTCTGGACAACCTCAACGTCGCCTTCGTCGGTGACCTGAAATATGGCCGCACCGTGCACTCGCTGGCTCAGGCCCTCAGCCTGTTCAACTGCCGCTTCTTCTTCATCTCCCCGGAAGCGCTGGCGATGCCGGACTACATCTGCGAAGAGCTGGAAGAGAAGGGCATCCAGTTCAGCGTCCACCAGACCATGGAAGAGGTGATGCCGGA
The DNA here is from genome assembly GCF_041402405.1 of Aeromonas sp. S13(2024). Lineage (NCBI taxonomy): Bacteria > Pseudomonadati > Pseudomonadota > Gammaproteobacteria > Aeromonadales > Aeromonadaceae > Aeromonas > Aeromonas sp. S13(2024). The sequence continues at coordinate 93,649 of NZ_JBGLRA010000009.1, read as the reverse complement.
GCTGGACATCCTCTACATGACCCGCGTCCAGAAAGAGCGCTTCGACGAGACCGAATACAAGCACATGGCCGCCAAGTTCATTCTGGAGCTGGCGACTCTGGAAGGGGCGAAGCCCACCATGAAGATCCTGCATCCCCTGCCCCGCGTCGACGAGATCGATGTGGCGGTCGACAAGACTCCCCACGCTTGCTACTTCCAGCAGGCGGAGAACGGGGTCTATGCACGCCAGGCGCTGCTGGCACTGGTACTGAACGAAACTGTTTGAGCTTAGGGGAATATCATGTCTGACAAGAACCAACTGCAAGTCGAAGCCATCCGTCACGGCTCCGTCATCGATCACATCCCCGCTGGCCAGGGCATCAAGATCCTCAAGCTGTTCCAGCTGGTCGAAACCCAGGAGCGGATCACCGTCGGCTTCAACCTGAAATCCGGTGCGCTGGGCAAGAAGGATCTCATCAAGATTGAGAACACCCGTCTGACCGAACAGCAGGCCAACCAGCTGGCGCTGTTCGCCCCGAAAGCGACCGTCAACATCATCGAAGACTTCAATGTGGTGAAGAAGCACCAGCTGGAGCTGCCGGAGTTCATCGCCGGGGTGTTCCACTGCCCCAACTCCAACTGCATCTCCCACAACGAGCCGGTAGACAGCTACTTCCGGGTGCGCGAAGTGAAAGGCGTGGTACGGATGAAGTGCAAATATTGCGAGAAGTCCTTCACTCAGGACATCGTCAGCGAGCGTTACTGATATCTGATTGGGCCCTGCGGGGCCCATTTTTGAACCCTGTCACATCACCGAATTTCCAGTCAGCTATAATTTGCCATCGCAAGATGGTAATGCCCGCTCATTCCCTGCATATAGATGGATTATCAGTGTTTTTGCCTGATAACTGACAGCTATGGCAGATATCGCGCGTTTACCTCCGGTCATCATCAAAGGAATTCGCCGTGGTCAAAACCCTCAGTCGTCCCGTTGCCCAAGAGCCCGATCTGGCCCAGCTGGATGCCTGTCGCCAGATCATCGGTCAGCACTGCTACAGCACCCAGGAAGAGATCCGCCGCGAGCTGTCGGAGCGCGGCTTTGCCGACATCAGCCAATCCACCATCTCCCGCCTGCTGCGCCGCCTCGGCGTGGCCAAGGCCCAAAATGCCAACGGCAAGAAGGTCTACACCCTGGTCGATGAGCAGCTGGAGCCCGCCGGCAGCACCCGCTCGATCCACGACATGGTGCGCGAAGTGGTACACAACCAGCAGATGGTGCTGATCCACACCACTCCGGGGGCCGCCACCGTGGTGGCTCGCCTGCTGGATCGCAACGCCAATCCCGAGATCATGGGCGCCGTCGCAGGCAATGACGTGGTGCTGGTCGCGCCGCGCCATATCAGCCGTACCCGTCAGGCCCATGCCGCCGTGGTGCGCACGCTGGCGCAGGCCCGCTAAGCCATTCCCCCCAAATACATCGAGGCGACCTGCGGGTCGCCTTTTTGTTGCCTGCTATTTTCTGTCCATCACTTCTTGCGCCCATAAAAAACGGGAGCCCGCAGGCTCCCGTTTCATCTTGCTTGTTATCCCTCAGGAGAGCACGGCGCCCAGGCTCAGGCAGACCACGATCAGCACGGTCAGGATACCGAGCAGCGGAGCCACCCACTTCAGCCAGCGCACATAAGGCACCTTGGCGATGGCCAGACCGCCCATGACCACGGCGGAGGTCGGGGTCACCAGGTTCACCAGACCGGAGGCAGACTGGTAAGCAGTCACCACCAGATCGCGGCCCACGTTGGCGAAGTCGGCCAGAGGCGCCATGATCGGCATGGTCAGGACGGCCAGACCGGAGGAGGACGGCACCAGGAAGGAGAGCACCACTTCCAGCACGAACATCACGTTGATAAAGACGATGGTAGAGAGGCCGGTCACGATCCCTTCTGCACTGTGCAAAATGGTGTGAGTGATCATGCCGTTATCCATCACTACCACGATACCGCGGGCGATACCGATGATCAGCGCCACACCCAGCAGGTCGCGGGCACCGTCGATAAAGTTGGAGGTTAGCTCCTCTTCGCTCATGCGGGAGATGAGACCAACGATGATGGCGGCAGCCAGGAACACACCGGAGATCTGCGCCATCCACCAGCCCAGCACGGCCACACCGTAGATCATCACGGCGAAGGCGGCGACGAAGATACCCAGCACGATTTTACGGGTCAGGGTGAACTCCAGCATCTGGTCGCTCTTGTTGCCAAGGAAGTGGGCACGGTTCTCTTCCCACTTGTCAGCTACCAGGGATTTGCTCGGATCGCTGCGCACCATCTTGGCGTAACGCATGACGTAGGCAACGCAGAGCAACCAACCGGCGACCAGCATGGCGACGCGCAGCCAGATACCGTCGGTGAAGGAGATACCCGCGGCGTTGGCGGCAATAACGGTCGCAAACGGGTTGATGGTAGAACCGAGAGTACCGATACCCGCGCCCAGCAATACGGTTGCCGCGGCGACCACTGGGTCGAAGCGGGCGGCCATCATCACCGGCACCAGCAGGGTGTAGAAAGGCAGCGACTCTTCGGCCATGCCGTAGATGGTGCCGCCTGCGGCGAACAGCGCCATCAGGATCGGGATCATCCACTCTTCCCGGCCGCGCAGGCGGTCGGTCACACGTTCAATACCGGCATCGATGGCACCTGTCTTGGTCACAATGCCAAGAAAACCACCGATGATCAGGATAAAGAGGGAGACGTCGATGGCGCCTGCCTCATAGGTGTCGTGGTTGTAGAGGCCATCGATAGGTGCCAGCAGCACGTCGACGATCCCCTGGGGATTCCCCTCCACCAGTTTGTAGGTACCCGCCACCGGCACTTCTTTGCCGAGGGCTTCGTTCATGGTCATCTCATATTTGCCGGCCGGCACTATCCAGCTCAGGGCGGCCACCAGGGCGATCAGCACAAACAGTATCGTGTAGGCTGACGGGAACTTGAATTTGGTCATGGTCCAGCTTCCTTCTGTGGGTGTGGTATCCATGCAGGCTGCGGGTTGTAGGGTTAGAGGTATTATGCCGCTGTCACATGGTCGAAAAGCCGGGGGTCGCCCCCCGGCACCACTACTGCGACCTTAGTCGCCCAGCGTAGCAACCATCACTGCCTTGATGGTGTGCATCCGGTTTTCGGCCTCGTCGAACACGATGCTGTGCTCGGATTCGAACACGTCCTCGGTCACTTCCAGGCCTTTCATGCCATATTTGTCAGCCACTTCCTTGCCCATGGTGGTCTCGTCGTTGTGGAACGCCGGCAGGCAGTGCATGAACTTCACATCCGGGTTCTTGGTGGCGTTGATGACATCCATGTTGACCTGATACGGAGTCATCAGTTTGACGCGCTGATCCCAGGCTTCTTTCGCTTCACCCATGGATACCCAGACGTCGGTGTAGAGGAAGTCAGCACCCAGCACACCCTCTTTCACATCTTCGGTCAGGGTGATGCGTGCGCCGGTCTCTTCGGCGATCAGGCGGCACTTGGCAACCAGCTCCTCTTCCGGCCAGAAGGCTTTCGGCGCGACCAGACGGATGTCCATGCCCATTTTGGCGGCGCCGACCATCAGGGAGTTACCCATGTTGTTGCGGGCATCACCCAGGTAGGCGAACTTGATTTGATCCAGACGCTTGCCCTTGCCGTGCTCCAGCATGGTCATGAAGTCGGCCAGGATCTGGGTCGGGTGGAATTCGTTGGTCAGGCCGTTCCAGACCGGGACTCCGGCGTAGGCGCCCAGCTCTTCGACGATCTCCTGACCGTAGCCGCGGTATTCGATACCGTCATACATGCGACCAAGTACACGGGCGGTGTCCTTCATGGACTCCTTGTGACCAATTTGGGAACCGCTTGGGCCAAGGTAGGAGACCTGAGCGCCCTGGTCGAAGGCCGCCACTTCAAACGCACAACGAGTACGGGTGGAGGTCTTCTCGAAAATCAGGGCGATGTTCTTGCCGACCAGATGCTTGCGCTCGTAGCCACCGTATTTGGCTTTCTTCAGGTCGATGGCCAGGTCGATCATGTATTGGATTTCGCGCGGGGTGAAGTCCAGCAGTTTCAGGAAGTTACGGTTACGCAGATTAAAAGCCATGATGATTTCTCTCTATATATGTTTCAGACCAGTTCGGGCAGTAGTGTTGACTACGCATTCTCAGTACAGATATCGGTAATTACGCATGTACGGTGCGGGTGGCGACGATATTGGTGCCGGCTTCACCCTTGAGGATGGCGAGGCCATCTTCCAGCGAGCCGATGCCGACCATGCCGCCGGTCGCTTTGACAAATTCACAAGAGGCTTCGACTTTCGGTCCCATGGAACCTGCGTCGAACTTGACCCCGGCCAGCTCGTCCGGGCTGGTGACTCGCAGCGGACGCTGGGTCGGTTTGCCCCAATCCAGATAGACGGCATCGGCATCGGTCAGGATCAGCAGGGCGTCGGCCTTGATCTGCTTGGCCAGGTAGGCGGCAGACATGTCTTTGTCGATGACGGCTTCGATACCGGTCAGGCTCTGGCCATCCCAAGTCACCGGGATACCGCCACCACCGGTACAGATGATGAGATGGCCCTGGGCAATCAGAGTCTCGATAGCGTCGCCTTCGACGATGCGCTGGGGCAGCGGGGATGGCACTACGCGGCGGAAGAACTTGCCGTCAGCCTTGACCACCCAGTGCTTCTCTTCTGCCAGGGTGCGGGCTTCAGCCTCTTCGTAGACGGGGCCGATAAATTTGGTCGGATTGGCAAACGCCGGATCCTTGGGATCGACCTGCACCTGAGTCAGCAGCGCGGTGACGTTGCGGCTCGGCATCAGGTTTTTCAGTTCCTGGATCAGCATGTAGCCGATCATGCCCTGGGACTCGGCCCCCAGCACATCCAGCGGATAGGGGGATACCTTGGTGTAGGCGCTATTCTGCAGGGCCAGCAGGCCGACTTGCGGGCCGTTGCCATGCACCAGCACCACGTTGTACTCCTGAGCGATCAGGGCGATGGTCTTGGCGGCAGTTGCAATGTTCTTGCGCTGGATATCCGCTTCCAGTGGCTCACCACGACGGAGCAGTGCATTGCCACCCAGAGCGACGACGACAGTTGGTTTTTTCATAGTGGTTAATCTCGAGTTGGGTTCTGTGTGGCGCCAGCTTCTGCCGGCGCCACGCCGTCTCATCAGATGCTGTCGCGTTCCATCGGGCAGCTCATGCAGCGGGCGCCACCGCGGCCACGGCCCAGTTCATCACCCGGGATGGAGAGAACTGTGATACCGGCTTTGTCATATTTCTCGTTGGTGTAGGTATTGCGCTCGTAACCCACCACCACGCCGGGACGCACGGTCAGCACGTTGTTGGCGTCGTTCCACTGCTCACGTTCGGCTTCGAAGCTGTCACCACCAGTGGTGATGATCTTCAGCTGATCCACGCCCAGTGCTTTCTCGATAGCGGTGACGAAGTAACCCTCTTCCTTGATGTTCATGCCGGTGGCGCCGCCCGGAGTCAGGCTCCAGCACTGCACATCCTTGCGGATCACTTCCGGATAGACGGAGAAGGTGTCGATATCCATGTGGGTCATGACGGTATCCAGGTGCATGCAACTGCGGTGTTTCGGCAGTTCCATGGCGATGACCTGTTTGGCCTGACCGTGTTTGAACAGGCTGCGAGCCAGATGCTCGACACCTTGCGGGGTGGTGCGCTCGGACATGCCGATCAGCACGGCGCCGCGGCCGATAACCAGTACGTCGCCACCCTCGATGGTGGAGTTGTCGTAGTCACGCTCCTCGTCACCGAAGTACTTGATGAAGTCCTGACCGGCAAACATCGGATGCCAGCGGTAGATAGCCTTCACGTGGTTGGTCTCGCGGCGACGGGCCGGCTTGGCCATCGGGTTGATGGAAACGCCGCCATAAACCCAGCAGGAGGTGTCACGGGTAAAGAGGTGGTTGGGCAGCGGCTCGATGATGAAATCGGTCGGAGCGTGCATGCCAACTACCATGTTGACGCCGCTGTAGGGCATCTCGGAGTAAGTCAGGCCGCCGGAGAGAATGCGGGCCAGTTCGCGATGCGGCATGTCAGCCAGGAAGCAGCGCACGTCGTTGGCAAAAGAAGAACCGAGGCGGTAGTCGGAGACCTGATGTTGCAGCAGCCATGTTTTGGCTTCCGGCACATCCAGAGTCTCGGCCAGCAGATTGGTCAGCAGGAAAACTTCGACATTCTGATCGCGCAGTACCTGAGCGAATTTGTCATGCTCCTGACCGGCACGTTCAACAGACAGGACGTCATCGAACAGCAGATCCTGGCAGTTGGAAGGAGTCAGACGCTTCAGACTGAGGTTGGGGCGGTGCAACATGACACGGCGCAATTGGCCAACTTCAGAACCTACATAAAATTTGCTCATGATTATATTCCGTCTAGCAGTGGTCCCTGCGAGTGATTGAATAGATTCCTTCTATTCATGCTCGTGGCTAAGGCGGGATATTCTTTATGTAGGGTAATCGGCTTATGTTCTATCCTGCCCTTGCCTTTCGAGACCGAGGTTAGCCCTGCGAATCACGACAAACTTAGACATTGATCACATTCACTCAGAACTGAATATATTCACCATCCAATCTATGACCCCGGTAGCAAATTGCGCATTTTCCACGCAAAGCGCACCGAATAACCATGCAAAACCACCCTGCTATATTTCAGATTGATTCATTTTTTATTCATGCCAGTTCACTGGAGTGATTAAATGCAAATAACAAAAACCGTTAAAAATCATCACTATAAATAACGTTACAAATATAATTTGAATATTACTCCCTAGGTATTGAATACATCACCGTGACGGGAGGAACGCGGGAGAAATAAATACTCACATCGACCACATTCACTGCATAAATCTTTTCTTGTTCCAGATCATGGCATTGATGCCAACCCCATCAGGCTCGGCCTCATAAGTCACCACCTCTTTGTGCAGTTCAACTTAATATGCACAAAGTCCGCATCAAGGTGGGCAGCCATCCTCGTCGGTCACCACAACGCCTTTTGATACTTTTTTCATTAATTGAATTTATTCGTCTCACCTTGCGCTGGCGCCAACCTCGACTTAACTCAGAAAGTGATCCAGATCACACAGGAATGGCACTACCAAGGAGTTGTTATGAAAATGAAACCCATGCTGTTGCTCGCGACTTTGCTGCTCTCTGCGCTCCCCACCCTCAGTCAGGCTGAAGGAGCCCCTGCCATGCCCATGGTGGTATGCCATGTCGACAAGGCCCCCCAGATGCTGGTGCCTGACTATGTCTGCCGCTGGCAGGGAGGCAGCGTTCATTACTAGTCGAAACAACGAGAGGAGCATCACTCCTCTCGCCTTGTGATGAGACAGGCCCCTCCTATACTGAAATCAGCGGTTTTCTCATGGATAGGGGAACGTCATGATCTTGTTGGTCGGTGGAGAGAAGGGGGGGAGTGGCAAGAGCTGCCTGGCACAAAATCTGGCGGTCTACCTCAGATCCCAATTTCAGGGGGAGGTGTTACTGGTCGACTGCGACCCGCAGCGCACCACCTCTGACTGGATTCAGGAGCGCAACGACAACCCGGAGCTGCCACAAATCAACTGCGTACAGCTCTATGGCAATATTCGCAACGACCTGCTCAGCCTGAAAAACCGCTACGACTACGTCATCGTCGATTGCGGCGGGCAAGACAACCGGGCGCTGCGCTCTACCATGGCTGTCGCCACCCACGCCCTGATCCCCTTGCGTCCGAAACGCCGCGACCTCAAGACCCTGCCCCACATGGAAGATCTCATCACCACCTGCAAGATGGTCAACCCGACCCTCAATGCAGCAGTAGTGCTGACCCAGTGCCCCGCCCTGCCCAATCAGGTAAAACGCATTCTCGAAGCGAAAGAGGTTTGCTCCTCGTTCGGTGTCGACGTCCTGAACGCCATCACCTATGGTCGCAACGTCTATGACGACAGCGAAGAGAAGGGACTGTCGGTGATGGAGATCGAGCCGGATGGCAAATCCGCCGAAGAGATCCGGGCCATCGCCAAAGAGTTCCTGCAAGTGGGGGTGTGAGATGGGTCTGGCCGATCTGAAGAAAAAGCACCAGCTGCATCACCAGAAGAAGTTCACCGTCGACGAATTTATCGAAGATGCGGAGTTCTACGCCAAAGGCAAACCCAAGGTGGTCAGCCTTGAACTGGGCCTGCATCGTGACGAAGCCCTGTCGGCGCTGGCCTTTATCGAGAGCGGCGAGCACCTGAAGCCCAGCTACAAAAAAGCCACCTTCTCCATGAGCACGGTGGCCATCGACGAGCTGGGTAATCTGACCCAGCAAGACGGCATGAACAAGTCCCTGTTGCTGCGCCTCTTTACCCACTACTTCTCTTCGCTGACTCCTGAAGAGCGCCAGACCATCTATGAGCGGCTCAACCAGCGCTCATAATTTCTCCATTCAACCGCTCTTGTGTGCCTCGCCAACTCACCCCGAATGACCATCATCAGACTGCAAAATCTGTTTCTGAAGCAACCAAAACGCCGTGTAAGAGATCTGCCATTCCAGATGTAAGCTAACGGCCAAAAAGATCCCCGAGATAATCGGAAGATAGGATCTTAAAACATGAAGACGAGAAACTTAACTAGCTGTTTATAAATGAATAAATCGAAACTCACCACTTTCGAAATAGCTAATGACAAAAACGTTTTCCAATCTGGCGTTGTAGCCGGTTAGAAAATCCTTATAGTTACTCATGCACGGACGCAATGAAGTCGGTCAGGAAGACTGGCTGCCAGGGTTGGGCAAATGGACTCACCACAGGATGTGGTAAAGGACACCTCCCAGGACGGAGAAAGTGCGACGGGACAGGATGACTCGTCAGGCCAAGATGGCTAAAGGACACCCCAAAGGATTGGGAAGGGGAAACCTAAAGGAAGAGGTAAACAGTCAGGGATTGCAGGGAGCAACTTCGTTCAAGGATCTGAGCGATACGACTACCGGGGGCGACGCAAGTCGCCCCCATCTTTTTATCTGCGTTTCACCACGACCATTGCTTGATTCCCAATTGCTTTCCTCAGCGCAGAGACTTCTTACCAGAACCTTCGAGACCCGCTGCATAAGCAAAAATACATATGAAAGGGGCGCCACGATGGCGCCCTTCTCTGTTTTCTAATCGGCAAACAAGCTTATATCACGCGAGAGAACTGTTGCTGGCGTGCCTTGTTGCGCAAGTACACGTCGAAACACATGCAGATATTGCGGATCAGCAGCTGCCCCGTGGAGGAGACCTCCAGACCATCCTCCGTCATACGCACCAATCCATCGTTGATGAAGGTCTGCAGCAGCTTGAGATCGTCAGCAAAATACTCTCTGAAATTGAGCCCGTGCGCCTGTTCGACAGCGGCAAAGTTCAGACGGAAATCACAGATAAGCCGCTTGATCACCTCACGGCGGATCAGATCATCCTGATTGAGCGAGCAGCCTTTCCACTGGGCATGACCCAGCTCTGCAACCTGTGCGTAATACGCCTTGAGCTCTTTCTGGTTCTGGGAATAGGCATCACCGATCATGCTGATGGAGGAGACCCCCAGCCCCAGCAGATCACAATCTCCCTGGGTGGTATAGCCCTGGAAGTTGCGGTGCAGCTTGCCCTCGCGCTGCGCGACCGCCAGCTCGTCATCGGGTTTGGCAAAATGGTCCATACCGATGAACTGATAACCCTGGCCAGTGAGGAAGGCAATAGTGTCCTGCAGCATGGCCAGCTTCTCTTGCGGAGCAGGCATGTCGTCTTCTTTCAGCTTGCGCTGGGCGGCAAAGCGACTCGGCAGATGGGCATAGTTGAAGATGGAAAGGCGCGCCGGATCCGTCTTGAGCACCTCTTCCAGCGTATGGTGGAAGCTGGCACGATCCTGATGCGGCAGGCCATAGATAAGGTCGAGGTTGGTCGAGCGGAAACCCAGTTCTCTAGCCCGTTCCAACATGGCTTTAATAAAGTCGTTGTCCTGCTCGCGGTTGACTGCGACCTGTACATCCTTGTTGAAGTCCTGCACCCCGAGGCTGATGCGGTTAAAGCCGACGTCTCGCAACACATCCAGCATGGTAATGGCAATCTCGCGCGGATCGACCTCGATGCTGAACTCCCCCTCTTCGGCGAAATGGAAGTGCTCACGCAGAATGGCCATCAGGCGGCGCGTTTGCGCTTCATCCAGATAGGTGGGTGTACCGCCACCCCAGTGCAGCTGGGTGACCAGACGGTGCTTGAAGAGCGGGGCTTGCGCCTTGATCTCCTGCTCCAGGTAGTCGAGGTACTCGTCAGCCTTGTGCTGATGGCGGGTAATGACCTTGTTGCAGCCGCAGTAGTAGCAGAGCTTGTGACAGAAAGGGATGTGCACGTAGAGCGACAGATTGCGCTCGGGATACTGGCCGGCAGCGCGGACAAAATCCGGATAGCCGAAGCTCTCGTTGAACTCCAGCGCAGTGGGATAAGAGGTGTATCGCGGGCCACTGTAGTTATATTTTTCGATCAGGGCCTGATCCCACACAATCTGTTCTGCTTGCACGCTCGCTTCCTCTCTTGTTGTTATTGTTGGCTCACCGACCTAACTGAAAATCCTTCAGCTGGGCAACATCCTTGAGGATCTGGGCCTCCAGCTCGGCCTCGTAGCCGCTGCGTTCGAGATCCATCTTCATCACTTCATTGCGCTTGAGGGCACGTCTGGCCTCATGAGTCGGCATATCTTTCACCTTCTCATACAGCCCGTACAGACCCGGGAACTCGGCAACGAATGCTCGCCCCCCCTTGATCTGCAACGCATCCAGCAGATTGGTCAGCCGAATAGCGCCTTCGGAGTAATCGCACTGCCCCTCCTGCACCGCATGAGCAATGACCCGCACGCTCTCCAGAATTCGTTCATTGCGAGCGGTAATCGCCTGCCACTGCATCGCTTGCTGTCGTCTCAGCCTGGCCAGCAGCATGCCTGCATAGATGGCCAATCCTGACAAAATCAGGCCGCCCAACAGGGCGGCCAGCATCCATCCACTCATCACTTTTTCTTCGGCTCAGGCTTGGGTTCCGGCTTGAAATCGACCTGGTTGAAACGGTCCCACAACTCCTCTTCGGAGGCCGGTTTCTGCTCGTCGAACTCGGCGTCATCGCCATCATCAAACGGCAGCTCATCATCTTCATCATCGTCGTTGTCGATGATGCCCAGCTCATCCATCAGCTCCTGATAACGGTCGACACGCTGATCAACCCAGGCCTGCTCGGCCGCTTCCAGGGATTCACCGGCATCAAGACGATCCAGCAGATCATTCAAGCGGTCATCGTTTTCGATAGAAGCCAGCTCCTGCTCGGGCGTCATCACCAGCTTCTTCTCTTTCACCGCCTTGGGTGCTGCCGGCTTCTTCTGTTTGTCATCCACCACCAGAACTACCGGCTTGCGGGAACCGATACGCGGATCTTTGGACTGGCTGTTGCCAGACTTGTTCTTCGGCTGTTCAACTTGCTGACGAGAACCAGCCTTCAGGCCCTTGCGCTTGGCAGCCCGTTTACGCTCACGGCCTTCCTGAGCACTGACATCAGATTCTTTGCGCTTGCCAGTAGGCTTGCGAGTGGGTTGTTTGGCAGACATGAATGGCTAACTCCGAAAATAACTGGTTTGACCCGTACCCGGGATGATCTCACCCGGTGGGATACGATGCGAGGAACAGTAAGGCTGGAACAAGAGCAGGATCCCGCACCAATCCGGCCCAATCAGGCCACTGAACACCGCAGGATCGGTATCCTCTGGGCATGTTGCTGGTATTTTGACACAGAATGGCTAATCGGGTTAATGACCCAAAAGAAAAAAGGCAGCCGAAGCTGCCTTGATATGTTCATGCGTGCGCCATCCTGAATGGCAAAACAATCTGTTTCGTCCTCTCCGTGACAACTTGTCGCCGCATCATATCGTTGTGTGGTCATCCTGACCTTATATTGGTCGTTCCTGAATGTGCGTGTGCCTGTTTGACCCGTCTCGACCGCATCCAGCCATCGTGCCGGGGAGTCTGCATCCCGCAACCCCATCCCGCTCCGGAGATGGTCACCATCCTGATCCTTCAATCCTTTGCCAGCTCATCCGAGCCCATGGCATCCCGCCACGCCAGCCATCCTCTGCTCACAACACCCTGTCGTGAAACCGCCACCCAATCCGTGGGTGAATCCATTAAGCCTACTGTACCAACTCTATAAAGCGGCTCAATCCACTCAAAACATTCTCAACATGTCGAAAAATATCAATGCTCATATAATTTATTGATAAATAATGATTATTTAATATTTTATGCAATTTTATGAGCCTTGACCTGCCTTGAGAATGGGAGATCTCTTACAGAATGGGGGGATTAAACCGAGAATTATCTGAAAGCCATAAAAACAACGGGGAGCCCAAGCTCCCCGTTTCAACTCAAATCGACCGTATCGACTATATCAGTGCAGACCCGCCACATATTTGGAGAGGGCTTCGATATCCTGATCAGTCAGTTTCTTGGCAACATCCCGCATCATGCCATTCGGATCGTTGTCACGCGTCCCGGCACGGAATGCGGTGAGCTGAGCCTTGATATAGGCAGGATGCTGGCCGGACAGGTTGGGATACTTCGCCTGTTCGACACCAGAGCCACGGGGACCATGGCAAGCCGTACAAGCTGCCAGACCGCGACTCATGTCACCACCCATATAGAGTGCCTTGCCCGCTTCGACCACGTCGTCAGGGACAGCGATAGGGGTAACCTTCAGGCTGGAGAAATAAGCCGCCAGGTCATCCATGTCCTGTTCCGACAAAGGTAACGCCATCGGCCCCATCACTGGCGCAACCCGGCCAATTTGACCAGAAGCGGCAGCCTTCAGTTCAACTAACTGCTTTTTGATATATGATGCGTGCTGACCAGCAATTTTGGGGTACATATCAACCAGGCTGTTTCCGTCCGGTCCATGACAAGCCGCACAAACGGCAGCCTTGGTCTGTCCCGCAGCGGCATCGCCCTTGGCTTGTGCCATCCCCGTTACGCCAACCATCAGAGCAAGAGTAATGACTAGGTTCTTCATGGCGTTCCAACTTTTCGTTATTAGGCTTCCAGATCCCATGCCGCTGAAGGCATGTTAAAATAAACGCGTTTAAGCGACGCTATTTTACACCATTTTACAAAAAAGTAACTCTATAACCCTCTATCTCCATGGGGAATTTACGTTGGATACACAAACTCTGAATTTCAATAAGGTGCATTTTGTGACCAGCGCACCCGACATCCGTCACCTGCCAAATGATGGGGGTGTCGAGATCGCGTTTGCCGGCCGTTCCAACGCCGGTAAGTCATCTGCATTGAACACCTTAACCAAACACAAGAACCTGGCGCGCACCAGTAAGACACCCGGTCGTACCCAGCTGATCAACCTGTTTGAGCTGGAACCGGGCAAGCGTCTGGTCGACTTGCCGGGTTATGGTTATGCGCAAGTTCCGCTGGAAATGAAGCTCAAGTGGCAAAAGTCACTGGCAGAGTATCTGCAGCGCCGTGAGTCATTGAAAGGTCTGGTGATCCTGATGGACATCCGCCACCCGCTCAAAGATACCGACATGAACATGCTGGAGTGGAGCTCGCATCGTCAGTTGCCCGTCATGCTGCTGCTGACCAAGGCTGACAAATTGAGCCCAGGCCCGCGCAACAACCAGGTGATCAAGGTGCGCCAGGCCGTTGCCAACCTCGGTTCCCAGATCCAGGTCGAAGCGTTCTCCTCCCTCACCAATATCGGTGTGGAGAAGCTGGCGCAAACCCTGACCGAATGGTACGTCAGTGGTGACGATACCGACCTGCTGGACGCTGATGAACAGCAACCTGCCGAGGAGTAGTCTACTCCTCGCTCTCCTTGCAATTGGCGGAGCACTCCTCCGCTGATTGAAAGGGTTTCAGATTGCCGCTTTCACCTGCCTCACGACAAATACCCCGCATTCGCCTCCCCTGCTATATCCAATACTGCTTAAATTTCATATAGATAGGCAGTTAATTCACAAAAATAATTAACTTAAGCAGGTGTTGATAGCGTTTTCAAATTCGTTCTTTCAAAACGAACCAGAATCACAAAAAGAGACAAAAATGAAATTTAATTACAAGCTCTAACCGAAAGGGATAAAAATGAGGCCGGACGACAGTGATGCCATCCAGCCTGAAATAATAAGTTCAAAAAATTGGGAAGAAGCTGAATCTTGAGTACCAGACGACAGGTATTCCTCAAGAAGCAGCCTCATTCTATCAAATGCATCGCCAATTTAAAGCATTTACTCTAAATGGTGCGCATAAAAAAACACCCCGACGAGAACCTCATCGGGGCAGCTATTCAGCCACATTCAATTACGTGAAATAAAAGGTCTGAAAGATAGAACATCTTACCTCTGTACCCTACGCAGACAACTGTACAGCAAAGCAGCAGAAAGTGAAAGTAATTTATGTAATTTAGTTTCACAACTTACAGATTAAGAAAAAATCTTTTATTTTCATGTAGATAAAAAAATCCCCAGTACGAATACTGGGGAGTTATAAAGGTGACTAGCTAGCACTTCCTCAACTATCTAGTTAGTCAGCGCCATTTCAAAGTAGTTCCGCTACAAAACAAAAAAACTTTGAAAAATCAGAGGTAGATAGCACCATCTTCGGCAAACTCTTGTTCTTCAATGAGTTTTTCAGCCAGATCTTCAATGTCAAAACGCACACTTTCAAAGGCTCTGACGATGTCATCCTCTCTCGTCAGCGCCAGACCTGTCATTCTCTCCAGTCGCCGCTGGCTGATGTAACAATCTATCAGCGCCCCCATCTGCTGGGCAGGAAAACGCACCCGCTGTTCGTCAGCCTGCCACTCCATCAGGTCGGGAAACAGAATACCCTGGTTCATATCACCCCCAAGTTACGCTTCAACTCTCTCAATACCTGTTTAGTCCCGGGACGAATTCCGCGCCACACGGTAAACGCTTCGGCGGCCTGTTCCACCAGCATGCCGAGTCCATCCATGGTTTGACGGGCCCCATGCTGTTTGGCCCAACTGATAAAGGCCGTATCCGAGGCGCCATACATCATGTCGTAGATGGCAATATCAGTGTGGATCAGGGCGGGAGTCAACGGCGGCAGCTCCCCTTGCAGGCTGGCAGAAGTCGAATTGATAACGAGATCGAACGGACCAGCCAACTGCTCATAGGCCTGGGCAGTCACAGGCCCCAGATCGTGGAATTCGGCAGCCAACTGTTGCGCTTTTGTGTGGGTGCGGTTGGCGATCACCAGCTCGCTCGGCAACTCGGCCAGCAGCGGCGCCAATGCCCCACGAGCCGCGCCACCGGCCCCCAGCAGCAGGATCCGGCTATCCGCCAGCGTCACACCATGGGACTTGAGATCGGCGACCAGACCGGCGCCATCGGTATTATCCCCCAGCAACACGCCATCATCGGTCAGCTTGATGGTATTGACCGCGCCCGCCCGCTTGGCCCTCGTACTCAAGCGATCGACCAGAGTGAATGCCTGCTCCTTGAAGGGAACGGTGACATTGCATCCCTTGCCCCCTTGGTCAAAGAAGGTGCGCAGGGCGTGGGCAAACTCGTCGACGGCGGGTTCAGCCAGCCCATACTCCAGCTCTTGCTGGGTTTGTCTGGCAAACAGGGTGTGAATGAAGGGGGACTTGCTGTGGCGCACCGGGTGGCCAAAAACCAGATAACGATCCATCAAAGAGTTCCATCAGAGGGCAATATTCCGATTTAACGGGTTTTCGCACTCGGGAACAAGCCGAATATCGGCCAGTAAAAAGGGGCCATCATGGCCCCTCGGGTCACAGCCACTCTCGCGGCGTGAGGTAATCGGTGTAGAGCAAGGCTTCAGGAGTGCCCGCCTCCGGCTGCCAGTCATACTCCCAACGTGCCAGCGGTGGCATCGACATCAGGATCGACTCGGTACGTCCGCCAGTCTGCAACCCGAACAGGGTGCCCCGGTCATACACCAGATTGAACTCCACATAACGGCCGCGACGATAGAGCTGGAACTCCCGCTCCCGCTCGCCATAGGGTAGAACCTTGCGTCGTTCGATGATCGGCAGGTAAGCATCGAGATATCCCCGACCTACCGCCTGCATAAAGGCAAAGCAGTCGGCAAAAGGCCAGCGATTCAGATCGTCGAAGAAGAGACCGCCCACCCCCCGTGTCTCGTTGCGGTGCTTGAGGAAGAAGTAGCGATCGCACCAGGATTTGAACTCGGGGTAGATCTCATCACCGAACGGCTGGCAGAGATCACGGGAGACCTGATGCCAGAGCTGCACATCCTCGGCAAACGGATAGAAGGGCGTCAAATCGAAACCACCGCCAAACCACCAAATGGGCTCTTCACCCTCTTTCTCGGCAATGAAGAAACGGACGTTGGCATGGCTGGTCGGCACATAGGGGTTGTGCGGATGGATCACCAGCGACACGCCCATCGCCTCGAACTTGCGACCGGCCAACTCGGGCCGATGGGCCGTAGCAGAGGCAGGCATGGCATCGCCATAGACATGGGAGAAGTTGACGCCCCCCTGCTCGATCACCGCGCCGTGGCGCAGCACACGGGTGCGACCACCGCCACCGCCTTCACGGCTCCAGGCATCTTCCACAAAGTGTCCACTGCCATCGGCCTGCTCCAGACCACGGCAGATCTCGTCCTGCAACTGCAACAGGAAGGCCTTGACCTGGGCCACATCCGGTTTGCTCATCTTGTCTCCAGTCAGGCAGGATCGTGAACGCCCTGTCCATTTTTATAGTTAAATCAATCCGGTGAATTCACCACTCAGCGGATTGATAGCAAATCATGACGTATCCGCCAGCTCAGGAGGGGCGAATAATGGCGCCGGTTCGGGCGTCCTTGATCTCGGAGGGGTTAGCTTGGCCACCCACTTCACCGGGCAGGATATAAGCCAGCTTGCTTGCCAGCCGCTCACCAATATCGGCCACCCGACGGGCAGGCTCCTCACCGGTCAGGTTGGCGCTGGTAGAAACCAGCGGCTTGCCAAAGGCGCGACACAACGCCTGCACCTGAGGATGAGCCGTCACGCGCACCGCGAGGGTCTCGAACTGCCCGGTCAGCCAGGCCGGCGTCGTTGCACGGGCAGGCATGATCCAGGTAAAGGGGCCGGGCCAGCTGGCTTCAACCCGAGCCATTTGCTCACCGCTAAGTTGGCTCAGATCGATGTAATCCTGCAATTGCGCCAAATCGGCAGCAATCAGGATCAACCCCTTCTCTACCGGACGCTGTTTGATGGCCAGCAGTCGCTGCACCGCCACTTCGGAGTCGGGATCACAACCCAGACCAAACACGGCCTCGGTCGCATAAGCAATCACCCCTTCCTGCTGGAGGGCGGCAACTGCCTGTTCAAATTCATTTGGCATAGGAAAAATGCGGCAGCCTGGCTGCCGCCTCGTCACTTAGTAGCAAGTTGAATCCATACGGCGGCGACCACAACAAAGTGACGTTTTGCTGTAGCACAGGAAAAATACGACACATCCGGATCGCCACCCATTCACTTACTTGAGTTGAGCCTGCAGGGCGGCATCCTTGGCCATCACCTCTTCAGCATTCTTCTGGCGTTCGGCCCGAACCTTGGCCGCCAGTTCATCATCGGCTACTGCCAGCATCTGGGCTGCCAGATAACCTGCGTTCTTGGCACCGGCTTTGCCGATCGCCACGGTCGCTACCGGTACACCACCCGGCATCTGCACGGTGGAGAGCAACGCATCCAGCCCCTTGAGCGGGCCACCATCGATGGGTACCCCGATCACAGGACGAGTCGTGATGCCGGCTACGGCACCCGCCAGATGCGCAGCCAGACCGGCAGCACAGATAAAGACCTTGCAGCCACGGGCCTCGGCATCGGTCACATACTGATGAGTCGCAGCCGGCGTGCGGTGCGCGGAGGTGACTTTGACTTCCACTGCGATATCAAATGACTTGAGCACCTCGAGGGTGGTCTGCATCACGGGGAAATCAGAATCAGAGCCCATCAATACGGCAACAAAGGGTTTATTCATGGTGGGAATTTCCTTACTCCAAGTGGGGGGTTGAAGTTCACCGAAAACGTTTCAATCCGGTTGCGGCGGCGGGATTATACCTGCTCACTTTGGTGGCTGCATTTCTTTTGCGGACAGACCCAACGCAGAGTTCCCCTCACTTTTTTCTCTACCATGATGCCCCAACCACACGCGGGACAGGGCATGGGGATCGGCTTGTCGTTCACCACATATTTACAGTGGGGATAACCATCACAGGAGTAAAACTGCTTGCCGTAGCGGGAGGTCCGGCTCACCAGATGACCCTTGCCGCACTCGGGGCAGAGGATCTGGGTATCGTCACTCTCCTGCAGGGATTCGATATGCTGGCAGGCAGGATACTGGGTACAACCGACAAAGAGACCGTAACGCCCCTTCTTTATCGCCAACGGCTCTCCGCAATCGGGACAGGCAGAGCCTTCGAGCACCTTTTCGATGTCGCGGCCGGATGGCGTCAGGGAGCGAATGTAATCACAGGCAGGATAGGCAGAACAGCCGAGAAAGGGGCCATGTTTGCCCTGGCGGATCACCAGCTCGGCCCCGCACTGCGGGCACGGCTCGCGCTCGAAGGCATGTTCGTGGGCTGAAAAGAGGTGATGATCGATTTTTGACATGGGCCGCGCCTTGAAATCCAGATGGCCTGAATTCTACCAGCGCGGCACCGGACTGTCAGTGAATGACGCCGTCTGACTCATCAAACACCAGCTCTTCCATCTGCTGGTAGGCATTTTCACTGCCCGGTACGTTGAACAGCACCATCATGACAACCCACTTCAGGTCATCCAGCTCGATATCCGGCTTGTCCAGCTCGAGCAGGCGCTCGATACAGATCTCGCGGGTTTCGGCATTCAGCACCTGGGCCTGTTCCAGAAAGAGCAGGAAGCCGCGGCACTCGGTGCTGAGGCGTGCCAACTCTTGCGGAGCATAGATACGCATCGAGCCTTGCGCGCTGGCGGTGACATAGACCTCCCGCTCGCTATCGTGCAGATTGGCCAGCCGCTCCAGCCAGTCGAGCGCCTTGTCGATCTCTTCTTTATCGAAACCGGCCCGGCTCAACTCGTCGGTGAGCTCATCCTGCTCGACCATCACATCTGCATCGCTGTGGATGTAGGTCTCGAAAAGGTACATCAATACATCAAACATGATTCGCCCTCCTCGCTCTGACGTATCCACCGGCTACCGCCATCACTGCACCGGCCAGCTCCAGCTCTACCAACCTGCCCAATACCACTTCGACAGGAAGCTGGGCCCGCTCGGCAACGGTATCCACGCTCGTGGTCTCATAATCTACGTTATCCAACAAATCGGCATAAGGCAATTCGCTATTATGCGGTTGCTCAGATGATGTAACCGACGAATGTGGCCGTGCGACCCACTCTGGCAGCTCTTCCAGTATATCGGCCGCACTCAGCACAAGTTTGGCCCCCTGCTGAATTAATCTGTTGCACCCTATCGCCTGGGCGTTTTGCGGGGCGCCGGGCACTGCAAACACTTCGCGCCCCTGTTCAAGCGCATAGCGGGCGGTGATCAGCGAACCGCTCTGCTCGGTCGCCTCCACCACCAGAGTTCCCAGCGACAGACCACTGATAATACGGTTGCGACGAGGAAAATGTTCAGCCAGCGGTCCTTTATCCGGCGCCAGCTCGGAGATAAGCAAACCACCGCTCTCCAGAATCTGACCTGCCAGCCCCTGATGGCGTTTGGGGTAGAGACAATCCAGCCCGGAACCCAATACGGCAAGGGTGATACCACCACAAGCCAGCGCTTGCTGATGGCAAACACCATCGATACCAAGCGCAAGGCCCGAGGTGATAGCTAACCCGCATCCAACCAGCTCGCTACAGAGGCGGGAGGCATTATCTTTGCCTGCATAGGTAGGATGGCGTGTACCCACCATTGCCAACTGGGGTAGCGACAGCGCAGCAAGCTCGCCACGACAGTAGAGCAACAGGGGTGCCGCGGATATCTCCCGCAACAAGGGTGGATAAACCGGATGATCTTGCGGAATAAGAACGTTGCCAGGCAAAGCGGTCCAAGCCAGGCTCTGCTCAACCACCGGCGAGGGCCAGCGCAGTTGTTTGATCTGCTCTGACGACAGCCCCATACCATGCAGTTGCGCTTCATCGCTCTGGAACAGGGTCTCAATACTTCCCCCGGCCCGCTCCAACAGACGTGCAGCGGTCACCGGACCAATACCGGTGACCGCATCGAGAGTTAGCCAAAGCGCCAGACGCGCGTCGGGGTAGTTCACGTCAGAAGTGAGTGACCTGATAACCCGCACTCACCATGTCGTTACTCTGCATGATGAGACCGTAACTCAGCTTGTCATACACCTTGAACAACATGACACGGGCAATCGCTTCAGAGGGCAGTGGTGCCTTCTTGTTGCTGCTGTAAAACACCCGGTTAAAAACCGACGAGAGCTCCTTGTACTGTACATCGCCATTCTTGGTGACCAGAGCAGCACCGGGCCGTCTGACATCCAGTACATCCCCGGCGACCAGTTGATCGCGGCCGCCCCGGTTGATCAGTACCACATCAAACTTGCCACCGCCCCGGGTCTTGTTCGGCAAATCGATGATATAGCCCGGCGTGATGGCAGGTGCCGCTTTCGGTGTGAAGACGGCGGACATGTTCTCCTGAGCCGGCAGCGGCATCACCTTGTCGCCCTGCAACACTTCGCGCTGGTTATGAGTCAGAGTCACCTCGGTCCGATCGCCATCAAGACGCGCCACGGCCCGCACCACACCGGCAAAGATCGCCTCCTGGCCCAGCAGTTCACCGGTTTCGCGATCCTTGTAGACCACTCCGGGGTGATAAATGCCATAGACCTGCCCCGGTGTCAGGGAGCCCTGCACATAGAGAGTGTCCCCCTCCAGCATGCCGATATGTTTCTGATCCGACCCCAGCAGATAGGGCAGGGTTTTCTGCTGCTGGCTGTCAGCCAGAATATGGTCGGTTTGCAGGAAGGGCCCGATCTCGCTGATGGGCAGGGTCGGAATGGGGTTGGCTTTGCTCTCGTAACGGGTTTTCGGGCCGAGACGGATAACTTGCTTGCCACCCTGCATCGCCTTGCCGAGCCGAGGTTCACCATTGACCCAGCTCAGATGCAGTACATCACCGGGGTAGATCCAGTGAGGATTGGCAATCTGCGGATTGATGTTCCAGAGACGGGGCCAGAGCCAGGGTTCGGAAAGATACTTGCCGGAGATATCCCACAGGGTGTCGCCTTTTTGCACTACATAACTTTCGGGGTAACCCGCTTTCAGCCTGAGCTGATCGGCCAATGCTGCCTGACTCACGGTCACCAGCAGGCAGGCGAGGATGGTTTGCTTCAGATACATAACACTCCCTGTTACTTCTGTACGCAAAGTGTTGCTGTTTTTTGTCGGCGTAAATGACTAGAATTACGCCAATATTGACTGCATTTATACGAAACTAAAGAAAAAACTATGGCCATTCTAGATGTATTGCGTTTTCCCGATGAGCGCCTGCGCACCGTTGCAGCCCCTGTCGAGACCTTTACACCCGAGTTACAACAGATTGTAGATGATATGTTCGAAACCATGTACGCGGAGGAAGGCATTGGCCTGGCCGCGACTCAGGTCGACATTCACCAGCGCATCATAGTGATCGATGTCTCTGAAAACCGTGAAGATCCTCTGGTATTGATCAATCCGGAGGTCATCGAGCAGTGCGGCAGCACCGGCATTGAAGAGGGTTGCCTCTCCGTGCCCGGCAGCCGTGCTCTGGTGCCTCGCGCCGAACAGATCAAAATCCGCGCTTTAGATCGCAACGGCAAGCCGTTCGAGCTGGAAGCCGACGATCTGCTCGCCATCTGCATCCAGCATGAGATGGATCATCTGGTCGGCAAGCTGTTTGTGGATTACTTGTCCCCGCTCAAGCGCCAGCGCATTCGCCAGAAGCTGGAAAAGATGGCCCGTGAAGATCGCAAAGTCCTCTGAGGATCTGCCCCATTGAATAAGCTGAAACTGATTTTTGCCGGTACTCCCGACTTCGCCGCCCGTCACCTGGCGGCGTTGTTGTCTTCCGACCACGAGGTCGTTGCCGTTTATACCCAGCCTGACAAGCCCGCTGGCCGTGGCCAGAAGCTCACCGCCAGCCCGGTCAAAGAGCTGGCACTGGCCCACAACCTGCCGGTTTACCAACCTGCCTCTCTGCGCAAGGAAGAGGCGCAAGCCGAGCTTGCTGCACTGGGTGCCGACCTGATGGTGGTGGTGGCCTATGGTCTGATCCTACCCAAGGTGGTACTCGATACCCCGCGGCTGGGCTGCATCAACGTCCATGGCTCCCTGCTGCCGCGCTGGCGCGGTGCCGCACCGATCCAGCGCTCTATCTGGGCGGGCGATGCCGAAACCGGCGTCACCATCATGCAGATGGATGTGGGACTGGATACCGGCGCCATGATCCGCAAGGTAAGCTGCCCAATCGCCGCCGACGAGACCTCCGCCAGCCTCTATGACAAGCTGGCCGAGCTGGGCCCGCAAGCACTGGTCGACACCATCAATGCCATGGCCGCCGGTGAAACCGCTGCCGAGGCACAAGATGATGCGCTGGCCAACTACGCCGAAAAGCTCTCCAAGGAAGAGGCCCGCATCGACTGGTCGATGGAGGCTGTTGCCATCGAACGCTGCATCCGCTCGTTCAACCCCTGGCCCATCAGCTGGTTTGAAGTGGCTGACCAGACCGTCAAGGTATGGCAAGCCGCCGTCATTGACAGCGACCACGACCAACCCGCCGGCACCCTGCTCAAGGCCGACAAGCAGGGGATCGATATCGCGACCGGCAAAGGGGTACTGCGCCTGCTGACCCTGCAACCGCCCGGCAAGAAGGCGATGTCCGTTTCGGATCTGCTCAACTCTCGCCGCGACTGGTTTGAACCCGGCACGCAATTGAATTGAACTGGATTGAATTGACACAAGCGGGGCCCAGGCCCCGACTTGCGCATCTAAGGTAACTCTATGAAAACACGTGCACAGGCCGCTCTCGTTATTCAACAGGTGCTGGATCAGGGTCAATCCCTCTCCGCTGTTCTGCCTGCTGCCCAGGAGAAGGTTGCGCCCCGTGATCGCGCTCTCCTGCAAGAACTCTGCTACGGTACCCTGCGCTGGCTGCCCCGCCTCGATGCGGCAGTCAACGAGATGATGGACAAGCCGCTCAAGAACAAGAGCCGCATTTTCCACTACCTCATCCTAGTCGGTCTCTATCAGCTCATCTACACCCGCATTCCGGCTCACGCCGCGGTGGCCGAGACCGTCAATGCCGTCAAACTGCTCAAGGGCACCTCCCTGCGTGGCCTCATCAACGGCGTGCTGCGCAACTTCCAGCGCAGCGCCGAAGTCATTCTGCTGCGTATCGACCGTGTTCCCAGTATTCGCCTCGGTCATCCGGAGTGGCTCACCAAGCGCCTGCGTCAGGCCTATCACGATGAGTGGGAATTCATCATGGAGGCGAACAACCAGCGCCCTCCCATGTGGATCCGCAACAACAGCCAGCGCCAGAGCCGCGATGCCATGCTGGCTCGCATGGCTGAAGTCGGCATCAATGCCGTGGCCGGTGAAGAGGGCGAGGATTGCATCCTGCTGGAGCGTCCCTGCGATGTGACCAAGCTGCCCGGCTTCGAGGTCGGTGACTGCTCGGTACAGGATGGTGCAGCACAGCAGGCCGCGGCACTGCTCGACCCGCAACCGGGTGAGTGGGTGCTGGATGCCTGCGCGGCCCCCGGCGGCAAGACCGCCCACCTGCTGGAGCGTCAGCCCAAGCTGGCCGGAGTGGTCGCCGTTGATGCCGACGAGAACCGCCTCAAGCGGGTGCAGGAGAACCTGGATCGCATCGGCCTGACCGCCAAAGTGATCCACGGCGATGCCGCAGCACCGGAACAGTGGTGGCCGGAGGGCCAGTTCGACCGCATCCTGCTGGATGCCCCCTGCTCCGCCACCGGCGTTATCCGTCGCCACCCCGACATCAAGTGGTTGCGCCGTGATCAGGACATCCGCGAGCTGGCCGAGCTGCAGCGCCGTATTCTGAACGCCCTCTGGGGCAAGCTGAAGAGCGGCGGCACCCTGCTCTACGCCACCTGCTCCGTCCTGCCGGAAGAGAACCGCGAACAGATCCGCGCCTTCCTTGCCGCAACCAAAGATGCCAAATTGGTACCGCTGCACGAACAGGACACCCCGGACTGCCCGGGTCGCCAGTTCCTGCCGGGTGAAGCCGAGATGGATGGCTTCTATTACGCCAAGCTGGTCAAGCTGTGACGCTGACATGCTTCTTCCGGGGCAATCGCCATGCAGGTGAAATGCCCCTTTACTGCATCAACGTGAGTAGACGTTCCCTATGAAGATCATCATTTTGGGAGCCGGCCAGGTCGGCGGCACCCTGGCCGAGAACCTGGCCGGGGAGAACAACGACATCACCATCGTCGACACCGACAGCGAACGCCTGCGCGAACTGCAGGACAAGTTTGACCTGCGGGTGGTCAACGGTCACGGCGCCCACCCCAAGGTGCTGCGCGAAGCGGGTGCTCAGGATGCCGACATGCTGGTCGCCGTCACCAACAGTGACGAGACCAACATGATCGCCTGTCAGGTGGCCTACTCCCTGTTCAACACCCCGAACAAGGTGGCACGGATCCGCTCGCCGGCCTATCTGACCGAGCGAGATCGCCTGTTCCTGCCGGAATCGGTGCCGGTGGATCACCTGATCGCGCCGGAGCAGTTGGTGACCGACTATGTACGTCGCCTGATCGAATATCCGGGCGCCCTGCAAGTGGTTGATTTCGCTGGAGGCCGCGTCGGTCTCGTGGCTGTCAAGGCCTACTACGGTGGCCCGCTGGTGGGCAACGCCCTCTCCACCCTGCGCGAGCACATGCCCAACATCGAGACCCGGGTAGCGGCCATCTTCCGTCAGGGCCGCCCGATCCGCCCGCAAGGGACCACCATCATCGAAGCGGATGACGAGGTCTTCTTCGTCGCCGCCGCGGGCCATATCCGTGCCGTGATGTCGGAGCTGCAGCGCCTAGAGAGCCCCTACCGCCGCATCATGATCGTCGGTGGCGGCAACATCGGCGCAGGCCTCGCCCGTCAGCTGGAGAAGCGCTACAGCGTCAAGCTTATCGAGCGCAACCAGAAGCGGGCGGAGCAGCTCTCCGAACTGCTGGAGAACACCATCGTCTTCTGCGGCGATGCGGCGGATCAGGAGCTACTGGCCGAGGAGCACATCGACCAGATCGACGTCTTCATCGCCGTGACCAACGAGGATGAGGCCAACATCATGTCGGCGCTGCTCGCCAAGAAGATGGGCGCCAAGAAGACCATGGTGCTGATCCAGCGCGGCGCCTACGTGGATCTGGTGCAGGGTGGCTCCATCGATATCGCCATCTCGCCGCAGCAGGCCACCATCTCGGCCCTGCTGACCCACGTGCGCCGGGCCGATATCGCCAACGTCTACAGCTTGCGCCGCGGTGCTGCCGAGGCGATCGAGGCGATCGCCCACGGCGATGAGAACACCTCCAAGGTGGTCGGCAAGACGGTGGGCGAGCTCAAGCTGCCGCCGGGCACCACCATCGGTGCCGTAGTACGCGGGGATGAGGTGCTGATAGCCCACGATCGCACCAAGATCCAGCAGGATGACCATGTGGTCATGTTCCTAGTGGACAAGAAGTACATCCCGGAAGTGGAGCGGCTGTTCCAGCCAAGCCCCTTCTTCCTGTAACGTCTTCATGTGCACAGGCTGTCAAACCAGACCCGGCTCAGCTCCCCCAAGGGGATGGTCCGGGTCTTTTGTTAATCAACGACCAGGTTATCGAACATGATCAAGCTGCGTCCAATTATCTTCACCCTCGGGCTGGTGCTCTCCAAGCTGGCGCTCTTCATGTGGCTGCCCACCTTGCTGGCACTGCTCACCGGGTCAGAGGGATTTGTCGAGTTTCTCAAGTCCGTGCTGATCACCCACGGCGCCGCCCTGCTCTGCCTCCATTACGGGCGCAAGGCGGAGTTCCACCTGGGGGTGCGGGAGATGTTCCTGCTCACCACCTCGGTCTGGGTGGTGGCCTGTATCTTCGGGGCGCTGCCCTTTGTCTTCATCACCCACATCAACTTCACCGACGCCTACTTCGAGACCATGTCCGGGGTGACCACCACGGGGTCCACCGTGCTCTCCGGCCTCGACAACATGGCCCACAGCATCCTGTTGTGGCGATCCATACTGCAGTGGCTGGGCGGGGTCGGCTTTATCGTGATGGCGGTTGCCGTGCTGCCCTACCTCAACGTCGGCGGCATGAAGCTGTTCCAGACCGAGAGCTCGGACTGGTCAGATAAAAGCGCCCCGCGTGCCAAGACGGTCGCCAACAACATTGTCGTGGTCTATCTGGTGCTCTCCATGCTCTGCTTCATGGCCTACTGGGCCAGCGGCATGAACATGTTCGAGGCGATCAACCACGCCATGACCACCCTCAGTACCGGCGGCTACTCCACCTCCGATCAATCCATGTCCCACTTCTCCAACTCGGCCCACTGGATTGGCACCCTGTTCATGTTCCTCGGCGGCCTGCCCTTCCTGCTCTATGTGCAGAGCCTCAACCACAGGGACAACAGCCTGTTCAAGGATGCCCAGGTGCGTGGCTTCTTCTGGCTGGTCGTGTGGGTCACCGTCATCATGACCTTCTATCTGTGGGAGAGAGACCTGTTCGGCTTCTGGGATGCCCTGCGCATCAGCTGCTTCAACATCGTCTCGGTGCTCACCACCACCGGCTACGGTCTTGGTGACTTCGGCACCTGGGGACCGCTCGCCAGCATCGTCTTCATCGTGCTGCTGGCGCTGGGGGCCTGCTCCGGCTCCACTGCGGGTGGTCTCAAGATCTTCCGGGTACAGGTGGCGTTTGCCCTGTTCAGAAAGCAGATGCGCCAGCTGATGCACCCCTCTGCCGTCTTCCCCCAGAAGTACAACGGCCGGACGGTCAATGACGCCATCATCCGCTCGATGATCTCCTTCGTGCTGGCCTACTTCGCCATCATTCTGGTGATAGCCGCGCTGCTGGGTGCCATCGGGCTTGACCCCCTGACGGCCATCTCCAGCTCCATCACCGCCGTTGCCAACGTCGGCCCGGGCATGGGCCCGGTGGTCGGCCCCAGTACCAACTTTGCCAGCCTGCCGGAATCGGCCAAGTGGCTGCTGTCATTCGGCATGCTGCTGGGGAGACTGGAGATCCTGACGGTCGCCGTACTCTTCTTCCCCTCGTTCTGGCGCCAGTAATCCCTCGCTACAAGCCAGCAAAAAGCCGCAGCGTTCACCCGCTGCGGCTTTTTTATCTCACCCATCCCCACGACTTTCCCTCAACGCTCATCAGCCCCATTACCGGATAGCCTGGACGACCTCATCAAGATGGCCAGAGTGAATCACAGGTATAAAAACAACGGGCCCAAACCAGAGGTTTGGGCCCGTTTATCAGTGAACCGTCAGCGGCCGCGAGGGCTGCCGAGACTCAGCACATGACATTAACCACGGCCAGAGCGCTTGCGATCCAGCTCGGTCAGCAATTTCTTGCGGATACGGATGTTCTTCGGAGTCACTTCGACCAGTTCGTCGTTATCGATGAACTCGAGAGCCTGTTCCAGAGTCATGCGGATCGGCGGAGTCAGCACCTGAGCTTCGTCGGTACCGGAGGCACGCATGTTGGTCAGCTGTTTGCCTTTCAGGCAGTTAACAGTCAGGTCGTTGGAACGGGAGTGAATACCGATCACCTGGCCTTCGTACACTTCGGTCGCGTGACCGATGAACAGACGACCACGGTCTTGCAGACCGAACAGGGCGTAAGTCAGTGCCTTACCGGTAGCGTTGGAGATCAGCACGCCGTTCTGACGCTCACCGATGCTGCCACCCTTGTGCGGACCGTAGTGGTCGAAGGTGTGGTACAGCAGACCGGTACCTGAGGTCATGGTCATGAACTCGGTCTGGAAACCGATCAGGCCACGGCTCGGGATCATGAAGTCCAGACGGACACGACCCTTGCCATCCGGCGTCATGTTGGTCATTTCGCCTTTACGCAGACCCAGTTGCTCCATCACGGAACCCTGGTGCGCTTCTTCAACGTCCACAGTTACGGTTTCGAACGGTTCTTGCAGAACACCATCAACAGTACGCAGGATTACTTCCGGACGGGACACTGCCAGTTCGTAACCTTCGCGACGCATGTTTTCGATCAGGATGGAGAGGTGCAGTTCACCACGACCGGATACACGGAACTTGTCCGGATCATCAGTCTCTTCCACGCGCAGGGCCACGTTGTGGACCAGCTCCTGGTTCAGACGCTCCAGAATGTTACGGGAGGTCACGAACTTGCCCTCTTTACCGGCGAACGGTGAGGTGTTGACCTGGAAGGTCATGTTCACGGTCGGCTCGTCAACGGAGAGCGGCGGCAGGGCTTCAACGGCACCGTTGTCACAGATGGTGTCGGAGATTTTCAGCTCGCCCAGACCGGTGATAGCGATGATGTCACCCGCTTGCGCGTCGGTAACTTCAGTACGGGACAGACCCAGGTAACCCAGCACCTGACCGACTTTACCGTTACGGGTCTTGCCGTCAGCACCAACGATGGTGACTTGCTGGTTGGTCTTGACGCGACCACGGGTGATACGGCCGATACCGATAACGCCCACGTAGGAGTTGTAGTCCAGCTGGGAGATCTGCATCTGGAAACCACCTTCGGCATCAGCCTTCGGCGCTTCAACGTTATCAACGATAGCCTGGAACAGCGGTTCCATGTTCTCGGACTCGACGTCCTGATCCATGGTGGCCCAACCGTTCAGTGCAGAGGCGTAAACAACTTTGAAATCCAGCTGTTCATCAGTCGCGCCCAGGTTGTCGAACAGGTCGAATACCTGATCCATTACCCAGTCAGGACGAGCACCCGGACGGTCAACCTTGTTGATGACCACGATCGGCTTCAGACCCTGAGCGAACGCCTTCTGGGTCACGAAACGGGTTTGCGGCATCGGGCCGTCTACGGCGTCAACCAGCAGCAGCACGGAGTCAACCATGGACAGTACGCGCTCTACTTCACCACCGAAGTCGGCGTGACCCGGGGTATCAACGATGTTGATGCGGTAGTCATTCCAGCGGATCGCAGTGTTCTTGGCGAGAATGGTGATGCCACGTTCCCGTTCCAGATCATTGGAGTCCATGATCCGTTCCTGGCCTTCCGTGGAGCGGTCCAGGGTGCCGGACTGCTGCAGCAGCTTATCAACCAGAGTCGTTTTGCCGTGGTCAACGTGCGCAATAATCGCAATATTGCGTAAATTCTCTAACATTCTCGCCTCAATCACCGGGTAAAATTGGGCGCTAATTGTACTCTTGCCTTTGTGATCTGCCTAGCAGAATTGCAGTACATTCGCGCATAACAACAGATCTGGATCATAGACCTCTCTGACAAACCCTGCTTAGATGGGCGGTGACCGTATTTCGCGCACCATTACAGTGCACCAAAACGATCCACCATCGCACTAAATTGATGCAACGCGAGTCGAGATCGCCTGATTTTGGGGAACCTCTTCAGCGAGATTGCCCTGAAATCAAGCTGTCACAAACTTGGCACGATACTGGCTTATGTGAATACGACGACGCATTCACCCAGAGAGTTTTAACACCGGAGGTTACTTAGCATGTCAGCCCAGAACGTTTTGGCCCTGATCCAGGAACACGAAGTCAAGTTTGTTGATCTGCGCTTTACCGACACCAAGGGTAAAGAGCAGCATGTATCCATCCCTGCTCACCAGGTTGATGAAGATTTCTTCGAAGACGGCAAGATGTTCGATGGTTCCTCCATCGGCGGCTGGAAGGGCATCAACGAATCCGACATGGTACTGATGCCGGACGCAGCCTCCGCCAAGCTGGACCCGTTCACCGAAGAGACCACCCTGAACATCGTTTGTGACGTGCTGGAGCCTGCCACCATGCAGGGCTACGACCGCGATCCGCGCTCCATCGCCAAGCGTGCAGAAGATTTCCTGAAGTCCAGCGGCATCGCTGACACCGTGCTGTTCGGGCCGGAGCCGGAATTCTTCATGTTCGACAACATTACTTTCTCCAACACCATGGGCCACAGCTTCGTGAAAATCGAATCTGAAGAAGCCGCATGGAACTCCGGCACTGCCTATGAGCATGGCAACAAGGGTCACCGTCCGTTCGTGAAAGGCGGTTACTTCCCGGTTGCACCGGTCGACTCTTCCCAGGATATCCGCGCCGCCATGTGTCTGGTGCTGGAAGAGATGGGCCAGGTCGTTGAAGCTCACCACCACGAAGTGGCCACTGCCGGTCAGAACGAGATCGCTACCCGCTTCAACACTCTTACGCTGAAAGCTGATGAAGTACAGGTACTGAAGTACGTGATCCACAACGTGGCCCACGCCTACAACAAGACCGTCACCTTCATGCCGAAACCCATGTTCGGTGACAACGGCTCCGGCATGCACTGCCACCAGTCTCTGGCCAAGAACGGCGTCAACCTGTTCGCTGGCGACCTGTATGGCGGTCTGTCAGAGATGGCGCTGCACTACATCGGCGGTATCATCAAGCACGCCAAGGCCATCAACGCCTTCGCCAACCCGACCACCAACTCCTACAAGCGTCTGGTTCCGGGTTATGAAGCACCGGTCATGCTGGCCTACTCTGCCCGCAACCGCTCTGCCTCCATCCGTATCCCGGTGGTACCGAGCCCGAAAGCCCGTCGTATCGAAGTGCGCTTCCCGGATCCGGCTGCCAACCCGTACCTGGCCTTCGCTGCCCAGCTGATGGCCGGTCTGGACGGTATCATCAACAAGATCCATCCGGGCGATGCCATGGACAAGAACTTGTATGACCTGCCGCCGGAAGAAGCCGCAGAAGTGCCGACCGTTGCCGGTTCTCTGGACGAAGCCCTGGCCGCTCTGGATGCTGACCGCGAGTTCCTGACCCGCGGCGGCGTGTTCAGCGATGACTTCATCAACTCCTATCTGGAACTGAAACAGCAGGATGTTGACCGTGTGCGCATGACCCCGCACCCGCTGGAGTTCGAACTGTACTACTCCGTCTAAGTCTCAGCAGACTGGCCGTTTAAATCTGGTCAGCTTGCTTAATCGTGACAAAACCCGCCATCTGGCGGGTTTTTTCTCTGATAGGATTAAGCAAAATACCGTCAAGGAGAGATGGATGAACAACAAGCATGGCATAGGGGTGCTCGGCCTCCTGTTGCTGACCTCGTTCGCTGCGGACGCGGCCAAGGTCTACTCCTGGGTCGATGGCAATGGCATCACCCACTACTCGGATGCGCCACCACCCGGCAAAAACGCCAAAGAGGTCGATCTGCGGGTCGCCCCGCTGCTGGGCAGCAGCGCGCCCAGATCGGTGCAGGTGGATAACTTCAACAGCCTGACTGGCGCCGATGCCAAGAAAGAGAAAGAGGCGGCCAAGCTGACCATCGAACTGCTCTCCCCGGAACAGGGCAGCACCCTGCGCGACAACACAGGCAACATCGTCTTTCAGGGCACCATCAGCCCCAAACCTCCGACCCAGTATGATGTGCGCCTGACCCTGGATGGCAAAGCCGCCCCCATCGTCAGCAACAGCCTCTCTGTCCGCGTCGAAAACGTCGATCGCGGCGCCCACGAGGCTCAGCTCGAGCTGCTCGCTAAAGACGGTACGATCCTTGCTAAATCCAGTGCAGTCACCTTTTACCTGCATAGAGCGAGCGTGACGCCGGCTCCCAAACCCACCCCCAAAGCCGACTAGGGGTGATATAGCGCACCGATGCGGGTAAACTCTATGCACCATATCGGTGCATAACAGGTGTGTAGCACCGTTTTAGGGAGAAACCTGTGCCAACCCGCTCGGACAACGCCAAAACACTCTTGGATAATTTGCTGACCGCCGTGATCCTGATGGATGAGCGGCTCTGCATCCAATTCGTCAACCCGGCGGCTGAACAGCTGCTCTCCCTCAGTGAACGCAGGCTGATCGGCATCGAACTGCCCCATCTGCTGGAACATATCTCCCTCGATTTGCAGCGGCTCAAGCAGTGCCTCGCGTCAGGGCAAGGCTTTACCGATAGCGAAGTGACTCTGGTGGTAGAGGGAGAACCGCGACTGGTGGAGCTGAGCGCCACCCCGATGGCCGACCACGCACAGCGTCTGCTGGTGGTGGAGCTGCGCAAGATCGACCAGCAGAAGAAGATCAGCCAGGAGCAGCAGCAGCATGCCCAGCAGCTGGCGGCCAAGGAGCTGGTGCGCGGGCTGGCCCACGAAATCAAGAATCCCCTCGGCGGCCTGCGCGGCGCAGCCCAGCTGCTGCAAAAAGAGCTGCCGGATCCGGCGCTGCGCGAATATACCGGCATCATCATCGAACAGGCCGATCGGCTGCGGGTACTGGTCGATCGGCTGCTCGGCCCCCAGCGCCCCGGCCGTCACCAGATGCACAATGTCCATTCGGTGCTGGAGCAGGTACGCCGACTGGTGGAGCTCGAACTCCCTCCCTCTGTTCGCATCGAACGGGATTACGATCCCAGCATCCCCGAATTCGAGATGGAGCCGGATCAGCTGCAGCAGGCGTTTCTCAACATAGTGCGCAACGCCGCCGAAGCACTGGGGGAGCAGACCGGGCTTATCCGTATCAAGACCCGCACCGCGTTCCAGATCACCATACACGGCCAGCGTTACCGGCTGGCAGCGGAGATCAAGATCATCGACAACGGCCCCGGTATTCCGGACGCCATTCGCGACACCCTGTTCTATCCCATGATCACCGGCAAGGAGGGGGGCACCGGGCTCGGCCTCTCCATCGCCCAGAACCTGATCGACCAACACAAGGGGCGGATTGACTGCATCAGCTGGCCGGGTCACACCGAATTCACCATTTTTCTACCGCTTCGCAAGTAAGGGAACCCCATGACCGCCAAAGTGTGGATCGTCGATGACGACAGTTCTATCCGCTGGGTGCTGGAGCGCACTCTCGGCAGCGAAGGCTTCAACTGCGAGAGCTTTGCCGATGGCGAAGCCCTGCTGCACGCCCTTGAGCTGCGCTCGCCCGATGTCATCCTCTCCGATATCCGGATGCCCGGCATCGACGGCCTGAGCCTGCTTGAGCAGATCCACCGCCGTCAAGCCGATCTGCCCATCATCATCATGACCGCCCACTCGGATCTCGACAGCGCGGTCAACGCCTACCAGCGCGGCGCCTTCGAGTACCTGCCCAAACCGTTCGACATCGACGAAGCGGTTACCCTGGTGCGTCGCGCCGAGAATCACCTCAAGGAGCAGCGCACCAAGCGCAAGTCTCGCCAGCAAGAGGCCACCGCCACTCCCGAAATCATCGGTGAGGCACCGGCGATGCAGGAGGTGTTCCGTGCCATCGGCCGCCTGTCACGCTCCAGCATCTCGGTGCTGATCAACGGTCAGAGCGGTACCGGCAAGGAGCTGGTCGCCCATGCGCTGCACAAGCACAGCCCGCGCGCCCACAAGAACTTCATCGCCCTCAACATGGCTGCCATTCCGAAAGATCTCATCGAATCCGAGCTGTTCGGTCACGAGAAGGGGGCCTTCACCGGCGCCAACAACATCCGCCATGGCCGCTTCGAGCAGGCCGACGGCGGCACCCTGTTTCTCGACGAGATCGGCGACATGCCGCTGGATGTGCAAACCCGGCTGCTGCGTGTCTTGGCCGATGGCCAGTTCTATCGAGTCGGCGGCCACCAGCCGGTGCAGGTGGATGTACGGATCATCGCAGCCACCCACCAGAATCTGGAGAAGCGGGTCGCCGATGGCGAGTTTCGCGAGGATCTGTTCCACCGCCTCAACGTCATTCGCATCCACATCCCCGCCCTCAAGGAGCGTCGTGAGGATATCCCCCAGCTGGCCCGTCACTTCCTGCTGCGCGCAGCCAAAGAGCTGAACGTCGAGGCCAAGAGCCTGCACCCGGATACCCAGGCCTATATCAGCCGCCTGCCCTGGCCGGGCAACGTGCGCCAGCTGGAGAACGTCTGCCGCTGGCTCACCGTGATGGCCTCGGGGCAAGAAGTGCTGGTCGGCGACCTGCCTGCCGAGCTGCTCACCCCCATCACCCACAACGCCGAACCGGGCCAACCGGCGTTGCCCGGTTGCTGGCAGCAACAGTTGCAAGAGTGGGTGGCCAGCAAGTTGGCGCTGGGAGAGACAGACATCCTGGCCGATGCCATGCCCCAGTTCGAACGGATCATGCTGGAGACGGCGCTGGAATACACCCACGGCCACAAGCAGGAGGCGGCGCGCCTGCTTGGCTGGGGTCGCAACACCCTGACCCGCAAGCTGAAGGAACTCGATCTCTCCTGAGTCCCGGGGAAAAACGATTCCCATCACGCCCTGACAAATCACCGTCCGCCAGAACCCCGTTTAACCATAAACGGGGTATCTTTTTTGAAAGCCCCGCCTAGAATGGCAGGCTTTCAAACCTGACTCGACGAGGGCGCCCCCATGATTGACAGATCTATCCCCCTGACCGACCTGCACCGCCATCTGGACGGCAACATCCGCCCGCAAACCATCCTCGAGCTGGGTCGCCAACACAATATCCAGCTGCCCGCCTTTGAGCTGGAGGCGCTGCGCCCCCACGTACAGATCGTCGAAAACGAGCCGAGTCTGGTTGCCTTCCTGAAGAAACTCGACTGGGGTGTGGCCGTGCTGGCCGACTATGACGCCTGCCGCCGGGTTGCTTACGAAAACGTGGAAGATCTGCTGCGCGCCGGTATCGACTATGCCGAGTTGCGCTTCAGCCCGGCCTATATGGCAATGGCCCACAAGCTGCACCCGCAGGGCGTGGTGGAAGCCATCATCGACGGCGTGGCCGCGGGCAGCCGCGATTTCGGCATCAAGACCAACCTGATCGGCATCATGAGCCGCACCTTCGGCACCGAGCAGTGCAATCAGGAGCTGGCCGCCTGTCTGGCCCACCGCGACAAGCTGGTTGCCATCGATCTGGCCGGTGACGAGCTGGGCTTCCCGGGCGAACTCTTTGTCGACCACTTCCGCAAGGTGCGCGATGCAGGCATGCGCGTCACCGTACACGCCGGTGAAGCCGCTGGCCCCGAGAGCATGTGGCAAGCCATTCGCGAGCTGGGCGCCGAGCGTATCGGCCACGGCGTCAAAGCGATTCAGGATCCGGCCCTGATGGCCTATCTGGCCGAACACCGCATCGGCATCGAATCCTGTCTCACCTCCAACGTCCAGACCACCACGGTGGCGAGCCTGACCGAACACCCGATCCGCCAGTTCCTGGCTGCCGGTGTGCTGGCCTGCCTCAACACCGATGACCCTGCGGTGGAAGGGATCGACCTGCCGCACGAATATGAGGTGGCCGCTCCGGCCGCTGGCATGACCGCCAGCGAAATCCGCACTGCCCAGCAGAACGGCCTGACCCTGGCCTTCCTGAGCGATAGCGAGAAAGCCGAACTGAGCGCCCACGCCGCCAGCCGCTGATTAACACCGGCAGTGCAAATAACAACGGCCCACTTCGGTGGGCCGTTTGCTTTGCGGATTTCTGATGATGAATCAGCAGTGGGCGAGCTGGCAGATAGCAAAAGGCCCAAACCGGGTTTGGGCCTTGGCTGATGGTAGTACAGGAGAAAACTACTCCCGCTCCTTGTCACGCTCCAGCGCCCGTTCCACCAGCGGCTCGGGCAGGCTCTTGGTCACCTCCACCCCCAGCTCGCGGAAACGCTCGACCTGCGCAATCAGGTTGCCACGGCCGTTGACCAGCCGTCCCATTGCCTTGTCGTAGCTCTCCTGCGCCTTGTGCAAGCTGCCGCCCATCTGCTGCATCTCCTCGACAAACAGCCGCAGCTTTTCGTAGAGACGACCGGCCCGCTCGGCAATCTGGCGGGCATTCTGGTTCTGCCGCTCGTAGCGCCACAAGTTCTCGATGGTGCGCAGCGCCACCATCAGGTTGGTGGGGCTCACCAGCAGGATGTTGTTGTCGAGACCGTAACGCACCAGCGAGGGATCGGCCTCCATCGCGGTGAGGAAGGCGGGCTCTACCGCCACGAACATCAGCACATAGTCGAGGGTGCGCACCCCGGGCAGCTGCTGGTAATCCTTGCGGCCCAGCTCGCGGATATGGTTGCGCACCGAGGCGACGTGCTCCTTGAGCGCCACCGCCTTCTCCAGCTCGTCCTCAGCGTTGTACCAGCGCTCGTAGGCGGTCAGCGACACCTTGGCGTCGATGATGATGTCCTTCTCCTGCGGCAGGTGGACAATCACGTCGGGCTGGTAGCGCTTGCCCTTCTCCACCTCGATATTGACCTGGGTGTGGTACTCGTGGCCCTCGCGCAGGCCGCATTCGCTGAGGATCCGCGCCAACACCACTTCCCCCCAGTTGCCCTGCTGCTTGCTGTCGCCCTTGAGGGCGCGGGTCAGGGCGGCCGCCTCTTCGGTCATGCGGGCATTGAGCTCGGCGAGGCGTTCCAGCTCGAACTTGAGGCTGTGGCGCTGGGCCGTCTCCTGAGCGTGAGTCTCGCCTACCTGACGGCGAAAGCCCTCGAGCTGCTCTTTCAGCGGGGTGAGCAGCAGATCGAGGCTGTTCTGGTTCAATTCGCGGAAGTTGCCGGAGTTTTGCTCGAAGATCCGGTTGGCGAGATTCTCGAACTGCTGGCTGAGGCGCTGCTCCGCCTCCTGTTGCAGTTGCAGCTTCTCGGCGGCGGCCAGCCGTTCGCTGCGCAGGGTCGCTTCCGCATCCTTGAGGCGGGCGGTGAGCTTGATCAGCAGGGTCTGCTGCTGATCCAGCTTCTGCTGGCCCTGCATCCGCTCATCCTGCAACTCGTCGAAGCGATCCTGCAGCGCCTGATAACGCTCCTGCGCCAGCATCAGCTCTTGAGCCTGCGCCGTAGCGGTACGCCGCCCGATCAGCCAGCCAAGCCCGAGGGCCAGCACTGCGGCGGGCAACAAGATCCCCCAGAGCCCGGGGTCGATCATTTGCGGCTCCGCTGACGCAGGAACAGTTCGAGATAACGGTTAACCAGGATCCAGAGCACCACGTAGATAAGGTAGGCGGCCAGCACCACCCACTTGTGGGTGTTGACGCCGGTATCGAGCTCGGCGAACTCGATATCCTTGATGCGGCAGTAGGCCCACATCAGCAGGGGAAAGACATAGAGCAGGGACGCACGCCAGAGAAATAGCCACATATGTTTTCATTCAACCACGTAAAAAGACCCGCCTAGCTTACACAAGGGCAACTGCGCTTGCGATCCTGACGGCCGCTATTCTCTGGCCTGCTTCCCGAAACTTCGATAAAATTAACCCCTAATAGGTATCAGGGGCGAGCATGACTCACTATTTCCTCCGTTGGCTGACACAAGGTTGGCAAGCTTCCCGCAAGCCCGCCGTGGTTTGCCATGAAGCGCGCCCGCCGTGGGCCATCGAGGAGTCCCAGTACCTCTCCCTCTGCACCCGCTGTGGCGAATGTTTCAAGGCCTGCCCGCGCGGTCTGCTCAAACCGGCCACCCAAGAGGAGTACGAGGGGAGTCCCATCGCCGGTACGCCAGTGCTCGATCTCGCCTGCGGCCAGTGCAGCTACTGCGGCAGCTGCGCCAGAGCCTGTCCCACCGGCGCCCTCGACCTGCAACTGGGCCGTCAGGTGCAGACCCGGGTACAGATTGAAGAAAGCTGTCAGGCTCGGCAGGGCTTCTACTGCCTGCTCTGTGAAGATGCCTGTCCCCAGCAGGCGATCAAGGCCACGGCCGACGGCATCAACGTCAATATGGATGCCTGCAATGGCTGCGGTGCCTGTGGCCTCGCCTGCCTGCACGGCGCCATCACCCTGATCCGCCAGCCGGGCAGTCGCTAAAAACCACCTGCGTACAAAAGCAAAAGGGGCCATCAGGCCCCTTTCACATCTTGTTCGATATTCCACGCCCCGTCAGGCCATGGTCACAATAGTCTCTTGCTCGATACCCAGCAGGTGGCAGAGACGGTTGGGATCGCGCACCGCATCAGCCAGGGTGTACTCACCCAGCACTTCGAGGAAGGCGTTCATGGCGCGGCGCAGAATGCCCTGAATGCGGCAACCACCGGAGAGACGGCAGTTTTCACGCTTGCAATCAACCGGACAGAGCACATGCTCCATGTCCATCACCACATCCCGCAGGTTGATGGAGACTGCAGAGCGACCGAGGCGGATGCCACCGTGCTTGCCGCGTACCGTCTCGATGTACCCCTTGATGCCAAGCTGGTGCACAATTTTGACCACGTGGTTGCGAGAGATGCCGAAGGTATCGGCCACTTCGGTAATGGTCGACAGACGATCCCCCGGCTGAACCGCCAGGAAGGTCAGGGTACGCAGGGCGTAGTCGGTAAATCGTGTCAGTTGCATGGTCGCACTTGCCTCTTACTACAAGCCAGGAATCAGGACGACAACATTGAGCTAAGAGGCAGGAGACAACCGGTTTGCCTCTGTTTGCCCATTGGTTTGCCAGAGGGGGGCCTGTCTCTTAATCTGAGTTGCGGAGTGACAGGTTAAGAGCAGCACAACCGGGTGTCGATGAAGATGCACATAAATCGACACTTTCTTTGATTGATCGCAAACTTGCCGGGTTAGCCCGGCGTTTGCCCGCTTTATGGCGGGTAAATCTCCCGAATAGTCCCCTTCATCAAGCCCCTTCGACCAGCAGCCAGATGGCCCGCGAACCGCCCTCAATCGACCAGTAGAGAGGTGGTTCAGTGGGGCTGTTTCAGCCAGTTTTTCAGCGCGACCGAGGGAATGGAGCTCTCGGAGGCGACG
Source organism: Aeromonas sp. S13(2024) (assembly GCF_041402405.1). Lineage (NCBI taxonomy): Bacteria > Pseudomonadati > Pseudomonadota > Gammaproteobacteria > Aeromonadales > Aeromonadaceae > Aeromonas > Aeromonas sp. S13(2024). Next base: position 54,795 of record NZ_JBGLRA010000009.1, on the reverse strand, counting down.
GCAAACGCCCCCCAGTCCACCGCACACTGCAACGCATCCTTGATGGCCATGCCCCGCGCCAATCCGTGTATCAATCCGCCGGCGAAAGCATCTCCCGCCCCCGTGGTATCGACCACCGAGACGGGCCGAGCGGCAACCCGGATCTGCTCATCGCCGTGGATGGCCACTGCGCCCGCCTTGCCTTCGGTCAACACCAGCCATTCGAGCTGCTCCCCCGCCAGCTGGCGGGCATGCTGCCAGGGGTCGCTCACCTCGCCGAGATCAGAGCGGGAGGCTACCAGCACATGGCAGGGACGGCGCGCTTGGCCGCCCTTGGGATACTGGGCTACCACGAAGCTCTTGCCGAGCATCTGGCGCATGTAACTGATGATGGCGGTACCGGGATAGTTCACATAGAGGCAATCCACCCCCTCCAGCGGCAGATCGCCGGGCAGGTCGGGACGCCGCGGGCGGCGCAGTATGGTGCGCTCGCCGGTGGAGTCCACCAGAATGAGCAGCTCGCCAGTCTCGCCGCCGAAGCGCTCCACATGGCTGCAATCCAGCCCGTAACCGGCCGCCTGCTCCAGCAGCCAGTCGCCGGTCTCGTCCAGCCCGATGCGGGAGGCAATGGTCACCTCGTGACCCGCCCACACCAGCCCGATGCCGGTGTTGGCGGCGCCACCGCCGAGCCTGCGCCCCTGATCCACATATTGCAGCCGGGCCCCCGCCACCAGCGGTTCAGAGAGGGAAAGCACATGATCACAGTTGAGATTGGCAAGCAGCAGAATGCGGGACATAGAGACCTCGGACGATGGAGATAGCCCAAAAGAGACAGGCTGAACCCCGAGTAGAGCCCAGCCTGACAGAAGAGACAACCGGCAGCGATCGGGAATCCGATCGGGATCAATAGATGGGCAGCTCCACCCCGGCCAGCAGCTCGTCGATGCGCGCCTGACTCGGCTGCTGCATCACACTCTGGATCACCTCCTTGGTGAGGTGGGGCGAGAAGGAGCTGATGAAGTCATACATATAGTTCTGCAGCAGGATGCTCTTGCTGAAACAGATCTGCGCCGGGCAGGGCTTGAACAGGTGCTCCAGATTGATGGAGACCAGCCCGGGGCTGTCGGTGTCGTTGGCCACCAGCGAGGAGATGATGCCGATGCCAAAACCCAGCTCCACGTAGCGCTTGATCACTCCGGCATCCATTACCGTCATGTAGTAACTCGGGGTCAGCCCCGCCGCCTGAAACACCTCGTCCTGCACCTGACGACCGGTGGCGCCGCTCTCGTAACTTAGGATCGGGTAGTGGCAGAGCTGCTCCAGGGTCGGCTTCTTCACCTTGGCCAGCGGGTGATCCTGCGGCACCACCAGCGAGAGGGTCCAGAGGTAGGCGGGCAGCGCAATCAGCTCCTTGTCGAAGCCAATCTCGTGGGCAACGATGGAAAAATCGGAGTAGCCCTTGCTGATCTGCTCCTTGCTCGCCGACATCACCGGATGAAGGTGGAACGAGATCTTGGGGTACTTCTTGGTGAAGTAGGTAACCGATTTGGGCAGCAGATAGCGGGCGATGGTGTGGGTAGTGTGGATGTTGAGAGTGCCCACGGTCGGATCCAGATACTCGCGGGATATCGCCTTGATCTTGCTCTCGATATTGAGCATCGCCTCGGCACACTTGATGATCTCTTCCCCCACCGGGGTGATGCGGTGCAGGTGCTTGCCACGGCGCTCGAAGATCCGCACTCCCAGCTCGCTCTCCAGCAGGCCAATCTGTTTGCTGACCCCTGGCTGACTGGTGAAGAGCGCATCAGAAGCCACGGACACATTGAGGTTGTGGTCCCGGATCGCGATCAAATACTTCAATTGCTGTAGTTTCAAGGCGTCACACTCTCACACTGGTTTGGCTCAGACAGGTTTGGCTCAGGCCGGGACGGCAATCAAGCCAGACAAACAGGCCGCCACATGGGCGGCCAGTGTACCATTCGATCCCGACATCTCAGCGCTTGATCCTTCATTTTGCTACAAAATCTAGCATCCGAAGGGGTGGCTGACAAACCAGGTTCAGGCCGCGCCAGCCCGCAGCGGCAGGATCCCCAGAAACTGCAGCAGCCACTGCATCATGGTCGCCGAATCCACCTCCCCCTCCAGCGAGGAGAGGCTGCTCTGGTAGCGCTCGTCAGGCAACAGGCCACGGCGCCGCTCGATCAGCGCCCGGTTGTACTCCACCGAGAACTCCGGATGCCCCTGAATGGCGACGATGTGATCCCCCTGCAAAAACATGAAGTTGGGACAAAAATCGTTACCCGCCAGTCGGGTTGCCCCCGGCGGCAGCAGGGCCACCTGATCCTGATGGCTCGCCAGAATGCGGATCTGATCCCGCGCCGGCGCCATCCAGGGCTCATCTGCCAGCATGGGATGTACCGACACTCCCAGCCCCCACCCCTTGGTGGACTTCACCACTTCGCCACCCAGCGCCTGGGCGATCACCTGATGACCGAAGCAGACACCGGCCAGCTTGACGTCGGCATCGTGCGCCTGGCGGATCCACGCCCGCAGTGCCTGAATCCAGGGGATATCGCTGTAAGCATCGTGGCGCGAGCCGGTGATGAGCCAGGCATCGCACTCGTGCAGATCCTCCGGCAACTCCCCATCGAGAGCCGACCAGACCCGAAATTCCAGTTCGGGGGCCAGGGCCGCAAAGCCCCTGATAAACATCTCGGAGTAAACGGGGCCAAAACGATCCGCCAGATCGGGATCGAGCCGGTCACAATCGAGAATTCCCAATCGCATCTGTTGTTCCTTTACAGAGTTCGCCCCCGCCAATCAACGACCGGCGGGGGCAAGAGGTTAGGCCATGAACACGCGCCAGCGCGTCACTTCATGGTCGGCATGGAGAACTCGGCACCACTGCGCAGGCTCTGGGGCCAGCGCGCCGTCACCGTCTTCATCCGGGTATAGAAGCGAACCCCGTCCGGCCCGTGCATGTTGAGCGGCCCGAAGATGGAGCGCTTCCAGCCGCCAAAGCTGTGAAACGCCATCGGCACCGGAATGGGAACGTTCACCCCTACCATACCGACCTGCACCCGCGCCGTGAAGTCCCGCGCGGTGTCGCCGTCGCAGGTAAAGATGGCGGTGCCATTGCCGTACTCATGTTCATTGATGAGTCGCAGCGCCGTCTCGTAATCCGGTACCCGCACGATGGAGAGCACAGGGCCGAAGATCTCCTCGCGATAGATGCGCATCTCTGGCGTCACCTGGTCAAACAGGCAGCCACCGATGAAGTAACCCTCGTCGTGACTCAGCGTGCGACCATCGACCCGCAGCGTGGCCCCTTCGGCCACCCCCTGATCCACATAGCCGCGCACCTTGGCCAGATGCTCCTTGCTGATGAGCGGCCCCATTTCGTTCTCCGGGCTCTGGCCCAGCCCCGGGCCGACCCGCAGTTTTTCCACCAGCGGCGTCAGCTTGGCCACCAACGCATCAGCGGTCTCGTCCCCCACCACCACGGCCACCGAAATAGCCATGCAGCGCTCACCCGCCGCCCCATAAGCAGCCCCCATCAGGGCGGAGACCGCCTGATCGAGATCCGCATCCGGCATCACCACCATGTGGTTCTTGGCACCGCCCAGCGCCTGCACCCGTTTGCCGTGGGCCGAGGCGGTGGCATAGATGTACTGGGCGATGGGGGTGGAACCGACAAACGACACGGCTCCGACCCGCGAATCGGTCAGCAGCACATCCACCACCTCCTTGTCACCGTTCACCACGTTGAGCACGCCGTCCGGCAGACCGGCCTCCTTGAGCAGCTCGGCCATCCGCAGCGAGAGGGAGGGATCCTTCTCGGAGGGCTTGAGAATGAAGGTGTTGCCGCAGGCGATGGCGACCGGGAACATCCAGAGCGGCACCATGGCCGGGAAGTTGAACGGGGTGATGCCGGCGCAGACCCCCACCGGCTGCATCATGGAGTAGCTGTCTACCCCGCGGCCGACGTTGAGGGAGTGCTCCCCCTTGAGCAGATGGGGAATGCCGCAAGCAAACTCCACCACCTCCAGCCCGCGGGTCAACTCCCCCTGCGCATCGGAGAAGACCTTGCCATGCTCGCGGCTGATGAGCTGGGCAAGCTCATCTCTGTGCTGCTCCATCAACTCCTTGAAGCGGAAAAAGACCCTCGCCCGCACCAGCGGCGGGGTTTGCGACCAGTCGGCAAAGGCGCGCTCGGCGATGGCGATCGCCTCCTGACACTCGGTGGCGCTGGAAAGCCCCACGCTCCCCTGCTGTTTGCCGCAGGCGGGATTGAAGATGGCCCCTTGCCGCTCGCTGCGACTCTCCAGCGGCTGGCCGTTGATGAAGTTGCTGACCCTGTATGTCATGTATCCTCCGTGATAACTGATGTGGTAAATGCGCTGAGCAAATCAACGCAAGGCCCCGCAGTGCGGGGCCATCAAATATGGGTTAGGGTTGTGCCTGCAGGGCATCCTGCAGCAGGGTGAAGAGATCGTCGATCTGGCTGCGCTCGATAATGAGAGGTGGCGACAGAGCGATGATATCGCCGGTCACCCGGATCAATGCCCCCTTCTCGAAGCAGCGGACAAACACCTCGTAGGCGCGCTTGCCCGGCGCATCCGGCATGGATTCCAGCTCGATACCCGCCACCAGCCCGTAGTTGCGCACATCCTTCACATGCTTGCAGCCCTTCAGCGAATGGGCCGCCTCCTCCCAGTAGCCAGCCAGATCGGCGGCGCGGCTGAGCAGGTTCTCGTTGCGATAGATCTCGAGGGTCGCCAGACCCGCAGCCGCAGCCACCGGATGACCGGAATAGGTGTAGCCGTGGAACAGCTCGATGGCCCCCTTGCCTGCCGCCATCATGTCGTCATAAATGTGCTTCTGCACCAGCACCGCCCCCATGGGGATGGCGCCGTTGGTGAGCCCCTTGGCGCAGGTGATCATGTCGGGAATGACATCGAACTCCTGCGCGGCGAAGGGGGAACCGAGGCGGCCGAAACCGGTGATCACCTCGTCAAAAATCAGCAGGATGCCATGCTTGGTGCAGATCTCCCGCAGCCGCTTGAGGTAGCCTTTGGGCGGCATCAGCACGCCGGTACTGCCGGCGATGGGCTCGACGATCACCGCCGCGATATTGCTGGCATCGTGCAGGAAGACGATCTTCTCCAGCTCGTCGGCCAGCGCCACATCCTCCTCAGGCAGCCCTTTGGTGAAGGCATTCTTGGCGATGTTGAGAGTATGGGGCAGATGATCCACCCCGGTCAGCAAGGAGCCGAACCACTTGCGGTTACCGGGAATGCCCCCCACCGAGATGCCGCCAAAGCCGACCCCGTGATAGCCACGCTCGCGGCCAATCAGTCGGGTGCGAGTGCCCTGACCGCGAGCCCGCTGCCAAGCCAGCGCGATTTTTAGCGCGGTATCGACCGACTCGGAACCGGAGTTGGTGTAGAAAACGTGGCCAAACCCCTTGGGAGCGATCTCCACCAGCCGGTTGGCCAGCTCGAACGGCAGGGGGTGGCCCATCTGGAAAGTGGGGGCGAAATCGAGGTGGGAAATCTGCTGGGAGACCGCCTCGGCAATCTCGCGCCGACCATGGCCCGCGTTGCAACACCAGAGTCCGGCTGTGCCATCCAGTATCTTGCGGCCATCCTCTGAGTGATAATACATCCCCTCTGCCGACTTCAGGATGCGCGGCGCCGCCTTGAACTGCTGGTTGGCGGTGAACGGCATCCAGAACGCGGACATGTCGGAGGGCGTATTGATGTCGCTGATCGGTTTCATGGTCACCTCATCCTTAAGGTGTTTAGCAACTGTCGGCCAATGCCTATTAAATTAAACACCTGAATCCATAAAAAAGGGCCCGTTATCGCCCTGTCTGGTGCCACCCCTAGCAAGACGCATCAGCAGGGTGGTATAAGATATTTAACACAATTTTAATAATAGTAAACAGTCAAGGAGTGTCTATAGATGGATATCGGTCACCGCCTCAAGGCGGTTCGCACCAAGGCGGCCCTCTCCCAGCGCGAGCTGGCCAAGCGCTCCGGTGTGACCAACGGATTTATCTCCCAGATCGAGAAAAATCAGGTGAGCCCCTCTGTCGCCTCCCTGCGCAAGGTGCTGGAAGGCATCCCCATGTCGCTGGCCAGCTTCTTCACCGAAGAGACTGAAATGGGCACCGAAGTGATCTTCCGCGCCGCCGATATGCCGGATCTCGGCACCCATCCCATCAGCTACCGGCTGGTCGGGCACAGCCGAGCCAACCGCGCCATCGGCATGTTGCAGGAGGTGCTGCCACCTGGCGCCGACACCGGCGACGACATGCTGAGCCACGAGGGTGAAGAGTGCGGCATCGTCATCAAGGGCGAGGTTGAAGTGACCGTGGGCGAGCAGATCTACCTGCTGGGCGCCGGGGATGGCTACTACTTCGACAGCCGCACCCCCCACCGTTTTCGCAATAGCGGCGAGCAGGAATGCGTGCTGATTTCGGCCAACACCCCCGCCAGTTTCTGACATTCAGACGCGCATCGGCAGGGGGCAATGTTTAATGAATTGTTACAAGATGGATTTACAAGCGGCTGGATGTTTAGCATATTGATACGCGGAAACTGACTTTTGCCGGTTCAAGGAGTGAACATGAGTGACCTGACCCTGGCCCAGTGGCAACACAAGGCCGCCCATCTGACCCTGCCCTCGCAAGCCTTTATCAACGGCAGCTATCGGGATGCCGTCAATGGCGCCACCTTCGATTGCATCAACCCGGCCAACGGCAAGCTGCTGACCAAGGTAGCAGCCTGCGATGCCGCCGATGCCGAACTGGCGGTACAGGCTGCGCGTGACGCCTTCAACGACAAGCGTTGGAGCGGCCTGCCACCGAAACAGCGCAAGCAGATCATGCAGCGCTTCGCCGAACTGATGCGTCTCAACAAGGTGGAGCTGGCGCTGCTGGAGTCGCTGGACATGGGCAAACCTATCGGCGATGCCATGAGCTATGACGCTCCGGCCGCTGCCAACTGCATCGCCTGGAACGCCGAAGCGATCGACAAGATTTACGATCAGGTCGCGCCGGTCGAGGAATCCGCTCTGGCGCTGGTGACCCGCGAACCACTCGGGGTAGTCGCCGCCATCGTGCCGTGGAACTTCCCGCTGGTGATGGCCTGCTGGAAGCTGGGCCCGGCGCTCGCCACCGGCAACTCGGTGATCCTCAAGCCTTCCGAAAAGTCCCCCCTGACCGCCCTGCGCATCGCAGGTCTGGCCAAGGAGGCAGGTATTCCGGACGGCGTGTTCAACGTGCTGCCAGGCTTTGGTCATACCGTGGGCGAGGCGCTGGCCATGCACATGGATGTGGACTGCATTACCTTCACCGGCTCCACCAAGATCGGCAAACATCTGGTGGAGTGCTCCGGCAAGTCCAACCTCAAGCGCGCCTTTATGGAGTGCGGCGGCAAGAGCCCCAACATCATACTGGCGGATGCGCCGGATCTGGACGCCGCGGCCAAGAGCGCCGCTGGCGCTATCTTCTACAACCAGGGCGAAGTATGCACCGCCGCCTCCCGCCTGCTGGTGCAAAACAGCATCAAGCCGCAATTTATGGAGCGACTGCTGGCCCATGCCCACGAGTGGATCTCGAGCAACCCGCTCGACCCTGCGACCCGCATCGGTGCCATGGTGGATCACATCCAGATGGAGCAGGTGCTGCGCTATATCGAGATTGGCAAGCAAGAGGGGGCCAAGCTGCTGCTGGGGGGCAACCGCACCAATATGGAGAGTGGCGGATTCTATATCGAACCCACTATTTTCGACGACGTAACCCCGCAGATGCGCATCTTCCGCGAGGAGATCTTCGGCCCTGTGCTGGCGGTGACCGGCTTCGATACGCTGGAAGAGGCCATTGCGCTGGGCAATGACACCGACTACGGCCTAGCCGCGGCGATCTGGACGGCGGATCTCAACAAGGCGGTGAAGGGCTCCCGCGCCCTGCGCGCTGGCACCGTGTTCGTCAACAACTGGGACGGCGGTGACATGACCATGCCATTTGGCGGCTTCAAACAGTCCGGTAACGGTCGCGACAAGTCACTTCATGCGCTGGAGAAGTACACCGAGCTGAAAAGCACCTGGATTCAGCTGGAATAACACGACAAAGCAGCACTATCGGATCAAAAAGGGGGAGAAATCCCCCTTTTGCATTTTTGGCCTTCCATCACCGGGCTCAATCCTTATAATGATAAAAAAGCCAACATGTTAAATATAAAGACAAAAATGCTATTTTTTCTGGGAAGCGTACTTTTTCTGGTGATCGGTTTGCCCCTGCTGTTCTTCGTGCTGGGGCACGGCGAGGCCTACGTGACCTGGGGCCCCTGGATCTCCGCCATCGCCCTGATGTTGTGGCTGTTGATGGACGTCGACAAGATCCGCCGCGGTAAAGGTTGACCGGCCAGCCACACTCCCCCTATCCCTCAAACTTTGTTTATTAGCTTCTTTCCCCGCAAAAGGATCGCTACACTGATTTTTTGCGATGTTTTCCCGCATCCAACGCTTCAGTAAAGGTCATCCGCATGCCGCAACAGATCCAGCGTCAGGGCGTCATCTACGCCCTGTGCGCCTATACCCTTTGGGGCATAGCCCCCATCTATTTCAAGACCATCTCTGCCGTTCCGGCCGCCGAGATCCTGACCCACCGGATGATCTGGTCCTGCGTGCTGCTGATGGTACTGACCCTGGCAGGGCGCCAGTGGCACAAGGTGCAGGCGGTGCTGCGCCAGCCAAAAGTGTTGCTCACCCTGGCGTTTACCTCGGTTACCGTCGGCGGCAACTGGCTGCTGTTTATCTGGGCCATCAACAACGGCCATATGCTGGATGCCAGCCTCGGCTACTACATCAACCCGCTGTTCAACGTACTGTTGGGAATGGTGTTTCTGAGCGAGAAGCTGCGCCGCCTGCAGTGGTGGGCGGTGGCGCTGGCCTTTGCCGGCGTGGCCATCCAGCTTATCGCCTTTGGCTCCTTGCCCTGGATTGCGCTGGTGCTGGCGTCGAGCTTTGCCATCTATGGGCTGGTGCGCAAAAAACTGGCCCTCGATGCCCTCACCGGTCTGCTGATCGAAACCATGATCATGCTGCCGCCAGCGGCCATCTATCTGTGGGGCTTTGCCGACAGCCCCACCAGCCATCTCACCCAGAACGACTGGCACCTCAACCTGCTGCTGATCGCCGCAGGCGCCGTCACCACGGCCCCCCTGCTTTGCTTCACCGCCGCCGCGACCCGGCTCAAGCTCTCCACCCTGGGCTTCTTCCAGTACATAGGCCCCAGCCTGATGTTTATCCTCGCAGTCACCCTCTATGGGGAAGCGCTGGCGATGGACAAGCTGCTCACCTTCGCCTGCATCTGGAGCGCACTGGTGCTGTTCAGTCTCGATGGGTTACGAAGCGGCAAAGCCGCGCCAAACCGGACCTGACCCCTCCCCGCCCCCCGACCCCGGCTCACCAGCCGGGGCTCTTTTTCGTGCCACCAGCGGCCTCCAGACTGCGACTTCCCCTTCTCCAGAGCCGACTCGCCATCAACAGACCACACCCGAGTCTCACTATCCCGCCAGAGAGCTATGCTATCCATGAACGGAGCCGAATGGAGGCAACATGCTCAAGCACATTCACGACAGATCCCTGCTTTTTGGTCAGGTTCTGGGGATCATGGTCATTATCACGCTGATCTCCATCAGCTTTTTCGGGCTTTATTCGGTCCGGAGCGCAGCCGACCAGATGGGACAGGGGAAGGATGTGGTAGCCGATATTCTGCCGCCGCCTCTCTACCTCATCGAATCCCAGTTGCAGGTCTACACCCTGCTCCATGCCAAACCGGAGGAGCGGGAGGCCCTGCTGCAAACCCTCGCCCGACTGCAGCAAGAGTTCGAGAGCCGTAACCGCTTCTGGCAAGAGAGCAGCCTGAACGAGCCCCTCAGGGAGCTGCTGCTGGGGGAGCAAAAAGTGCAGGGGGAACTGTTCTGGCAGTTGCTCAACGACAAGTTTGTCCCCGCCATCAAGGCGGGGGATCTGGCGCAGGCGGGCGCGATTGCGGCACGCCTGCACACCCTCTATAACGCCCACCGGCTAGGGGTGGACGCCACCGTCATCCGCGGTAACGAGTATGCCGCCGAGCAGATGGCCCATCTCGCCAACACCACCCGACTCTGTTACGCCCTGCTGTTGTGCGCCGCACTGCTGGGGGCCGGACTCATCTTCTGGCTGGGACGCCCCACCCAACAGCGGCTGCTGGCCGCTGGCAAGGCCACCGCCGCCATCGCCGAAGGGGAGTTGAACCGCCCCATGCCGGAGCCGGGGCTTGATGCCATCGGCGAGCTGATCCGCCAGATTGGGGCCATGCGTGACCAGCTGGCAACCCTGGTGGAGTCGCTGCAACGCAGCGCCAGTACGCTGGATGATCGCGCCACCAGCCTGACCGCCATGGCACAACGGCACACCGATGACAGTCAGGCGCAGGTCGGGGCGGCCCACCATATCGAACAGGCCATCGAACAGCTCACCCACTCCATTGAACAGGCGGGTAGCCAGCTGCATCAGGTAGGGGAGCAAACCCTGCAGTCAGCAGAGCGGGCACAAGAGGCGACGCTCGCCATCCACACCGTGGAACAGGTGATCGGGGAGCAAGTCACGGGAGTGAAGCAGGTCTCCCATACCATTTCGGATCTGGCCGGCCTCTCGCAGCAGATTGCCGGGCTGGCGGGCGCTATTCACGATATTGCGGAGCAGACCAATCTGCTGGCGCTGAACGCCGCCATTGAAGCGGCGCGGGCAGGTGAACAGGGGCGCGGTTTTGCCGTGGTGGCCGATGAAGTGCGCTCGCTGGCGACCCGCACCGGCAGTGCCACCACCGAGATCAACACTATCATCGGCAAGATCCAGGATGTCAGCCTGCGCGCCGCCAGCGAGATGGATACCGAGCTGGCCCGGGTCGAACAGGCGGTCACTCACACGATGACAGCGCGCCAGAGCGTCGCCCGGATCGCGCAGAGCTGCGAGGAGATCAACCAGCGCATCGCTCAGGTCGATCAGTTGATGAGCGATGAGACCCGGCTGGTGCAGGGGATCCACCATCAGGTCGGGGAGATGTCGCGGTTGGCGGCCGAGGCCAACCAGAGCGCCAGTCAGGCCGCCGAAGAGGCGACCATGGTCGCCCAACACGCCCGCATTCTGACCAGACAGACTCACCACTTCCATCTCGACACCACCCGCCATTGATCCCCGGCGCTGACGGGAGTCAGCGCCCCCCTTTTTCTCTGCACTGGTTAAATGGGTAGCATTAGACTCCATGAGGGAATAGGATCCGCCCCTCTGAAAACCAACTGCAAGGATCAACTGACATGACTCGAAAATGGTCGCTCCCCATCGTGGCAATCGCGGGGGGAGCGTTACTCTGGCTTGGCAATACTTTTGGTATGAAATGGGCTCTGATGGCCCTGATCGGATTCGGCTTCGGCTTCACCCTCTCCTTCAGTCGCTTCGGCATCGTATTCGGTTGGCGCGAAATGCTGACCAAGCGCAACAGCTACTACGTGCGGGTTCACCTGCTCACCATCGCCATCGAAATTCTGCTGTTCACCACCTTCCTCTCCTTTAGCCACGCCCTGTTTGGCGATGCCATGGTGGGTAACGTGATGGCTATCGGCATTCCTTTCATCGTCGGTGCCTTCCTGTTCGGCATCGGCATGCAGCTGGCTGGCGTCTGCGCCACCGGCACTCTTTACTGCTGCGGCGAGGGGCAACCCCGCTTCTGGCTGGTGCTGATCTGCTACTGCATTGGCACCCTTATCAGCAACCAGTTCCGCCCCGAACTGGAGGCTACCTTCTCCAGCCATGTGGTATTGGCCCGGGATCTGACCGGCAATATCTGGAGCGGCATGCTGCTCAACCTGGCGCTGGTCGCCGCGCTGTTCCTGCTGTTTCGCAACAGCGAACTCAAGCGTACCGGCGAACTCAAGCCCCTCTTCAGCGGCGGCAACCTGTTCTGGCGCGATGGCCGCTTCACCGCGCTGACCGGCGGCATCATCATAGCTCTGCTCAACTCGTCCGTGGTCGCTCTGCACGGCTCGGCCTGGACCATCACCGGCGCCGTCTATGACATGGCGCTGCGCGGCGCCTCCCTGTTCGGCCTGTTCGAGGGCAACCCCAAGCTGGCCCAGCCACTCTTTATCAACCCCATGGTCGGCATGTTCTGGCTCGGGATTCTGGGGGCCATGCTGGCGCGCTGTTTGAGCGGTGGCGGCACCTTCGCCCCGATGCGGATCGGCAACAGTCTGGCCTCCATCATCGGCGGCCTGTTGATGGGGATGGGCGCCATGTACGCCGCCTGCAACCTCGGCGGCTTTTTCGATGGCACCGCCTCTGGCAGCCTGCACGGCTGGGTCTGGATGCTGATGGCCCTCGCTGGCAGCCTGATCGGCATTCGCCTGCGCCCGCTGTTCGGACTCTGAGGCTCGACATCGTAAACACCCCATAAGAAACGGGAGGCCAAGCCTCCCGTTTTTACATTTATTGCTCCCGTCGCTCTGCTTATTGGACAGGCTGGGAAACCCCTTCCAGATGGATTTCCACCCGGCGATCCGGTGCCAGACAGGCGATCAGCTCTTGCTTGGAGCGGCTGGCACAGCTATTGCCAGTGACCGGATTGGACTTGCCACGCCCCTCGACCCGTACCTTGTCGGCATACAAGCCTTTGGATACCAGATAGCTGGCCACACTCTGGGCCCGCTTCTCGGAGAGGGCCAGGTTGTAGTTGTCGGAGCCGATGCGGTCGGTATAACCGATGACAGTTGCGACGCCATCTTTCGGATTGGCCGCCACAATCTGGCTGAACAGGGCATCGAGCGCCTGATTGGCTGCCGGCTTCAGGGTCGCCTTGTTGAACTCGAACAGCACATCGGAACTCAGACTGAAGGTCTTGGGCTCCACCACGGCTACAGGTGCCGGTTCGGCTGCCGGAGCGGGAGCCGGTGCTACGACCTCGCCACCTTGCTGACCGAAGCGATAGAGCATCCCGAACGAAATCAGGCCGTTATCCATCTCGATACCGGAGCGATCGAGAGAGGCATCTCCCAGAGGCGTGGTGTACTGGTACTCCAGACGGGCAGCCCAGTCACGATCGATGGCGTATTCGGCACCCAGCGCACCAACGAAGGCGGCGCCATGCTTCTTGCCGGTCTCGCTGGTATTGGCGAAGCTGATCTCGCTATCCGTCCAGGCATAGGCACCGCCCAGTCGGCCATAAAGATCGAGCACATTCGTTGCCGGGAAGCTGATCTTCATGGTGGCCTGAATCATCTGGCTCTTGGCTTCGGTATTGAGGGTATTGGCGCCAGTGCCCGAAGTGGTGTCGTATTTGCCAAGCCAGTCATAACCCAGCTCGAAACCCAGGTTGGGGTTGAGCTGGTAACCGGCGAACAGGCCCAGACCCAGATCATCCGTGTTCTCGCTGGTATTACCCAACGTCTGGGCAATCGACTCGGCATACTGGTTGTGGTCAACGCCATAGTAATTGGACCAACCGGCCTTGCCACCGACATACCAGGTATTGTCCTGAGCGGCGGCCTGTACGGCTCCGGCCGCCAGCAAACCACTGACCAATACGGCAAGCATGGATTTATTCATATTTTCGCCTCTGCAATAAGTCGTTATGGGCGCCTGAGTGCGCACTTTCCCTGTGTGAAGCCGTCAGGCGGCCTCTCCACTATTCAGGGTATCCCATCCGAACGCAGCCTCAAATGACCAAGCCATCAGGAGTGTGAGCTTGCCAGCAATATCCGGCGTAAAAATCACCTGTGTACCTATTCACACTGTTTTGCCAGTTAAACCATGACGTTGCGTCGTACGGAGTGGACCTATCCACACGCAGCAATAGAAAAGGGAGGCATAACGCCTCCCTCCCGACGAGTTGTTGAAGCCCCCCTTGCTCAACTGGCCAGGAACAGCCGGTAGGCGGGGTCGTCGCTCACCTCTTTCCAGCCGTAGCCAATCTCGCGCAGGTAGTCGTGGAAGGCGGCCACGTCCTCGTCCGGCAACTCGAAGGCGCAGAGCACCCGGCCGTAGTCGGCACCGTGGTTGCGGTAGTGGAACAGGCTGATGTTCCAGCGACAGCCCAGAGTCTCAAGAAAGCGCATCAAGGCGCCAGGCTGCTCCGGAAACTTGAAGCTGTAGAGACGTTCACCGAGGGGCCGGGCCGGGCGGCCGCCAATCATGTAGCGCACATGATTCTTGGCCAGCTCGCTCTCGGTCATGTTGACCACCGGGTAGCCGTTGCCACCGAGCTGATCGATGATCTGACCCAGCTCCTCGTCACCGCCAGTGAGACGCACCGAGACGAACAGCGACGCCTGCTCGGCATCGGCGTAGCGATAGTTGAACTCGGTCACCATGCGCGGCCCGAGCAGACGGCAGAAGTCGAGGAAGGCCCCCTTGCGCTCGGGGATGGTCACCGCCAACATGCCCTCGCGCTTCTCGCCAATCTCGCAGCGCTCCGACACGTAACGCAGGCTGTGGAAGTTGACGTTGGCGCCGGAGAGAATGGCCGCCATCCGGCCACCCCTGACCTGCTCCCGCTCGCTGTAGGCCTTGAGGCCAGCCAGCGACAGGGCCCCCGACGGCTCGGCGATGGCGCGGCAGTCATCGAAGATGTCTTTCAGCGCGGCGCAGATCTGATCGTTGGAGACGGTCACTACCTCGTCCAGATACTGGTTGCAGAGGCGGAAGGTCTCCTCGCCGATGCGCTTGACCGCCACCCCGTCGGCAAACAGCGAGACCCGCTCCAGATTGACCGGTTCACCGGCCGCCATGGCCGCCTTGAGGCAGGCAGACCCTTCAGCTTCCACCCCGATCACCTTCACATCCGGCAGCAGTTGCTTGATATAGACCGCCACCCCGGCGGCCAACCCGCCACCGCCCACCGGCACAAAGACGTGAGTGAGGTGGGTATCCTGCTCCAGCAGCTCCTTGCCGATGGTGCCCTGCCCGGCGATCACCTCAACGTCGTCAAACGGCGGGATCAGGGTGTAGCCCTCAAGCGTGGCGAGGCGGCGACTCTCGCCATAGGCCTCGTCGAAGCTATTGCCAAACAGCATGACGTTGCCGCCCTGACGGCGTACCGCATCGATCTTGATATCCGGCGTGGTCTTGGGCATCACGATGATCGCCTTGATGCCGAGCTTGGCGGCCGACAGGGCGACCCCCTGCGCGTGGTTGCCAGCAGAGGCGGCGATAACGCCGCGCGACTTCTGCTCCTCGGTCAGGGTGGCGATCTTGTGGTAGGCACCGCGCAGCTTGAAGGAGTGGACCGGTTGCAGATCCTCCCGCTTCAAACTGACATGGTTGCCGAGCCGCTCGGAGAGTTTTTTCAACGTTTGCAACGGGGTCACTCGCGCCGCCTCGTAGACGGGAGAGAGCAACACCTTGCGTAGATAATCCGCCGCAGAGACCATGATTTATTCCCCCAGCATCGAGCGATCGCGAACCGCGCCTTTATCGGCGCTGGTGGCGAACATGGCGTAGGCGCGCAGGGCAAAGGAGACCTGACGCTGGCGATCGAGCGGCTTCCAGCCACGGGCTTCCACGGCGACACGGCGGGCAGCCAGCACGCTGTCGGCCACCTCCAGCACCATGCTGCGGGCCGGGATATTGATGCTGATGATGTCGCCATCCTCCACCAGACCAATGGTGCCGCCAGAAGCTGCTTCCGGCGAGACGTGGCCGATGGAGAGACCCGAAGTACCGCCGGAGAAACGGCCATCGGTGATCAGGGCGCACGCCTTGCCGAGCCCCATGGACTTGAGATAAGTGGTGGGGTAGAGCATCTCCTGCATGCCCGGGCCCCCTTTCGGCCCTTCGTAGCGGATCACCACCACCTCGCCCGCTTTCACGGTACCGTCGAGGATACCGTTCACCGCGCTCTCCTGACTCTCGAACACCCGTGCCGGGCCACGGAAGGTGAGGTTCTCCTCATCCACGCCTGCGGTCTTGACGATGGCGCCATTGACCGCGAGGTTGCCGGAAAGCACTGCAAGGCCGCCCTCCTGGCTGTAGGCGTTATCCAGCGAGCGGATGCACCCTTCGGCTCTGTCCAGATCCAGCTCTGGCCAGCGACAATCCTGACTGAACGCCTTGGTGGTGCGGATGCCGGCCGGACCAGCTCGGTAGAAGTCCACCACCTCCTGACTCGGCTGGCGGCTGACGTCATATTCATTGAGCTGTTCGACAAGGGAGCAACCCAGCACGGTACGGGTATCGCCATGCACCAGACCCGCTTTTTCCAGCTGGCCCAGAATGGCGACCACACCACCGGCACGGTGCACATCTTCCATATGGTATTTCTGGGTGGAGGGCGCCACCTTGCAGAGCTGTGGCACCTTGCGGGACATGCGGTCGATATCGGCCATGGTGAAGTCGACACCGGCCTCCTGCGCCGCAGCCAACAGGTGCAGCACGGTATTGGTGGATCCGCCCATGGCGATGTCCAGCGCCATGGCGTTCTCGAACGCCGCCTTGGTGGCAATATTGCGCGGCAGTGCCGAGGCATCGTCCTGCTCATACCAGCGCTTGGCCAACGTCACGATGCGCTGACCCGCCAGCTTGAACAGCTGCTCGCGATCGGCGTGAGTCGCCAGCATGGAGCCATTGCCCGGCTGGGAGAGGCCGAGCGCCTCGGTCAGGCAGTTCATGGAGTTGGCGGTAAACATGCCGGAGCAGGAGCCGCAAGTAGGGCAGGCACTGCGCTCAACCTGTTCGCTCTGGGCATCCGATACCTTGGGATCGGCGCCCTGGATCATGGCATCCACCAGATCCAGCTTGATGATCTGGTCGGAGAGCTTGGTCTTGCCCGCTTCCATCGGGCCGCCGGAGACAAAAATGACCGGGATATTGATACGCAGGGCCGCCATCAGCATCCCCGGGGTGATCTTGTCGCAGTTGGAGATGCAGACCATGGCGTCGGCGCAGTGGGCGTTGACCATGTACTCCACCGAGTCGGCGATCAGCTCCCGCGATGGCAGGGAGTAGAGCATGCCGCCGTGGCCCATGGCGATGCCGTCATCCACGGCGATGGTGTTGAACTCTTTGGCAACGCCCCCCGCGGCTTCGATCTCGCGCGCCACCAGCTGGCCCAGATCCTTGAGGTGGACGTGGCCCGGCACGAACTGGGTGAAGGAGTTGACCACGGCGATGATAGGCTTGCCGAAATCCTGATCGGTCATTCCGGTAGCACGCCAAAGGGCGCGGGCCCCGGCCATGTTACGTCCGTGGGTGGTGGTGGCGGATCTCAACTTCGGCATTGTCTCTACTCCCTGAATGCCCATATGGGCTCGATGCGTTATGCGGTGATGATACGAGTGGATCGGAATCGACCCTGGTGAAGACTCCTCAGGGAAGCGCTCACCAGAAGCGACTCGGGGAGGCATGACGCCTCCCCTCTCTCATCAGTCGTTGACGGGCGTCAGCCAGCCCCACTTGTCTTCGGTCTGGCCATTGAACAGGCCGAAGAAGGCATTCTGCAGCTGCTCGGTCACCGGGCCACGGCTGCCAGCGCCCACCTTCATCCGATCGACGGAGCGCACCGGGGTCACCTCGGCGGCGGTGCCGGTCATGAAGATTTCGTCTGCCACATAGAGCGCCTCGCGGGGCAGCGCCTGCTCGCGCACCTCATAACCGAGATCGCGGGCCAGCATCATGATGGTGTCGCGGGTGATGCCGGGCAGGATGGCGGCAGTTGCGGGCGGGGTAAACAGCACGCCGTTCTTCACCAGAAACAGGTTCTCCCCCGCCCCTTCGCTCAGGTAGCCGTTCACATCCAGCGCCAGCCCCTCGGCAAAGCCGTTGCGCTTGGCCTCGCGACTGATCAGCTGGGACGACAGGTAGTTGCCCCCGGCCTTGGCGCCTGTGGGTATGGTGTTGGGAGCGAGCCGATTCCAGGAGGTGACACAGACATCCACTCCGTTTTTCAGTCCCTCTTCCCCCAGATAGGCGCCCCACGGCAGGGCCGCCACCATCAGGTCGGCCTTGGCATCCAGCGGCGGATGCAGCCCCAGCCCCACGTTGCCGACAAAGGCCAGCGGGCGAAGGTAGCCGCTCTTCAGGCCGTTCTCGCGCACCACGGTGCGGCAGGCTTCATTCACGTCGGACTCGCTGTAGGGGACGTCCATCCAGTAGATCCTGGCGGAGTCGAACAGGCGGCGGGTGTGTTCCTGCAGACGGAAGATGCAGGTGCCTTTGGGGGTGTCGTAGGCACGCACACCCTCAAACACCGAGGAGCCGTAGTGCAGGGCGTGGCTCATCACGTGTATCTGGGCATCCTGCCAGGGCACCAGTGTGCCGTTGAACCAGATGTATTGGGGATGAGTGGCGGATTGGGAAGGCTGTGACATTGGCTTGGCTCCTTAAGCTCTGATCCGGGGTTGCTGTTCCAGTGCATCGACCCGGGAGACGTCCACCAGCTTAACCAGCTGGCTCCACAACTGCTGGATGGGACGCACCGACTCGACAGTAACCGTGATCCGCAGCTGTTGGCAATCCTGCTCCGCTCTCGTTTCCATAGTGAGGGCGCAGAGATTGAAGCCACGGTGACGCACCACCCGCAGCACCCGTTCCATCACTTCCGGTCTGGGCTGGGCATGGATATGCAGGGTGTGCTGTGCAAATGCGGGCTGGGCAAGGGTGTGCGGGTTCATGGGCGTTGCTCCATCATCTGGTGGTTGGCGACTCCCGGCGGAACCAGGGGCCAGACGTTTTCTTCCTCTGAAATGGCCACATGCAGCAGGTAGGCACTCTCGCTTGCCAGCAGGCGATCGAGGGCACCGGCTATCTGTTCCTTGCATGTGATGGTCTCGCCCGGAATGCCGAAAGCGGCAGCCAGGGCGACGAAATCGGGGTTGTCGGAGAGGATGGTCTCGCTGTAGCGGCCGTCGAAGAACAGCTCCTGCCACTGGCGCACCATGCCGAGGCGCTGGTTATCCAGTAGCACCATCTTCACCTTGAGCTGGGCCCGGCGGATGGTGCCGAGCTCCTGCACGTTCATCATGAAAGAGCCATCACCGCTCACCAGCACCACTTCATCCTCCGGGCGCGACATCTTGGCGCCGATGGCGGCGGGCAGACCAAAGCCCATGGTGCCGAGGCCGGCGCTGGAGAGGTGGTTGCGCGGGCTGGTGAAGCGCATGTGCTGGGCTACCCACATCTGGTGCTGACCCACGTCGCAGGCGACCACGCTGGTCTCCGGCAACTTGGCAGATAGCTGCTTGAGCAGCGCCGGAGCGTAAATGGCCTGCCCCGGGTGGTCGTAGCGGAACGCATACTCGCGGGCCATGTTCGCACAGTGTTCACGCCAAGGGTCGATGGAGAGGGACATGGCGAGGCGCGGCAACACCTGTTTGAGATCCGTGGTGATACCTACCTCGGCGGCGCGGCGCTTGCCGAACTCGGCGGCATCCACATCGAGATGGATCACCTTGGCTTCGGGAGCAAACTCCTCCAGCTTGCCGGTCACCCGATCATCGAAACGGGCGCCCACCACCAGCAGCAGATCGCACTGCTGCACCGCGTAGTTGGCGGCCTTGGTGCCGTGCATGCCGAGCATGCCGAGATAAACGGGGCTATCGGGGTCGAGCGCGCCGATCCCCTTGAGGGTAGTGACCGCAGGCATGCCGGTTGCGGCAGCAAAGTCGCGCAACTGCTGCTCGGCATTGGCCATGCCCACTCCGCCACCGACGTAGAGCACCGGGCGCTCGGCGGCGGCCAGCAGGGTGCGGGCTGCGGCCAGATCCGAGGGGTTGAGCACCTCCGGCTCTTCCACTGCAAACAGCGGGCTCTGGGCAGGCACCGCGGCCAGTTGCACATCCTTGGGGAGATCGATCAGCACAGGGCCGGGGCGACCTTCGGTGGCGATGGCGAAAGCTTCTGCCAGCACACGCCCCAGATCGGCGGCATCGGTCACCATGAAGGAGTGCTTGGTACAGGAGAGGGACATGCCGAGCACGTCGACCTCCTGAAACGCATCGGTGCCGATGGCGGAACAGGGCACCTGACCACTGATGGCCACCAGCGGCACCGAATCGAGCAGCGCCTCCGCCAGACCGGTCACCAGATTGGTGGCGCCGGGGCCGGAGGTCGCGATGCAGACTCCCACCTGACCGGAGGCGCGGGCATAACCGACCGCGGCCATGGCGGCGCCCTGCTCATGGCGGCAGAGCTGATGGGCCAGACCACCGTCATACAGGGCATCGTAGACCGGCATGATGGCCCCGCCCGGGTAACCAAACACCTGGGTCACACCCTGTTTCTTGAGAGCCTGTACCAAAAACTGCGCGCCGTTCATGTGGAAAATCCTGTCCTTTGGTCGAAAAAAAACCCCCGAGCTGTGAGGCTCGGGGGTCGCTTGTTTCGTTCTGTCCGGTGGTGGGTCTATCCCTTGTTCCGTACAGCTAAACGAGCCCCGAGCGGTGAGATAATAATCACCACTAGGACCACAATAATGCTGACGAAACGGGAGGCCATGTTCATAGTTACAACCGGAAATCCTGTGAAATTGGGGCGGTTTCTACCGCGAATGGCTATTAGAACTAGCACGGTGATTTTTATTGGGCAAGCCTTTTTTCTGTGACAACCCACTGATTTTGGCTATTCCCCAGCCGGAACTCTGGAATAAAAAACCAACAACAAGCAGTTAGTCAGAACATATATCAACTCAAGGACGGGATTTATGTCATTAGCTGTGGTTTATAGCCGTGCCAGCCTCGGGATCGCGGCCCCGCAAGTTACAGTGGAAGTTCACCTCTCCAACGGCCTGCCCGCCTTCAACATGGTCGGCCTGCCGGAAACCTCGGTGAAGGAGTCGCGGGATCGGGTGCGCAGCGCCCTACTCAACGGCAATTTCGAGTTCCCGAGCAAACACATCACCGTCAATCTGGCCCCCGCCGATCTGCCCAAGGAGGGAGGCCGCTTCGATCTGGCTATCGCCATCGGCATTCTCGCCGCTTCCAAGCAGATACCGGCAAAATACCTGCTCGATCATGAATTTTTGGGGGAGTTGGCCCTGACCGGCGAAATTCGCCCCGTGCTCGGGGTGCTGCCCGCCGTGCTCGCCTGCCGGGATGCGGGGCGCACTCTGCTGGTACCGCGAGAGAACGGCCCGGAAGCGTCCCTCATTCAGGATGCCGAAGTGCGCACCGCCCACCAATTGCTGGCCGTCACCGCCTGGCTGGCAGGCCAGTACGAACTGCCCCTGCCGGATCCCCAAAGCGCGGAGAGCCTGCCCGATGTACCGGATCTGCAGGATGTGATTGGCCAGTCACAGGCCAAGCGGGCGCTGGAGATCGCCGCCGCCGGCAGCCACAACCTGCTGTTCATCGGCCCGCCCGGCACTGGCAAGAGCATGCTGGCGAGCCGCCTTCCCGGCATCTTGCCGCCGCTGAGCGAGCAGGAGGCGCAGCAGACCGCCGCCATCCACTCCATCGGTGGCCTCACCCCGCGCGCCGGTCACTGGCACCACAGGCCCTACCGCACGCCGCACCACAGTGCCTCGGCAGTGGCGCTGGTGGGGGGTGGCAGCCACCCGCGGCCCGGCGAAATTTCGTTGGCCCACAACGGGGTGCTGTTTCTGGATGAACTGCCGGAGTTCGAGCGCAAGGTGCTCGACTCCCTGCGCGAGCCGCTGGAAACGGGCCACATCACCATCAGCCGGGCCGCCCGTCAGGTCGATTTTCCCGCCCGCTTCCAGCTGGTCGGCGCCATGAACCCCAGCCCCTGCGGCCACTATGGCGATGGCCAGACCCGCTCCAGCCCGGATCAGATCCTGCGCTACCTCGGCAAGCTCTCTGGCCCCTTTCTCGACCGCTTCGACCTGACAGTTGAGGTGCCGCTGCTGCCCAAGGGGAGCCTTACCGGCAAGGCGGAGCGGGGGGAGTCTAGCCAGCAGATCCGCGATCGGGTGCTGGCGGCACGAGAGCGCATGCTGAGCCGTAACGGCAAGCTCAACAACCTGCTGGATAGCCGCGAGATAGAGGATATTTGCCGACTATCAGCGCAAGATGCCGAATTTTTGGAGAATGCCATCCAGAAGCTGGGGCTCAGTATCCGGGCCTGGCACCGCATTTTGCGGGTGTCACGCACCATCGCCGATCTGGCGGGGCAATCCGCCATCGGCAAGGAGCATCTTATCGAGGCGCTCGGTTATCGCGCCATGGACCGGCTGCTGTCGCGACTGCGCAGCAGCTGACAGGAGGGAAAAGGGTGAGTCCAACCCCCGTAACGGCTCTGAATGGTCTCACGGGCAATCGGCTGATATTATGGCCACAGATCTGACCACTTGATGGCCCTTTATCGACAGCAAGACGGACCCGACTCATGCCCAACAAGCTGACAGAGCGACTGCGCGGCAGCCTCTCCACCCTGCTCTATTTTTTCAACACCCTCTTCTGGTTTGTCCCCATCTTCTCGCTGGGTCTGCTCAAGCTCCTGCTCCCCCTCAAGGGGTGGCGCACCCTCTGCAACTGGCTGCTGGATGGCTGTGCTAGCTGCTGGATCGGTTTCAACAATCTGATCCAGAAAACCATCATCAAAACCCCTTTCGAGGTGGTCGGAGTGGACAAAGGGCGCCGGAATGAGTGGTATATGGTGATTGCCAACCATCAATCCTGGGTCGACATACTGGTACTGCAGCGGGTTTTTAACCAAAAAATCCCCTTCCTGAAGTTTTTCCTCAAGAAAGAGCTGATTTGGGTACCTTTTCTCGGTCTGGCATGGTGGGCGCTCGACTTCCCCTTCATGCGGCGATATTCCAGAAAATTTCTGGAAAAACATCCCCATCTGAAGGGAAAAGACATTGAAACGACCCGTAAGGCCTGCGCCAGGTTCCGCCACATTCCGGTGAGTGTGATGAACTTCGTCGAAGGCACCCGCTTCACCGGCAGCAAGCATCAGAAGCAGGGCTCGCCCTATCGTCATCTGCTGCTCCCGAAAGCGGGGGGCATCGCCTTTACCCTGGCAGCCATGGGTGACCAGTTGCATCAACTGGTGGATGTCACCATCGCCTATCCGGACGGCATTCCCAGCTACTGGGACTTCATGTGTGGCCGGGTCGGGCAAATCAAGGTTCAGGTCCGCTATTTGCCGATCGACCGCAAGCTGGTGGGGGATTACTTCAATGACCCCGAGTTCCAACAAGAGTTTCAACAGTGGTTGAACGGGATCTGGCACGAAAAGGACCAGACCCTGAGCCAACTGCTGGCAACCAAGGCGCAGTAAACATTCATGCTATCCCTGCTTCCCGGCCCGCTGGTGCTGATCATCAGCGCGGGCCTGACCATCCTTTTCACCGCCTTGTGCGCCAGCCTGATCCTGCTGGTGTCGCTGGCCAAACTGTTGCTGCCGATCCCGGCCTTTGGCCGCGCCTGCAGCCGGCTCAACAACCGCTTCATGAGACTGTGGCTGGCCTGCAATGCGCTGGTGATCCGCCTCACCACCCGTATTGACTGGCAGGTGGAGGACAACACCCGACTGCGCAAGGATGGCTGGTATCTCATCATCAGCAACCATATGAGCTGGACCGATATCGTGGTGCTCGGCCACCTGTTCCGCGACCGGCTGCCGGTGCCCAAGTTCTTTATGAAGCACGAGCTGATCTACATCCCGCTGCTGGGGCTCGCCTGCTGGGGGCTCGATATGCCCTTTATGCGCCGCTATTCGCGAGAATTTCTGTTAAGAAATCCGCACCTGCGCGGCAAGGATATCGAGACCACCCGCAACGCCTGCGAGAAGTTTCGCCACATCCCCACTACCGTCATCAACTTCGTGGAAGGGACCCGTTTCACCGAGCAGAAACGGGATGCGGCCCGCTCCCGCTATCGTCACCTGATGCCGCCCAAGGCGGCAGGACTGGCCTTTACACTGGCGGCCATGGGCGAACAGTTCGACAGCCTGATCAACGTCACCATCCGCTATCCGGACAACGCCGAGACCCCGTTCAAGGACTTCCTGATGGGACGGGTAAAACGCATTCAGGTGCGGATTGAGGAGCTGCCGGTGAATGAGCAGCTGATAGGAGATTACTTCAACGACAAGCAGTTCAAGCGCGGTTTTCAGGAGTGGCTAAACCAACGCTGGCAGGAGAAGGACGAGGTGCTGGAGGGGTGGCAGAGCGGTCAGGCGCCGCTGCCGGTTGCCGCCAAATCCGGGGAGGAATCCAAAGAGAGCGCCGAGGCCAACTCGGCCAACTGATCCTCGGAAAAGACCACAATCCCGTGGCGGCGCAGCAGGGCAGTGGTCTTGCCCTCGCCCGCCACAGAAACCCCTTCAAAGCGGCCGTTATAGATACGGCCGCTGCCACATGAGGGGCTCCCCTCTTTCAGCAGGGCGAAGCGAATGCCCTGCGTCTGACAGATTTCCAGCGCCAGCTCGGCGCCACGGTCGAACTCGGCAGTCACATCCAGTCCGCTCGCCGTCACTACACGCTCGCCCTGCCGCTCGGCAGGAGGACGCGGGGTCGGCAGACCGCCCGCCACTTCGGGGCAGAAGGCCAGCGCCCGCCCCTCGGCACCCAGCGCACTCAGCCAGTCGCTGACAATCCCCTTGCTCTGACCGTCGTAACGCACTGGCTGACCCAGCAAACACGCGCTGACCAGCACACGAACAGGATTCGCACTCACGCCTCCGCTCCGTGCATCACTTGATCGAACATCACGCAGCAGGGGCTCTCCAGCCGGTAGAGGATGGCAGGACGCTGTTTGCCGGTGCGCTTGCGGCCGGTATCCACCAGAATGTCGGCGCGATGGATCCGCTTGCGAAATGCCGCCGTATTCATGGGTGTTTGCAGGATGATTTCGAAGGCGCGCTGCACCTCGGAGAGGGTGAACTCGGGCCCCAGCAGTTGCAGCGGCAGGGTGCTGTAGCGGCTCTTGATCCGCAGCCGCTCCAGCCCCTTGGCGATGAGCTGGACATGGTCGAAGGCGAGGCTCAGCCCCGGCAGGTTGGCGAGCGGATGCCAGCAACCGTGGATCGCCTCCACTTCCGGATCCACCAGACAGAGATAGACCAGGGTCGTGGACCAGCCGCGGGGATCCCGCTCCAGATTGCCGAGGGTGCAGACCTGCTCACTGTAGCAGTGACCGAGCCCCCACTCCGCCAGCAGACGGCGCTGGGCGGCATCCAGATCCAGATCCCGGGTCTCGTCGATGCGCAGCGCCGGCAGTTGCCAGCAGTGGGCAAAGGGGGGGCGATCGCGGGTCTCGAGCAGCAGCTCGAGCCGCTCCTCATGCAACCGCAGCACCACCATATCCAGACTCATTCTCAGCATGCCGATCGCCCTGCTCGCCTTCCATTAATGTTTGGTAGATAATATCACACGAATAGTATGTGCAGGAGCCAATCATGGGAACCGTCGCCAGCCTGGATATTGATGCGCAGAAGGGCTTTACCCCCCTCTGCCCGAACGAACTGCCCGTTGCGGGCGGTGATGATATTGTGGCTGCGCTCAACGCTCAGGCCACCCTCGCCACGCTGCGGATCGGCAGCAAGGACTCTCACCCCGCCAATGCCGACTGGGCCGTTTCTGACCCCGCCGGCATGCTGCTGCCGCTGGATCTGCCCAACGCCGACCTCACCTGGCCGGTGCACTGCGTACCGGGCAGCAAGGGCTTCGAGCTGCTCGACGGCCTGCCCGCTCCCATCGACTATGACTTCTTCGTCTGGAAGGGGGTCGAGCCTGATCTGCATCCCTACGGCACCTGCTTCCACGACCTGGCCGAACGGCGCAGCACCGGACTCATCGAATTCCTGCAAGCCCGCAAGGTCGATACCGTGCTGGTCGGCGGCCTCGCCACCGACTACTGTGTCAAAACCAGCGTGCTGCAACTGCGCCGCGCCGGTTTCCGGGTAATCGTCCATCTCGATGCCTGCCGTGGCATCGCCCCCGCGACGGTTGCCAGCGCCCACACCCAGATGATCGAGGCAGGGGCCGAACTGGCCCAGACCCTGATCGATGTACAACGCCTGCTGGACGCCTGATATGCCCGCAATCCTCACCAGCCTGTCCGATAGCGGCGCCTGCAATTTAACTATGCAACTGGCGTTCGCTCGCCTGCGGGGAGCCTGATATGCCACCGATTCTTACCAGCCTGCTCGACACCGACGCCTACAAG
This sequence comes from Aeromonas sp. S13(2024), assembly GCF_041402405.1. Lineage (NCBI taxonomy): Bacteria > Pseudomonadati > Pseudomonadota > Gammaproteobacteria > Aeromonadales > Aeromonadaceae > Aeromonas > Aeromonas sp. S13(2024). The sequence continues at coordinate 28,642 of NZ_JBGLRA010000009.1, read as the reverse complement.
CTGCATATGCAGCAGGCGGTGTTCCATCGCTATCCGGATGCCGAGGTGGTGGCCGAGTTTCACAGCCGCAATGAAGAGGATCTGCTGCCCATGATGGGGCAGATCGAGGAGCAACTGCGCCTCGCCGGTTCCCTGCGACTGACCAAGCCAGAGCTCGATTTTCTGGCCGAGCGTCCCTTCTTCACCCCTGACTACCTCGACCACCTGCGCCGCAAGCCGCTCGACGCCTCCCTGCTCAAAGTGTTCGAGCAGGATGGCCGCATCAATGTGCGGGTCGAGGGCCCCTGGCAGGATGTGATCCTGTGGGAGATCCCGGTGCTCGCCATCATCAGCGAGATGCGCAACCGCTTCCGCTACCCTCAGTTCGGCGTCAGCCACGCGCTGGAGCGGCTCGATCAGAAGATCGACAAGCTGGAGAAGGAGCTGAGCCGCGACGAGATGAGCGAGTTCAACCTCATCGACTTCGGCACCCGCCGCCGCTTCTCTCATGCGGTACAGGATGCGGTAGTGGGTCGCCTCAAGGAGCGGCTGCCGGCGTTTCGCGGCACCAGCAACTACATGCTGGCCCAGAAGTACAAGCTGCCCGCTGTTGGCACCCAGGCCCATGAGTGGTTCCAGGCGCACCAGCAGCTCGGCTTCCCGCTGGAGCACAGCCAGCGCGCGGCCCTCACCAGCTGGCTGGACGAGTTCACCGACCATCTCGGTATCGCCCTGACCGACTGCATCACCATGGATGCCTTTCTGCGGGACTTCGACTTCGAGCTGGCCAGCAGCTATCAGGGCTTGCGCCACGACTCCGGCGATCCCGTGGTGTGGGGCGAGAAGGCGATCAGCCACTATCAGCGCCTTGGCATCGACCCCACCGACAAGACCCTGGTCTTCTCCGATGGGCTCAACCTCGACAAGGCGGTGCAGCTGTTCCGCCACTTCCGTGGCCGCATCAACACCAGTTTCGGCATCGGCACCAAGCTCACCTGCGATCTGCCCGGTGTCAGCCCGATGAACATCGTTTTCAAGCTGATCGAGTGCAATGGCGGCCCGGTTGCCAAGATTTCCGACAGCCCGGGCAAGACCCTCTGTCGGGATGCGGAGTTTATCCGCAACCTCAAACAGGCGTTCCACGTCGGGGTCTGATCTTCCCGAACATCAGAAAACAAAAAGCCCGCCGGTTCACACCGGCGGGCTTTTTATCGACTCAAGGGGTATCAGTCTTTCTTGGCCAGCAGGAACTGCACCAGCTTGTTGAACTGCTCTTGAGAGGTAATGGATTCAATCTTCACCATGTACTTGCCGTTCACCAGGAAGGCCGGTACACCGCGAATGTTGTAGCTCTCGGTGTTGCGATCGAACTGGGAGACCATGCCGGAGACGGCGAAGCTGTCGACGGCACCGTCGAACTCTTCAGCCGGAACGCCGTTGTCCACGAAGATCTTCTTCACGTCGTCACGGCTCATCGGCGGCTGACGCTGGGTGTGGATCTTGGTGAAGATGGCCGGGGTCAGCTTGGCTTCGGCGTTGAGCAGGCTGGCAACGGCGTAGGCACGCTGCATCTCGGGGCCCATCTCGCGGCCGAGGAAGGCAACCGGGTTCTTCTTGAGGGGCACACCCTCTGGCAACCCGGCCTTCAACTGTTCAACGATCGGTTCGAAGGTAGCGCAGTGCGGGCAGTAGTAGGAGAAAAACTCCATCACTTCCGGCTGGGCACTGCCAGTCTGTTTGACCACATCGTAGTTGACGCCTTCCTTGAACTCGGGGGCGGCGTGAACCATGGGGATCATCAGCATGGCAGCAAGGAAAAATAGAACTTTTTTCATGATGTTTCCTGTTAAGGGATCACTGTGAGGCACGCCCGGCGAACCGAAGCAGTGCCAAGCCTATTGTTTCGCCATGCTGACGTCAATGGTCAGGGCCGGAGATCGAGTCCCCCTTGCCGCGCAAGATCCCTTCTATTTCACCAGTTTGGCATCAGACTCAACGGCGGTGCCTTCAGTGCTTCCAGCTGATCGTGCAGGGTCGCTATCTGTTGACGCCAGTAGTGATCGGTATTGAACCAGGGGAAGTGACGGGGGAAGGCGGGATCTTCCCAGCGCCGCGCCAGCCACGCCATGTAGTGAACGATGCGCATCGCCCGCAGCGGCTCGATCAGCGCCAGCTCCCGCGAGTCGAATTCCATAAACTCCTCGTAGCCCGCCAGCAGGGTGTCGAGCTGGATCTGCTGCTCGTGGCGCTCGCCGCTCAGCATCATCCAAAGATCCTGAATCGCGGGGCCGGTGCGGCAATCATCGAGGTCGACAAACATGGGACCGTCACGCCAGAGGATGTTGCCCGGGTGGCAGTCGCCATGCAGGGAGATCTGCGCCACATCCAGGGTCATAGCGTCGCTGACATGTTTGATCAGCTCGTCCAGCACCCCGAAGAATTGCTTCGCCAGCCCGCTTGGCAGCCACTCGCCAGACGCCAGCAGCTGACGCGGTTCGTGCAGCATGCTCTCCACATCGAGCCGCACCCGATGGTGAAACGGCTTGCTGGCGCCGATCTGATGAATGCGACCGAGGAAACGCCCCACCCACTCAAGCTGATCGAGGTTATCCACCTCGAACTGGCGGCCACCGACGCTCTGCCAGATGGCAAAGGGGTAGCCCTCGTGCTCCAGCAGGGTCTCGCCCGCGAAGGCGAGCGGTGCGGCGACCGGGATCTCAGCCTCTGCGAGACGGATGGCAAACTCGTGCTCCTCGAGGATCTGGGCCCGACTCCAGCGGCCGGGACGGTAGAACTTCACCACATAGCGGCGACGATCCTCATCCTGAAACTGGTAGACCCGGTTTTCGTAGCTGTTGAGCTCGATAAGACCGGAGTCGAGCCGCAGGCCACTGAGATCGAGCGCATCCATGATGAGGTCGGGATTGAGGTCGGAATAGTTGAAACGCATGTCATCCACCATAAAGAAAGGGGCGCCGTTGCGCCCCATTCTATCACCACTGCCCGCCATTGCCGTGCTCGCTGGTGACCGGACTGGCATAACGCCCGCCCCGCAGCCACACGCAGTTACAACCGGCTGATAAACTTGCTGCCCTGACGCAGGTTACCCTTGCTGTCATCTGGCGCCGCTCCCTCCCGTTTCAACACGAACTGGATATCCAGCGCCGGCCGCTTCAGGTTGTAGGGATCGACCGCCAGACTGACCGGCAGGGTGTAGATCTCGCCCGCCTTCAGGGTCACTTCACGGGGGCCGAACCACTGATACTCGGGCAAGCCCTCCACATCCAGCTGGTAGGTCTGGGACTGCAGGGTCTTGTTGAGGATCTTGAGGGTGTAGGTGTTCTCGATAAGCCCCTCGCTGTTTTCGCGGAACAGCTGGTTGCGATCCCGCAGGATATCGAGCCCCATCGGCATGATGGACATGGCGTTGTAGACAAATACCCCCAGCATCACCGCCATCACCAGCCCGTAACCAATCAGCTTCGGCCGCGCCACATGGGTCGAGTCGTTGGCCAGCTTGTGCTCTGTGGTGTAGCTGATGAGCCCTTTCGGGTAGCCCATCCGCTCCATGGTCTGGTCGCAGGCATCGACGCAGGCGCCGCAGTTGATGCACTCATACTGCAGGCCGTCGCGGATATCGATACCGGTCGGGCAGACCTGCACGCAGAGATCGCAGTCGATACAGTCGCCTAGCCCCATCGCCTTGGGATCCGCCTTGCGGGAGCGGGCGCCACGGGTCTCGCCACGCTTGGTGTCATAGCCGACGATGAAGGTGTCCTTGTCGAACATAGCGGACTGGAAGCGGGCATAGGGGCACATGTGGATACACATGATGGCACGCATCCAGCCAGCGTTGCCGTAGGTAATGATGGTGAAGAAGATCACCCAGAACAGCACCCATCCGCTGGCCTGCAGGGTGAAGAGGTCCGGCACCAGTTCAGTTACATCCTGGAAGTAGGCGACGAAGGTCAGGCCGGTCACCAGTGAGATCGCCAGCCAGGCCAGATGCTTGGCTCCCTTGCGGGCCAGCTTCTCGACGCTCCAGGGCGCCTCGTCCAGCTTGCGCCGCTTATTGGCGGGCCCTTCCAGCTTCTCTTCAAACCAGATGAACATGAAGGTCCAGACCGTCTGCGGGCAGAGATAGCCACACCAGACCCGACCGAGGAAAGTGGTAATAAAGAAGAGTCCGAAGGCGGCGATCATGAAGAGCCAGGCGAGCAGGGTCAGATCCTGCGGCCAGATGGTGGCGCCAAAGATATGGAACTGCTGGTGACCGAGGTCGAACAGCACCGCCTGTCGCCCGTCGTAACGCAGCCAGGGCAGCAGCACGAACAGCGCCACAAAGAACCAGCCCATGGCCTTGCGCATCCGCTGCCAATACCCTTTCTGGGCCCGCACATAGATGCGGTTGCCCGGGTTGAATCTGTCGTCGCTGGCTTTGAACGTATTGGGGTTGAAGGTCCCGGTTACGCCCTTGTCGGTGACGTCCTTGATATCGATTTTATCGTGGTCGGCCATTGCAAGACATCGCTCCCTTATTTGTTATGGAGCGGATTATATCTTAAACAGCATGCTAATTGTGTGGATTAGATGTATCTAATATTGGGGTTGGATCGCAATTTTCGGCAACAAAAAAGCGCATCACCCCGAGGTGATGCGCTTCCGCTAAAGATTCACTTGATTCCGCGTGCCTTGAGCAGTGCCTCTTTGAAATCGGGCACATGATCCTTGGCCAGACCGGGGATCATCGCCTGTTTGTCGGATTCCCGCATTTTGAGGTGATAGATCAGCATGTCGTCGGTCAGCTCGGACAGAGGCCCTTCAAATCCCGCTTCTTGGGCCAGTTTGGCAACAAACTGCACCAGGCTGAGATCCTGTTCCTTGATCCAGGCAGGCTGCAACAACTCCAGCAGCTCTTCGATACGATGACATTGCATAGACAACCTCTTTAATCTGTCACGTTAAATTCAGGCAACCTTACCCATCAAGGCTACTTCGATTCGATCCCGCCCATTATGCTTGGCCTGATAGAGTGCCGCATCCGCTTTTTGGATCAAATCGGCGATTTTCATACTGTTGTCCGGTATCAGTGTCGCAACACCAAAACTACATGTGACCCGACCGGAGACCAGTGACTTCTGGTGCGGGATGGCCAGCTCCTTGAGCGCCTGCCGCACATTGTCGGCCACCTGCAATGCCCCCTGCATGCCGGTGCAGGGCAGCAGCAGGGCGAACTCTTCGCCGCCATAACGGGCCGCCAGATCGTCCTCGCGCCGCTCCACCTCGGCCAGCAGCCCCGCCACCTGTTGCAGGCAGTCATCCCCCAGCTGATGGCCGTAGAGATCGTTGAACTGCTTGAAGTAATCCACATCCACCAGCACCAGCGACAACGGCGCCCGGGCACGATGGCAGCGCCGCCAGGCCCGCTCCAGAGAGTCGTCGAGATGGGCGCGGTTGGCGATGCCGGTCAGGCCGTCGAGGCGGGAGGTGAGACGCAAATGCTCTGAGACCGCCTTCAGCTCGGCCACCAGTTCGGCGTTGGAGAAACGGTGGTGGAGCGAGGCGATCTGATCCCGCCGCATCCGGCGTAACAGGGTCGGCAGAAAGACAAACAGATAGCCCGCCAGCATGCAGGAGACAATCCGCTCCTGCTCGTTGCCATTGCCCAGCTCGAACAGCATCGCCATGCCCAGCGGCAGGGCGGAACCATAGAGGGTGCGGCGGCTGCCAAACAGCATGATGGCGCTGCCGGTAAGAATGAGGCTGGAGAGCATCATCATGGCGGCCCGGTAGGTATCGGGCAGCTTGTCCATGTAGAGCAGCACCCCGAGGGCCCAGATGATGGAGGTGATGGTGGCTCCGATAAAGAGCTCCCGCTCCAGCACCGGCAACGGTGTCTGGTGCAGGCGGGCTCGGCGCCAGCGCAGGTGCCACCCCCGACCCAGCAGCCACAGGAAAGTGCCTGCCAGCCAACCGAGCGCTTCGATGGCGGGTAGATAGTCGTGAAACAGCAGACTCCAGCCAAATGCCAACACGCCCAAACAGGGGAGACTGAACGATGCATGGGTATAGAGCTGGGCCATGATGGCCTGCTTAACCTGGCGTGTCACACTCTGGGTCAACTGAGTACTCCTGTACAAGAGCCGAGCAGTCTACCATTACCCCCTGACCCGCAACAATAAAGCGCCGCTTATTAAGAAGTTAATCAATCAATAACGATTTCTTCTGCGCTGGCAGGTGAGTCCTTGCTCACCCCTTCTCCAATTCGTCGAGGATCGGGCACTCGGGATTTTCATCCCCGTGGCAGCAGCAAACCAACCCTTCCAGGGAGGTAAGCATGGCCTGCAGCCCGGCGATGCGAGCGCGCAGATCGACGATCTTCTCCTGCGCCAGCTTCTTCACCTGGGCGCTGGTTCTGTGTTCGTCCCGATAGAGCGCCAGCAGCTCCTGACACTCCTCCAGATTGAAGCCGGTCTCCCGCGCCCGCTTGACGAAACGCAGCTCGCGCAGCGCCCCCTCGGTGTAGCTGCGATAGCCGTTTTCACTGCGTACCGGGGCTGTGATGAGGCCAATGCTCTCGTAATAACGGATAGTCTTGGCGGTCAGCCCAGTGGCCTTGGCAACCTTGCTGATGTTCATTTATGCCTCCTTACTGATCGGGTTGGATGCTGGCCCGTGCGCCGCCCTGGGCTGCCAGCGTTTCAATAACAGGGAATTGCTCAAAACGGTAATGCTGCTCAGGGCCATGGCCGCTCCCGCCAGCTCGGGGCTCAGGTAGCCCAGCGCCGCCAGCGGAATGCCGATGATATTGAACACGAAGGCCCAGAACAGATTCTGCTGTATGGTGCGCCAGGTCGCCGCCGAGATGTCGATAGCATCGGCCACCAGCCGCGGGTCAGATCGCATCAGGGTGATGGAAGCAGTCTCCATCGCCACATCGGAGCCGGAGCCCATGGCGATACCAACGTCCGCCGCCGCCAGCGCCGGAGCATCGTTCACCCCGTCCCCCACCATGGCCACCAGCCCGCGGGTTTGCGCCCGCAGCGCCTCCACTTTCTCCACCTTGCCCGCTGGCAGCACGGAGTCAAAGGCCCCGTCCAGCCCCAGCTTGGCGGCGATATGGGCCACGGGGGCCGGCGCATCGCCGCTCACCAGCCAGCTGGCGATGCCGCGCTGGCGCAGGGTGGCGATAGCTTCCGGACTCTCGGGGCGCAGGGTATCGGCCAATGCGGCGATACCAGCCACCGTGCCGTCGATGGCCACCCAGACCCGGGTCGCCCCATCGGCGGCTTGTTCATCCTGTTTCGGCTGATTAATGCCGAGCTGGGCCAGCAGGGAGCCATTACCGATAGCGACTGTGTGACCAGCTACCTGACCGACAATACCGGCACCGACCCGCACCTCCACCGCCTCCGGCTGGGGCAGCGCCGCCTCTTTGCCGACCGCCTCGCGCATGGCCAGCGCCAGCGGGTGTTCGCTCGCCTGCTGCAGGGCGGCGGCCAGACGCAGTTGCTCGTCATTGCCGCTCCAGCTGGCCAGCACGGGCTTGCCTTGGGTCAAAGTGCCTGTCTTGTCGAAGATAAGCGCCTTGATGGCGTGGGCCTTCTGCAGGGTATCCACGTCTTTGATCAGGATGCCGTGGCGCGCTGCGACTCCAGTACCGGTGACAATGGCCGCAGGCGTTGCCAGCCCCAGCGCACAGGGACAGGCGATCACCAGCACCGCCACCGCTGCCAGCAGCGCCTGACCGAAGTCGTTGCTGATGGCGTACCACACCAGCAGGGTGAACAGGGCAATGGCCATCACCACCGGTACGAACACGGCGGAGACCTTGTCCACCAGCTGCTGCAGCGGTGCCTTGCCCATCTGGGCACTCTCCACCAGCGCGATGATCTTGCTGAGGCTGGAATCCTCCCCCACGGTAGTGGCTTCGATCTCCAGCACACCGGAGCGGTTGATGGCACCGCCCAGCACCTTGCCGCCCACACTGCGCGGCACTGGCAGGCTCTCGCCGGTGAGGATCGACTCGTCCAGTTCGCTGGCGCCGCTCAGGATCTTGCCATCCACCGGCACCCGCTCACCCACCAGCACCCGCAGCCGATCACCGCGCAGCACCTCGTCGATGGCGACGCTCTGCCAGCTCTCGCCACGCCAGACGGTGGCGGTTTCCGGCCGCAGCGCCATCAGTTCGCGAATGGCGGACTGGGTGCTGCGTCTGGCCCGAGCTTCCAGCAGTTTTCCCAACGAAATCAGGGTAATGATGATGGCGCTCGCCTCGAAATAGAGCTTGCCACTGGCGGCCATTCCCAGCGTCAACAACAGATAGAGACTGTAGAGGTAGGCGGCGCTGGTGCCGGTGGCCACCAGCACATCCATATTGGCGGCGCGGTTCTTGATGGCGAGCCAGGCGCCGTGATAGAAACGGGCCCCGATCCAGAACTGCACCGGGGTGGCGAGCACCAACTCGAGCCAGGCGGGCAGATGCCAGGGGAACAGTCCGGCCATGGCCAGCATCCCCACCAGCAGCGGCAACGTCAGCAAAGCCGAGACGATGACCCGGGTTTGCGCCTGACGGGCAGTGGCGGCCTCTTGCGCTTCCCGCTCCAGCAATTGCTGGCGGCGGCCGCTGGCCGAACCCTGTGCCAGCTGGGCGCCAAAGCCGAGCGCTTCGATCTGCTCGCGCAAAGCGGCCGGGGTCTGCATCCCGGGGACCAGCACGATCCGGGCCTGCTCGATGGAGAAGTTGACCTCGGCCGAGATAACGCCGGGCAGCGCGGCCAGCATCTTGTTCAGGCGGGCCGAACAACCGGCACATGTCATGCCGGTAATTTGAAACAAAAAGGTCTCGCTACCGTAGTCGTAACCCTGACTCTTGATGCTGTCGAGCACCGCAGGCAGGCGATCGGGGCTGGCCAGCTCGATGGCCGCCTGCTCCAGCGCGAAGTTGACGGTGGCCTCGACCCCTTCAAGCTTGTTGAGGGCGGTCGTGATGCGGCCTGCGCAGTTGGCGCAGCTCATGCCGCTGAGCGGCAACTGCAGATGAATGGGTGATTGAAGATGAGTGGTCATGTTGTTCCTCCCCGGAACCCGTCGGCACCACAAAACGCCGACTGGCAAACCCTAACCTTTACCTTAAGGGCAAGCTCAAGCCACATGATCCACTTTTTACAGATGAAAAAACGGCGCCCGTTTGCTGCCAGAGAGCCAACGGGCGCCGCATTCAGCTATTGCGCGGTGTGAGCGGAGCTCAGATACCGTACTGAGCGCGGTAAGCCTTCATGGCCGCCAGTTGCGCTGCCAGCTCCGGCTGTTCGGCCTGCTTCTCTTCCAGATACTGGATCAAGTCGCTCATCTGGATGATGGCGATGATGTGGGCGCCGTAGTCACGCTCCACTTCCTGAATGGCGGAGAGTTCGCCCTTGCCCTTCTCCTGACGGTCCAGCGCGATCAGCACGCCCGCCAGCGAGGCGCCGTTGGCCTGGATCAGATCCATGGATTCGCGGATGGCGGTGCCGGCGGTGATGACGTCGTCCACCAGCATGACGCGCCCCTTGAGCGGGCTGCCTACCAGATTGCCGCCCTCGCCGTGATCCTTGGCCTCCTTGCGGTTGAAGCACCAGGGCACGTCCACATCGTGCTGCTCCACCAGCTGCACGGCGGTGGCGGAGGCGATGGGGATCCCCTTGTAGGCCGGGCCAAACAGCACATCGAACTCGATGCCGGCATCCATCAGGGCGGCGGCATAGAAGCGGCCGAGACGGGCCAGATCGCGGCCGCTGTTGAACAGACCGGCGTTGAAGAAGTAGGGGCTTTTACGACCGGATTTCAGGGTAAATTCACCGAATTTGAGGACCTGTTTTTCCAGGGCGAACTCGATAAATTGACGCTGGTAGGCTTTCATTCTGGCTCCTTGCTTGGCTTGTCGTTGTCTTGTGTGGGGGTATAAAAAAACGCGGTCAATGCCGCGTTTGCAGGATCTGTTGACGCTTCGTCACAGCCGCGACGGAGTCGGTTTTTGCGCAGAACTAGGCATGAGATGCGAAGTTTGGTAATCCAAACGAGGCATCGAATAACGACGTTATGCACAAAAACAGACCCGTCCCTACGGGTTGCGTGGCAAAGGATGCCATGCGTTGTTGCAGGACTTGCCAAGGGAATAACCATTGGCGGCATCCTGCGCCTAGCCTGGCATCCTTTGACACTGCAACGCGACTTGTGCCGAAACATCAACAGGTCCTGGTATCAGGAGAGCGACTGCTTCTGCAGCGCGATGATGTCGGCGATGCCGCCCTTGGCGAGCGCCAGCATCTCCAGCAACTCTTCATGGGTGAAGGGCTCGGCCTCCGCGGTGCCCTGCACCTCGATGATGCGACCATCTTCGGTCATCACCACGTTCATGTCGGTCTCGGCGGCGGAGTCTTCGATGTACTCCAGATCGCAGATGGCTTCGCCCTGATACATGCCGACGGAGACGGCGGCGATCATCTGCTTGAGCGGGCTCTGCTTGATCATGCCCTTCTCGACCATCCAGTTCAGCGCATCCACCAGCGCCACGCAGGCACCGGTGATGGAAGCGGTGCGAGTGCCGCCATCGGCTTGCAGCACGTCACAGTCAACTGTGATGGAGTGCTCGCCCAGCGCAGTCAGGTCTACCGCAGCGCGCAGGGAGCGGGCGATCAGACGGGAGATCTCCAGAGTACGGCCACTCTGCTTGCCGGAGGCCGCTTCGCGGTTCATCCGGGAGTGGGTGGAGCGCGGCAGCATGCCGTATTCGGCAGTCACCCAGCCCTGGTTCTTCCCTTTCAGGAAGCGCGGCACGCTGGTGTCGACGCTGGCGGTGCAGAGCACGCGAGTGTTACCGAACTCCACCAGCACTGAGCCTTCTGCATGTTTGGTGAAATTGCGGGTAATGGTAACCGGGCGAAGTTGCGCGGCACTGCGATCGCTTGGACGTGACATGGAACGGACCTCTGGGCTGGCTCAAATTGGCGGGGGATTATAAGTGATCCCGCCCCAAATATCAGCCGCTAAAACCACGGCATCGGCTGACGAGCAGGGCCGGGCTGAGTATACTGGCCGCACACTTCATCAAGCCCGGAACAATCAATGATTCACAGCATGACCGCCTACGCCCGCAAGGAATTCAAGGGCGACTGGGGCACAGCCGTTTGGGAAATTCGTTCGGTCAACCAGCGCTATCTGGAAACCTACATTCGCCTGCCGGAGCAACTGCGCAGCCTGGAACCGGTTCTGCGTGAGCGTTTCCGCGCCAAGCTGCAGCGCGGCAAGGTGGAGTGCAACCTGCGTTTCGAAGCCGCTCAGGCCGCTGCCAGCCAACTCCATATCAATGAAGAGCTGGCCAAGCTCATCATCGACAGCGCCAGCTGGGTAATGAAAGAGGCGGGCCAGGGCCAGCTCAACCCGGTCGATGTACTGCGCTGGCCGGGCGTCATGGCTGCCGCCGAGCAGGACATGGACGCGGTCGCCACCGAGCTGCTCGGCGGTTTTGACCAGACCATGGAAGATTTCCTCGCCTCCCGCGCCAGCGAAGGGGCCAACCTCAAGGCGCTGATCGAGCAGCGTCTGGCCGGTATTCAGGTGGAAGTGAAGAAGGTGCGCGTCCACCTGCCGCAGATCATCGAGTGGCAGCGCCAGAAGCTCACCGACCGGCTGGCCGAAGCCAAGGTTGAGCTGGATCCGGCCCGCATCGAGCAGGAGATCGTGCTGCTGGCCCAGAAGATCGACGTGGCCGAAGAGCTGGATCGTCTGGAGATGCACATCAGCGAGACCAACAAGATCATGAAGAAGGGTGGCGCCTGCGGTCGTCGTCTCGACTTTATGATGCAGGAGTTCAACCGCGAGTCGAACACCTTGGGCTCCAAGTCGATCAACGCCGAAGTGACCCAGTCCGCCGTCGAGCTGAAGGTTCTCATCGAGCAGATGCGCGAGCAAATTCAAAACATCGAGTGATGGGTTGCTGACTATCCGGTTGTTGCCTGCAAAAGAGCCCTTGATTCCTCAAGGGCTCTTTTATTTTCCAGCCATCGCGCCTGTCGCCAGCCGCCGGTGAGTCAACGGCTGGGAAGCGCCCTAGCCTATCGGCATCACCAGCGCCGGTTGGTGCGGGTCGCTCAGCCGCTCGGCGAGGTAGTCCACCAGCAGTCGCACCTTGGGGGAGAGGTGGCGGTTGTGGGGATAGAGGGCCCAGATCCCCTCGGCCGGGGCCCGCAGTTCGGGCAGCAGCTCGATAAGCTCCCCTCGCGCCAGATGGTCGCTCACGTAGTAGTCCGGCAGCTGGATGATGCCGATCCCCTTGAGCGCCGCATCCAACAGGGCGTGGCCGCTGTTGCACTGCAACAGGCCGCGCACCCGCACGTTGTGGGGGCGACCATCCAGGGTAAAGTGCCACTCGTCGCTGTTGCCCACCAGACAGGTGTGGCGGATCAGCTCGGAGAGGCTGTTGGGCATGCCGTGACGGGCGGTGTAGGCCGGTGAGGCGCAGACATAGGGCACCCGCTGCGCCAGCTTGCGCGCCACCAGCGTCGAATCCTTGAGGTGGCCAAGCCGCAGCGCCAGATCGTAGCCCTCGTGCACCAGATCCAGCAGCTGGTTGGTGAGGTTGAGGGTCACCTCCAGCTGGGGGAAACGCACCATGAAGTCGTTCACCAGCGGGGCGATGCGGCTCTCGCCGTAGGAGACGGGGGCCGTGATGCGCAGGGTGCCTTGCGGCACCGCCTGATGGCGCCCCACCGCCAGCTCCGCCTCGTAGAGGTTGTCCAGCAGCTGACGGCAGTGGCGATAGTAGATCTCGCCAAGCTCGGTGAGCCGCACCTGACGGGTGGTGCGCAGCAGCAGCTTGGCCTGCAGCCGATCTTCCAGCTGTGCCACCTGACGGCTGACCTGCGCCACCGACACCCCCAGCTTGCGCGCTGCCGGGGTAAAGCCCCCCTGCTCTGCCACGCTGACAAATTCACAGATCCCTTCCCAGCCGAACATTATTACCTGTGTGTAAAAGTGATTTGAGATTTGCCCTCATTATCACCAAATCGACGGGAAACTACACTGAATGTCCGAACTCATCTCTGTTCACCCTGCTCAACAAGAAGGATGTCATTCATGGCACAGGTTCAAAGCATCAAGTGTAAAGCCGCCATCGCCTGGGGCCCGGGTCAGCCCCTCTCCATCGAAGAGGTCGAGGTCATGCCACCGCAAGCGGGCGAAGTGCGGGTGCGCATCGTCGCGACCGGTGTCTGCCACACCGATGCCTTCACCCTCTCCGGTGAAGATCCGGAAGGGGTCTTCCCCTGCATTCTCGGCCACGAGGGGGGCGGTATCGTCGAATCGGTCGGCGAAGGGGTCACCAGCGTCAAGGTGGGGGATCACGTGATCCCGCTCTACACCCCCGAGTGCGGCGAGTGCAAATTCTGCAAGTCCGGCAAGACCAACCTCTGCCAGAAGATCCGCGCCACCCAGGGCAAGGGGCTGATGCCGGACGGCACCACCCGCTTCTCGAAAGATGGCCAGCCCATCTATCACTACATGGGCACCTCCACCTTCAGCGAATACACGGTGCTGCCCGAGATCTCCATCGCCAAGGTAGACCCGGCCGCCCCGCTGGAAGAGGTCTGCCTGCTCGGCTGCGGCGTCACCACCGGCATCGGCGCCGTGATGAACACCGCCAAGGTGAAAGAGGGTGAGAGCGTAGCCATCTTCGGACTGGGTGGCATCGGCCTCTCGGCGGTGATCGGGGCTCGTCTGGCCAAGGCCGGTCGCATCATCGCCATCGACATCAACGAGAGCAAGTTCGAACTGGCCCGCAAGCTGGGCGCCACCGACTGCATCAACCCGAACGATTACGACAAACCGATTCAGGAGGTGATCGTCGAGCTGACCGATGGCGGCGTCGACTTCTCCTTCGAGTGCATCGGCAACGTCAAAGTAATGCGTGCGGCGCTGGAGTGCTGCCACAAGGGCTGGGGCGAGTCGGTCATTATCGGCGTGGCCGGAGCGGGTCAGGAGATCAGTACCCGTCCGTTCCAGCTGGTGACCGGTCGGGTCTGGCGCGGCAGCGCCTTCGGCGGGGTACGCGGTCGCAGCGAACTGCCGAGCTATGTGCAGCGCTACATGCAGGGCGAGTTCCGCCTCGATGACTTCATCACTCACACCATGCCGCTGGAACAGATCAACGAGGCGTTCGATCTGATGCACCAAGGCAAAAGCATCCGCACCGTCATCCACTACTGAGCATGATCACCCCGCCCGCTATCGTGGGCGGGGTACAGGAGTCCTTCAATGAATCTGGAGATTATCAGCAGCAACAAGAGCTTCGGCGGCTGGCACAAGCGCTATCGCCACAGCGCCAGCGTGCTCGGCTGCGAGATGAATTTTGCCATCTATCTGCCGCCTCAGGCTCTCACCGGCCAGAAGGTGCCCGTGCTCTACTGGCTCAGCGGCCTCACCTGCACCGATGAGAACTTCATGCAGAAGGCGGGCGCCCAGCGTATCGCCGCCGAGCTCGGCATCGCCCTGGTAGCGCCGGACACCAGCCCCCGCGGCGACGGCGTAGCGGACGATCCCGGTTATGACCTCGGCATGGGAGCAGGCTTTTACGTCAATGCCAGCCAGAGCCCCTGGCAGGCTCACTACCAGATGTATGACTACGTCACCCGCGAGCTGCCTGACTTGATAGAGACTCACTTCCCGGTCTCGACCCGGCGCGCCATCAGCGGCCACTCCATGGGCGGCCACGGTGCGCTGATCGCCGCGTTGCGAGAGCCCGGTCGCTACCGCTCAGTCTCGGCATTCAGCCCGATCTGTCACCCGAGCCGCAGCCCCTGGGGCCAGAAGGCGCTCGGCGCCTATCTCGGCAGCAATCCTCTGCTGTGGCAGGAGTGGGATGCCTGCCAACTGCTGCGCCACCAGCCGGTCACGCCGCTGCCCACCCTGGTGGATGTGGGGCTGGATGATCCCTTTCTCGCCGAGCAGCTGCATATCGATGCGCTGGCCGAGGTGGCGGCCAGCAAGGAGTGGCCGCTGGAGCTCAACCGCCACGAAGGCTATGACCACAGCTACTACTTCGTGGCGAGCTTTATCGAGGCGCACCTGCGCTTTCACGCCCGCCACCTCTGATCAACACAGGCCCGTTGCGGGCCTGTTTCAGTTGTGGTGATCGGTTGATATCAGCTGCCCGCTCGGGTCACGCCGCCGGAGCCTGCGATCTGCTGCTCCACCTTGGGATCGCCCCAATAAGCGATGTTGCCTGAGCCGGCGATGCCGACTTTCAGCGTCTCCTGCGCCCGTACCGCCACATCACCGCTGCCGGCGATATTGACCTCTACCTCCTTGCCGCGCATCTCGCTCCCGAGCACATCGCCAGATCCGGCAATGTTCAGCTCGATGGCCTGTGCCGAACCACTGCCCAGCTCCAGACTGCCGGTGCCTGCGATATTCCCTTCCAGCCGTTTCAGCTCCAGCTGACTGGCAACGATGTCACCGGTACCGGCCACCGACAGCACCAGCTCATCCCCCTTGAAGCCGCTCAGATCGCCGTTGCCGGTCCCGGCCAATGCCAGTTCGTTCAACACCGGCAAGGTGATGATCAGCTCCAGCGGCTCGGTAGGCTCGAGCTGGTAACCCTCCTTCACCTCGATCTCCAGCTTGTCGCCGCTCTCGGTCAGCACCAGATAGGGCAGCAGGTTCTCCTGCCCCTTGATCAGGATACCGCGCGGCTCCCCCGCTACCAGATGGAGGGTGGCAGGCACCCCCGCCAGCACCCGGGTCACCCCGTCACCGAGCACCTGCTGGCGCTCGACCACAGCTCCCGTTCCGGTCACTCTGGTCTGATCCAGCCAGTGACAACCACTGAGCCCTGCCATCAACATGACAACCATCATCCATTTCATCGCTACTCTCCTCCTTATGTGTTGGCCATCCAGGGCCAATTGGTTTTCATGCTTTGCAAAGCGTGAGCCAAAAATTAACTTAATGATTCAAAAGGAAATAACCATTTACACCAGAACAGACAGAAGAATTTAGAGAGCTATTTAGACCATATTTTGGTGAAAATAACCATTCTCGAACGGATATGATTGTGGCTGATTGGCGGGTCGTCCTGCCGGTCACTATGCTGACAGCCCGTGGAAGTTTTTAATTGCCCTGCCGGTCTGTTGAGCCAATAGTGGTACTTCGTGCGTACCAAGCTCTCCATTGCGGTAATGTTATTACCACTGTCTTGTCAGTCTTCACTGCCAACAAGGAGTCAGAGCGTGACCCAAGCAAGCCCTCTCTATGCCACTGCCATCGGTCTGCCGGAGCCGACTCGCACCCCGCTGCTGACCGGCAGCGATCCCGAGCAGAAACGGCGCGAGCTGCTCACCTACTTTTGCCAGACCTTCGATCTCTACGATTCGCTGTTCGACTGTCTGGCCGATGAGCGGGCCTGGTTCAACAAGGCGATCCCCCTGCGCCATCCGCTCATCTTCTACTACGGCCACACCGCCGCCTTCTTTATCAACAAGCTGCTGGCGGCACGCCTGATCGATCAGCGGCTGGATGCCCGCATCGAGGCCATGGTCGCCATCGGGGTGGACGAGATGAGCTGGGATGATCTGGACGAAACCCACTACGACTGGCCCAAAGTCAGCGAGCTGCGCAGCTATCGGGCCAAAGTCCGTACGCTGGTGTGCGATTTTATTCGCCAGATGCCCCTCACCCTGCCCATCGGCTGGCAGAGCCCGGCCTGGGTGATCCTGATGGGGATAGAGCACGAGCGCATCCACCTCGAGACCTCCAGCGTGCTGATCCGCCAGTTGCCGCTCGCCTGGGTGCGGCCGCAGCCTTATTGGCCCGCCTGCACTGAAGCCCGCCACCGCATTGATCAGGTACCCGCCAACAGTCTGCTGCCGGTGGCCGGCGGCAAGGTGCGCCTTGGCAAGCAGGACGCCACCTACGGCTGGGACAACGAATATGGCGAGCGCCATATCGAGCTGGCCCCGTTTCAGGCCAGCCGCATGCTGGTGAGCAACGCAGAATTTTTCGATTTCGTCCAGGCGGGCGGCTACGGCCAGCAACAGTGGTGGGATGAGGAAGGCTGGGGTTGGTGTCAGTATGCCAAGGCGCAGATGCCCACCTTCTGGGTGGGTGATTCCACCAAGCCCGAACAACTGCAGCTGCGGCTGATGACCGAGCAGGTCGCCATGCCCTGGGACTGGCCGGTCGAGGTAAACCAGCTGGAAGCGGCTGCCTTCTGTCGCTGGAAGGCGGCCCGGACCGGACTCCCCATCCAGCTGCCGAGCGAGGCGGAATGGATGCTGCTACGCGAGCAGCTACCCGGCGATCAGCCGGACTGGACACAGGCCCCCGGCAATATCAATCTGGCCCGCTTCGCCTCCTCCTGCCCGGTGGATGCCTGCCCGCAAGGGGAGTTCTTCGATCTGGTGGGCAATGTCTGGCAGTGGACCAGCACCGCCATCGATGGCTTCGACGGCTTTAAAATCCACCCGCTCTACGACGACTTCTCCACCCCCACCTTTGATGGCAAGCACACCCTGATCAAGGGGGGCAGCTGGATCAGCACGGGCAACGAAGCGCTCAAATCATCCCGTTACGCCTTTCGGCGTCACTTCTTCCAGCATGCGGGTTTCCGCTATCTGGTCTCCCG
This sequence comes from Aeromonas sp. S13(2024), assembly GCF_041402405.1. Classification (NCBI taxonomy): domain Bacteria; kingdom Pseudomonadati; phylum Pseudomonadota; class Gammaproteobacteria; order Aeromonadales; family Aeromonadaceae; genus Aeromonas; species Aeromonas sp. S13(2024). Next base: position 11,004 of record NZ_JBGLRA010000009.1, on the reverse strand, counting down.
TTATCAGGAACCCGTTATCGTGAATCCCTATGAAACCGACACGCTCGTAGCTCAGTATCTCGACTTCCAGTACGGCCCGAGCCACTTCGGGGTAGCCAACTACGCCAAAACGCTTGCTGATCTTGCTGGCGAGCTGTGCAACAACCACCAGCGGGCGCTGGATATCGGCTGCGCCACCGGTCGCGCCAGCTTCGAACTGGCCCGCCACTTCCAGCATGTGGACGGGGTGGACTACTCGGCCCGCTTCATCGATGTGGCGTTGGCCCTCGCCAGCCAGGACAGCTTCCGCTACGCCATTCCGCTGGAGGGTGAACTGGTGGAGTATTGCGAGGCACGCCTGTCGAGCCACGGATTGGGGGCAAGTCAGGCTGAGCGCATCCACTTCAGTCAGGGGGATGCCTGCAACCTCAAGCCCAAATATGACCACTACGATCTGGTGCTCGCCTCCAACCTCATCGACCGACTGCGGGAGCCCGCCCGCTTCCTGCGTGACATAGCTCCCCGGCTGCGCAGCGGTGGCCTGCTGGTGCTCACCAGCCCTTATACCTGGCTGGCGGAATATACCCCGCCCGCCAACTGGCTCGGCGGCATTCGTGAAAACGGCGAGGCGCTCACCACCTATCAGGCGCTGCAACGGCTACTGGCGGCGGAGTTCGAGGAGCACAGCCCGCCCCGGGATGTGCCCTTCGTCATCCGCGAGACAGCCCGCAAATACCAGCACACGGTGGCGCAGCTGACCGTCTGGCGCAAACGCTAACCCGCCGGTCGGCATGCAGATGAAAAGAGGGAGGCCAATGGGCCTCCCTCTTGTTATGGCAGTCAAAACGGCGCGAGTATCACTCTCCCTGCTCGTGATAGCGGCGCGCCAGTACGGCGCACACCATCAGCTGGATCTGGTGGAAGATCATCAGCGGCAAGACCATGACACCGACGCTGGCGGCGGGGAACATGACGTTGGCCATCGGCACCCCGTTGGCAAGACTCTTCTTGGAGCCGCAGAAAACGATGGTGATCTCGTCCGCCTTGTCGAAACCGAGGCGACGGCTGATCCAGACGTTCCAGCAGAGCACCAGCGCCAGCAAGACGCAGCTCAGCAGCACGATACTGGCCAGATCGTACCAGCCGACCTGATGCCAAATCCCCTGCACCACCGCCTCGCTGAAGGCGACGTAGACCACCAGCAGAATGGAGCTCTGATCTAGCTTGCCGATGAGCGGCCGATGGCTGTCGACCCAGCGGCCAATGAGCGGGCGCGACAGGTGGCCCACCACGAACGGCAGCATCAGCTGCATCATGATGGACTGGATGGAGTGCCAGGTGTCGATCCCCTCCCCTTGCACGTGGATCATCATCCCCACCAGCACCGGCGAGAGGAAGATGCCGAGGATGCTGGAGGCCGAGGCGCTGCACACCGCCGCCGACACATTGCCCCCTGCCATCGAGGTAAAGGCGATAGCCGACTGCACGGTGGCAGGCAAAGCGCAGAGATAGAGGAAGCCGAGGTAGATGGCCGGGCTCAGCCAGCTGGGCACCAGCGGGGTGAGCAGCAGCCCGAGCAGCGGAAATAGCACGAAGGTGCTGAGCATCACCACCAGATGAAGCCGCCAGTGACCGAGGCCCGCCAGCAGGTTCTGGCGCGACAGCTTGGCGCCATGCATGAAGAACAGGAGCGCCACCGCCAGCTTGGTCAGCAGACCGAACCAGACGGCCACCTGCCCCTCGCAGGGAAAGAGGGAGGCCAGGGTGACCACCGCAATCAGCACAACAGTAAAGGGATCCAGACGCACGAAAGGTCTCCATCAGAAGGGCATCCTGCTGCCGTTGCAGCAGTCAGGATTGGGGAGGACAAGAAACAGAGCGGGAGATGTCTGGCACCTCCCGCTAAAGCGAGCCTCCAGCTTACCCCGATAACGGAGAGGCGCAAAGTTGAGCGGCGAATAATTGTTCATCAATGCTTAACGCCTTCGCCATATCGAGTAGCGAAAGTTGACGATAAAGCGGCCCTGACAGCTCCCAAACGGCTAAAAATGGATAAAAAAACGGGCGACCAAGGCCGCCCGTTCCGCTTTTTCACTCAGCCGATCAGCGCTGGCTGGCCAGCTTGCCGTTGCCGCCTTTCTTCTCATTGCCGGCAAGCTTGCGGGCCTGCCGCTTCTCGAAGCGGGAGATCCACCAGTAGGCCAGCGCCGAGAAGACTGCGGTCATAAAGACGTTGATGAAGAAGGCACGCACCAGATCCACCCCGGCCGGGAAGGCGGAGGCACTCATGCTCACCACGAAGATGGCGATCAGCACCGACACCACGCCCATCCCGAACTTGCGCGACCCCATGCGGAAGTCGCGCGGGGTGTCGTCATGTTTCCAGCGGAACACGAAGTAGGCCACCATGATGAAGATCGGCGGCAACATGGCGGTGCCGGCGGTAAGGTTGATGGCGGTGTTCATCATCTGCTGCACCGACTCGGAGCCGAAGCCGTTGACCACCAGCATCGCGAACACGAAGACAAACTGCCACCAGGCGGCGCGCACCGGCACGCCGTGCTTGTTGAGCTGGGTGGTCTTCTCGCCGTAAACCCCCTGCGGGATCTCGGAGAAGTGGATCTTCACCGGCGCCGAGGTCCACATCATCATGGAGCCGAACATGGCGATAAACAGCACCACGCCGACGAAGCGGCCCACCAGCGCCTCGGAGAGCCCGAAATACTGCGCCATGCCAGTGAAGATCTCCACCATGCCGCCGGCGTAGGTGAGGCTCTCGCGCGGCACGAACACGTTCACCAGCAGGGAACCGACCGCATACATGGCGCCGATGACGATACCCGCACTGATGATCACCTTGATGAAGGACTTCTGGCCCCCCTTCACGTCATTGAGGTACGCCGCCGCTGTCTCGGCACCGCCCGCCGCCTGGAAGATCCAGCACATGATGCCGAGGGTCCCCCAGTTGACGGTGGGAGTCATCGCCTCCAGGGTGATGGGCTGGGCCGGCACATGATCGCCACTCAAAGCCATCAGGGCGCCCAGCACATAGATGGCGAACAGGGCAAACACACCGTAGGCCACGATCTCGGCAATTTTGCCGAGCCAGCTCGCCCCCTTGGTGGAGATGTGGGTCGCCGCCGCAAACAGCACGATGGAGATGATCGAGGTGACCATGGGGGAGAAGCTGTACTCATAGCCCAGCATGGCGTAGGAGGCGTAGGCAATGACGTTGGGCAGCAGGGAGACGAACCAGAACAGGTTCACGAACCAGTAGAGAAACGAGCCCAGATAGGCCATCCGGGTGCCGAGCGGTTTTTTCAGCCAGTCGTACATCCCCGACTCGGAGTTTTTATTGGCCGAGACGAACTCGGCGATGATGAAAACAAACGGGATGAAGTAGACGATGGTCGCCAGCAGGAAGATGGGGGCGGAGCTGAGCCCCAGCTCGATGTTGTTGTTGACGATGTTGCGCACGTTGAACACGGCGGCAAAGGTCATCGACAACAGGGCAAACTTGCCTATGGTGCCGCGTACGGATTCAGACATGGTGTCCTCCAGTGGACTCGCGCTCCCTGCGGGTAACGCTGTGACTCTGTGATGTGTTCGACAAGGGTCTGTCGGCCCCGCGCTTTACTCTCTTGTTATGATCGGTCCGCGTGGACGGCCTCGTTGCTGAACCGGTGCCGTATCCCGCACCGGCTCGCAATACCAGTCAGACGATCGGGGTGCCCGGCGCCATCGGCACCCGCGGCTGCAACAGCACGCTCTGGCTCTCGTCCGGGGTCTCGGCGCAGAGCAACATGCACTCGGAGCGCTCGCCGCGCATCCTGGTGGGCTTGAGGTTGGTCAGTACCACCACCTCGCTACCCATCAGCTCCTCTTCGCTGTAATAGGGCACCAGACTGGTGACGGTCTGCAGCGGCCGCTCGCCACCCACGTCGATCTGGACGATGTAGAGTTTGTCGGCCCCGGGGTGACGCACCACCTCCAGCACCTTGCCCACCTTCATCTCGACCCGTTTGAATTCGGCAAACTCGATCGTCTCGCTCATGCTCTTTTCCTTTTCTGGTTCAACGGTTTGCGGGTGGCCAACGGCCACCCGGTTTGATTGGGATTCAATGCCGTGCTTATGGCGTCTGCATGGCAACCTGCGCCGCCGGCTGGGCCTCTTTCGCGCGCGCGTCGGCGCTGAGGGAGGCCTCGTATCTGTTGTATTTCCACCAGGCGAAGCCGAGGAAGATCACGATCCCGCCGACGTTGTAGAAGATGATGGTCATGATGTCGGCGCCGGTCGGGAAGGTGGAGGCGAGGAAGCCCACCGAGAAGATGGCGATCAGCACCGAGACCACGGCGATGCCGGTGGTGCGCGAACCCATCCTGAAATCCCGCGGCAGGTGGTCGAGCTTCAGACGCAGATTGAGGTAGGCCAGCATGATGAACAGCGGCGGCAGCATGGAAGCGGCAGCGGTCATGTTGATGACGGTGTTCATCAGATCCTGCGCTGTGTTGGAGCCCAGGGTCGGGATCACCATCAGCGGCAGCACGATGAGGTACTGGATCCAGGCTGCGCGGGCGGGCACGCCGTTCTCGTTGAGCTCGACCGTCTTCTTGCCGAAGATGCCGGCCGGGATCTCGGAGAAGAAGATCTTCACCGGGGTCGCCGTCCACATCAGCAGGGAGCCGAACATGGCGGTGAAGGAGACCAGCCCGACGAAGCGGTTCATCAGGATCTCCGGCAGGCCGAAGTAAGCCGCCAGCCCTTCAAACACCTGCACCGAGCCACCGGTATATTTCAGGGTGCCGCTCGGTACGAACACGTTGATCAACAGCGATGCGATGGAGTAGAGCACCCCGATAAAGATCCCGGCGATGATGATCACCTTCACGAATGACTTGGAGCCACCCTTCACGTCATTGACGTAGACCGCCACCGACTCGGCGCCACCGGCTGCCATAAAGATCCAGGTGGTGATACCGAGGAAGGCCCAGCTGAAATCGGGGACCATGGCCTCTACCGTGATGGGGTCAGCCGGCTGCACGCCGCCCACCAGTGCCGCACCCGCCAGCAGAATGTAGGAGAGGGTCAGCAGCAGCATCAGGGACGAGGTCACCGAGGTGATGGGGCCGAGCATCTTGGCGCCGTTGGTGGAGACGTAGGTGGCAAAGGCAAACAGCACCATGCTCAATGCCGTGGTCGCCACCGGAGTGAGAATGTACTCGTAGCCGAGGAAGGCATAGGAGGCGTAGGCGATGACCCGCGGCAGCAAGGAGGTGAAGAAGAAGAGGTTCACGAACCAGTAGGTGTAGGCGGAGATAAAGGCCCAGCGACCGCCGAGGGAGCTCTTCACCCAGGCATAGACGCCCGCTTCGGAGTTCTTATTCAGTGACACAAATTCCGCAATGATCAGGCAAAACGGAATGAAGTAAAAAATGGTGGCCAGAAAGAACATCGGTGCCGAGGCCAGACCGATCTCGATGTTGTTGTTGATGACGTTGTTGAAGCTGAATACCGCCGCGAAGGTGAGCGACAGCAGACCAAACTTGCCTATTGTATTGCGTTTGGAATCAGACATGGGGCATCTCCAGACCTGTAGTTATCTCAGCGAAAGAACGGGGCATTAGTTGTAGGGTGAGCCCCGCCCTTCCGGCTTTTGTCAGTGCGGAACCGGCGGCTTGTTATTTGTTTTTGAAGTAGCCGCCTTCGACGGTGACCTTGATGATCACCTTGCGCACCGGGCTGTCGCCTGCGAACCGGTAAGCCTCGTCGTTCTCGAAGATCACCACCTGACCGTTGCCGACCTGCTGGCGCTCACGCACCTCACCGGCCAGCCACTCGCGGTCGGTGGTGTCGTCATAAGCCAGCTCTACCGCCAGCTCCGATTTGGGGGCCCACTCCACCGTCTCTGCTCCTTCCAGGTAGTAGTGAACGTCGAAGTAGCGGCGCTGCCCCTCGAACAGTGAGGTGGCCGGGCTGGCCCCCTCCTGCAAACGGTAGGTGAGGGAGTCACCGATGGAGTGGCAGATGCCGGGCTTGAGGTTCGGCAGGTTGTCGATGGCCTCCACGCAGCGGCCCCACTTCTTGCCCTCCCGGTAGATGTTTTTGAACAGGGTCAGGTTGTCCAGGGTGATCATGCGAGGTTCCTCCCGCCGTTGATGGTGAGATCGAGCCCGGCCAGCGCAGCCGGATTGAGGTTGCCACGGGCGATGGGCAGCAGGGTCAGACCGAAGCTGAACGGCTCGAAGCGCACCCGCCAGGAGTCCAGCACCTCGGAGCCCCAGGAGTTGGAGCCGAGCCCCAGCACCTTGTGATCCAGATTAAGGGTGAGATAACCGCTCGGTTCCAGCTCGTTGATGTGCTGCGCCGCGTGGATATGCTCCCAGCTGTAGGGCCAGACGCTCAGGTTGATGGGGGCATCGGGCCGCACGTAGAGGCCGGCGCCGTGACGGTTGGTCAGGGTCGCCCAGCGCACCTGCTGGCGGTTGCCGTTGTCCTGCGGGAAGGGGTAGTGCTCCCACATCTCGCTGACTGTGCTCTGGAAGCTGTCGATCCAGTTGCTCTGGCGGCTGTCCTGGTAGTTTTCGCCCGGCCCCATGCCGTAGTAGTGCACCCGGTCGAGATCCTGACGAATGCCCAGCTCGAAGCCGATCTTGGGAATGATGTCGTCATAACCGCCGTAGGACTGACCGGAGAGGGCCACATGCAGCTGGCCATTCGGGCTCAGGGTGTAGACGTAGCGGCAGCGCATACCGAAATCGAACACCGGCGGCGCGATCAGACTCTCGACCGTCACCTCGACCGCCTCGCCCAGCTGACGCCAACTTAAAGTGCGGAAGTGCTCCTGCATGATCTGCAGGTGGTTCGGGTGCCACAGGCTCTCGTACTCCTGCTTGTGGTTGTCGATCATCGGCTTGAAGAAGGTGAGGCGCGGTGCGCGCTCAATCAGCTCGATACCATCCTGCTGCCAGCTCACCAGCTTGCCGTCGAGGTGCGAGAAGCGCAGGGCGAAGCCGCTGCCGCTCAAGGTCAGCGCGAGGCGCTCATCAGCGATATCCAACTGAGTAGCGTTGGGATTAGTAAAGGGCTGCAGCTGGCGAGTCGACTCTTTCAGCCGGAACTGGTACTGGCCCAGCTCGTGCTCCGCCGCGCTATAGCGGGTCGCACTGGCCTTGATAACCCGCAGCTGAACGAAGGTTTCCCGCCCATCGAGGGATGGCAGTTCGAGTTGCAGATCTGTGGTGGCACCGGGGGCCACCCCTTCCAGCCGGATTTGCTGGCTGGCCAGCAGTTCGCCCTCGGCCTTCACTTCGACCAACAGGCGGATATCGTCGAGAGTGGAGAACCAGTAGCGGTTTTCCACCGCCAGCTTGCCGCTCGCCAAATCCACTGCCCGCACCTTGACCGGGCAGATCACCTGCTTGTATTCGCGCAGGCCAGGCCCCGGGGTCTGATCCGGATAGATGAGGCCATCCATGCAGAAGTTGTAGTTGTTGGGGTAGTCGCCGTAGTCGCCACCGTACTTGTAAACGGGGCGGCCCTGCTCGTCCTGATCCAGAATGCCGTGATCGCACCACTCCCAAATGTAGTGACCCTGAATGTGGGGATGGCGGTCGAACACCTGCTGGTACTCGCTAAGACCCCCCGGGCCGTTGCCCATGGCGTGGGCGTATTCGCAGAGGATGCGCGGCTTGCCCATCGGGAACTCGCCGAAGCAGTTCATCTGGGAGACGCGCGAGTACATGGTGCTCACCACGTCCACCACCTCGGCATCGCGATCCTCTTCGTAGTGCACCAGCCGGGTCGGGTCGATCGCCTTGCAGCGCTGGTACATGGCTTTGATGTTGCAGCCGTAGCCGGATTCGTTGCCGAGCGACCAGATGATGATGGAGGGGTGGTTCTTCTGGGCGTGCACATGGCGCTCGATGCGATCCACGAACACCGGCTCCCAGAAGGGGTCATCGGTGATGCGGCTGAGATCGCCGACGTTGGCAAAACCGTGGGTCTCCACGTCGGTCTCCGCCATCACGAACAGACCGTACTGGTCGCACAGCTCATAGAAGCGAGGGTCGTTCGGGTAGTGGGCCGTGCGCACCGAGTTGAGGTTGTGCTGCTTCATCAGCACGATATCGCGTTCAACACGATCCATGCCGACCGCGCGGCTCTTGAGGTGGTCGTTGTCGTGGCGGTTCACCCCGTGCAGCTTGAGGTAGTGACCATTGACGTAGAAGAGGCCATCCTTGACCTTGATTTCACGCACCCCGACCCGCTGTGGGATCACCTCCAGCAGCTCGCCCTGACCGTTGTAGAGGGAGAGTTGCAGCTGATAGAGGTAAGGATCTTCGGCGCTCCACAGATGGGGGTTGGCCAGATCCAGCGTGAAGCGGCAGTCACACTTGCCATCGATGGCGAGATGGTCGAGTGTGCCACTGGCGATCTCGCTGCCCTGATCCAGCAGCGACCAAACCAGACGGTGATCACGGGCGGCCGCCCCCAGGTTCTCGAGCTGGATATCGCAGCTCAGGGTAGCGCTCTGATTGTCATCGGCCAGCGCGGTGCGGATGAAGAAGTCCTGCACATGGGCGGCCGGTTTGCCCACCAGATAGACGTCGCGGAAAATCCCCGCCATCCACCACATGTCCTGATCTTCGATGTAAGTGGAGTCAGCCCACTGCATCACCCGTACTGACAGCAGGTTCTCGCCAACCTTGGCGTAGGCGCTGATATCGAACTCGGCGGTGAGGCGACTGCCCTTGCTGAAGCCGACGTAGTGGCCGTTCACATAGACCTCGAAGTAGGTCTCCACCCCGTCAAACTTGATGATCACCTGCTCGCCGTCCCAGGCCGGGCTCAGCGTGAAGCTGCGCTGATAGGCGCCGGTGGGGTTGTTGGTCGGCACGAAGGGCACATCGATGGGGAAGGGAAAACCTTCGTCGGTGTACTGCAGCTGGCCATGTCCTTCCATCTGCCACATGTTGGGCACAGTGATCTGGCCCCACTCGCTCATGGGGCTGTGATAGAAGGCCTCCGGCACCTGCAGGGGGTGGTCGAAGTAGTGGAACTGCCACTGGCCGCCAAGGCTCAGAAAACGGCGGCTCAGCTCGCGCTGCATGGTGGCCGCCAGCGCGTGGTCGGCATAAGAGAAGAAGTAGGCACGCGGGGTCAGCCTGTTTTCACCAACGAATTGGACGTTTTCCCAGTTATTCACATGTCCTCCCGGAACAAGGCAACGTTAACTGGGTAAACTCTAGATAAACATTTACTAAATATCAGCTTTGGATTGGTAAAGTTTTAACCTGATCACAATGAACAGATGGTTTTGTGAGCGAGATCAGAAGCGGGAGATAAAGGAAGGCAAGATATGGATGAGTGGCATGGATGTTGATAAGAGTTGGCTGATTAGCAATAAAATCAAATATAAAACAATATGATATGAAGTTACTGGATGGTATGGGAAATAGGTTTGCTTGGGAGAGGTATCGCACCACCGCAAGATGGCGCGACTAAAACGCAGAATATTTTACTAAAATCAGCGAGTGGTGCCACGCAGGGTCAACTTGCTCGGTACCAGCACCCGAAGGGGAATATCCCGCTCGTCTCGCAGCCGCTCAACCAGCAAATTGACCCCCTGGGAGCCCATCAACTCGGAATGGATCCGCACCGTGGAGAGTGGCGGGAAGGTGAACTTGGCGGTCGGGATATCGTTGACGCTGATAAGCTCGATCTGCTGGGGAATCGCCAGTCCCTTCTCATGAATGGCACGCAACACACCAATCGCGATGGAGTCGGAGGCGACAAACAGCGCCTTGGGCCAATCCCCTGCCAGCATCTCCTTCGCCAACTGGTAGCCAGAGGCGCTGGAGAAATCGCCGCGATAGAGATCGCTCTCCTGCACCACCCCCAACCGCTGGCCATAATCCCGGAAGGCCAATTCACGCAGATCCGGATTCTCATCCTGGCCACCGATATAACCGATACGCTGGTGCCCCTGCGCGATGAAGTAATCGACGACCTGCTGGCTGATCAGGGCGAGATCCACATCGACCGAGTCGAACTCTCCCTGTGAACGGCAGTCGACAAACACCAGCTGGCTGGAACAAGTCCTGAGCTGGGCCAGACGTTCGGCTGTGAGGGTGCCGACCACCAGAATACCATCCACGGCGCTCAGCTCGCGCCCTTCACCACAGTTGTAGAGATGAGTCAGCTCGATATTGAGGCGGGCACTCTGGGTCTCGATACCATAACGGATGGCGAGATAGTAAGGGTCGTTGACCTCGGTACTCTGGGGATAGGCATAGACCACCAGAAAGTGCAGCTTGCTCTTGTGTACCCCCTTGCGGGCGCTGCTGGTCTTGTACTCCAGCCGTTCGGCAATCTCGAAGATCCGCTGCTTGGTCTCTTCCTTGACGCTCAGGCTGGGATCCTCGTTCAGTACCCGGGATACCGTGGCGAGAGAAACCCCCGCCTCCTGTGCAATTTCCTTCAACGTAGCCATCAATACCTCGCTGGCAGCATCACGTGTTAATCGGCAACGGCTAAAGAGTAACGGGCAATCCCTTGATAGCCCAGCACTTTTACTAAAATGCCGGCAGCAGGGCAGTTTTTGAATTGCAGAAATGCAAAAAGGCCTCCCGAATGGGAGGCCTCTTCTAAATAGGTGCCTGACAGTGTCCTACTCTCGCATGGCGAATGCCACACTACCATCGGCGCTACCGCGTTTCACTTCTGAGTTCGGCATGGGATCAGGTGGTTCCACGGCGCTATTGCCGTCAGGCAAAAGCTTTTAAAACTAACTTGAAAATGGTGCTGATACCCAGAATCGAACTGGGGACCTCATCCTTACCAAGGATGCGCTCTACCGACTGAGCCATATCAGCACACTAACCGGTAAAGACCACGCTGGGCGTAATCTTGAAATTGGGTGCCTGGCAGTGTCCTACTCTCGCATGGCGAATGCCACACTACCATCGGCGCTACCGCGTTTCACTTCTGAGTTCGGCATGGGATCAGGTGGTTCCACGGCGCTA
>NZ_JBGLRA010000008.1:0-171556 GCF_041402405.1 Aeromonas sp. S13(2024) | reverse complement strand
GGAGCGGCCGCATCATGCGTTGAAATACAGAACCCCCGATGCGGTACATAGGGGGTTCTGAGTAGAGAAATGCTAGTTGAAAATGTGTAAACCTATTTCAGGACTAGACACGTATAACCGCGGTGTGAATATACGCCACAGGCAAAGCGAAAACAGTAAATAGCAGAGAACTGAGCTTGAGCGCCCCCTCGCCCCCTCGCCCCCAGATAAAAATGCTATCTCGGTGATATGTTGAAAGGCCCATGGTCGCCTAAATAAGGCTCTGTCCCAATTACGTGTTGAAAGGCTAATCTTGAAGTAGGCCATCACATTTGAGGTCTACCATCATGGATACCCCAGCCTTTCAAAACCTGTTGTCACTATTTCCCCAGTTAGCCCTGCGCCAGCGCCGTATTGCTCAGCAGGAGCTTGCTGCCCCCCACACCATTACCTCTCTCAATACTCAGTTACGAGCATGTGGAGTCGGGGACTGCACCGCTACCGTTGCAAAGTGTTCTTACGCATCAGTTTCGCGCTGACCAAGACGCCTTTGGCGCGGTTGCGCAAAGCCCGGTGCTGGAAAGACTACGTGCAAGCCCCCATCGAAGGACTGACCGTCCGCCAGGCCGCGCGGCGCTGTGGGTCAGCAAAAACACCGCGTTCCTCTGGCGTCACCACTTCTTGCGTGCGATGGCGACCCATCAGGTTGGAGAAAATTGATGCCGAGACGGTCATCGCGGTGTTGAAGCCATTGGTGTCACCCGATTCGGTGTTGTGTAGCGATGGTGCGGGCGTGTATGCCAGTTTCAGTAAAGTGCAGGGCGTGACTCATCAAGTAGTGCGCAATCGTTAGGGTGAGAGGGTGGTAGGGGCATTCCACATCCAACATGTAAACGGATATCACTATCGATTGAAAGAATGGATGGTGCGCTTTCATGGAGTGGCAACTCATTATCTGAGGAATTATCTGGGTTGGCGCAGGATGCTGGAGCGTTACGGGAGGTGCGTAAATATCAAAGCATGTTTGCATGAGGCGCTGGGGCACCCCATGCAACACATAATTGGAACATAGCCTTTTTTATCTCGGGTGCTGTCGCCTGCTCACCCCTTGGCGCGGCGGGCGACCAGGGTGAATTTGTAATCATCGCTCTTGAAGAAGTTGCGACTGAACTCGAACACGGTGCCATCTTGCAGGAAGCCGCGGGAGACCTTCTCGATAATGGGCTTGGCAGGGTCGATACCGAGCGCCTCCACCACCTGCGCCGAGGGGAGCACCGGAATGATCTCCTGCTCGCTGCGGTCGATCACCAGCTGCTTCACCTCTTCGATGTAGTGGTACTTGGAACCCTGCATCACCGCATAGCTGAGGTCGGGGAAGAGGGCGAGCGGCATCCAGGTCTCCTCCAGCGTCACTGCAATCTGGCGAATAAAGCGCACCCGCTTGACGTAGTAGACCAGTGCCCCTTCCAGCAGATTGAGCCGCTCGGCCAGCTCGCTGCTCGCCTTGATCACCTCGAAGGCGAGAATGTCGCTGTGGGTCTCGGCCGCAGGATCGGTCACCTTCTCATAGAGGCTGGTGAGCTGATAGATGTCGTAGTTCACCTTCTCCTGCCGCACATAGCTGCCGCTGCCCTGAATGCTCTCGATGACGTTGAGTTCGGTCAGCTGCTTGAGGGCCTGACGCACCGTCACCCGGCTCACCCCGAACTGCTCGCGCAACTCGGCTTCGGTGGGCAGGGCATCGCCGGGGGCCAGCTCCCCTTGCGCAATCCACTGCTGGATGGTGTCGGCTATCTGGCGATACATGGGTTTTTTCGACACGAAAGGCCACCTCGTCGGCTCTGCACCATGATAAATGGAAGAGGCGCCATTCTACCCCAGTTGCCCGGCAGACAAAACGGCTCAGCCCCATTTGACCTAACAAATCACCCCGAACGAACAATACAAAAACAATACAAATAATGAATTGTATGATACCACTCACAAAAATCAGTCGGCCGGTTTGTTAGCATCGCTGTCACTTTCACCATGACGGCTTGCTGGCAAGCCAACCTGACAGAGGATCATCATGAATCTGACCAGTCTTACCGGCCCCCATCTCATCACGTTGCAAACCCGGTTTGCCGATCGGGATGCGGCCATTCATGCTCTGGCTGATCGGCTCGATCAGGCCGGCAAGCTGCACGACAAGGCCGCCTTTTTGGCTGCGGTCATGGCCCGCGAGGCGCAGGGCCCCACCGCCCTTGGCGAAGGGCTGGCGGTGCCCCACGGCAAGTGCGATGCGGTGCGTGAAGCAGCCTTTGCCGTCGCTACCCTGAACGAGGAGCTGGGCTGGGAGGGGATCGACGGCCCCGAGCCGGTCAACCTGATCTTCATGCTGGCGATCCCGACCGATCAGGCGGGCTCCACCCACATGCAGCTGCTCACCACCCTCACCACCGCCCTGGTGGATGACGATACCCGCGAGGCTGTGCTGGCGGCCCAGAGTGCCGAGCAGCTGATGGCGCTGCTCGATGGTGAAGGGGATAGCGGCAAGCAACCAGCAAAAGAAGACAACTTAGATACCAATCAACCCACTGTGGTCTGTGTCACCGCCTGCCCGGCGGGGATCGCCCACACCTATATGGCCGCCGAGTATCTGGAAAAGGCGGGGCGCAAGCTGGGTATTCGGGTACTGGTCGAGAAGCAGGGTGCCAACGGCATTGAGGATCGCCTGCCGCAAGAGGCGCTCGATGCTGCGGTGGCTTGCATCTTCGCCGCCGAGGTGGCCATCAAAGAGCAGGAGCGTTTTGCCGGCATCCCCCGGATCGAGACGCCGGTGGCCGAGCCCATCCGCCATGCCGAGCGGATCCTCAATGATGCGCTGGAAGCGGCCAAGGCAGGGCGCACCGCCCCGACGCCCAACCCCAGCCAGAGCGACGTGCCGACCGGCAAGAAGGTGAGCCTCAAGACCGAGCTCAAGCAGGCGCTGCTGAGCGGCATCTCCTTTGCCGTGCCGCTGATCGTGGCAGGCGGTACCGTGCTCGCCGTCTCTGTGCTGCTGGCCCAGATCTTCGGCCTGCAACATCTGTTTGATACCGAGAACTCCTGGCTCTGGATGTACCGAAAACTCGGCGGTGGCATGCTGGGCACCCTGATGGTGCCGGTTCTGGCGGCCTATACCGCCTACTCGCTGGCAGACAAACCGGCGCTGGGCCCGGGCTTTGCGGCAGGACTGGCCGCCAACATGATTGGCTCCGGTTTTCTCGGCGGCGTGGTCGGCGGCCTTATCGCCGGTTACCTGATGCGCTGGGTCAAGCAGCATGTGCGCCTTAGCCCCAACTTCAACGGCTTTCTCACCTTTTACCTCTATCCGGTGATCGGCACCCTGGTAGCAGGCAGCCTGATGCTGTTTGTCATCGGCCAGCCGGTAGCCTGGCTCAACAACAGCCTCACCGAGTGGCTCAACGGCCTCTCCGGCACCAACGCGCTGGTCTTGGGCGCCCTGCTCGGTTTTATGTGCTCGTTTGATCTGGGTGGCCCAGTCAACAAAGCGGCCTACGCCTTCTGCCTCGGCGCCATGGCCAACGGGGTTTACGGCCCCTACGCCATCTTCGGCGCGGTCAAGATGGTTTCGGCTTTTACCGTCACCTTCTCCACCCTGCTGGCGCCGCGCCTGTTCCAGACCTTCGAGATCGAGACCGGCAAGTCCACCTGGCTGCTGGGGCTGGCAGGGATCACCGAGGGCGCCATTCCAATGGCCATCGAAGATCCAATCCGGGTGATCGGCTCCTTCCTCGCAGGCTCGGTGGTCACCGGCGCCATGGTAGGGGCCATGGGGATTGGTCTCTCCACCCCGGGGGCTGGCATCTTCTCCCTCTTCCTGCTCCACGATGGCGGCCACGGCGCCCTGATGGCGGCCGCCGTCTGGCTCGGTGCGGCGCTGGTGGGCACCCTTATCTCCACTGTGGTGCTGATCGGCTGGCGCCGTCACGCCATGCAGCGCGGCACCTATCAGGTGGTCGCAGCAGAGTAAGGCGCATCTTCACAACCGATTTTTCAACAGACTATTTTTCCGCACGGCAGGCAAGGGCCGCCGTGCGTCAGCAAAGGATCATTGTCATGACAGTTTCACGAGTTCACATCACGCCGCACATGCACTGGGATCGGGAGTGGTACTTCACCACCGAGGAGTCCCGCATCCTGCTGGTCAACAACATGGCTGAGATCCTGGCGCGTCTTGAATCCGACCCCGACTACAAGTTCTATGTGCTGGACGGCCAGACCGCGGTGCTGGAGGATTACTTCGCCATCCAGCCCGAGAACAAGGCCCGGGTGAAGGCACTGGTAGAAGCGGGCAAGCTCATCATCGGCCCCTGGTACACCCAGACCGACACCATGCAGGTGAGCGGCGAGTCCATCCTGCGCAACCTGCTCTACGGGATGCGCGACTGCCTTAGCCTTGGCGAGCCGATGAAGATCGGTTACCTGCCCGATTCGTTCGGCATGTCCTCCCAGCTACCCCACATCTTCAACGGCTTCGGGATTGACCGTGCCATGTTCTGGCGCGGCTGCTCCGAGCGCCACGGTACCGACAAGACCGAGTTCCTCTGGCAGAGCAACGACGGCAGCGAGGTGACCGCCCAGGTGCTGCCGCTCGGCTACGCCATCGGCAAGTACCTGCCGGAAGATGAGGCGGGCCTGCGCAAGCGGCTCGAATCCTACTTCGAGGTGCTGGAGAAGGCCTCGGTCACTCAGGATATCCTGCTACCCAACGGCCACGATCAGATGCCGCTGCAACAGAACATCTTCGCCATCATCGACAAGCTGCGGGAGATCTACCCCCTGCGTGAATTCCACATGAGCCGCTTCGAGCAGGTCTTCGAGCGCATCGAGGCGTGCCGCGACCAGCTGGCCACCCTCAAGGGGGAGTTCAACGACGGCAAATACATGCGGGTACACCGCACTATCTCCTCCACCCGGATGGACATCAAGCTGGCCCACGCCGCCATCGAGAACAAGATCGTCAACATCCTCGAACCGCTGGCGAGCATCGCCTGGGCACTCGGCTTCGAGTACCACCATGGGCTGTTGGAGAAGATGTGGAAGGAGATCATGAAGAACCACGCCCACGACAGCATCGGCTGCTGCTGCAGTGACAAGGTGCATCAGGAGGTGATGACCCGCTTCATTCTGGCCGACGACATGGCCGAGAACCTGATCCGCTTCTACATGCGCAAGATTGTCGACAACATGCCGGTGGCGCTCTGTGAAGACGGCGTGCAGGTGGCCGACAAACTCTGCCTGTTCAACCTGATGCCCTTCCCCCGTCAGGAGGTGATCAACACCAGCATCCGCATTCGCGCCCAATCCTTTGCCCTGCGCGATGAAGCGGGCCAGCCGGTCCCCTATTTCATCCGCGCCAAGCGGGAGATTGACCCGGGTCTGGTGGACAGACAGATCGTCCACTACGGCAACTACGACCCCTTTATGGAGTACGACATCCAACTCTGCCATCCCCTGCCGGCCATGGGCTACTGCACTCTCCATATCGAGGGCAACCAGCCGGGACTGGAGCAGCCGGTGACCACCCGCGGCGAGCTGCTGGAGAACGATTTTTACCGCATCGCCCTCAATGACAACGGCACTTTGCAGATCCTGGACAAGCTGCGCGGCACCACCTTCGATCAGGTGCTCACGCTGGAAGAGGGCTCCGATGATGGCGACGAATATGACTACTCGCCATCGCGGGACGAGTGGTTGCGCTACTCCACCGAGTTTGCGGTGACCCGCGAGGTTACCCATGAAGCGTGGCAGAGCATCGCTACGCTCAAACTGCGTATGGCCTTGCCGGCCAACCTCGCCGAGCGGGCCAACAGCCAGTGCAGCGGCCACCTTGATGTCACCTGCCGCATCACGCTCGCGCATCAGAGTCCGCGCATCGACATCGAGCTGGAGCTCGACAATCAGGCTGATGACCACAGGGTACGGGTGCTGATCCCCACCCCCTTCCCGAGCGATACAGTGGTCTCCGACAACCAGTTTGGCTGCATCACCCGCCCTACCCGCGACAGCGCCATGGCGAACTGGGAGGCAGAAGGGTGGAAAGAGGCTCCCATTCCGGTTTGGCAGCTGATGAACTTCGTCGCCCTGCAAGATGGCAAGCAGGGGCTGGCGGTGCTGAGTGACGGTCTGCGCGAGTTTGAAGTGATCGGTGAGCAGTGTGACACCCTGGCACTCACCCTGCTGCGCGGGGTCGGCGTACTCGGCAAAGAGGAGCTGCTGCTGCGCCCGGGTCGCCCCTCCGGCATCAAGCTGCCCACCCCTGACTCCCAGGTGCGTGGCAAGCTCAGCTGTCGTTTCAGCCTGCTGGCGTTTGCTGGCGATCACATCAGCGCCAACGTGATGCAGGCGGCGCGCAGCTACCTCACCCCGGTGCGCTGCTACAACAAGATCCCGTTCGATGCCATGAAGATCAACAAGGCAAGCTTCACCACCCCGCTGCACTTCAGTCTGCTCTCCATGGATCCCTCCGGTCCGGTGCTGAGCGCCCTGAAAAAGGCAGAGGATGAAGAGGCGCTGGTGATCCGGGTCTACAACCCGAGCGAGCAGGCTGTGCTGAAGGGTGGCAAAGTGAGCTGCGAACACGCCCTGAACGACTGGCAAGCGGTGCGGATGGACGAACAGCCCCTGCCCCTTGAACAGGCCGCTGGCGAGTTTGGCGAGCTGGCGCCGTGCCACTCCCGCAGCGTGCGCTTTCGGGTGGCTCGCCGCTAACCGCCGGTAACACCCACAGGTAGCAACAGGCGGGGAAGAGCCATCCCCGCCTGTTTATCCCTTCAAGCTGGCCTGCCCCGCTTGATAAAGACATAAAAAAATCCCCGCCAATTGGCGGGGATTTTTATTGGGTTCTGCTTCATCCCGCGAGCGGGAGAGCACGCTTAGCTGGCCTTGCGCAGGATCTGCTCAAGGTAGTCGGCGAAGCGGTGACCGTGATGCTCCAGCAGTTTCGGGAACATGGAGATGGAGGTCATGCCCGGGAAGGTGTTGATTTCATTCAGCAGGATCTCCCCCTCCTCGGTCAGGAAGAAGTCGATGCGCGAGAGATGGGTCAGTTTCAGCTGACGGAACGCCTTGAGGGCATACTCGTGGATCGCATCGGCCTGCGCCTGGGTCAGCCCCTCGGCACGCAGTGCAGTCTCGGTATGGCTGGCACTGCTGTACTTCTCTTCATAGGTGTAGAACTTGTCCTGCGGCACGCAGATCTCGCCCGGATAAGTCGCCACCAGCTCGTCACCGTACTGGTAAACCGCCACTTCCAGCTCGCGCGGCTTGACCGCTTTCTCGATCAGTACCTGCTCGGAGTAACCGAAGGCATCGGCAATACCTTTTACCAGATCCGCTTCGTTGCTGGCGGAGTAGCAGCCAACGGAAGAGCCCTGGGAGGCCGCCTTGATAAAGACCTTGCCCCACTTGGCCAGCGCGGCCTTCGCTTCGTCCAACGCCGCCTCATTTTGCTCGGTCAGGAACAGGTACGGGGTGTTGGGAATGCCGATGGCGGAGAGCCACAGCTTGGTGCTGATCTTGTTGAAGCAGATCTTGCTCGCCTCGGCATCGCAACCGAGATAAGGCAATCCGGCCAGCTCGAGAAAGGATTGCAGATCGCCGGTCTCACCCGGGTAGCCGTGGATGCAGGGCACCACGTAATCCACCGGACGGGCCACGCTGTCAAACGAAAGCAGCTTGTCGAGCCCCAGCTTGCACTCGCGGCCATCGGCACTGAGCCAGCGATCGGCGAACATCTCGACGCGGGTCACTTCGACACCGGGCAGAAGGCCCAGTTGTTGCTCGAGGAAATTGGCGCTGCGCAGAGAAACCTCGTGCTCGGAGCCACCGCCGCCGCACAGCAGCAAGACATGCATGTTCTTCATTAGATGTGATCCCTTGGGAAAAGCGGCCTCGTCATGACCATTTGATAAGCCAACCACCATAAAAACCGGACGAAGCCAGATACGAACATAAGTGCGCGCCAGTGTAGCAAGGGAGATCAACCCTTGTCAGCTGATGGGAGACCCATGACCCCACTTCTTGCAGTGAAAAGTCTCCCCTGTGTCAAAATCGGGACACATTGCCCCTCAGCGCGGGGGATCGACCCTTCCCATGCCGTTGCCATTGACCCTAAACCAGCCGGCAATGCTGTAGCGCTCGCGATTGGCAGGCAGCACCTCGTGGGGAAACTCCTCGGAGAGAAACATGACCAGCCGCCCCCCCTTGGGGCTGACATCCATCAGAAACTGCTCCTTGTCGTCATACATGCGCAGCACTCCACCCGCTTCGGGCAGCCAGTCGTTGTTGAGGTAAAACACGGTGGTAAGACGGCGGTTGGAGCGACCGGCAAAGGCATCCCGATGGGTGGCGTAAAAATCCCCGCTGCGATAGCGGGCGAAGTGGGCCTCGTAGTCGAACAATCCCAGCATCAGCATCCGGTTGGCGGCAAGACGCAGGGACTCCATCCGGGCGAGGTAGTCAACCACCGGCGCACCGAGGGAGGGCTCCAGCCAGTGGATCTGGTCACGGCGAATATCGGGATTGCCCTGGTGCAGGGCGTCACGGCCGATCCCGGCCGGTTGCCATTCGCTTGGCAAACAGGCTTTGAGGGCATCCACCTCGGCGGCGGTCAAAAAATCATCCACTATCACCCATCCCCGGGTGTAAATGGCATCCATGGCAGCTTGATAGTCCAAGATTGGCTCACAATGAGTGGAAAGAGGGCGCTTTGTAGCGACTTACCGGCAAAGTCACAAACCGGTTTGCTTCTCTTGAGAAGTCCCAACATCAATACGCGAGTTGCTGCCCGCCTCCCCGCATTTTTGTCGCCAGTTGTGATCCCGCCCTGCCAAAGAGCGTATTGGCTGTCGAAACTGTGATGGCCCTTGCAATCGGGACGAGGAGGCGCCGCGGCCTCCTTGAGGTGCCAAGAGCCAGCCGATACCGTATCCGCATCGCCATGTTGCTGTTCATCCGGCGCTTGTCTCTGTCACCGACCGAACTACTCACGGCACAACCCGCGCATCACCCACGAAAGGATCTTCTCATGCCTCTGCCCGATCTCACTTTGCAACGACTGGATGGTACCCCCTACCCGCTGACTCAACTGGCGGGCAAGGTGGTGCTGGTGGTCAACGTGGCCAGTCGCTGCGGCTTTACCCCCCAATATGAGGGGCTGGAAGCCCTCTATCGGGAGCTCGGCCCCAAGGGGCTGGTGATTTTGGGCTTCCCCTGCAACCAGTTTGGCAATCAGGAGCCGGGGGATGCGGACGAGATCGCCCGCTTCTGCTCCCTCGACTATCCGGTAACCTTCCCCATCATGGCCAAGTGCGATGTCAACGGTGAGCATGCCCACCCCTTCTACCAATGGCTCAAGCAACAGAAACCGGGCTTTCTTGGGCTGGAAAACGTCAAATGGAACTTCACCAAGTTCCTGATCGACCGTGATGGCAATGTGGTTGACCGCTTTGCTCCCACCACCAAGCCGGAGAGTCTGGCCGAGCAGATCAGCGAGATGCTCTGATGCTCCCGCACCGTTTTACGCCACTGCGTTGAACGATTGTATGGCGGCCGGTGCGACAGCTACTGCGCATCGGCCGCTCTTTTGCTATATTACTGCCCCGTTATCATTTCCATATCGTGGCTGGCCCCAACATGCTGGCTGCCCGTTGAGCCAAAGGCTCATCTCAGGAGTTTCTCTCGAACATGTCATTCAACGAACTGGGTCTGTCTCCGCATATTCTGCGGGCCGTCAAGGAGCTGGGTTACGAACAGCCAACCCCCATCCAGCAGCAAGCGATTCCGGCCATTCTGGCCGGTCAGGATGTGCTCGGCGGCGCTCAGACAGGCACAGGCAAAACGGCCGGTTTCACCCTGCCGATGTTGCAGCGTCTGCTGGCCAACCACGGTCGTGGCCGTCGTCAGGTGCGCGCACTGGTACTGACCCCGACCCGCGAACTGGCGGCCCAGGTTGGCGAGAGCATCATCAAGTATGCCCACCACCTGCCGTTCAAGACTCTGATCGCCTATGGCGGTGTCAGCATCAAGCCCAATCTGGACGCCATCAAGCTGGGTGTGGACATTCTGGTCGCCACCCCGGGCCGTCTGCTGGATCTGCTGACCCAGGGCGCCCTGACCCTGAGCCAGCTGGAAGTGCTGGTGCTGGATGAAGCGGATCGCATGCTCGACATGGGTTTTATCGTCGACATCCGCCGCATCATGAAGGCGCTGCCTGCAGAGCGGCAAACCCTGCTCTTCTCTGCCACCTTCTCAAACGACATCAAGGCGCTGGCGGATGATCTGCTGAACGACCCCACCCTGATCGAGGTGGACCCCAGCAATACTGCCGCCGAGCAGGTGACCCAGCGCATCATTCAGGTGGATCGGGAACGCCGCCGCGAACTGCTCTCCCACATGATTGGCCGTGGCAACTGGCAGCGGGTGCTGGTGTTTGTCCGCACCAAGCAGATCGCCGACCGCCTCGCCCAGCAGATGCAAAAAGATGGTCTCAATACCGTGGCGATCCACGGTGACAAGAGCCAGGGTGCCCGCAACCGGGCGCTGGCCGATTTTCGCAGTGGCGAGGTGCGGGTGCTGGTAGCGACCGATATCGCCGCCCGCGGTCTCGATATCGATCAACTGCCCTACGTGATCAACTTTGAACTGCCCCAGATGGCGGAAGATTACATCCACCGTATCGGCCGTACCGGCCGCGCCGGTCGTGGCGGCGAGGCCATCTCGCTGGTCAGTCAGGATGAGCTGGGTCAGCTCAAGGCAATCGAAGCCCTGATCGGCCAATCCCTGACCGTGGAGATCCTGGAAGGGTATGAACCCAGCGGCAAGCCGAGTCGCCAGACTCTGCCGGGCAGCAAGCCGGTGCAGAACCCGCCTCGGTCTCGCGGTCATGCCAACGCCAAGAGCAGCAATGCCAAGGGCAAGCCAGCCGCGGGCAAGGGCAAAGCCAAGGGTGACGCCAGCAAAAATCCCGCCCAGTCTCCTCAAAACAAGTCCCGCAAGCGGGAAGTGGTGGGCGAGGATATCGGCTTTGCGCCGATGCGACGTCTGCCCAAAGCAATGCGCGACAGCTATCAGGAGAGCAGCGACGAGTAAGCTCGCGCGACGCTAACTGCCAAGCCAAAAGAGGGAGCCTGCAAGGCTCCCTCTTTCGTTATGGATCGCTCGGAGCCATGCAAGTACTCCGTGCAAATGCTCCGCTCGGGCTCAAACCAGCGAATGGCGTACCGCGGCAGTACCATGGCTGGGCGGCGCAGAACCATCGAGCGGATTGAGCTGCAAGAACTCGAACAAGCCAGCCTGCATATTGACGTTCCAGAAGCGGCCGGCGAGGGTGAGTTGCAACCGTGCATTCTCGATCTCGGCCAGCCCGTGCTGCTGCCAGGCGGCAAAAAGCGGCATCAGATGGGTCAGCAAAGGCGCTGGCAGACGATCCAGCGCCAGCACGCCGCTGTCGAGAGCGCCACGCAGCAGACCATCCATCCTTGCATTGGGATTGCGTCCCATCACCATCCCGGGCGCCCGCTTGCCACTGGCCAGCGCGTCATGCCAGGGGGCCAGATCCCGTCCATACATCAAGCCGTGGCCAAGAATGCTGCCCCCAGCACCGGCGCCAAAGGGGAGGATCTCCGCACCGCGCTTGGCCATCTGGTTATAACGACTCTGCTCGGCCGGACTGCGCCGCCAGTGGCTGCAAGAGAGACGCTCCCAGCCGTGAGCTTCCAGTTGCGCCCCGCCATAGGCATACATGGCCGCCCGCTGCTGACCATCGGCGAGCCAATCCAGGGTGCCCTTCTCCTGCGCGCGATCCAGATTGGTGCCCTGCATGGCGATGAGCTGGTAGAGATCGACCCCGTGTACACCGCTCGCCATCACATCGCGGATATCCTGCTGCCACACGGCATCATCCTGACCGGGCAGACCAAAGATGAGATCCGCCACGATCACAGCCGCATCATCGCGGGTCAGCTCACCCAGACGGGTCAGCAGCGTCTCCCTGTCATCGAAACGGGCCGCTTGCTGACGCACCCGGGAATCAAAGCTCTGCACCCCGAAGGAGAAGCGGTTGAAGCCCCCCGCCAACGCCACCTGCCATTTCTCATTATCAAAGCCGTTGAGGCGCCCCTCCAGTGTCACCTCGGCATCCGCCGCCAGCGGAAAACGGCGGATCACGGCGGCCAGCATGGCCAGCTCGTCGGCGCTCATGTCGGTCGGCGTACCGCCCCCCACATAGACAGCTGAAAATGGCATGCTCTGCGCCAGCGGGGTGTCAGCCGCCTGCGCAAGAGAGGTACAGAGGGCGTTGACATAGCGGTTGATCCGCGCTGGGTTGGCGCCATTTTCAAAGAAATTGCAGAAGCTGCAGCGCTTTCGGCAAAACGGAATGTGGATGTAGAGGGCGCGCTCCTCAGCTTCACTCTCTCGCTGCCACCAGCTCTGCCAGCCAGCCTCATCCAGCGGGAAGGGGCGCATCCCTCCCCGACTGGCGTGAGCCGAGGTCTTGGCGCTAAAAGCAAACTTGAGGGGATCCGGCGTGGCAATACCGGTCATGGAAGGGGTCAGATTCATGATGGTCACTATTATCAGCAAATAATGACAATGATAACGATTATCGTTACTGGTAATTTGTTCTGGATCAACCCGAGGAGCAGCGCCCCTCCCGAAAGGCATTTTGGCAACCTGCATTACCGATCTGCTTAACAGATTATTTACTCAAGAGTGGTTATCGTGTGCCGATAGAGAACCATCTCCCGCCGTTTCTTCGTCTACGATCAAGATGATACGGGATCACATAACAACACCAAGCGCATGGAACTTGCCCAAAATGCATAACCTCTCCTTGAACTGGAAAATATTCCTCCCTCTTGCGCTGGTCATCAGCACCACCTTTGGCCTCTGCTTCGAGCTCTCCGCATGGCTGCAACGGGATCTCGCCATCCGGCTGGCAGAGGAGAAAGTTGAGAGCATGGCCAACACCTATATGGATCAGGTGAACGTGCTGATGATGACAGGTGGCATGGCCAACCGGCAGATAGTGCAGACCAAACTCAAGAGTGAAGCGGGCATCGTTGAAGCCCGTCTGGTACGCGCCTCCGCCGTCAGCAACCTGTTTGGCCCGGGCCACCCGGATCAGAAAGCGCAGGATCCCCTCGATGAGCGTGCCATCAATCAGGGCGAAGCCATCCTGGAGCAGCAGGGCAACCGGCTCACCCTGATCAAACCGTTCAAAGCTTACAAGGAGTATCGCGGCACCCAATGCCTCACCTGCCACCAGGTCAATGAAGGAACCGTGATGGGGGCAGTGCGGATCAGTTATGACCTCAGCCACACCTTCGGCGAGATCCGCCACAACAACCTGATCCTGAGCGGCAGCTTGGCCGCCGTCTTCAGTCTCGGCTTCGGCTTGCTCTGGTGGGTATTGCAACGCTACGTGAAACACCCCCTGCGCCAGCTGCAGCTCACCATGATCCGGATGGCCAAAGAGCGCGATCTCGCCCTCCCCCTGGTCAATCACAGCCGGGATGAACTGGGCCAGATGACCCGCGCCGTCAATGACATGGTGCAGGGCTTCCGCCACAGCCTGCAGGAGGTGGAAGGGGCAACCCACCAGCTCTATCAGGAGTCAAACCAGATCCGTCAGGTGGCGACCCAGACCGAAAACTCGGCCCGCCAGCAAGAGGGGATGACCACCCAGGTCGCCGCCGCCGTCAGCGAGCTGGCCGCCAGCTCTCACGAAGTGCGCGAACATGCCCGCCACAGCGCCGAGCTCTCCGCCCTCACCAATCAGGATGCCGCCGACACCAGTCGCCTCGCCCAACACTCCATCACCGACATGGGCGAGATGTCGGCAGAGATCGATCGGGTGGATCAGGTGATCCAGCAACTCGACAGCCGCTGCCTGGCGGTTGACGGCGTACTCGAGGTGATCAAGGGAATTGCCGATCAGACCAACCTGCTGGCCCTCAACGCTGCGATTGAAGCGGCCCGGGCAGGCGAACAAGGCCGTGGCTTTGCGGTAGTAGCCGATGAAGTGCGGGCCCTCTCCAACCGCAGCCGCGCCGCCAGCGAAGAGATCTCACAGATGATCGCCGCCCTGCAAAATGAGGCCCAGAGCGCAGTTACGGTGATCGGGGATGCAAAAAGCAAAGCCGATGAGAGCATCAGCAAGACCGAAGCGACCCTGGCAGCCATGCAGAACATCATCGAGCGCATCGCCCGCATCAACGACCTCAACGCCCAGATGGCCCAGTCGGCCGAAGAGCAGGACAGGGTCTGCCATGAGGTAGACAGCTCGGTGAGCGATATTCGAAATACCTCCAACGACACCCTGGGTCAGGCGCACGCCGCCAACCTCGCCAGCATCCAGTTGGTGGAGCAGTGTCAGAAACTGGAGGCGCTGCTGAAAACCTACCGCTGGTAATCCACTTCACATATGAAAAAGCGCGACCCGAGGGTCGCGCTTTTGCTTTGTGGATTCGATTTGGCCGAATGGCATCGTTGCTGTTCCAGCGGCGCGTTGAGTATTAACAACGCCGCCGGGATGACTTTAGCGGGCGTTGCGGGTTGCGACGGCATCCGCCAGGTTGCGCAGCAACACTTCGGTATCAGCCCAACCGATGCAGGCATCGGTGATGCTCTGGCCGACGGTGAGTTCACACCCTTCCACCAGATCCTGACGCCCTTCTACCAGATGGCTCTCCACCATCACACCAAACACCGCCTTGCTGCCGGCACGCAGCTGACCGGCTACGTCTTCGGCCACCACCATCTGGTTCTTGAACTGCTTGCTGCTGTTGGCATGACTAAAGTCGATCATCACCTTCTGCGGCAGACCGGCTTTCTCCAGCCCCTTCACAACTTCGCTGACATGGGCCGCGCTGTAGTTCGGCTCACGACCACCACGCAGAATGATGTGACAGTCCGGGTTGCCGCGGGTCGCCACGATGGCGGAGTGACCATACTTGGTGACCGACAGGAAGTGGTGCGGCGCACTGGCAGCGCCAATGGCATCGATGGCCACCTTGATGGTGCCGTCAGTGCCGTTCTTGAAGCCCACCGGGCAGGAGAGACCGGAGGCCAGCTCGCGGTGTACCTGGGATTCGGTAGTACGGGCACCGATCGCGCCCCAGCTCATCAGATCCGCCACATATTGCGGGGTGATCATGTCGAGGAACTCGGAGGCAGTTGGCAGCCCCATGTCGTTGAGATCCAGCAACAGCTTGCGACCAATGCGCAGACCGTCGTTGATCTTGCAGCTGTTGTCGAGGTACGGATCGTTGATCAGCCCCTTCCAGCCCACTGTGGTGCGCGGTTTTTCGAAGTAGACCCGCATCACGATCTCCAGCTGACCTTTCAGCTCGTCGCGCAGCGCCTTGAGGCGCTTGCCGTACTCCAGCGCGGCAACCGGATCATGGATGGAGCAAGGACCAATCACCACCAGCAGACGATCATCTTCGCCGGCCAGGATATTGTGAATGGCCTGACGGGATTCAAAAACGGTGGACGAGGCAACCTCGGTAGCCGGAAACTTCTCAAGCACCGCAACCGGGGGTAATAACTCTTTGATTTCACTGATACGAACGTCGTCGGTTTGATGCTGCATGACAATGCTTCCTGCTAGATGACTGCGATTAGGAAATATCAACATAGCCCGCGACAGGGCATGTGTAAATAGGAAATTACAGCAATCACAAAACTATTTTATATATCAATCTTGCAAGTTATTGAAATGATGCTATGCGAAATGGAAGTACGGATGAGGAAGGCAAAAAAGCCCGCTCAGCGCGGGCCCGAAGCGTCGGTGATGACGGGTTTGTCAGTGATCAGCCACGCTGGCTGATACTGGCCAGCTTGTCGAAGTAATCCGGGAAGGTCTTCGAGGTGCACTTGGGATCATTGATGGTGACCGGGGTATCCGACAGCGCCACCAGCGAGAAGCACATGGCGATACGGTGATCGTTGTAGGTATCGATCTCGGCATGCTTGAGCTGGGTCGGCGGGGTCACGGTGATGAAATCATGCCCCTCCTCCACTTCGACGCCCAGCTTGCGCAGCTCGGTCGCCATGGCGTGCAGACGATCGGTCTCCTTCACCCGCCAGTTGTAGATATTGCGAATGGAGGTCGGCCCCTCGGCAAACAGCGCGGCAACTGCGATGGTCATGGCCGCATCGGGAATATGGTTCATGTCCATATCCACTCCGTGCAGCGGCGCCTGCTCCGCCTCGATGAAATCATCGCCCCAGGTGATGCGCGCGCCCATCTTCTCCAGCACGTCGGCGAATTGGATATCACCCTGAATGCTGTGCTTGCCGATACCGGTGACCCGCACCTTACCCTTGATGGCACCCGCCGCGAGGAAGTAGGAGGCGCTGGAGGCATCCCCTTCCACCAGAAAATCACCCGGGCTGATGTAGGTCTGGTTGCCCTTGATGTAGAACAGCTTGTAGTTGTCGTGCTCGATGACCACCCCGAACTGCTTCATGATGTGCAGGGTGATGTCGATGTAGGGCTTGGAGACCAGCTCCCCCTTGATGTGGATCCGGGTATCACCGGCCGCCATCGGCGCCGCCATCAAAAATGCGGTCAGGAACTGGCTGGAGACGGAGCCATCGACGTGCACATCGCCGCCCCACAGCCCCTTGGCATCCACCACCAGCGGCGGATAACCATCGTGTTTCAGGTACTGGATATGGGCACCCGCTTCACGCAGGGCATCCACCAGATGGCCGATGGGACGCTCTTCCATGCGCGGCTCGCCGCCCAGGGTGTATTCACCGGAGCCAAGGCATAGCGCGGCGCAGAGCGGTCGCATCGCAGTACCGGCGTTGCCGAGGAACAGATTGACCGGCTCTTTCACCGCGAAGCTGCGGCCCAGACCCTGCACAGTACACTCGGTCTTGTCGGCGGAGAGCTTGTACTTGACCCCGAGCTGGGTCAGCGCAGCCAGCATATGACGAATGTCATCGCTGTCGAGCAGGTTGGTCAGACGGGTGGTGCCACGAGCCAGCGCCGCCAGCAGCAGCGCTCGGTTAGAGACACTCTTGGAGCCGGGCAAATTGACCTCACCGGCCACACGTGAAATGGGTTCCAAACGCAACGAATTCATAGACTTCCTGTGCTATCTCAAAAATAAACGCCTGTCCGGACGTTAACAGCCTGCGTCCCGCTCGGCAAGGGCACTTTCAGCGGAAATCGCACGGCAAACGCCAGCGCGCTGGTTCTGTTGAAAAAAACGCCGGGGTATACCCGGCGTCTTGAATCACTGCAATAGCTGTAAGCGGCTCACGGGTTGTCACGAGAGGCCGCCAGCAAACAGGTGGAGCTCTCTTATCAGCCGTGGCGCTTGGCAAAGCCATCCATAAAGCTGACCAGGGCCTTCACCCCCTCCAGCGGCATGGCATTGTAGATACTGGCGCGCATGCCGCCGACAATGCGGTGCCCTTTGAGCGCCAGCAGACCAGCCGCTTCCGATTCGGCCAGGAACTGCTTGTCCAGCTCGGCATTTTTCAGCTGGAACGGGATGTTCATCCGCGAACGGCAGCTGACATCCACCTGATTGCCATAGAAGCTCGACTGATCGAGATAGTCATAGAGGAAGTCGGCCTTCTCCTTGTTGCGCGCTTCCATCGCCTCGAGGCCACCCTGTTCCTTGAGCCACTCGAACACCAGACCGGCCAGATACCAGGCGTAGGTGGGCGGCGTGTTGAACATGGAGTCGTTCTTGGCAGTGAGCTTATAGTCAAAAATCGAGGGGACATCGGCTCTTGCCTGATCCAGCAGATCATCGCGCACGATGGCGATGGCAAGCCCGGACGGCCCGATATTCTTCTGGGCACCGGCATAGATGATGCCAAAGCGGCTCACGTCGAGAGGACGGGAGAGGATGGTGGAGGAGAGATCTGCTACCAGCGGCACCTCGCCGGTGGCCGGGATGTCGAACATCTCGATGCCGTCGATGGTTTCGTTCGGGCAGTAGTGAACATAGGCCGCATCGGCGCGAAACGCCGGCGTCGGCAGCAGGTGGGAGATCCCCTGCTCGTTCTTGGCAACACCCTGGAAGGTCTGGATATCGCCATACTTTTTGGCTTCATCCACCGCGCTCTGGGACCAGACACCGGTCAGCAGAAAGTCCGCTTTCTTGTTGGCCCCGCCCAGCAGGTTCATGGGCACGGCGGAGAACTGACCGCGGCCGCCACCGTGCATGAAGAGCACCTTGTAGTTGTCCGGCACCGCCAGCAGCTCGCGCAGATCCGCTTCGGCCTTCTCGGCAACCGCCATGTAGGGCTTGCCGCGATGGGAAAGCTCCATGACCGAGGCTCCCAGCCCCTGAAAATTACAAAATTCGCGCTGGGCGCGCTCCATGACTTCAACCGGCAGCATGGCGGGGCCGGCGCAGAAGTTGTAAATCTGTTTGCTCATGACGCTTTCCGTGAGTGGATGAGAGTAATCGATGACTTGTCAGGTTTTACACAAGAGCAGCCAGCGGATCAAAGGCTTTTTGGGAGCTGGCTCAACCTTTTACCGTCACTCTGCGTCTCCCTTGCAGTAGAAAAAGCCCTGAACGGGTCAGGGCTTGCAGGGAACATGCACAGAAATGGCGGGCAGAGCGCATAAACGACCACAGCCCAGCCATTTCTGACAAATTTACAGTTTGGCGGTGAGCTCAGGCAGCAGAGTGAAGAGATCCCCCACCAGCCCGTAGTCCGCCACCTGAAAGATGGGGGCATCGCTGTCCTTGTTGATGGCCACGATAACCTTCGACTCCTTCATCCCCGCCAAATGCTGGATGGCGCCCGAAATACCGACCGCGATGTAGAGCTCCGGCGCCACCACTTTGCCGGTCTGCCCCACCTGCAGATCGTTGGCGACATATCCCGCATCAACAGCGGCTCGCGATGCCCCCACGGCGCCGCCCAGCTTGTCGGCCAGCGCCTCAATCAGGGCAAACTGCGTCTTGGAACCAAGGGCGCGACCACCGGAGACAACCACCCGGGCGGCGGTCAGTTCGGGCCTGCTGGAGCGCACCGCGCGGCGCTCGACCAACCGGGTACGACCAGCGAATTCGGGCACGGCCAAGCGTTCGATGAGAGCCTGTCCGCCCGTCGCCGCCTTGGCAAACGCGGTGACCCGCACCGTCATCACTTTGACGGGCGCCGAGCTTGCCACTCTGGCGATGGCATTGCCTGCATAGATGGGGCGCAGGAAGGTGTCGCTACTCTCGATAGCCGTCACCTCGGAGAGCATCTCCACCCCGAGCCGAGCCGCTACTTGTGGCAGCAGCGCCTTGCCCATGGTACTCGCCGCCATCAGGCAGTGGCTGTAACCTTCGCACCAGCTGGCCAGCAGCTTGTCCACCCCATCCAGCAGCCCGTCGGCCAGCAGGGGATGTTCGGCAAGCAACACCTTGTCGACACCGCCAATGGCAGCCGCCTGTTCACCCGCCTCGGTCAGCCCCTGACCCAGCAACAGCAGGTCAACCTGACCGCCGATTGAGCCGGCGGCGGTGACCAGTTGTGCCACGTTGTCGGCCAGATGGCCCTGATGATGTTCGGCAATGATCAGCACGCTCATGGCAGCACCTTCGCTTCGTGTTTGAGTTTGTCCACCAGCTCGTCCACCGAGCCCACCTTGATCCCGGCGCTGCGGGCTGGCGGCGCCACCACCCCGAGCAAGCGGGTCTGATTGGCCACCTCAACGGCGAGTGTCGAGAACGGGGCGCTATCAAGCTGCTTGCGCTTGGCCTTCATGATGTTGGGCAACGAAGCAAAGCGCGGTTCATTCAAACGCAGATCGGCGCTCACCACCGCAGGCAACGGCATGCCCAGGGTCTCGAGGCCACCGTCGATTTCGCGAGTCACCAGCAGTTCCCCCGCTTCCACCTTGAGGGCTGACGCGCAGGTCGCCAGCGGCCACTCATTGAGGGCCGCCAGCATCTGAGCCACCTGATTGTTGTCTGAATCGATGGACTGCTTGCCGAGCAGCACCAGATCCGGCTGCTCCTGCTCACACACCTTGTGCAAGGCGCGAGCAACCGTCAGCGGGGCGAGCGTCTCATCGGTGACATAATGCAGCGCCCGATCCGCACCCAGCGCCAGCCCATGGCGCAGTTGCTCGGCGGCAGCGTCAGGGCCAAAGGTCACCACCACCAGTTCGCTGGCAACCCCGGCTTCCCGCAGCCTGACCCCCTCCTCCACCGCAATTTCACAAAAGGGGTTGATCCCCATCTTCACATTGGCGAGCTCCACGTCGGAGCCGTCTCCCTTCACCCGGATCTTGACGTTGTAGTCGACTACCCGTTTGATTGCGACCAGCAGCTTCATGGGGTCATGCCTCGTCTCTTTGGATTGAATTCATTAGTGTGCCTCTGCGTTTGTTGCAGTACGCTCTTCCCTGATTTTTTGCTTTTTCTTGCTCAGTTTTGCTTACAACTGCTTTACGTTTACGTAAACTACCAGCATTACCCTAGGCCAACCAGAGCGCAGAGGCAAGATGAAACGGGAAGCAATGGAATTTGATGTCGTCATCGTCGGCGGCGGTCCGGCGGGGCTCACTGCAGCCATCGCCCTGAAACAGCAGGATGCCACTCTCTCTGTCTGTCTGCTGGAGAAGGGAGCGGAAATTGGCGCCCATCTGCTCTCCGGCGCCCTGTTTGACCCCGTCGCCTTGCAAGAGCTGCTGCCGGATTGCTGGCAGCAAGCGCCGCTCGGCGTGCCGGTCAGCGACGATCAGGTTCATCTGCTGCAAAGCGAGCAACACTCTCTGCAACTCCCCGCCTGGGCGGTGCCGCCCCGGATGCACAATGAGGGCTGTCACATCATCAGCCTCGGCAATCTCTGCCGCTGGCTCGGCCTGCAAGCGGAAAAACTGGGAGTCGAAATATACCCGGGATTTACCGCCAGCGAACTTATCATGGACGCGGGCCGGGTCAAGGGGGTGATCACCGGCGATCTGGGGCTGGATCGGGCGGGCAATCCGAAAGCAGATCATGTGCCCGGCATGGCGCTGCTCGGCCGCTACACCCTCTTTGCCGAGGGGGCCCGCGGCCATCTCGGCAAGCAGCTGATCGCCGACTTCAACCTGGCAAGCCCTGCCCAGCCCCAGCACTATGCCATCGGCTTCAAGGAGCTGTGGCAACTGCCTGCTGGCCAAGGCAAAGCGGGACAGGTGCTGCACGGCAGTGGCTGGCCCCTTGGCAAGCAGGGGGGCGGCAATAGCCACGGTGGCTTCTATCTCTATCACATGGAGGGGGATCAGGTGGCAGTCGGGCTGATTGTCGATCTCAACTACCAGAATCCCTGGCTCAGCCCGTTCGACGAATTCCAGCGCCTCAAGCATCACCCGCTTATCGCTGGCGTGTTGCAAGATGGGGAGCGCATCAGCTATGGCGCCCGCGCCATCACCAAGGGGGGCTGGCACGCCCTGCCCCGCATGCACTTCCCGGGCGGCCTGCTGATCGGCTGCGATGCCGGCACCCTCGACTTTTCCCGGATCAAGGGGATCCACACCGCCATGAAATCGGGGATGCTGGCGGCAAAAACCGTCGCGATGGCGCTGCGGGGGGGCGATGAGGGAGGCCGGGATCTGGCCCAGTATGGTGACGAGCTGCACCAGAGCTGGCTGGCCCGCGAACTCAAGGCGGCGCGCAACTTCGGCGCGGCGCTTCACCGCTATGGTCCCTGGTTGGGCGGTGCCTTCAACTGGCTGGAGCAACGGCTGTTTGGCGCAAACTCGCCCTTCAAGCTGTTCGATAAGGCTCACGACTACCGTCAGCTGCGCGTGGCCAGCCGCTGCGAGCCCATCCCTTATCCCAAACCCGAT
Organism: Aeromonas sp. S13(2024); assembly: GCF_041402405.1. Classification (NCBI taxonomy): domain Bacteria; kingdom Pseudomonadati; phylum Pseudomonadota; class Gammaproteobacteria; order Aeromonadales; family Aeromonadaceae; genus Aeromonas; species Aeromonas sp. S13(2024). Next base: position 149,718 of record NZ_JBGLRA010000008.1, on the reverse strand, counting down.
GGCAAGCTGAGCTTTGACAAACTCTCGTCTGTGTATCTGGCCAACACCAGTCACGACGAGGATCAGCCTTGTCACCTCAAGCTGCAGGACGAGCGCATTCCGGTCGAGGTCAATCTGCCGACCTGGGCCGAACCCGCCCAACGCTACTGCCCGGCCGGGGTGTTTGAAGTGCTGGAAATGGAAGGCGCGGCCAAACTGCAGATCAACGCAGCCAACTGTATTCACTGCAAGACCTGTGACATTAAAGATCCCAGTCAAAATATCATCTGGACACCGCCACAGGGAGGATCCGGGCCCAACTATCCGAATATGTGATGAAGCGGGGCAGCGGCAACAAGCAGCCCCAGCTAGCCCTCCCCCAGCCAAAGGCGGGTTCTACCCCGCATAGCCGCTCAGGTGATCCGACCTCGCTGTTTTTTTGAACAAACAAGCTGAATCCCTGATGAATAGCCCCTGACAAGCGCGGCCCGCCCCTGTATAGTTCGCCGCATTCAGGTTTTCCATCGGCCCGATCTGCTTATCCACGGGATCGCCTTCTGCAGCGATCTAAGGCCGCATGACCTGTGCAACCATCCCTGATTACCCATGACTTTTTAAGGGGGGACAGATGATCACCGCCTACATTCTCAACAACAAGGTGCTGGACATAGTCACGCTCGGGCCTGACGACATAGTACCTGACAACACGGTCTGGCTGGATGCCTACAAGCCGGACACGGCAGAGCGAGAATGGTTGACGGGCCTGTTCCTGGAAGAGGTCCCCGACAAGGAAGAGCTCGACGACATCGAAGCATCCGCCCGTTTTTACTGGGATACCGATGGTCTGCACATTCACTCCCTGTTTCCCCAGCGGATCGGTCGTGACACCAAGGGTGTCCACGTCTCCTTTACCCTGCGCAACAACCTGCTGATCAGCATTCGTGAAGATGACATCGGGCTGGTGCGCCTGCTGCGCCATTATATGCGCCAGGATCGGCTGGAGGTGGAGGATGCCCTCGACATCCTGCTGGAAGTGCAAAACCTCAAGGTGGAGTACCTCTCCGACCTTATCGAAGATGGTTACAAGACCTTGGAAAACACCGCCGATCAGATCTTCGAGCCGGATCAGATCAACCCCATGCTGAAAGAGTTGATGGCACAGGAAGAGGCCAACGGCCAGATCCGTCTCTCCCTACACGATACCCGCCGCGCCCTGCGTTTCCTCAAACGCAGCCTGCGCCAGCGCATGAGCCTTGAGCAGAACAAGTGGATCGACGAGATGCTGCACGACGTGGAATCCCTGTTGCCCCACACCCAGTTCCTGTTCGACAAGATCAACTTCCAGCTGGAGGCCTCCATGGGGGTGACCAATCTGGAGCAGAACAAGGTGATCAAGATCTTCTCGGTAGCCGCCGTGATCTTCCTGCCGCCGACCCTGATCGCCAGTATCTACGGCATGAACTTCGGCCGCATGCCGGAGCTCGCCTGGGAGTATGGTTATCCCATGTCACTGGTGCTGATGGTGATGTCATCGCTCGGCACCGGCCTCTTCTTCAAGCGCAAAGGCTGGCTTTAACGCCGCCGACGCGCGCTGCGATATCTGAAGAAACCGATTGGGGGGCATGGCCCCCCGATTAATTTGCGCCACGCCCAACGCCTTGCAAAGGGCGCTTCTTCGCCCCATATCCCCTCCATCACTCAATTCAAGTGGATAACGGGCAACCATGACCCTCTACCCCGAACACCGATATGACGATCACGGCCAGTTGCGCCCGCCCCTCTGGTTCTGGCCCATCGCCCTGTTGCTGACCCGCTCGGTCTGGCTCTTTCTGATGGCAGGGGTCACCCGCGAGAGCGGCAGCGAGATCCTTACCCTCTTTTATCCGGACAAGATCACCCTCTACATCAGCCTGCTGACCGATGTCCCCGCCATGCTGGCGTTGCTCGCCTGCGGGGGCACCTATCAGCAGACCCAGAGCATTCGCGCCAGACTCCGGCGCCACAGCCCGCTGCTGCTGCTCTGCTCTGCCGTCAGCGGTCTGCTGATGCAGTTGCACAGCCTCAATCTGCAAAAGTGGTCGTTCAGCTGGCCCACCGCACTGGTGCTGGTCGCCAGCCTCTGGTCACTCTGGTATCTGCTGCGCAGTCGCCAGATACGGGAATATGCCGCAGATCAGCCCCACTAACGGGGCTGACACCTATTGACGAGTGACCCGGATCTGCAGGGTCTGGCGCTCGCTCTGGCTGCCTCGCCCTCCCTGTAGCTGGGTCCCGAGGCTGCTTCCTTGATCCGCTGAGCTGGTCGAAAGCTCTCCCACCGTCAGCCACTGGCCCGGGGCCCCGCTCACCTCGGTGGCACTCTGCCCACGATTGATTGTGCCCTGATCCAGCCTCGCCTGTTCGCTGCTCAGCGCAATCTGCACCCGATCGCCAATCAAGGTGGCCGTGGCATAGAGACCGTTCACCAGCGGCATCATCCCCACCACTGCCCCCCCGTTCCATTGGTAGAAAGTCACCGGCTGATAGGAGCCCATCTGCAGCAGCACGGGACGGCCAGACAGCCCGCGCACCTGCCAGCTGTCGTTCTGGCTGCGCTGGTACTGCCGGGCGTTGCCATCGACCAGCCACTGCCGCTTGGCCTCGTCGCGACTGATTGATCCCCCCAGTTGCTGACCGCTGGCGGCACCATCGACCCGCCACTCGATAAGCAGGCTTTGCGGTGGCTGGTTGATCTGCGCCAGCGTGGCTTCGGCCTCCTGCAACTGGGCTGGCGTCCCGCTCAGCACCAGCTGATTACCCATGGCACTCACCCCAAGCTGGGGATAGATCTCCTTGAGGGTCTGCACCGCCGCCTGCGCCTCGAAGACCGGGATCACCTTCACCTCGGCCCACAGCGACGGGCTCCATAGTCCCATCATGCAGACAAGCCACAACAGCGCCCTGCGGCCAACCTTGCCCATCCGAACCATTACGCTCTCCTCGCTCTCTGTTCTCTTCTCTTTTCTCTGCTCAGTGCCCGCAGCCAACAGCTCAGCCCTATGCCGCTCACTCGTCGATGATGAACCCGGCGGTTGCCAAAAAACAACCGGGAATGCAGCAAGTTCGAGCTTTCCCAACGTCTGAGACTCTTATTCCACGCCCGTTATCGCGTAAGATAGCGCCATCATATTTGCCCAAGCGGAATCCCTCATGTTGAAACAGCTATTGTTACTCCCCCTCGCCCTGCTGCTGGGGGCCTGCTCCCTGACCCAGTACAATGTCAGCGAGGCCGAAATCAACCAGTACCTCAAAGATCAGGTCTCTTTTGAAAAACAGCTGGGGATCCCCGGCATCATGTCGAGCAAGATCCGTCTGGATGAGATGCAGAGCCGTATCGGCCGCAAACAAGCAGATCGCATCGAGCTGGACGCCGCTGGCGACCTGCAGGTGAGCAGCCCCCTTGGCAGCCAGCAGATGAAGATCCGCTTTGCTTTGAGCGCCCGTCCGGACTATGTGGCCGATCAGGGCGCCATCTATCTGCGCGACCTTGAGCTGGTCTCATTCAAGACCGAGCCGGCCGATATCGGGGCCGCCCTCACCCCGCTGCTGCCCACCTTCAATCAGTCGCTCTCCCTGTTCCTGTCGCAGACCCCGGTCTACCGCCTCGACAGCAGCCGCAAGAACGAAGCCAGGATCAAGGAGAAGGTCGAAGCCCTCAAGGTGGAGCCTGGCCGTCTGGTCATCCCGTTCAAGCTGCTCTGATCGCCGCCGCACTGGCACTTTCATCGCAATAAACAGATAACCGCCCTCTTCGACAGCACACGTCTGCTTTAACGTGCTACCGATCAGGGCGGTTTTTTACTTCTCAAGTCCCCCTCAACACAGCATAATGCAGACCATTCTCATTTAGATTCGTCATGAGAAGCGTCAATAATAAAACCAATGGTGAGAAGGGACATGAGAAAAACCGTACTGGTTCAGGCGATCGCCTGCGCACTGATCAGCGGCGCCGCACACGCTGCCGTCAAGGTCGAAGACAAGACATTCAATACCGCCGCCAACATGCTGGCCTATACCGAATTCGAGCTCTCCGGCGAACCGCTGGCCGAAGCCCTCGGTCTGGATCTGGATGTGCTGGATGCCAACCGTGCCGATGAGCCGACCCCGTTCGACTTCGCCGCCGGCATCGAATCCTACGAATACTCAGAAGAGGCGATGTACGCCCTCAACTACCAATCCGGCATGGGCCCGCATCTGGTGAACGGGCCGCAAAACCTGGCCCGTGGTGGCACCATGGCCTCTCTGGGGCAACGAGTGCTGGCCATGGCCGATGCCGTTGGCTTCCCGGCGGATGAAGTGCCGCAGGGCATGTATCCCCTCTCCCTGCCCTACGCCTCCGCCAATCCTGAGTTTGCCCAGGCAGTGAATACCACTCCGGTCAATGGTGACCAGATCACCATCAAGACCGCCAAAGGGACCGAGAAAACCGTCAAGACCCAGGTGCCCGCCTACTTCCGCGACTACAGCACCCTGCGCTGGAGCGGCAGCGACAACCTGCTGGTGCCCGCAGCGGTGGGCGGCATCCTGCTCAAAGAGGTGATGTGGTCGCAAGACTTCCTCGGCGGCATGCACGTGGCCGAGACCGATGAAGAGGTAGAAGCCGCCTCCGCCACCATGGATCAGGATGGCAAACACAAGCTGGGCGTCTCTGCCGCCGATGGCTTCAACGGCATGATGCTGACCGAGCAATCCATCGACAAGCTGGCCATCATGCAGAACCAGCTTGGCTTCGATGGCAAACAACTGGGCGCCAAAATCACCCCGCAGTACGATCCGGCCAAGGGCGTGATTTACTTCCCCCATCAGGTGAAAGTGACCGAAACCAGCAACAACGATGCCGGTGCCATCGGCAAGCTGGAGGTGGTGGATGGTTCCGCCCAGCTGCGCGATGCCTGGATGATGCTGTGGCCGCTCTCCGAGTTCTATGCCTTCAGCGATCAGCGCAGCGCCAATACCAACCAGAACCCGGCCTTCCACGCCGTGTTTGACGGTGCGCCGTTTGCCGCCGCACCGGCTGCCAACAAGACCAATGACCTGGGCAAAGCGGTCGCGGGCAGCGATGCCTTCTCGCTGGCGATCAATCTCTCCAACCTCACCTTCAAGAACCTGGCGGCCCTGCACTTTGATACCAAGGCTGGCTCCCTGGTCGACAGCTGGCAGGCAGGCAAACAGGGTAAGCACGTCACCACCTTTGACGCTGCTTACGCACTGGTCGCCCTGCAGATCTTCCAGCGCGCTCAGGATGCACTGCCGGTCGGCTACGCCGCCGGTGACAATGGCGAGCTGAACCTCAAGACCCAGCAGGGTCAGCAGGCGCTTGAGCTTATCCGCAAACAGGCCGATTTCATCCTTGCCAACCTCAAGGGCAAAAATGGTCTGGTGCATGACGGCATCACCCTGGGTGGCAAGCTCGATGCCGGCCACTCCATCGATGCACAGTTCGCCGCCATCCGTGGTCTGACTGCCGCCTTCCTCGCTACCTCCGATGCCAAGTACCGCACTGCCGCCCGTGAGCTGTTCATCGCAGCCGACAAGGCCTACTTCAATGCCAAAGCGGGCACCTGGCTGGCGGGTAAACAGGGTGAATACACTCCCTGGACCCAGGCTGCCATCTCCGGCGCCCTGCGCTCTGCCATGCTGAACCTGCGCAACGAAGGGGCCGAGAAGGCGCCCGAGCTGGAGCTGGCCAAGCTGACCGGTCAGTACGTCAGCTGGTTCCGTGGCTCCGTCAACGGTGGCATGCAGATGGCCGAGTGGATTGGTGACTCCGGCGAGAACATCATCGAAGGTGCCGGCAGCGACACCGATGAAGATGGCGTACCGCAAGTGACCGCCGCCGGTGGCAAACACGGCACCGCCATGGTGATGGCTGCCAAAGCGGTGGTTAGCGAGTAATCCTCGCCATTCACCTGCATGAAAAAGGGAGCCAGATTGGCTCCCTTTGCATTACAGCGTCTGACACAGTTTCAAGGGTCTTCCTCAAACCAACTTGTCCAGCATCTCCTTGGTCACCAGCACAATCCCCTGCTCGGAGCGGTAGAAGCGGCGGCTATCCTCATCGGCATTCTCGCCCACCACCAGCCCATCGGGCAGCACACATCCCTTGTCCACCACCACCCGGCGCAGACGGCAACCGGCACCGATCTCGACTCCGGGGAAAATGATGGCCTGATCCAGGGTGCAGAAGGAGTGCACCCGCACATTGGTAAAGAGCACCGAGTTGAGCACAAACGACCCGCTGACGATGGTACCACCCGAGAACATGGAGTTGATGGTCATGCCATGCTGACCATTGCGGTCCTGCACAAACTTGGCTGGTGGCGTCAGGGTCTGGCTGGTCCAGATGGGCCAGTTCTGATCGTAGATGTCGAGCTCGGGCAGCACGGAGGCGAGATCCATGTTCGCTTCCCAGAAGGAGTCCAGCGTGCCCACGTCACGCCAGTAGGGCTTTTGCCCCTCGCGCGCCCCGACACAGGACATGTTGAAGGGGTGAGCAAATGCCATCCCCTCCTCCACGATGCGGGGGATCACGTCCATCCCGAAGTCGTGTTTGGACTCCTGATTGTGAATATCCTCCTCCAGCAGTTGGTAGAGGTACTCCGCCTCGAAGATGTAGATCCCCATGGAGGCCAGCGAGCGATCTTCACAACCCGGCATGGCGGGCGGATTGGCCGGTTTTTCGACGAAGGCGCGGATCTTGCGCTGCTCGTCGATATCCATGATCCCGAAGGCGGATGCCTCGGCCCGCGGCACCTCGATACAGGCGACCGTCACCTTGGCGCCAAGGCGCACATGGTCGAGCAACATGGCGGCGTAATCCATCTTGTAGATGTGATCCCCCGCCAGCACCACCAAGTATTTGGGGCCGTAGTCACGGATGATATCGACGTTCTGATAGATGGCATCGGCGGTGCCGCGATACCAGTGCACCTCATCCACCCGTTGCTGGGCAGGGAGCAGGTCGATGAATTCGTTCATCTGGTAACGCAGGAAGGACCAGCCCGATTGCAGGTGACGCAGCAGGCTGTGAGATTTGTATTGGGTGACTACACCAACGCGGCGGATCCCCGAGTTGATACAGTTGGAGAGCACAAAATCAATGATCCGGAATTTGCCACCGAAATGGACGGCAGGCTTGGCGCGGTTGTCAGTCAACTGCTTCAGGCGACTACCACGTCCACCCGCCAGCACCAGTGCCATACTCTGGTTCAATAATTGTCGTGCTTTGGCACTATTTTCGGGCTCTAACAACATGATTTACCTCTGCCTTGTTTGATCTATTTTCAACTCATCTTCGCCTGTTTCGGCACCTGTGAAAGTGGTTTCACTCACATTTAACCGATCTCAATTGACCCTTTTCACCGAGTTGCGAGGAATAGCATGCTTTGCTCCGCCAGCTTGGTTAAAATTCCCCCACAAAGCAGCCACTTCAAGGATGACAAGATGGTTCACAAGCTCGGACGTACCCTCTTTCTGATCGCCACCATAGTGACCATACCCCTGCTGCTCCTGCAAGCAGTTTGGTTGGCCCTTCAGAGCACACCGCTCACTTTGGCCATTATTCTGGCCACCACACTGCTTGGCATGATCCTGCTGTTGATGCTGGCCATCCGCACCATGGATGGCATGCTCCAGCATCAGGAGCTCACCTGGGTCAAGGCGATCAGAGGGCGGGATCCCTCACAACTCGATGAGCCCGCCTCCCAGGAGGTACTGCAACAGCTGCTGGAACAGTTCGAAAGCGCCGAGCAGAGCGCCCATCGCCAGCTGACCGAGCTCAGCAACCTGGCCACCACCGACGAGCTGACCCAGCTACTCAATCGTCATGCATTTCGCCGCGACATGACCGAGTTGCTGCAGCGGGATCAGGACACCCAGACCGCGACCCTGGTGCTGATCCGTGCCACCGAGCTTGGCAAGATCAACGCCCAGCGCGGATTCCAGTCTGGTGATGCCTACATCAAGGACATGGCCGCCCTCATCAAGCGGGTGGTAAGCCGTTTCCCGGGCAATCAGGTCTACCGCATTTCGGGGGCCGATTTCGCCGTGCTGGTGCAACCGGTGGCCAATATTCCTCCCCATCTGCTGGGGCAGGATTTGAAGGTGGCCTTCGATCACTATCAGGATCAGCACGAGCTGGAGAGCACCGGTTACTCGGGGCTGACCAAGCTCAGCAGCGGCCAGAAAATCGAAGCTGTGCTGGCCAGAGCGGATCTGGCGCTGGCTCGCGCCCAGACTGAAACCATCAACGGCTGGGCCATCCAGCAGGATGACAGCGCCTCCGATCTGCAGGGCCAACACCACTGGCGCGACGTGCTGACCGAAGTGCTGGCACAGGAGCGACTCAGCTTTACCTACCAGCCGATCCAGCCCCTGCACCGCAGCATGCTGGCTTACAACGAGATCTACACCCGCTTCAGCGGCAATGACGGCACCGCCCTGCCCACCGACACCCTGTTTGCCATGGCGCAGCGGCTGGATATGGTGATGCGGCTGGAGCAGCTGGTCATTACCCACATCATGCGCCAGTACCGGGCCTTTGGTGCCAACCAGAGTCGCTGGGGGATCAATCTCTCTCCCAACTTGCTGCAAAACAGCGCCTTCCTGATCTGGCTTGACCGCCAGCTGCTCAAAGATCCCAATACCAGCGCCAATCTGGTGTTCGAACTGGATGAAGAGCATCTGGAACGCAACCTGACAGGCGCCAAGCGGGTGTTTGAATTGCTGCGCCGCAACGGCAGTCGCTCGGCCATCGCCAATTTCGGCAAGGGGATCGGCTCCTTTACCCTGTTTCGCGAGCTCAAGCCCGACTACATCAAGCTGGACCCTGCCCTGATCACCGGACTGGAGCAGGATCAGACCAACCAGCAGTTCGTGCGGATGATCGTCGATGTATCGCATCGGATGGGGTGTCAGGTGATTGCAGAGGGGGTAGAACAGCTTGGTCAGAAACAGCTGCTGCAGGGGATGTACGTCGATGGCTTGCAGGGCTATCTGATCGCCCGGCCGCAACCGCTGCGACCGGATATCAGCCAGCTGGGGCTCTTTACTGAGGATGCTTCAACTTCAAAAGGGTCAGAATGATGTCATTGAGCTGGCGATAACGCTCCAGCTCCTTCTGATCGTAACGGGTAGCCAGTGTAGTAGGATTGTGGCGGTTTTTGAGGTAACGGTTGATCTGCAACCGGTTGAACCCCGCAACCTGATAGACCTGGCCAAGCAGGGTATTGAGCTCATCGTGCTCCAGACCGGCTCTGGCCAGATAGTCCCCATCGGCGGGACTCTCGGTCTGGTGACTCCACTTGCCAATGCGACCACTCTCCTGCAGATAGCTGAGCCACTGTTCGATATAGAGCGGTTTGCACCCCGCCAACAGGTTGAAAAAGCCCACCGCGTCGCAACGACAACCGCTCAGAAGCACGACCGCCAGCTGATCGTCATCGCACTGGAAGGTCACTGGTCCGGCTTGCGCCCAATCCAGCGCCTGCACCCGAATGCTGGCCTTCTCACCCGCAGCTCCCGTTACGTCGAATACAAACATGGCGCTCCTCCCTTGGCAAAAGGTTGATGATGGACCATCCCCCTGACAGGTGCAAAGGCAAATCGGCTTTTAACTCATCAATCGGGCCATTCGACCATAAAAAAGACCGGCACCCTCACGGATACCGGTCTTTGTTCCGATGGCCTGTGCGTTCAGGCCATCAATGGAGGCGCTTTCAGGCGTCCAGTTCAACCAGTGCCTTGGCCAGCTCGATGGGTTCGAGCTCCTGACCTTCCAGATCGGCGTTCCAGTTCGGGCCGACCAGTACATCGTCTTCATCCAGATCGTTGATCCAGATATCGAGAAACTCTTCCAGATCGATCACTTCCGGCTCGTAATCGGCCCACTCGTCAACACAGTGCAGACGGGCGTCCTCTTCGGCAGACCAGAGCGGCATCACGTCGGCATCTTCAAATTCGGCGGAGCGGCAGACGACCCAGTCTTCCCCATAGCGCAGACCCCACACCTGACCCGACTCGCGGACTTGTTCGATAAACAGTTGGAAATTGGCGTCAAGGTTGTCGTTAAGCATGCTCATGGGATTCTCTCTTTCTTTCGGGTGCTGCGGCATTGTCGGGCGACAATACGATGGCCAAATGGTGTCGTAAAAGTGACATGGACTCAAGCATATTGGGGTTATTCCGGGAAAAAAGCCGGGATAACTCATATTTGCCTGCAAAAACGCCTCCCGATGGAGACGTCTTGCAGATTCAGGAGATCAACGCTCCCAGTAAACCTCTTCCAGACTGTCCTCTTTCTCCGGCAAACCGCGGGAGAGACGGGGACTGCTCTGGGCCAACACCTCGTAGCTGACGCGGTTGGCGTATTTGCACACCTGGGCCAGTGAGGAGTAGGTCAGGAACTCGGAGATGTGCTTGGCGGAGTTGGGCACATTCATCCGGTGATAAGAGTTGGCCACCATGTCATGCAGCACGGCGGAAAGGGCGCCATCCCCTGCCCCGTTGGTGTTCTTGATCTTCTCCGGGCCACCCATATACGGGGAGATGTGGGAGTAGATACGGGCCGGTTTACGGCACTTGGCACGGGCCATCGGGCGGCTGAACTCATACATGTTGAACTCGGGGATAACGCCCGGCAACAGGGTATGGGTGGTCTCGCGCTTGTAGTCCTCATCGGTGTAGCTCGCCATGTAGAGGCCGATGGGGCCAGCAGTACAGAGCACCATGTCGGCCCAGTCGAGCGCCTTGTCGGCCGCACCGAGCGGATCAGCGATACCGGTCAGGGCTTCACCTTCGTCTTCGTTCATCGCCAGCACAGTCACGTTCTCGGCAATGAAGTCGCGCCACCACTGGGGGTTTTCGTCGATGACGAAACGGGTGCCCAGGGTCAGCACCACGGGAATACCGGCCTCGCGGGCATAACGCACCGCGGTCATGGCCGCCTCTTTCATCGGATCACCATCGTCACCACGCACCAGATAGGCGGTGATCACCAGGGCAGACGCCCCTTTGATCACATCCTCCGGAATGTGCTGCACATCCAGCTGGTTCATCTTGCCGGCGTTGATGCCGAAGCTACGCTCGCCGCACTCGGTGATGAAGGTGAAGCAACGGCCGATGGGGCCATCCACCGGCTGCAGATAGTCCAGATTGACGCGGGAAGAGGTGTTGCACAGATAACGGTAGGCGTAGCAGCCGATGCGAATGTCCTGACTCATCACACCCAGCAGGATGGAGTGGGAGTCGGCCAGTACCGAGTAGTTATGTACCGTGTTGCCGATGGTGCCACCGGCAAACTCGCTCACTACCATGTTGTTGGCCTTGAGCTCGTCATAAATCCGTTCGGCTACATCGTCATTGATGACGACGGAGTGCCCCTTGCTCAGACCATAACGGGTCAGAAAGTCTTCATCCACATGGGCTTCGATATCAACCAGGGTCTGATCAATCCCGACGACGTAGGCTTTGCCCAGCTCGGTTAACAGGGGATTTTGCGGCACCAGGGGATCGCGTCTGTCGACAGGGAAGTAGTGTTTGGACTTGCGCTGACCGGGAAATTTCATGGCAATGTTCTGTGCTCTGGGGGAAAGAGGGGCGGGATTTTAACACAATCCGCCGCCCCGAAAAGTCGCCCTGTTTAAATAATGGAGTCAGTATAGACAAGGCTTGCAAGGAAAAACGTTTGCCTTTTCACCATAAAAAAACCACCCTGCCCGGGGTAGTTCCATAGCATAAAAAAGCGTCGGTTTTCAGGCGGCCGCCATCCCCTGCAACAGGGCCAGCAGCGAGAAGAGGCCGAGGGCTAGCCAGAACAGCAAGGTGCCCAGAAAACGGGGCACATTGGGGGCTTTGGGGATCTGGATGCCAATGGCATGCAGGATACGGCCGACCAACAGCATGGCGCCACCGGCATGCAGCCAGAGCGCAGCGGCACCGGAGAGCTCGCACAGCGCCATCAGCAGCAGGGTCAACGGCACATACTCGGCAAAATTGCCGTGGGCCCGGATCGCCGCCAGCAGCTCGGGGGCTTCCCCCTGCCCTATCATCACCCCGAACTGGGCACGACGTCTGACCACCCAGAAGGAGAGCCCCAGAAACAGCAGCCCCAGCAGACCTGCATAAATCAGCGTGATATGTACCATGACTCGACTCCTTGTTTGACTGACTGCCGGTCACTCATGCCAATTCGCGGCAGATGAGCGAGACCATCATCCTGATATGGGCCTGATCGCTGTTGAGGGCCGGAATATATTCAAACCGCTCGCCACCGGCCTCCATGAAGATCTCCCGATTCTGTACCTGAATTTCCTCAAGGGTTTCGAGGCAGTCGGCCGCAAAGGCAGGGCAAATCACATCGAGCCGCTTGATGCCCGCAGCAGGCATACCGGCAATGGTCACGTCTGTGTAGGGCTTGAGCCACTCCTCCTTGCCAAAGCGGGACTGGAAACTGGCCGTCCACTGCCCGGCCTCCAGCCCGAGCGCCTCGGCCAGCAAGCTGGCGGTATGGCGACACTGGTGACCATAGGGGTCCCCTTCGTTCTCGTAGCGCTCGGGAATGCCGTGGAACGACATCAGCAGGTGATCACCCTGACCGTACTGCTCCCAGTGACGGCGCACGCTCATGGCCAGCGCCTGAATGTATTCGGGGTGGGCGTGATAATCACGAATGAGCCGTACCACCGGCAGATTGCGTTCTCTCTTCATCGCCTTGCCCCAGGCATCGAAGACCGAGGCGGTGGTACTGACCGAATATTGCGGATAGAGCGGCAACAGGATCACCCGGTTGACCCCTTTGGCCTTGAGCGCCTGCCAGCCATCATTCACTGACGGGGAACCATAGGTCATGGCCAGCTCCACCGGCACCTCGACCCCCTCCCGCTTGAGCTCCTGCTCCAGTGCGGCGCGCTGCTGCTTGCTTATCACCATCAGCGGCGAGCCCTGCTCGGTCCACACCTGCTGATAGAGCTTGGCCACTTTGGGCGAGCGCGTCGGCAAGATGATGAAGTGGAGCAGCGGACACCAGAGGTAACGGGGCAGGTCCACCACACGGGGATCGTGCAGGAACTGGCTGAGGAACGCTTTGACGGCAGCGGTGGTCGGTGCGGCTGGGGTACCCAGATTGACCAGCAATATTCCGGTTTTCGTGGTCACGTTGGCTTCCTGTCTATCTGTCATTATGCAAAAAGGGCCCGACAGGGCCCTTCTCTTTATTTATCTGATGGCACGGGAAACTGTGCCGGCAGCAAAGATCAGCCCAGAATGGTGGCAAGCTGCTTGCTGACCAGATCAACCGGCTGGGTGCCGTCGATCTTGACGTAACGGGTGTGGCCCGCTTCCGCCTCTTTGCCGTAGAAACCAATCAGCGGCGCGGTCTGCTGATGATATACATCCAGACGCTTGCGTACTGTGGTCTCTTCGTCGTCGGCGCGGATCACCAGATCTTCACCGGTCACGTCATCCTTGCCTTCCACTTTCGGCGGGTTGAACACCACGTGGTAGGTACGGCCGGAGCCGGAGTGAACGCGACGGCCGCTCATGCGCTTGACGATCTCTTCGTCCGGCACATCGAACTCCAGCACGAAATCAACTACGACACCGGCGTCCTTCATGGCTTGCGCCTGGGGAATGGTGCGCGGGAAACCGTCCAACAGGAAGCCTTTGGCGCAGTCCGGCTGAGCGATGCGCTCTTTGACCAGACCGATGATGATGTCGTCAGAGACCAGCTGACCTGCGTCCATCACAGCTTTGGCTTTCAGACCGAGCTCGGTGCCCGCTTTGATCGCCGCACGCAGCATGTCGCCGGTGGAGATCTGGGGAATACCGTGTTTTTCCATGATGAACTGAGCCTGGGTACCTTTGCCGGCGCCCGGAGCCCCCAACAGAACAATGCGCATACACGCTCCTATTGATTGGTTATTCAAATCTTGCGAAGGCAAAAAAGTACACGGTTTCGCCCGTTTCTACAAGGGTGAGCCACCTGAATGAGCACTTTATCACCATAATAACCGGCTGATCGAACAGGATTTCATCGCAAGGGGAAGACGCAAAAATAGCCAGGGATTCAGCATAGAGCGCCAAAAGCAGGAAGGAGGTACGACAGAAAAAAAGATCCCGGCTCAGGGCCGGGAATTGCGCTCAAAAGTAACTACTTGTCGCTCGTAGTAGGAACAGGGCAATAGTAGTTTGCCCCCTGTGCGTCAACAACTGTCAGATGTGACAGGCAGGCCGCTATGGAACCGGAACTGCGGATCCGGCGAGCAGATTAGCTCGGCTTCCAGCTTGCCAAAGAAGGCCACCCGCTCGCTGATATCCTCCCCTGCGTACTGTTCGGCCAGGCTCAGGTAATCCTGATAGTGACGCGCCTCGGAACGCAGCAAAGAGACGTAGAAGCGGCTCAACTCCTCGTCCAGATGGGGCGCCAACTTGGCAAAGCGCTCGCACGAGCGGGCCTCGATATAGGCGCCGATGATCATCTTGTCGACGATGGTGGCCGGCTCATGGGTGCGCACATGCTGCATCAACTGGCGGGCATAGCGGGAGGCCGTCACCGGCCCGTATTCGATGCCGCGGGCCTGCATGATCTCCAGCACCTGCTCGAAGTGGTGCAGCTCCTCCTGAATGAGCCGCACCATGGGAAACAGCAGCGGATTGCGCTCCAGCTCGGCAAAGACGGTGCGATCAGACTCCCCCATGCTGCGTTTGCCCAGGATCTCGGCCTTCTCCGGAATGGCATCCAGCTCGCGATAGAACTCCAGCTTGGGCAGCAGATGGCGCTTGCCCTTGGGCAGGCAGTAGCGGCGCACCAGACTGTGGGCCGTGAGTGCGGCCTTGGTCTCGCAGTTGGCGTGATCGATGAGCAGGGTCGGCAAACGGGCCGGATCCCGCGCCATCTCCACCCACTCATCCGGGGTCTCGCACTGCAAAAACTGGCGCACTGGGGCTAGCAGATCATCCATCTGAACTCTCGTCTCTTAAAAGCGTATCGGTCATATATGTTGCCGCCTATGCTAGCGGATCCCGCTGGCCATGCCCATATCCGGCAAGATAAGCGGATATTTTTCAAACAGATATCTCCTCCCCCTTCTGCCCGTGTTAGGTAGAAACGACAATGGGGGCCACAGGCCCCCATCTCGCTATCCCATCCGGCAAAACCGCAAACGTTTAACTGCCTTCGTTAAAAATTTCCAGATTGCTGGTGCCTTCCTGCCATTCACGCACCGCTTTGGTGTCATCGTTGCGCAGGGCATTGAGGTGATCCAGATAGGACTGGTCCACGTCGGAGGTGACGTAGTGGCCATTGAAGACCGAGGTCTCGAAGTGACGCAGATCCGGGTTGATCTCCCGCACGGCGGCTTCCAGATCTTCCAGATCTTGGAAAATCAGACCGTCAGCGCCAATCAGCTTGCACACCTCTTCCACTTCACGGCCGTGGGCGATCAGCTCGTTGGCGGTGGGCATATCGATGCCATAGACGTTGGGGAAGCGAATTTCCGGCGCTGCCGAGGCGAAGTAGACCTTGGCTGCCCCCGCTTCACGGGCCATCTGGATGATCTGCTCGGACGTGGTGCCACGCACGATGGAATCATCTACCAGCAACACCTTCTTGCCCTTGAATTCGGAGCTGATGGCGTTGAGTTTGCGGCGCACCGACTTCTTGCGCTGGGTCTGGCCCGGCATGATGAAGGTACGGCCGATGTAGCGGTTCTTCACGAAGCCCTGACGGTATGGCAGGTCGAGGGTATGAGCGATCTCCAGCGCCACGTCACAGGAGGTTTCGGGGATGGGGATAACCACATCGACATCGAGATCTTCCCACTCGCGGGCAATCTTCTGACCCAGCTTGCGACCCATGTTGAGGCGGGCGGCGTAGACCGAGACCTTGTCGATGCACGAATCGGGACGAGCGAAGTAGACGTATTCGAAGATGCAGGAGCTCATCTGCGGGTTCTCCGCACACTGCTCGGAGAAGAGCTGGCCCTGCTCGGTGATGTAGATGGCTTCACCCGGCGCAATATCCCGCACCGTCTCGAAACCGATGGCGTCGAGCGCCACGCTCTCGGAGGCGAGCATGTACTCCACCTGGCCCTGCTCGTCCTGACGACGACCGAGGATCAGTGGGCGAATGCCGTTGGGATCACGAAAACCGATGAGACCATGGCCAATCACCAGCGAGACCACCGCATATGCACCGCGGATCTGCTGATGGGTTCTGCGCACCGCGGCGAAGATATCTTCGGGGCGCAGGGCCATCTTGTCACAGCGATCCAGTTCGTGGGCCAGCACGTTCAGCAACACTTCCGAATCGGAGGTGGTGTTGATGTGACGACGGGCGACCTTGAACTGCTGCTCCTTGAGCTCCTTGGCGTTGGTGAGGTTGCCGTTATGGGCCAGCACCATGCCGTAGGGCGAGTTCACATAAAAAGGTTGGGCTTCAGCGGCACTTGAGCTGCCTGCGGTGGGATATCTGACATGACCTATGCCGATGTTCCCTTGCAAACGCTGCATGTGGCGCACTTCAAACACGTCCTTCACCAGGCCATTGGCCTTGCGTTGCCGGAAGTTTCCACTATCAATGGTCACGATCCCGGCGGCATCCTGTCCCCTGTGCTGCAACACCGTCAAGGCGTCGTAGAGGGCCTGATTGACGGGGGTGGTGCCAACTATACCGACAATACCACACATGTCTTTGCTACCTCGAAGTCACTATACCTGTTTAAGAAAACTGGATGAGTTCAACATGAACCCGAAAAACCACTGGATCACCGGCTTGAACTCCGGCACCAGCTTGGACGCCACCCACCAGTCGCTCTGGGAGAGGCTGGTGAAGGTATCCATGAAAAAAAGCAGGGCACTGACGATCAGCACCCCGCGAATTGCACCGAAGCAGACCCCCAGCACCCGATCGGTACCGGAGAGACCCGTCTTGTCCACCAACAGGCCCACCACATAGTTGACCACGCTGCCGAGGATCAGGGTCGCCACAAACAGCGCCGCGATGGCCAGACCGTTGCGAACCAGCGCGTCGGAGAAGGAGGTGAAATAGACGGCGAGATCGGGATAGAAATGGCTGGCAATAAAGAAGGCGACGAACCAGGTGACAAGAGACATGGCCTCCTTGACGAAGCCGCGCACCAGGCTGATGAGAGCAGAGAAACCGACGATGCCGATGATGGCGTAATCAATCCAGACCATAGAAAAAGATGTCCTGCGAAATTGCGGCGCAGTCTAACAAAAACGATTGCGCATTGCTTGATAAAAATGTGTTAACTGTTCAAAGCGACGCCGAAAAACCGTATTTTTTCAGCACTAAAACGGTTGATCGGCGCCAGAATGCACAACGCCATGGCAATGCCATGGCGTTGTGGTCAGCGGCGTGAACTTACCCGATGTGGGTCAGGCCACCCATGTAGGGTTGCAGCGCAGCCGGGATGGCGATGCGACCATCTTCCTGCTGGTAGTTCTCCATCACGGCAACCAGAGTACGACCCACCGCCAGACCGGAACCGTTCAGGGTGTGCAGCAGTTGCGGCTTGCCATCGATGCGCACGCGAGCTTGCATGCGGCGCGCCTGGAAGTCGGTGCAGTTGGAGACAGAGGAGATCTCGCGGTAAGTGTTCTGGGCCGGCAGCCACACTTCCAGATCGTAGGTTTTGGAAG
The DNA here is from genome assembly GCF_041402405.1 of Aeromonas sp. S13(2024). Lineage (NCBI taxonomy): Bacteria > Pseudomonadati > Pseudomonadota > Gammaproteobacteria > Aeromonadales > Aeromonadaceae > Aeromonas > Aeromonas sp. S13(2024). Next base: position 132,042 of record NZ_JBGLRA010000008.1, on the reverse strand, counting down.
CGCAGAAGCCCATGTCACCGGTAGAGAGCGCCATCACGCGATACGGCAGTTCCAGCAGTTGCAGCACCTTCTCGGCGTGACCGACCATCTCTTCCAGTGCATCCCAAGATTTCTCCGGGTGAACCAGCTGAACCATTTCAACCTTGTCGAACTGGTGCATACGGATGAGGCCACGGGTATCACGACCGTAGGAACCGGCTTCAGAGCGGAAGCAGGGGCTGTGGGCGGTCATCTTGATTGGCAGCTCTTGCGCGTCAAAGATCTCGTCACGGGCCATGTTGGTGAGCGGCACTTCGGAGGTCGGGATCAGGGAGAACTTGCGCACCTTGCCCTCTTCTTCCCCTTCACCTTCGATACCGGTATTGAACAGGTCCTGAGCAAATTTCGGCAACTGGCCGGTACCATAGAGGCTGTCCGGGTTCACCAGATAGGGCACGTAGCACTCGGTGTAACCATGCTGCTGGGTGTGCAGATCCAGCATGAACTGAGCCAGGGCACGGTGCAGACGGGCAATCTGACCCTTCATCACTACGAAACGGGTACCGGAGAGTTTGACGCCGTTTTTGAAGTCAACGCCCTTGGCCGCTTCGCCCAGATCGATGTGATCGCGTACCGGGAAGCTGAACTCGCGCGGGGTCCCCCAGCGGCGCACTTCCACGTTGTCGTTCTCGTCACGGCCCACCGGCGTGGTCTCGCTCGGCAGGTTGGGGATGGCGTCGGCAATGGCTTTCAACTGGGCCAGCAGGGCATCCAGCTCGACCTTGCTGGTTTCCAGCTCGTCGTTGATCTTGGTCACTTCGGCCTTGAGCGGGGCAACATCTTCACCACGACGGGCAGCTTCACCGATGGATTTGGAGCGGGCGTTGCGCTCGGCCTGCAGCTCCTGGGTACGGGACTGCAGATCCTTGCGTTTCTCTTCCAGAGCGTTGACAGCCGCTACGTCCAGAACGTAGCCACGTGTCGCCAGACGAGCGGCAGCCTCTTCGATATCGCTGCGCAGATATTTGGGATCCAGCATGGTTTACCTACTTTTTTAAAATGGGATCTGGGCCTGAGTCGTCATGACGGGCTGGGAAACAGATCCGGAAGTTAACATCGGTTGGCGCACCCCAATCGTCTTCAGAATCGGGCCTCAACAATCAGGCCTTCGAGATCAAGAAGATGGCGCAAGGCCAAGACAAGCGGGGTCAGACGGGCAGTGTAGCAGACCGCCCCCCCGCCCGAACAGGGACTATTTGTGTCGTTTTTACCGACTTTGACACGCAAACCGTCCTGCATATTCAAACGCCTGACCAATTTTCAGCCATGCGAGGTAACAAAGGGGCTATTTGCCCCGTTGCTGCGGACTTTGCCTGTCCAGTTCATGGAGGTAATCGAGCTTCTGGCCAATCTGCTTTTCAAGGCCGCGATCGGTGGGCTGGTAGTACTGCTTGCCCGCCAGCTCGGGCGGGAAATACTGCTCGCCCGCAGCATAGGCGCCCGGCTCGTCATGGGCGTAGCGATACTCGGCGCCATAGCCCAGATCGCTCATCAGTTTGGTCGGCGCATTGCGCAGGTGTACCGGCACCTCGAAGTCAGGGAGGTTTTTGGCATCATGAAGCGCCGCCTTCCAGGCGGTATAGACCGCATTGCTTTTCGGAGCGCAGGCGAGATAGACGATCGCCTGGGCGATGGCCCGCTCCCCTTCCGCCGGACCAATCCGATGGAAGCAATCCCAGGCCGACAGGGCGACCTGCATGGCGCGCGGATCGGCATTGCCCACATCTTCCGAGGCAATCGCCAGCAAGCGGCGGGCTATATAGAGGGGATCGCAACCGGCACTCACCATGCGGGCATACCAGTAGAGCGCTGCATCCGGCGCCGAGCCGCGAATGGATTTATGCACCGCCGAGATGAGGTCGTAGAAGTGATCCCCCCCCTTGTCGAAGCGGGCCACGTGCTCCCCCACCACGGCAGCGAGCAGGGCACTGTCGATCACCCGCGCCCCTGTGCTGTCGGTTTCGGCCATGTCGGCCAGCAGCTCCAGATAGTTGAGGGACTTGCGCCCGTCGCCATCCACCGCCTTGGCCAGTGCCTCCTTGACGCCGGGGGCAAAGGCAAGGGCCGGATCATTGAGACCGCGGGGATCCTGCATCGCCTGATCGATCATGGCGAGGATGTCCTCCTCCTCCAATCGCTTGAGCAGATAGACCCGGGCCCTGGAGAGCAGCGCGTTGTTGAGTTCGAACGAAGGGTTCTCGGTGGTAGCACCGATGAAGGTGATGGTGCCATCTTCGATGTGGGGCAGAAACACATCCTGCTGGCTCTTGTTGAAGCGGTGTACTTCATCCACGAAGAGGATGGTGCGCACCCCGCGCCAGCTGTTCTCCTTCGCCTTGTCGATGGCGGCGCGGATCTCCTTGATACCGGAGGTGACCGCAGAGAGTCGCTCCACTTCCGCCTGGCAGTAGTGAGCCATCAACTCCGCCAGCGTGGTCTTGCCGGTACCGGGCGGCCCCCACAGGATCATCGAGTGACAGTGACCCGCCAGGATCGCTTTGCGCAGGGGCTTGTCAGCCCCCAGGATATGTTGCTGACCGATATACTGGTCGAGGTTTTGCGGCCGCATCCGGGCCGCCAGCGGACGAAAGTCCGATGAGAAATCCAGCGACAAGTTGCTCATCTGTATTGACCACCCAACGTCACGCCACTCGCCTTTGACTGGCGCAGTGGCGAGCAATCCAACGACCGCTTGCTCATTAGCGCTGGTCGTCCAGCTCGACCCCCTTCGGGATCTTGAAAACAAATTCGTTGCCCTTGAGCACCGGCTTGCGGTTGAAGCTGCTCAGGGTGAATTCACTCCACTGCCCTTGCGCCTCTTTCACATCGAAACGACTGATGTTGTCTTGTCTGTCGAAGGTGACACGGAAGGATGCAATCAGCTCATCCTTGTTACGGCTGGTGACGGTGTAGACATCCCCCTGCTGGGTCACGTCATAATTCTTCCAGAACTTGTCGTCATTGCCAGCAATCAGAATAAAGGGGGTGTTGAGTACCGCATCTTTCAGCTTGAGGGCGGTCACCTGCTCGACGAAGGGATCATAGACCCAGACATCCTGACCATCGGCAACGATCAGGCTCTCGTCCGGCGAGGTGGTGTGCCAGTTGAAACGGTTTGGCCGCTGCACCAGCAGATCGCCGCTGGCCTTTTGCAGCTCCTTGCCCTTGCTGTCATAGACGGTCTGGGCAAATTTGGCGGAGAAGAGGCTGACACCCGCCAGCTTCTGTTTGAGATCGCTGGCCGCATCGGCCCACACCTGGCTGCTGGCCATCAGCAGCACGGTACCCATCAACAGTTGTTTTTTCATCACGCTCTTCATAAAGACGCTCTCGATAAAAGGCCACGCCCGCGGAGGGCATGGCCAGGGATAGTAAGAAACGGTGAGGCTTAGTCCCGCACCGGCGGCGGTGCCAGCACGTCGCGCTGACCATTACCACCCGGTGAGCTGACGATGCCCTGATTCTCCATCTGCTCGATGAGACGGGCTGCCCGGTTGTAACCAATCTTGAACTTGCGCTGGACACTGGAGGTCGAGCCACGGCGGGACTCCACCACGAAAGCGACCGCTTCGTCGAACAGGGGGTCCAGCTCTTCGTCGCCACCACCGCCATATTCGCCGCTGCCACCTTCGCCACCCGACTCACCGGAGAGGATCTCCTCGATGTAGTTCGGCTCGCCGCGCAGTTTCCAGTCTGCCACCACCTTGTGCACTTCGTGATCATCGACGAACGCACCGTGTACCCGGGTCGGGTTGGAGGTGCCAGCCGGCATGTAGAGCATGTCGCCCATACCGAGCAGGGATTCGGCGCCGCCCTGATCGATGATGGTACGGGAGTCGATCTTGCTCGACACCTGGAACGAAATCCGGGTCGGGATGTTGGCCTTGATAAGACCGGTAATCACATCCACCGACGGACGCTGGGTCGCCAGAATAAGGTGAATACCGGCGGCCCGCGCCTTCTGGGCGATACGGGCGATCAGCTCTTCCACCTTCTTGCCGACGATCATCATCATGTCGGCAAATTCGTCCACCACCACCACGATGTGGGGCAGTTTCTCCAGCTCCGGCGGCATCTGATCCATGGAGTCACCCGGACGCCACAACGGATCCAGCAGGGGTTCCCCCTCCTCGATGGCAGCCAGTACCTTGTCGTTGTAGCCCTTGAGGTTGCGCACCCCGACTGCCGACATCAGCTTGTAACGGCGCTCCATCTCGCCCACACACCAGCGCAGGGCGTTGGCGGCATCCTTCATGTCGGTCACCACCTCGGTCAGCAGATGCGGGATCCCTTCGTAGACCGAGAGTTCCAGCATCTTGGGGTCGATCATGATGAAGCGCAGGTCATCGGGGGATGACTTGTAGAGCATCGAGATGATCATGGTGTTGACCCCCACTGACTTACCGGAACCTGTGGTACCGGCCACCAGCAGGTGCGGCATCTTGGCCAGGTTCACCACCACCGGCTCGCCGGCGATGTCCTGACCCAGGCCCATGGTGAGCGGGTTGCGGCTATCGCGGAAGGCATCGCAGTCGAGGGTTTCGCGCAGGTAAACGGTCTGGCGCACCCGGTTGGGCAGCTCGATCCCCACATAGGTTTTACCCGGAATCACTTCCACCACCCGCACGCTGCTGGCAGACAAGGAGCGTGCCAGATCGCGCGAGAGGTTGGTGATCTTGCTCGCCTTCATGCCCGGCGCCAGATCCAGCTCGAAACGGGTAATGACCGGGCCCGGATAGACACCGACCACCTTGGCCTGCACGTTGTAGTCGGCAAGCTTGGCCTCCACCAGACGGCCCATGCGATCCAGCTCATCCTTGCTCATCATCTGGGTCTTGGCTGGCGGTCTGTCCAGCAGCTCGATACTCGGTAACGGCGGCAGCGTAGATTGTGGACGACGCTTGGGCTTGGTCGGTGCGACGGCTACCGGCGCGGCGACCTCGTCGTCCCCTTCGGCCCAGGGCAGATCCAGATCGTCCTCATCATCGTCATCGGCCACAGCCAGTACCGGCTGACGGCGACCATTGGCGGCCGCCACCGCACGTTTCGGCTTGGCAACAGGAGTCGGCTCGTCCTCTTCATCATCAAACTGTGGGTCGAACTCGAAGGTATCGTCGTCGAGTTCCGGCAGCCACTCTTCGGCGGCAGCCTTCTGGTTCTTGGCCTTGGGCTTGCGCGTCCAGCTGGTGTGTGGCTCATCTTCCTCGTCATCAAACGCGATGGCCCCTACCCCGCCTTCCAGCAAGGGATCCGGCCCCTCGTTGCGGGGTTGACGCCAGCCACCGGTCAGCCAGCGGCCGAGGGTGGTCGGGAAGTGGTAAACAGCGCTGACCGAACCGGTACAGGCCGCACCGATCTGCTCGACAATAGTGAGCCAGGACCAACCGGTAAACAGGGTGATGCCGGTTGCCACGAAGCAGAGCAGCATCAGGTTGGCCCCGACGCCGCCAAACAGCGGCACCACTGCAGAAGCGATCACATCCCCCACCAGACCACCGGCGGAGAAGTTTTGCATATCGTTGAAGTTCATGCTGGCAATGGCCGACATGCCGAGCACGGTCAGGATAAAGCCGATGATCCGCACCCCCAGGGTGAGGTAATCCACATCGAGCAGACGGCTCGGACGCCAGAACAGACTCCAGCCCAGCAGTACCACCAGCGGCGGCACCAGATAGGAGAAGGCACCAAAGGTAAACATGGTGATATCGGCGAGCCAGGCACCGGCACTACCGGCGAGGTTCTTCACCTCCCCTTGCCATGAGGTCTGGGACCAGCCGGGATCAGCGGGGTGATAGGACAACAGGGCAAGCAGAAGATAAGCAGCCATCAGGGTGATGGCGATCAAGACGGCTTCGAAGATCCGTTGTATACCTGATAAAGGAGTAAACAGCTTTTTATCGGCCAAACTCCGGCTCCTTTCTGAAAACATGTAATGCAGGAAATAAGGGGGCCTAGTATCCCCGAAAAGCCCATCGATTGTCAGCCAGAGCCTGATGGGACGGGGCCATATTTGCAATTATCTTTACAAGAAGAAACGAGCGGACTGGCCGCTCGTTTCTGACTGTCATGGTGTCTCATATGGAGAAGATACCACGGCATAACCTGCTTTATCGGGTGCTGATCACCAGACGACTGCTCTGCTTGACCTCTTCCATCACCACATAGGTGCGGGTGTCATTGACACCGGGCAGACGCAGCAGGGTTTCCCCCAACAGACGGCGGTAAGCCGACATGTCGCTGACTCGGGTCTTGAGCAGATAGTCGAAGTCACCGGAAACCAGATGACACTCCTGGATCTCTTCGAGCACCTGAACAGCCTTGTTGAACTGTTCAAACACATCAGGCGCCCCGCGATTGAGGGTTATCTCTACAAACACCAGCAGAGATGCGTCCAGATAATGAGGGTTCAGAATAGCGGCATATCCTTCGATATAACCTTGTCGCTCGAGGCGACGAACCCGTTCCAGACACGGTGTAGGACTCAGGCCAACTCGCTTGGACAACTCAACATTCGAAATCCTGCCATCCTTTTGCAGTTCATTAAGAATGTTGCGGTCAATCCTGTCCAAATCCTTTAGCCGACTCTTAGCTTCCATCATTTTATTCCATCCTTTGGCTATTTTTTGGTAAGAATCACCAGTCATTTTATAATTATGGTCACAAATCCTGTCAATACCTGAATATACTAGGCGCAAATGTTGGTTAACATTTTGGCAACATGAAACACCAATCTATAGACGAGGGATAGCATGATTATCGGTGTACCTAAAGAGATAAAAAACCATGAATACCGCGTAGGCATGGTTCCGGCCAGTGTACGTGAACTGACAGCACGAAACCATACTGTTTTCGTCCAAAGCGGTGCCGGAAACGGCATTGGCTTCAGCGATGCAGATTATATCGCTGTTGGAGCCGAAATTTTGGCCTCTGCAGCAGAGGTTTTCGCCAAAGCCGAGATGATCGTCAAGGTCAAGGAACCTCAGCCTGTCGAATGTGCCATGCTGCGTCCGGGTCAGACCCTGTTCACCTATCTGCATCTGGCGCCAGACTTGCCCCAGACCGAAGCCCTGCTTAAAAGCGGCGCCATCTGTATCGCCTATGAAACCGTCACCGACGGCCGTGGCGGCCTGCCCCTGCTGGCCCCCATGTCGGAAGTGGCCGGACGCATGTCTATTCAGGCGGGTGCCCAAGCGCTGGAAAAATCGCGCGGTGGTAGCGGTGTGCTGCTCGGCGGCGTACCCGGTGTCGAACCGGCCAAGGTGGTGATCATCGGCGGCGGCGTGGTCGGCTCCAATGCAGCCCGCATGGCCATTGGCCTGCGCGCGGATGTCACCATCCTCGACAACAACATCGATACCTTGCGTCGTCTTGATAACGAGTTCCAGGGAGCAGCCAAGGTGGTTTACTCCAACAGCGAGACGCTGGAGCGACATCTGCTGGCGGCCGATCTGGTCATCGGCGGCGTACTGGTGCCGGGTGCCACTGCGCCAAAACTTGTCCGCCGTGACCACATTGCGCGCATGAAGCCGGGTTCTGCCATCGTCGATGTGGCCATCGATCAGGGCGGCTGTGTGGAAACCTCCCACGCCACCACCCATCAGGATCCGACCTATATCGTCGATGAGGTGGTGCACTACTGTGTCGCCAACATGCCGGGGGCGGTGGCCCGCACCTCGACCGTGGCGCTCAACAATGCCACCCTCCCCTTTATCATCAAGCTGGCCCAGCAAGGATATCGTCAGGCACTGCTGAACGATCCCAACCTGCTGCACGGGCTCAACGTGATGGAGGGCAAGCTCACCTGCAAGGAAGTGGCCGTGGCACATGGCCTTGCCTACACGGATCCCCTGACCCTGCTGAACTGATCTGCGCTGGCCTGCGCCAGTTGGAGATGAGTGAAAATCCGCCCGCGATGGGCGGTTTTTTTATTCCTTTATTTTGCATGTCACCCCTTGTGAACACGATTAGTGCAATCGACTCACCAGCCTTTGACCCCGAATCACGAATTACCTACAATCGCGCAAACTCATCACATCCCGGAAATGACATCATGAGCCAAGTCACGCACAGCAAATTGCTGATCTTAGGGTCAGGCCCGGCCGGTTACACCGCGGCCGTCTACGCCGCCCGCGCCAACCTCAATCCCCTGCTCATCACCGGCATGCAGCAAGGGGGTCAGCTGACCACCACCACCGAAGTGGAAAACTGGCCAGGTGATCCGGAAGGGCTGACCGGCCCTGCCCTGATGGAGCGCATGAAAGAGCATGCAGAGAAGTTCGATACCCGCATCCTGTTTGATCACATCAACAGTGTCGAACTGACTCAGCGCCCGTTCCGTCTCAAGGGCGACAACGGCGAGTACACCTGCGATGCCCTGATCATCGCGACCGGCGCCTCCGCCAAGTATCTGGGTCTGCCCTCCGAAGAGGCCTTCAAGGGTCGCGGCGTCTCCGCCTGTGCCACCTGTGACGGTTTCTTCTACCGCAATCAGGAAGTGGCGGTGATCGGCGGCGGCAACACCGCTGTTGAAGAAGCCTTGTATCTGGCCAACATCGCCAAGAAGGTGCACCTGATCCACCGCCGCGACGAATTCCGTGCCGAGAAGATCCTGATCAAGCGTCTGCACGACAAGGTCGCGAGCGGCAATATCGTGCTGCACACCCACCAGACTCTGGACGAAGTGCTGGGGGATCAGATGGGGGTCACCGGTGTGCGCCTGCGCAACACTCAGGACAACAGCACCAGCGAGCTGCCGCTGATGGGCGTCTTCATCGCCATCGGCCACCAGCCCAATACCCAGATCTTCGATGGCCAGCTGGAGATGCAAAACGGCTATCTGAAGGTACGTGGCGGCCTCGACGGTTTTGCCACCCAGACCAGCATTGAAGGTGTCTTCGCTGCCGGCGATGTGGCCGACCACAACTACCGTCAGGCGATCACCTCTGCTGGTACCGGCTGCATGGCAGCCCTCGATGCCGAACGCTACCTCGACGCGCAATAAACAAGCGCAGATGTGATATAAGGCATACCAGTCGGTATGCCTTTTTTATTTAAAGGAGTCTAATGAAACAGAAGATATTGATTGTCGAAGATAGCCTGACCATCCGCCGTATGCTGACTCAGGCCATTGCCCAGCAGACAGGCCTCGAGATTGACGCCTTTGATACCCTCGAAGGTGCCCGTCACTGCCGGGGCGAGGAGTATGTGGTCGCGCTGGTGGACCTGACCTTGCCGGATGCGCCCCGTGGCGAAGCGGTCAACGAGCTGCTGGCTCGAGGTTTGCCGGTGGTGATCCTCACTGCCGACATCAGCGAGGATAAACGTGCCGCCTGGCTGGAAACCGGCGTGCTGGACTATGTGATGAAGGATTCGCGCCACTCGCTGCAATATGCCGTCAGTCTGGTGCACCGCCTCTATCTCAACCAGTCGATCGAAGTGCTAGTAGTCGACGACTCACGCACCTCCCGTCACCGCACCATGGCCCAGTTGCGCAAGCAGTTGTTGCAGGTGCATGAGGCCAGTCATGCCCGTGAAGCGATGGCGATGCTGGAGCAACACCCGGACATCCGGCTGGCACTGGTCGACTACTATATGCCGGATATCGATGGCATCAGTCTGGTGCGGATGCTGAGAGAGCGATACAGCAAGCAGCAGCTCGCGATTATCGGGATCTCGGTCTCGGACAAGCGCGGTCTCTCTGCTCGCTACCTCAAGCAGGGCGCCAACGACTTTCTCAACCAGCCGTTCGAGCCGGAAGAACTGCAGTGTCGGGTCAGCCACAATCTGGAAGCGCTCGAGCAGTTCAACAGCATTCAGGAGTCAGCCAATCGTGATTACCTGACCGGTCTCTACAACCGGCGCTACTGGTTCAACGAAGGGCAAAAATGGTTTGAAGAGCATCAGCGCCTGCAGACGCCTCTTGCACTCTGTGTGCTCGATGTGGATCACTTCAAGCAGGTCAACGATCACTGGGGCCATGCCATCGGCGATCAACTGCTCTGCCATCTGACCCGGCTACTGACCCAGTTCTTCCCCGATGCCATGATCGCCCGCTTTGGCGGAGAGGAGTTTGCCATGATGGTGCCTCACTGTACCGTCCCCGTGTTGATCAAGCGTCTTGAAGGGCTGCGTCAGCAGCTGCGCCAGCAACCTTTGTCACCGGAAACCCCGCTCTTTGTTCGCGCCAGTTACGGCGTGATCAGCGTCGGGCGGATATCCATGGACGAGGCGCTGAGCGTAGCGGATCGGCTGCTCTATCAGGCAAAGAACACCGGTCGCGACAAGATAGTCTCTCAAGAGATAACTATCTGAATCCTCAGGGCATCAGTCCCGTGTATTACCGCCCGACAGACTTTCCGACAGGAGAGTCTGCGGGTTCCTTTCCTGCCACAGTCTCCCCATCACCATGACTATCGAAAGTCAGTAAGTCTTGTCGACCCGCACCCCATCATCGAAGTAGAGAATGCGCACCTTGTCTCCATTGGCAAAGACCATGGCGGGATCATAATCCTGGATCACGTTGATAAGGGCATTTTGCTCGTTGCGGATCAGCAGCTCCACCAACTTGTTTTCCACCACGGTTCCCCCGGACTGGTATTGTTGCGCAGCTGCAGCTCCCGCCAGCGCCCCGACGGCGGTGGCGATCTCACGACCATGACCGCCGCCAAACTGGTTGCCCAGCAGACCGCCCAACACGGCACCACCCAGCGTCTTCCAGCCAGAGTGCTCGGACTCCAGGATCTGGCGCTGGGTAATATTGCGCACCGTTTCGACCTGACCAAACACCACCTGATTGACGGGCCGCGCGGTATTGCGCTGGTAGACCTCCGCCCCGGCAGGCGCCGTGACAAAGCAGAGCAAGCTGGATACTATCAGGATAATGGCCTTCATCTATAAACCTCGTTGCCTTATGTCTCGCTATCTTACCCAACTGGATGATGAGCTTTGCTGGTTTCCCGACCCCAGCCATGCGCTGGAAGAGCCCAACGGCTTGCTGGCGATCGGCGGGGATCTCTCCCCTGCCAGATTGCTGGCAGCTTATCACAAGGGGATCTTCCCGTGGAATGAACCCCACCAGCCGACCCTGTGGTGGTCACCGGATCCCCGCGGAGTGATCCGCCCAGACCAACTCCATGTGGGACGGACACTGCAGAAGATTATCCGCCGTACCCCATTCGATATTTCCGTCAATCGCGCCTTTAATGAAGTCATTACCGCCTGCGCCGCCCCTCGTCGCACTGCCGATGGCACCTGGATCAGCCAACCCATGATCGAGGCCTACCAGCAGTTGCACCGGCTGGGTCATGCCCACTCTATCGAGATCTGGCAGGAGGGAGAGCTGCAAGCGGGGCTGTATGGCCTATCTATCGGCCGACTGTTTTGCGGTGAATCCATGTTCAGCCGGATTGATAACGGCGCCAAACTTGCCATGGTGGCACTCTGTCGCCACTTCGCCCGCCATCGCGGCGCTCTCATCGATTGCCAGATGCAGAACCCGTTTCTGGCGACCCTGGGTATCGAGGAGTGGCCAAGGGCCCGTTTTCTGGCCGAGCTGGCGCGCCTTGGCCATCAACCACTGTTGGCTTCCTGCTGGCAAGAGGGGGAGATCAGCCTATGACTGAAGAAGTGATCCTTAAAGTAGGGCTGACTCCCAAGCATCCCTGCAGTTATCTGGACCATGAACAGGAGCAGTTGCTGGTGCTGATGGATCACAATCTGCTCAACGCCAACGGTTACGAGCGATTGTTGACTGCCGGTTTTCGCCGCAGTGGCAACGACATCTATCGCCCCCACTGCCCGGCGTGCCATGCCTGCCAATCCCTTCGTATTCACAGCGACCGCTTTCGTCCCAGCCGCGGCCAGAAGCGGATCCGCCAGCTCAACAGGGATATCGAGATCGTCCTGAGCTATGATGACAAACCCGAGTATTACCTGCTCTACGAACGTTATATCCGCGAACGCCACCCCGATGGCAGCATGTATCCCCCCAACCGCAGCCAGTATCGCGGTTTTCTCCATTGTGACTGGATGCCGCCACTCTATCTGGAGATGCGCAAGGAGGGCCGTCTTATCGGCGTGGCCACCACAGACCTGCTACCCCACTCCTTGAGCGCCATGTACACCTTCTTCGACCCCGATTATGCCGATCGCTCCCTGGGCACCTTTGCCATCCTCTGCCAGCTCGATCTGGCCAGGCGAACCGGACGAAGCTGGCTCTATCTTGGCTATCTGGTAGAGGCGTGTCGCAAGATGAATTACAAACGCAATTATCTTCCTCACGAGCTGTTAATTCAGGGGGAATGGAAAAATATCGACACCAAGCCCGAGTAAACTTTACACATAGCCTTAAATCCGGCATGATCCAGCGGTTTTTTGTTGTGGCTTATCAAGAGGATTCAATGGCTAAAGAAGACAGTATTGAGATGCAGGGCACTATTCTCGAAACCCTGCCCAATACCATGTTCCGTGTGGAACTGGAGAATGGTCACGTGGTTATCGCTCATATTTCAGGCAAGATGCGCAAAAACTACATTCGTATCCTGACTGGAGACAAAGTAACGGTAGCACTGACTCCCTACGATCTCTCCAAGGGACGTATTGTTTTCCGCTCTCGCTAAGCCAGGAATTCAGCAAAAAACCCCAACCTTTCGGTTGGGGTTTTTTGTCGTTTTCTGATCACTGACGCTTAGTGGGAAACAGCTTCAACATTGACCTGAAAATCAAAGCTGAGGCTGTCATTTACCAACTCAACCTTCACAATTCCCCCGTCAACCAGTGAACCGAACAGGATCTCGTTGGCCAGGGGTTTCTTGAGGTGCTCCTGGATTACCCGACCCATCGGTCTGGCCCCCATGGCTCTGTCATATCCCTTCTCTGCCAACCAGTGGCGGGCACGCTCGGACACCTCGAGAGAAACTCCCTTCGCATCCAGTTGAACCTGCAATTCGACAATGAACTTGTCGACCACCTGATGGATCACCGTCATATCGAGATGGTTGAACCAGATGGTGTGATCAAGCCGGTTACGAAACTCCGGACTGAAGGTCTTGTTGATCACCGCCATGGCATCGTGGCTCAAATCCTGTTGCTGGAAGCCAATCGATTTGCGTTGGGTCTCCTGCACACCGGCGTTGGTAGTCATCACCAAAATGACGTTACGGAAATCCGCCTTGCGTCCGTTGTTATCGGTCAAGGTGCCGTTGTCCATCACCTGCAGCAGCAGATTAAATACGTCCGGGTGAGCTTTCTCAATTTCGTCGAGCAACACAACGGAATGAGGATGCTTGATCACCGCATCGGTCAGCAAACCACCCTGCTCAAAACCGACATAGCCGGGAGGCGCACCAATCAGACGTGAGACGGTGTGACGCTCCATGTACTCGGACATATCAAAGCGCAGCATCTCGACACCCAGCGCCTTGCCCAACTGCTGGGTCACCTCTGTTTTACCGACACCGGTAGGACCGGCAAAGAGGAAGCAACCAACCGGGCGACGCTCGTTACCCAAACCTGAACGAGAGAGGCGAATCGCATCGGTCAGCACCTCGATGGCTTTATCCTGACCAAAGACCACCATCTTCAGATTGCGCTCCAAGTTCTTCAGTACCTCTTTATCTGAAGAGGAGACTGATTTTTCCGGAATGCGGGCGATCTTGGCCACAATGGACTCAATTTCCTGCACATTGATCACTTTCTTGCGCTTGCTCGCCGGCAGCAACCGTTGACCGGCACCCGCCTCGTCGATCACATCGATCGCCTTGTCGGGTAGGTGACGATCATTGATGTACTTGGCAGAGAGCTCGGCAGCTGCACGGATCGCCTTGGCGGTATAGCGTACGCCGTGGTGGGCTTCGTAGCGACTCTTGAGCCCCATCAGGATGCGAGTGGTGTCATCGATAGTTGGCTCGACAATATCGATCTTCTGGAAGCGACGGGCCAACGCACGGTCTTTCTCGAAGATCTGGGCGTACTCCTGATAAGTGGTGGATCCCACACAGCGGAGCAAACCATTTGAGAGCAGTGGCTTGATCAGGTTGGCCGCATCCAGCTGACCACCGGAAGCAGCACCGGCACCAATGATGGTATGGATCTCGTCGATAAAGAGGATGGCTCCTTCCTGACGCTCAATTTGCTTGAGCAGTACTTTGAGGCGCTTCTCGAAATCCCCACGGTATTTGGTGCCCGCCAGCAGAGAACCCATATCCAGTGAATAGATGGTACTGCCCGCAATCACCTCGGGGACATCCCCCTTGACGATGCGATAGGCCAAGCCTTCTGCAATAGCGGTTTTGCCCACACCCGCTTCACCCACCAGCAGCGGGTTGTTCTTGCGACGACGGCAGAGCACCTGAATGGTACGATTGAGCTCCTGATCACGGCCAATAAGCGGATCGATGCGCCCTTCCAGCACCAGCTGGTTCAGGTTGGTGGCAAAACTCTCGATCTGGGCGGCCGAGACATCATCATCAGACTCGGGATTGTTATTGCTGCCGAGATCAGGCTTGCTGTCCTTGCGAACCCCGTGGGAGAGGAAATTGACGACGTCGAGACGGCTGATCTCGGCTTTTTTCAGGAAATAGGCAGCTTGTGACTCCTGCTCACTGAAGATAGCGACCAGCACGTTGGCGCCGCTGACTTCGGTATTGCCGGAGGATTGCACATGGAAGACGGCACGCTGCAACACACGCTGGAAGCCCAGTGTCGGCTGGGTTTCACGATCTTCATCATCGCGCGGTATGAGCGGAGTAGTTTGGGTGATGAATGCGCGGATCTCCTTGCGCATCTGCTCAACATCGGCACCACAAGAGCTCAGCGCCTCATGGGCTGAACTGTTATCCAGAAGGGCTAACAACAGGTGCTCGACGGTCATGAATTCGTGGCGCTCGTCACGGGCCAGTTTGAAAGCCTCGTTCAGCGTCTTTTCTAGATCTTTATTCAACATAGGCACCTCCCCTAGTACAGCTACAATGTGGTGTCACACTCGCCATCAAGTCATCAGATTCAAGCCTTTTCCATAGTACAGAGCAGTGGATGTTCGTTGTTACGTGCATAGGTGTTGACCTGGACAACCTTGGTTTCGGCGATCTCTGCGGTAAACATGCCGCAGACACCCTTACCACTATAATGCACACTCAGCATGACCTGAGTCGCCTTGTCCAAATCCATACCAAAGAACTTTTGCAGCACCTCCACCACGAACTCCATCGGGGTGTAGTCATCGTTGTTCAACACAACCTTATACATGGGTGGCGGCTGCAGCTTTGTTTTCTCTGCTTCTGCAATCTCTTCATTAGCAAAGAGTTCTTTCTGCTTGCTCATAATCGCGCTTTGGTACCTCTAGATTACTACCGTCTAACACAAGGTTGTCAATAGACTTGTTAACCAGATCACATCAGTTGTTAACAACTCCTTGACTCGCTCAAAAGTTAGACTAGATTGGTTACTTGCTAATCTGTGCCCGTCTGCTATGGGCTCATGTCCCTAGTTATAAAGGGCTGGCGCAGGTTACTCAACGACTTCTGGGTAATCAATAAAAGGATGTAGAAGTATGGCAACCGGCACAGTTAAGTGGTTTAACAACGCAAAAGGATTTGGGTTTATCTGTCCGGAAGGGGGCGGTGAGGATATCTTCGCTCACTACTCCACGATTCAAATGGAGGGCTACAAGACCCTGAAAGCGGGTCAGGCTGTCAATTTTGAACTGCAACAGGGGCCGAAAGGAAATCACGCCTCTGTGATTGTGCCAAACGAAGCACAAAATATGTAAATAACACCCGTTGGATAAATAAAAAACCGGTTCCTCTCTGAGCAACCGGTTTTTTATTGTCAGATTTCTGGCGAATCCTGCCTCCTCACGGGATCACAGGGTTATCACCAGCCATGATCAGTCGTGATATTCGCTGCAGGCGATCAGGGTATTTTCCATCAAGCTGGCGACCGTCATCGGGCCCACGCCACCGGGTACCGGAGTAATGAAGGAGGCATGGCTGCGCGCCGTCTCAAACTCTACATCCCCGACCAGCGAGCCATCAGCCAGGCGATTGATGCCCACATCGATTACCAGTGCCCCCGGTTTGATCCACTCCCCAGGGATGAAGTTGGGCTTGCCGACTGCGACAACCAGCAGATCGGCACGGCGAACCTGCTCTTCCAGATCCCGGGTAAAGCGGTGACAGGTCGTGGTTGTGCAGCCAGCCAGCAACAATTCGAGGGTCATGGGACGCCCCACTATGTTGGACGCGCCCACCACGACCGCATGCAGACCATGCGTCTTCACGCCGGTGGTCTCGATCAGCGTCATGATCCCTTTCGGAGTGCAGGGGCGCAGCGCCGGAATACGTTGGGCCAGACGACCGACGTTATACGGGTGAAATCCATCTACATCCTTGTCAGGCTGGATCCGCTCCAGCACCTGAGTGGTATCAAAGTGATCCGGCAACGGCAACTGAACCAGAATGCCATCTACGTGGCTATCCGCATTCAGCTGGTCGATCAGCGCCAGTAGCTCTTCCTGACTGGCAGTGGCACTCAGATCATAGGAGCGGGAGAGAAAACCCACCTCCTCGCACGCCCGACGTTTGCTGCCGACATAGACCTGAGAGGCGGGATCCGCCCCCACCAGAATGACTGCCAGCCCTGGAGCCCGTTTCCCTGCCGCCAACCGCTGTTGGACTTGCGCGGCGACCTGGCTGCGAATCGTTTGCGCAACCTGTTTTCCATCTATGATTTTGGCAGACATCGTTCTCCACTCACCATGTGTTCAACTGCCGCGCATTGTCGCATTTTTTTAGCCGGGATGTTAGCGGCAGACGCACGCCAGACCTGTAGCGGGCAATAAGTAGGCACTTGAATTTACTGGGGGAAAAAGTCGTTGACGCTGGCCCTTACGCTTGGCTATGATGCCCGCCCGTTGCCCAGTACGACTCTTGTCGATATGCTGGTCAAGGATTTTCGGTGATTAGCGCAGTCCGGTAGCGCATCTGGTTTGGGACCAGAGGGTCAAAGGTTCGAATCCTTTATCACCGACCATGTTCATCGACTCGTCCCTAAGACGTGTTGATACAAAGCGCCCTTAGCTCAGTTGGATAGAGCAACGGCCTTCTAAGCCGTGGGTCGCAGGTTCGAATCCTGCAGGGCGCGCCATTGATGCTCTCCTTTTCTTCTGGATTGGCGAGTGTTGATGAAAATTTCAGTGGTGGCTGTAGCTCAGTTGGTAGAGTCCCGGATTGTGATTCCGGTTGTCGTGGGTTCGAGCCCCATCAGCCACCCCATTATTCTGTCGATAATCGCCGCAAGGTGATGTCCATCGACCTGGAGCAGTGACCTTCTGGTCTGCTCCACGAAAAACCGGCCTTTGCCGGTTTTTTTGTTTTGCGCTCCACAGCTCCTTGCCTTGTCTGCAAGGTCATCCTCCAGCTCGATAAACGCGGCTCTGCCCATTTGTCACGATGTGCTTCTCCCCATCGATGACACAGCCACTCTCCCCCGCACATCAGCCTGCCCGGTTCTTTTTCTGTATTTCCCAAGCGCCATTGATATGCTGATCGCTCTTCTTCTCTCCTGCTTTCCGTTGGAGCTTTTCTATGCAACGCATTCTTTTTGTCGAAGATGATCCCGAGATTGGCCAGCTCATCAGCAGTTGGCTCGGTCGCCACGATATGGAAGTGATCCTCGAGCCCAGAGGGGACATGGCGCTGGCCCGGGTCGAGGCCGAGCAGCCCGATCTGGTGCTGCTCGATATCATGTTGCCGGGGCAAGATGGCATGTCCCTCTGTCGGGATCTGCGGCCGCGCTTCGACGGCCCCATCGTAATGCTCACCTCGCTGGACAGCGACATGAACCAGATCCTGAGTCTGGAGCTGGGTGCCAACGACTACATCCTTAAAACCACCCCGCCACCCGTGCTACTGGCCAGACTGAGGGTGCAGTTTCGCCAGCACCAACAAGCATCAACCCAACCGGCAGCCACCAGCAGCGTTCCCCAGCAGCTGCAATTTGGTCGGCTGCGGGTGGATGGCCCGGGGCGGGATGTGCGCCTCGATGGCGAGAGCATTGCTCTCTCGACCGCTGACTTTGATCTGCTGTGGGAGCTCGCCTGCCACGCGGGCCAAATCTTGAGTCGGGAAGCCCTCTTTCGCAGCTTGCGCGGCCGGGAGTACGACGGTCAGGATCGCAGCATGGATGTGGCCATCTCCCGCCTGCGCCGCAAACTGGGTGATAACCCCGACAACCCGACCCGGATCAAGACTGTGCGCCAGAAAGGCTACCTCTTCGTCCCCCACGCCTGGGAATAGCCCTCTTTCGGGAGCACCGCCATGCGCCACCTCTTTATCCAGTTCTATCTGTTGCTGATCGGCTGCTTCACCCTGGCCATCCTGCTGGTGGGTGTGGTCTATCAGGTGACCGCCGAACGGGCGGGTGATCGCTATCTCGAACGCATGATGCAAGGATCCCTTGGCCTGTTGACCGGCGAGTTGGCAAGAACCCCGCCAGAGCGCTGGCCCGATCGGCTGGCCGAGCAGAGCAGTCAGTTTACCCTCCCCCTCAAGATCGGCGAGCTGGTGCGCCAGCCCCTGGCCAGCGAGGATCAGGCCTTTCTGGCTGCCGGCAACATTGTCATCGTCGAGGAGGATGACACCTTCCTGCAGCGCATCCCCGATACCGAGCGGGTGCTGATTGTCGGCCCTGTACCCTACCTCTCCTACCTGCACGAGCTGCACTGGGTCGATGTGGGACTGCTGCTGGTGATCGGTCTATCCCTCGGCCTGCCCATCCTTCTGTGGCTGCGTCCCCACTGGCGCGGCTTGCAACAGTTGGAGCAAACCGCACGTCGCGTAGGTGATGGGGATCTCTCCTGCCGAACCAATCTGCCACCGGGCAGCAGTCTGGCCCGGGTGGGACGCACCTTCGATCAAATGGCGACCCAATTGCAGGCCATGATTGCCAGCCGCAAGCAACTGACCGATGCCATCGCCCACGAGTTGCGCACCCCGCTGGTCCGGTTGCGCTATCGGCTTGCCATGCTCGATCCTGCCCCTGCCGAGCAGGAGCAGCAGGCGCTGGAGCGAGATCTGGGGGCGCTGGACGCCCTGATCGAAGAGATGCTCACTTACGCCAAGCTGGATAGACCCGAACTGCCACTGCAGCGGGACGAGCTGGAGCTCAGTCACTGGGCACAAGCGCATCTTGGCGACTGGCAAGCGCTGTCACCCGAGAAGAGGCTCACCCTCGATCTGCCGCCACGCCACATGCCCTGGTGCGGCGATCAGCGTCTGCTGACGCGCGCGGTGGAGAACCTCATCGGCAATGCCCTGCGCTACGCCGAGAGCGAGGTTACCCTCTCCATCTCGCGGCTGCAGGAGAACTATCTGCTGGAGGTGAGCGACGATGGACCGGGGATCGATCCGGCGCTGGCGCCCCAGATCTTCGAGCCGTTCGTGCGCCTTGATCAGAGTCGGGATCGCCGCACCGGCGGCACCGGGCTGGGACTGGCCATAGTGCGCAGCATAGCGATCCATCACGGCGGTGATGTGGCATTGCTTCCTTCCGGCAAGGGAGCCCGCTTCTGCCTCACCCTCCCTGTACATTTGGATACAAACCGTCACCAACCGCTCACTGAAGGGCCGCCGCAACCGTCATAGGATGAAGGTCATGGAGAACGCTCCATAACATCAACCCGAATAAGGAAATTGAACATGAAAAAGATCATTCCCCTGACCCTGGCTGCCGTCTTCGCCCTCACCTCCGGTTTCACCATGGCGGCCACCCCGACCAAGACAGCCACACCGCAGGCGACCCAGACCAAGGTGGTGAAAAAACACCATAAAGCCACCCACGCCAAGACCCCTGCCGTCAAAGTCGCGCCGAAAACCAAGTGATCCAACCGGTCACTGGATAACACAGAGGGAGGCTGACGCCTCCCTTTCCATCTCTTCCCGAAATTTTCCTGACGAGCGCCTCCCTCGTCCAAACCGGATCCACGACCCGGCTCCCCCTTTGCGGGAAACGGTCAATGACCACAGGAACATGGCATGTGGCGTCATCTGCTTAAATGGCTAGGCCCCTTGTGCAGTTTGCTGCTGCTCGGCACCGCACTGACAGTGCTGTATCACCTGACTCAGGCATGGCACTGGCACGATATTCGTGTGGCCATCTGGTCCCAACCCCTGCCGCGACTGGCGGGCGCCCTGTTGCTGACCCTGCTCAGTTATGGTTGCCTCTGCAGCTATGACATGCTGGCGCTCCATGCGCTGGGCAAGCGCCTTCCCTGGCAACAGGTCAGCATCACCTCCTTTATCGCCTACACCTTCTCCAACACTTTGGGATTTGCCCTGCTGACCGGCACCTCGGTACGCTATCGCCTTTACTCCGCACTGGGGCTCGCCACCGGGGAAGTGGCACGCGTGGTGCTGTTCTGCTCCGTCACCTTCTTCCTCGGCCTGCTGGCGTGGGGAGGTGGCGCCCTACTGACCTGCGATGTATCACAGTTGCAGCCTGACTGGCCGCAATGGGCAGATACCCTGCTCAAGCTGGCGGGCATGATGGCTCTGCTGTTGGTGGCCTGCTACCTCTGCTGGCCCACACACCGTCTCTCTTTGCGGAAACACACCCTGACCCTGCCGGGCTTTCGGATACGTCTGTTGCAACTGCTAGTCGCGCTGGCCGACTGGATGGCCGCCGCCGCCGTGTTGTTTGTGCTGCTGCCCGCCGATAGCGTCCCCTACCCTGTGCTGCTCAGTGCCTTCGTGTTGGCCAGCTTCCTCGGGGTCTTGGCCCACGTGCCGGGCGGGATCGGCGTGTTCGAAGCGAGTATGAGCCTGCTGCTGGCCCACTACCTGCCAGCCGACAAGCTGCTCGCCTCGCTGCTGCTCTATCGCTGCATCTATTATCTGCTTCCCTTTCTCTGTGCCCTGCTGCTCTTTGCGAGTCAGGAGATGCTGCAACAAAAAGCGCGCTGGCAGCGGCTACAGGGGCTGATGAGCGCGGTGCGCGAATTTCTGCCTGCCCTTATCAGCATGGGCACCTTCGCCGCCGGCAGCCTGCTGCTCTGCTCGGGCATGATCCCGACCATGCGCAGCCACATTGAAGTGTGGCTGCAGGTGTTGCCGCTCCATCTGCTGGAGCTCTCCCACGTGCTCGGCAGCGTGAGCGGTATCCTCCTGATCCTGCTGGCGCGCAGCCTCTATCGCCGTCACGACGCCGCGTTTCGCACCACCCAGCTGCTGCTGGCTCTGGGTATCGCCTTCTCCCTGCTCAAGGGTGGGGACTGGGAGTCAGCCCTGCTGCTCGGCAGCTTTCTGCTCATCATGACCCCCTGCCGCTCCCTCTTCTATCGCAAGGGGTCGCTGCTCTATCCCCAGTACACCCCGGGCTGGCTCATTTCGGTCGGCGCCGTGTTGCTGGGAGCGCTGTGGCTGCTGCTCTTCTCCTACCGTCAGGTGGTGTATGACCACGCCCTCTGGTTCCACTTCTCGCCCCACGGTGGGGCTGCCCGCGGCCTGCGCGCCATGGGGAGCGTGGTGGCCGTGCTGGCCGTGGCCGGGGTTGCCCAGCTGCTTGCGCCGCTGCGCATGGTCGGCGAAAAGCCGGACAAGGAGACGCTGGCGCGCGCTCACGAGCTGGTGGTGCGCGAAGGGGGGATCCACGGCTATCTGGCCCAGTTGCAGGACAAGTCCCTGCTGTTCCACCCCGCCGGTGACGCCTTCCTGATGTATGGCATCGAGGGCAACAGCTGGATTGTGATGGGGGATCCAGTCGGTCGCCCCGAGCAGATCGAAGAGCTGCTCTGGCAATTTCGCGAGCGATGCGATGAACACGACGCCAATTCGGTCTTTTATCAGGTGTCGGCCCGCTATCTGCCGCTCTATCTGGAGCTGGGGCTGATCCCGTTCAAGCTTGGTGAAGAGGCGATGGTCGATCTGGCTACCTTCGATCTGGCGGGCAGCCGGCTGCGCAACCTGCGCCAGAGCCACGCCAAGGGCAAACGGGAAGGACTGACCTTCGAGGTAGTCGAGGCAGGTGCCGTGGCCCCCCTGCTGCCCAGATTGCAGACCGTCTCAGATACTTGGCTGCAGAGCAAGATGGGCAAGGAGAAGGGCTTCTCGGTCGGCCGCTTCGAGCCTGACTACCTGACCTTGAGCCCGGCTGCGCTGGTATGGCACGAGGGGCAGATTGTCGGCTTTGCCAACCTCTGGGTGAGCGATAACAAGGAGATGCTCTCCATCGATCTGATGCGCTACAGCCTGGATACCGGCACCGCCCCCATCATGGATTTTCTCTTTGTCGAGCTGCTGCTGTGGGGTAAGGCGCAGGGGTACGCCAGCTTCAATCTGGGGATGGCCCCCATGTCCGGCTTCAACGATCACCCGCTCAACAGCTACTGGGCCCGCCTTGGCAATACCCTGTTTGTGCGTGGCAGCCGTTTTTACAACTTTCAGGGGCTCAGACGCTACAAGGAGAAATTTTCGCCCCGCTGGGAACCCCGCTACCTGCTCTGCAGCAGCAAGCTGGTACTGCCCAGAACCCTGACTCACCTGATCACCCTGATTAGCCGCGGCCCGCTAGGGCTGATCAAGAAATAGGAGGATGGCCAATGAGAGCCCTGATATTGCTGTTACTCAGTCTCGTACTGCCCGTTTCATCTTTTGCGGCGCACGCCGCCCCGGTCAAGGATGACCTGAGCCTGATTGAGCTGCCGGTCAAGCAGCCATCCGACACCCCCATGGTGATCTTTCTCAGCGGCGATGGTGGCTGGGCGGCCCTCGACAAGGGGCTGAGCGCCCAGTTTCAGCTGAACGGCATGCCGGTCGTGGGCTGGAGCTCCCTGACCTACTACTGGAAGAAGAAAACCCCGGAGCAGGTGACCGCCGATCTGGAGCGGATCCTCGATGATTACCAGACTCGCTGGCAGCGCCCCCGCTGGCTGCTGGTCGGCTTCTCGTTTGGTGCCGAGATTGTCCCCTTCGTCATCAACCGGTTACCGGAGCACTATCGTCAGGGACTGGTCGGGGCCGTGATGCTCTCCCCCTCCACCAGCTCGGATTTCGAGATCCACGTCAGCGACATGCTAACCCACAAGGCGCGCAGCTATCCGACCGAGCCGCAGGTGAAGACCATCCGTGATCTGCCGATGCTCTGCCTGCAAGGAGCCGATGACGATGACGGCGACCGCCTCTGCCCCCGTCTCAACCAACCCAACGTCACCAGCATCACCCTGCCGGGAGGACATCATTTTGACGATAACTACCCCCAGCTCTATCAGGCCATCACCAAGCATCTGAACCTGTCCCCGGCTCCGTAGTCTGTGGAGCATTAACCCGTATCACCACGGAATGCCTTTCAAGTACCGATCAGGGCGAATCAGCGAGCAATGAAAAGGGCCTCTCTTGCGAGAGGCCCTTGTACTGAATTGGGCGGAAACTTTAAAAGGAGCGACCAATGGATTGGCTGTGCCGTCAAGGTCACCGAGGCATTTCACTGCTATTGCCCAAGCTGTTCAGCCAGATGCTGGGCTATCAACAATAAGGATTTGCAGTCCTATGCAGACAACCGCTCGGGATTGCGCCATAAAACAAAAGCCCCGATGTTTCCATCAGGGCTTTGCAAGTTGGCGGTGAGGGAGGGATTCGAACCCTCGATACGTTGCCGTATACACACTTTCCAGGCGTGCTCCTTCAGCCACTCGGACACCTCACCAAATTTTGGTCTGTGGTTTAACGTGTTCAGCCAACACGGTGTTCGCTACGCTGTTGCGCTGGAACGGGGCGTAATTTAGGGGAAAGCCCCGCCCGCGTCAACGGCTTTTTTCACCTGGCGAACCGTTCGAACACTTAATGCACAGATTCCGGTGCAACCTGGATTTCCGGCAGGTTGAGGAAGCCGGAACGTTCGCATTCGGCAACCAGTTCGTGGGTGGCAGCGATGGTGCTTTGCACGAACAGCAGGAACTGCTCGACGCTGAGTCCGGCCTTGGTAAAGACGGTGTGGCCGACCACCAGCCGCGGCAGGTTGTCATCGATGATATCGAGGAACACCTTGAGGGAGGGGTACTGCATATTGAGTCGGCCCAGTTCGGCAACCAGCGGCAGCATTGCGGAGGGGCGCACTTCCAGCTCGGAGGAGAACAGCAGGCCTTCCTCTTCCACGAAGATCCGGCTCTCCTGAATACCATCGACCGACTGCAAAGAGACAATGTGGATACCGTGACACTGGTCGCAGACATAGTGCTCGATACGAGCCTGTTGCAACCAACGCATTATCATTTCGGAGCTGGGGATATTCATCATTTCCACGACAAGATTGGGATCAAGGGGCGCAGTCTAAACCAATTTGCTATCAACAAAAAGCACGCCAACCCGATAACCCTGCGGCTCGCTTCTTTTTGGCAAGCGCTATGCATATACTCAGCCAAATCCACGATGACGCTTGCCCCACAGGGGGCCCCATGACTATCCAAGAAAAGTATCGCCTTCATCTGAAATCACTCTCGGATGAGCTGCTCACCCTGCAAAAACCCATCCGCATTCTGGATGCCATCAAATGGCCACGCCATCTGCAGGATCGCTTTCTGGCAAGCGGTGGCAGGGAGCTGCCCGCTATCGACAGGCACTTCTATGATGCCCTCCCCCTCGGCTTCGATCCGCGCAACAAGTATCTGGAGCTCAAGGAGCTGCGGGACCGGATCCGCAGAAAACTGGGGCCACAGGACGATCTTGGCCGGATCCTGCAAGAGACGGTCGATCAGTACATGGTGGTGATCGAGATGCTGCGCCAGCGGGGCCAACCCGATTTTCAGCGTTACAGCCAGCTGCTTTATGGCTCTGCCAGCGATCACCTGCGCGGGGATCGCAAGACCCTCAAGGAGCTGGGCGCCCGCCTGTGCGATATCTTCTCCCTGCCCGGCGCCCGCCATCTGGTGCGCCCCTACCCCAAGGAGTTCGAAGGAGAAGCCGCGGTCGCCAAACTGCAGGGCAAGCTGTCGAGCTACTTCAGTGACGGCACTGTGCAGGTGAAGCTGAGCGATGGCATCGTCTCCGATGCCGCTGCCGGTGGCGACTACATCAAACTCAACTCCCACGCCCGTTTCTCCGAGCTGGACTTGCAGGTACTGGAGGTACACGAGGGGTGGGTCCATGTCGGCACCACCCTCAACGGTCGCCAGCAGCCTTATGCCACCTGGCTGAGCGCCGGTTCACCGCGGATCACCGCCTGTCAGGAGGGGCTGGCCGTCCTGATAGAGACCCTCACCTTCAGCTCCTTTCCGGATCGGGCCAAGCGTATCTCCGATCGGGTGATGGCCATCGACATGGCCGAGCGCGGCGCCGATTTTATCGAGGTGTTTCAACACTTCGTGCAGCAGGGTACCAGCGAGCACGGCGCCTACAAGATCACCCAGCGGGTCTTTCGTGGCGGCATGGTGGACGGCGGCGCCTGCTTTACCAAGGATCTCTCCTACGTGCGTGGCTATGTGGAGACGGTCAATTTTATCCGCAGCGCCGTGCTGGAAGGGGTGCCCGAGATCCTGCCGATGCTGTTTGTCGGCAAGGTGACACTGGATGACATTCCGGTGCTCTATCAGCACTATCTGGAGGGGCTGATTGCCGCACCCCGCTATTTGCCGCCGATGTTTCGCGATCTCACCGGCCTCTATGTATGGTTCGGTTTTGCCTCCGGCATGTCGCTAGTGGATATCGGTCGGGTACAGCACCATTTTCGCCAGCTGTTTCAACGCCTGCCGGTGGCCGACCCCATCATTGCGCCGGTGGATATCGAGATCGACTGAACCACAGCGATAGAAGTTGGGGAAAATAAAAAGGGCGCCAGATTGGCGCCCTGCTCGACGATTCAAATATCGCAGCCGAATTATTTGTAAGCCCGACCTTCGAGATAGTGTTTGCGACAGAGTGACACATAGCGATCGTTGCCACCGATCTCCACCTGTTCGCCATCACGCATCACCTGCCCCGCTTCATTGACCCGGGAGTTCATGTGAGCCTTGTTGCCACACCAGCAGATACTCTTCAGCTCTTCAAACTTGTCGGCCAGACAGAGCAGATGGTAGGAACCGGGGAACAGCTCGCCGCGAAAATCGGTCTTGAGGCCATAGGCCATCACCGGAATATCCTGCTCATCGACGATGCGGGCCAGCTGGTAGACCTGCTCACGGGTCAGGAACTGGGCCTCGTCCACGATAAAGACATCGATATGTTTCTTTGCATGGCGCTCTTTCACCATTTCAAACAGATCACAGCTGTCGCTGAACACGTCCACCTTCAGTTCAAGACCAACCCGGGCACTGATCACCCCAACCCCGAAACGGTCATCGATGGCTGGCGTCATCGCCAGAGGATGCATGCCCCGCTCCAGATAGTTGAAGTGCGCCTGAATGAGCTGGGTGGATTTGCCTGAATTCATGGTGGCAAATTTGTAGTGCAGTGAAGCCATGATACTGTTCCGAAACTGAATTTATGGGGCGCATGCTAACCAAAGCCCCTGACAAAACCAAGGGGCCCGCGGGCCCCTTGCTCTATAAATGTTACGCGGTGGCCAGCACTGGCCGCGCTTTGGCCTTTTTCAGGTGATAGCCGATAAAGAGCACGAACCAGAGTGCGCTGACACTGAAACCGGCCAGGCTGGAGTGCATCAAGCCCATCGCCAGGTAACCGATGGCCGCGCCGAAGGCGATGGCCAGTGCATAGGGCAGCTGGGTCATCACGTGATCGATGTGGTGGCAACCGGCACCGGTGGCAGAGAGGATGCTGGTGCTGGAGATGGGTGAGCTGTGATCCCCGAACACCGAGCCAGCCAGTACCGCAGCCAGCATCGGCAGCATCAGGCTGATGTCGCTGGCGGCGGCCATGTCACCGGCCAGCGGCAGCATGATGCCGAAGGTACCCCAGCTGGTACCAGTAGCAAACGCCATGGCACAGGAGAGGATAAAGACCACGGCAGGTAGCACTTCGATCGGCAGGTTGCCGTTAGCCAGCGAAGCCAGGTACTTGCCGGTCTCAACGTCGCGCACCACGGCACCTATGGTCCAGGCAAACAGCAGGATGTTGATGGCTGGCAGCATGGCCATGACGCCTTGCGGCGCGGCCTTGATCCAGTTCTTGGCACCCAGCTTCAGGCGCATCGCCAGACCGATGGAGACCACCAGACTGCACAGGGCACCGTAGACCAGCGAAGAGCCGACGTTGGTATTTTCGAACGAGCCGAGCACGCTGAAGGGCAGCCCTTTCTCGCTCAGCACCGCAGCACCGGAATCAATCATGAAATAGATGGTGGCGGCGGTCAGGGTCAGGATCGGCAGTACCATGTCGATCATGCCGCCGTTGCTCTCTTCCGGGCTCTCCATATCCAGACCGATGGGGCGGCCCTTGGACTCATCCCACAGCTTGCCTTCCAGCGCCCACGCTTCGTGTTGACGCATCGGGCCGATGTCGAGTTGGAATGCAATCACCACCAGCACCATGATCAGGGTGAAGACGGCGTAGAGGTTCATCGGGATCATCTCGACAAATGCCGCGATGGGGCTCTGTTCAGTCAGACCGTGTGCCGCCATGATGCCGCCAACCAGAGCGATGATATAGGCGCCCCAAGAGGAGATGGGCATCAGCACGCAGACCGGCGCCGCGGTGGAGTCCAGCAGATAGGCCAGTTTGGCACGGGAGATCTGGAAGCGGTCGGTCACCGGACGGCAGATTGCCCCCACCGACAGGCTGTGGAAGAAGTCATCGATAAAGAAGGCAAACACCATCATGCCAGTCAGGGCTTTGGCGCCCTTGCGGGTCTTGGCACGACGCTCGGCCCACTCGGCAAAGGCACGGGTCGCCCCGGAGACGCTCATCAGGCTGATGAGGCCACCCAGCAGCAGCATAAACAGGATCATGTTGACATTGTCACGATTGAGCGCGCCATCGACCCAGAAGATCTTGAGCACGGTATTCAACATGTAATGCAGGGATTCGAGGGGTGAAAACTGATTGAGCAGCAAACTGCCGGTGACGATGCCCACACCAAGGGACAGCAGCACGCGGCGGGTCATGATCGCCAGCGCGACAGCCAACAGGGGGGGAAGAACGGACCAACCGGAGTCGGCGAAATGACTAATGTCCATGATCTCTTTGCACCTAAAGATTACAGGTGGAGATCTACCGAGAGGATCTAAAGAAACAAAACCTATGGGGAGGTCATACTCCTCAGCCCCTTCAGGTAGCGCTCCATAGTGGATGACTATGGCAGTCCTGCACCTATTAGATGCAGAACCAGCAGCCCGGTATGATGGCCTGGCCACTTCGGCGCTGACTCCTTTCCTTGTGCATCACAGGCATCACCCTCCGCACAAATACTCATAGGCAGCGCGCCTCTACTTAAAGGTATTCGCCGCACATTTTATCGAGATGGCAGCTTATAGCAAGTTTTTTGATTAAATAGTCACGATAAACATATCAAGGTCGTAAAATGGTAGTCAAATGATGCAACAACGCCTGTTTTGACGCTATTTTCACCTACTGCGGTTTCATTGGCATCCAATCACCAAGCCTATTGCTGGCCATATTAAATATCTGTATTGATGTTCCCCACGGATATAATATTTAACCCAGCTTGACTTATTTAAATCACCAAGCAAGAATCAGCTGGAACATAATATTTTTCTCTGACTCGACGTGGTAACTCCTATGAATGAATTTTTAAAGGTACTGCTTAATATCCGCAGTCTGCGTGCGACCTGCCGCGAGCTTTCTCTGGAACAACTGGAAGAGGCACTGGAAAAACTCTCTACTATCGTTGCTGAACGTCAGCAGGATGAAGCTGCCGAGCGTCAGGCCCGTGAAGAGCATCTGCGGAAAATTAACGAATATAGCGAAATGCTGAAAGCCGCCGGTATTGACCCGGCAGAATTGGTAAGCGCTGTCGCTACCAACCCCGGCAAATCAGAAAAAGCCAAGCGGGCGCCACGTCCTGCCAAATATCGCTATCAGGATAATGGCGTAGAGAAAACCTGGACCGGCCAGGGCCGTATGCCTTCGGCTATTGCCAGCGCAGTGGCAGCAGGCAAATCACTGGAAGACTTTGCTATCTGATCTCAATCTCGTTGCTAATAAAAAACCTCGCCAAGGCGAGGTTTTTTATTGCCGCTTAAATGTGACATATCAGATAGCCGATTGCGGGCGATCTGCTGCCTTGACCCACAGCACTTCACGATCTCCTGCCACACAGATGAGATAGCGGGCAACGGTAAAGAACCAGTCACTCATCCGGTTCAGATAGGGCAGCACCTCGGGATTGACCCGCTCTTCCCGGCTCAATGTCAGCAGCAAGCGCTCGCAATGACGCACCAGAGTACGCACCACATGCGCTTGCGCCGCGGCACGGGAACCACCGGGCAATATAAATTGGCGCAGCGGCGGCAATGGCTCACTATAACGATCTATCTGCTGTTCAAGGCGAGTTGTCCAAGCGGCATTAACCTGCCAAATCGATTCATTCTGGGCGTCACTGGAGAATGCCAACTCCCCCCCCAGATCAAACAACTCCTGTTGCAACAGCTGTAAATCAGCCAATAAGCAGAGCTCTTGCGACGGGACGTCACAAATCAGCAAGCCAATATGGGAGTTGAGCTCATCGATATAACCGTAGGTCTCGACCCGCAAATGATCCTTGGGCAACTGGATACCATCGGCCAGCCGGGTCATGCCCTTGTCGCCCTGCCTCGTATATATTCTCATACCGACATCCTGTTAATAATGGGAATAATCATGGATTCGAGTCCATTGAGTTTGATTTCGTAAGCCAACGCCAGCGTCTGGCCCAATTTACCCGCCGGAAAACCGCTGCGCGCCATCCACACCAGATAGGGCTCTGGAATATCGATGATACGCCGCCCCTGATATTTACCGTAAGGCATCTTGTTGGTCAGAGTCAGCAGCACCTGTTCGTCGGATAGCCAATCCATATTAATCAATATCCAGATATTTATGAGTCTGGATTGAGAGTCGCCAGTTACGCGCGATACAGGTATCCATCGCCAATTGGGTGGCCCGTGGTTTCTGGCTGATCGGCTGCAAGGCAATGACCACGCCCGGGCGCAGAGTTGCGGTCGCCAGTAGCGCATCCAGCTCTTCAATATGGTGCTCGGTGGCCACCGGATGCTTGATCTCGTTGGCCCGCTCCAGCGCCGAGACCAGCACAGGCAGCCCCCCTTTCATACCGATCTTGGGGGAGACTGTTACCCAGGTCTGCTCATGAGTCTTGATCTCGCTGGTGCCACTGGTTTCAATCTGCACCTGATAACCCGCCGCCAGCAGGGCTGACGAGAGTTCGTGCAGATCGTAGAGGCAGGGTTCCCCACCGGTGATCACCACATGGCGCGCCTGATAACCCAGATCGTCAAAGCTCTTGATAATCTGCGCGGTGCTAAGTTGGCTCCAACAATCGGATTCGTTGGAGCGATCCAGCACCGCCGCCTTGCCCACTTCACGAGCCGGATCAACAACCCAGGTATGACGGGTATCGCACCAGGGGCAGCCCACCGGGCAACCCTGCAGGCGAACAAAGATGGCGGGCAGGCCGGTAAAGATGCCCTCCCCCTGGATGGTCTGGAAAATCTCGTTGATTGGGTAGTGCATCTCGATCACGGCTTGTTGCAAAAGTCGCGGATTATACCCCAAGCCACGGCAAGACGCAGGCTCACTCTGCGCTTTTCTCGCCCAGCCCGGTTTTCTCAAACAGTCTGGCCATGATGCCCGCCTTGTCGGCCAGATAGTTGTTCAGACCGCGACTGCGCAGTTCACACGCAGGACACGTGCCGCAGCCGTCACCGGCAATGCCGTTGTAGCAGGTCAGGGTCTGCTGGCGCACCGTGTCGAGGTGACCATAGTGATCCGCCAGTGCCCAAGTCTCGGCCTTGTCGAGCCACATCAAGGGAGTTTCAAAACGGATGCCGCGATCCAACCCCAGCGACACCGCCTGATTGAGGGCCTTGACGAACTCGTCACGGCAATCGGGATAGCCGGAGAAGTCGGTCTCGCAGACACCGGTGATCACCGCTTCGGCGCCCACCTGATAGGCATAGATGGAAGCCAGGGTCAGGAACAGGATATTGCGACCCGGCACGAAGGTGTTGGGCAGGCCATTATCCTGCAGCTCGCAGCTGACCGGGATGTCGTCACGGGTCAGGGCAGAGACCGCCAGCTCATTGAGCAGCGTCACATCCATCACCTTGTGGGCGGCGATCCCCAGAGCACTGCCCAGACGACGCGCGGTGTCTATCTCTTCCCGATGGCGCTGGCCATAGTCAAAGGTGATGGCGTGCACTTCATCATACCGGGCCAATGCCTGCACCAGACAAGTAGTGCTGTCCTGACCGCCGCTGAAAACCACGACTGCTTTTTTCATCTTGATAACTCCTTGAATTGTCACGCGCGGCGGCCTTCGGCAAAGTCCTGCCACTGGGTATTCAACCGATTGAACAGGGTCAGCAAGGGCGTATAGCGCTCCGGCCTCCCCTCCCACCGGGACAAGAGGTGATAGCCCGCCTCTATGGTAGAGAGGGCATCGGGAAAGGGTTTCTTGCGAATGGCATATTGACCGGCAATGGCACCAATGCCGATGCGGGGCAAGCGGGCCAGTGCCGGGTTGCTCTGCAACATGCGATAGGCTTTGCGCCAGGTGCCGTCAAGCAAGATAAAGGCGACTGATGCGGAGCCAGAGGATTCACTCTCCCACTGCTGGCGAAGATCGGTCAGCGAAATGGCATCCTCATCCGGCCAGAGCAAATAATAACGACGGGATTGGTCAGCCAGCAGCACATTGAGCCACTCATCGCGGGAAAAGTCCTCCCCCACATGGATCTCGCACTGTTGCAAAGAGGCCGCCAGCAGCGCCGCAGTCCCCTTGGGATGTGCCACCTCGTTGGGGTGCTGCAAGATGTAGAGGGGCGTGTGATTGTCAACCGGCACAATATAATCGCACAGGCAGGCTTTGAGGGCTCGGGTGCAACGTGTACAGTATCGACTGTTCTTGTCGTTGGACTGTTTCATGTTGTCAGACAAATCTGGATTGCTCTGGGTTATCACGCTCTCTCTCACCAGCTTGCTACTCTTCTTTACCGTTCCCAATCTTCAGCTCTCCTTCGATCGGCCCTTGATCGCCGGGGGCGAAGGGTGGCGGATCATAACAGGCAATCTGGCTCATACCAATCTGTGGCACCTGCTGCTCAATCTGGGCGGCCTCGCCATCCTCTATAGCCTGTTTCGCGACTATCTGGGTGGGGCTCGCCTGCCGCTGCTGATGTTGCTGCTCTGGCTGGCAGTGGGCTTGGGGATCTGGTGGTGGTGCCCGCAGACCCAGTGGTACATGGGACTATCCGGCTCGCTGCATGGTCTGTTTGTCTGGGGGGCAATGCAGGATATCCGCCACGGACGCCGCACGTCGGGCTGGCTACTGTTGGCAGGGATGGGGCTCAAGCTGGCGATGGACTTCTACAACGCAGGAGAGAGTCCGATCTCCACCCTGATCAATGCCAGGGTACACATCGGCTCTCATCTTATCGGGGCCGGTGCAGGCCTGTTGCTCGGCCTGCACCGCGTATCACTGAGTGAGCCTGTTACGCACCAGCCAGCTCGGCATTGATGCTGGCCAGCATGGCGGCCGGATCGGCAGCCTGCGTAATGGGGCGACCGATAACCAGATAATCGGCCCCCGCCTCGACCGCCGCTTTCGGTGTCATCACCCGGCGCTGATCCCCGGCCGCTGAACCGGTCGGGCGAATACCCGGGGTCACCAGCTTGAAATCTTCGCCCAGCAAGGCTTTCAACTCATGGGCCTCGTTGGCAGAGCAGACCACCCCATCCAGACCGGATGTTTTGGTCAAGGTAGCCAGCCGGATCACCTGCTCGGCGGGGCTTACATCCAGACCAAGAGGGATCATGTCGGACTGCTCCATACTGGTCAGCACGGTCACGCCGATAAGCAGGGGGGCCTTGTCGCCATAAGGCAGTAGCGCCTCTTTGGCGGCACGCATCATCCGCTCACCACCACTGGCATGCACGTTGACCATCCAGACACCGAGCTCGGCACTGGCTGCCACGGCTTTGGCAACGGTATTGGGAATATCGTGAAACTTCAGATCCAGAAAGACATCGAATCCCTTGGCCACCAGCTGGCGTACAAACTGCGGGCCAAACAGGGTAAACATCTCCTTGCCTACCTTGAGACGGCACTGGGCCGGAGAGATACGTTCAACGAACGCTAAGGCATCTGCCTCGTGCTGATAATCCAGCGCTACCAGTACTTTGGGATCTTGCATCTCACATCCTATTGCTTGTTATTCACCGTCCAGACCACGGATCGGCTTGATGGAACCCCAATGGCGACAAGACGGGCACTGCCAGAACAGCGAGTGAGTGGCAAAGCCGCACTGCCGACACTTGTGGGTTGACTTGATTTTGATCTGCTCGCCGACCAGCTGTTGCAGAAGCTCGAGGCTCTCCTTGGCAGGCCCCTCCTCCGCACTGGCCAGTTGAAAACCCACCAACTGGTAAAAACCTTTCATCGACGGATGACGACGCAGCTGACGCAGCACCAGCGAACGGGCCTGACTCAGGCCATCACGCTCTTCAACCAGCTTGGCAAGGGCCAGGGTCACGCTGACACCGGCGTGATCTTCCACTGCCTTCTCAAGCAGTGGGATCAACGCAGGCGTGCGCCCCAACTGCTGATAGCACTCGAGCAATTTGGGCATTGCCTCGGAGGCAAAGTCGATATCCTGCTCGAACACCCGCAGCAGCTCCTTGCTGGCCTGCTCATACTCCCCCTCTGCCATGGCGAGCTCAGCGAGGCGCAAACTGGCCCGGGCACATGCCGGATTGATACTGAGCGCCCGTTTGAGCTTGGCCAGCCCCTCCCCTTTATTGCCCTCACGCAACGCGATATCGGCTTGTTCGCAATAGAAATGGGAGATGGGGTCGGCCAGCTTCTTGCCCTGGAATTTTTGCAGACGAACCGCCACATCGATGGCCTTATCCCAGTCCCGCAACTGCTGATGGATGATCAACAGCTGTGCCAGCGCCGTCTCTTCATAGTCGCTGTCATCACACAGCTCATTCCAGAGCGCTTCAGCACGGTCGAGCAGACCGGCAGCCAAAAAGTCGCGCGCCAGCTCCTGCAGGGCAAGCTGTCGCTGCTCCCGGGTCAGTTGGCGGGTTACCAGGTTCTGGTGGATCTTGATGGCACGATCGACCTCCCCACGCTGGCGAAACAGGTTGCCGAGGGAGAGGTGTGTTTCGATGGTTTCACTGTCTACCTCAAGCAGTTGGATAAAGAGATCCACCGCCTTGTCGGATTCATCGGACAGCAAATAGTTGAGGCCCGCCACATACTGGCGGGAAAACTGGTTACTCTGTTTTTGGGTGTCCTGGCGAACACTCCTGCGACCCATGTACCAGCCATAACCGGCGGCGATGGGCAACAGCAGGAAAAGCAGTTCAAGCATTGAGGAACATTATTCCTTACCCGGTGACCGGGCCAGCTCCAACTCGCGGGATTGACGACGCATGGTGCGGTTGAGGGTGCGGTTTTGCATTTTCAGGCGCAGGAACAGCAGGCCGAATACCAGCCAGCCCAGCAAAAAACCGCCAGCGAAGAAGAAGCCCAACAGCATGGCAAGCGAAAACTCCCCCTGAGCGATCAGGTAATTGAACTGAACCAGCTGGCCATTTTGTGAGCCCAGCGCCAGGGTCAGAACAAACACCAGCACCAGCGGAATGAGGGCCAAAATACGCTTCATAAGAGCTCCCTGTCAGTATCTAATGAGAGGCTGATTATCCTTAAAATCGCAGGCAGACTCTAGAGTGAATGGGAAAAGAGTTTAAGAAACAAGACGATTGGCACAGGAATCTGCGCTAAAAAGAAAAAAGGCATACCCGAGGTATGCCCATTTCTGCATTATTCAATGATGTTGACGCGCTCGCGCAACTCTTTGCCAGGTTTGAAGTGCGGGACATATTTCCCGGTCAGTTCAACCTTGTCCCCAGTCTTGGGGTTGCGGCCCACACGGGGCGCACGATAGTGCAGTGAAAAACTGCCAAATCCGCGGATTTCAATCCGGTCGCCGTTTTGCAAGGTCGACGCCATCTGCTCAAGGATCTCCTTGATGGCGGCTTCGACATCCTTGGCCGGCATATGCATGCGGCTGGCTGCCAGTTGTTCGATGAGATCTGATTTGGTCATAACGTTAAATCTCCTTCCCCGATCACATGCAATATTCATTTTGCCAGGATAAAAAAGGGCGGCGCAATGCCGCCCTTTTCTTGCATCAAGGATTACTCACCCTTGGCGGCTTTGAACGCTTCCATCATAGCATTGCTGAACACAACTTCTTCTTGCTGGTTCAGGTTATCGATAGCAACACGCTCATCAGCCTCGTCCTTAGCACGGACAGACAGGCTTACGGTGCGGTTCTTACGATCAACGCCCATGAATTTAGCTTCAACTTCGTCACCAACAGACAGCACCAGAGTGGCGTCTTCTACGCGGTCACGAGCAGCGTCGGAGGCACGCAGGTAGCCTTCTACGCCGTCAGCCAGTTCGATAACGGCACCTTTGGCATCAACCTCGGTAACCTTACCCTTCACGATAGCACCTTTCTTGTTGTCAGCCAGGTACTTGTTGAACGGGTCTTCTTCGATCTGCTTGACACCCAGGGAGATGCGCTCACGCTCCGGATCCACTTGCAGAACAACGGCTTCGATCTCGTCGCCTTTCTTGAATTCACGCACAGCTTCTTCGCCCTGGTTGTTCCAGGAGATGTCAGACAGGTGAACCAGGCCGTCGATGCCGCCATCCAGACCGATGAAGATACCGAAGTCAGTGATGGACTTGATCTTGCCGGAAACACGGTCGCCTTTGGCGTGAGTTTCGGCAAACAGCTGCCACGGGTTGGATTTGCACTGCTTCAGACCCAGGGAGATACGACGACGCTCTTCGTCGATGTCCAGAACCATCACGTCAACCACGTCGCCAACGTTAACAACTTTGGACGGGTGGATGTTCTTGTTGGTCCAATCCATCTCGGATACGTGTACCAGGCCTTCAACGCCTTCTTCGATTTCAACGAAGCAGCCGTAGTCGGTCAGGTTGGTCACGCGGCCAGACAGACGGGTGGTCTCCGGGTAACGCTTGGCGATAGCAACCCAGGGATCTTCGCCCAGCTGCTTCAGACCCAGGGATACACGGGTACGCTCGCGGTCGAACTTCAGAACCTTGACAGCGATCTCGTCGCCAACGTTGACGATTTCGGAAGGATGCTTAACGCGCTTCCACGCCATGTCGGTGATGTGCAGCAGGCCGTCAACACCGCCCAGATCTACGAATGCACCGTAGTCGGTCAGGTTCTTGACGATACCCTTAACTTCTTGACCTTCTTGCAGGTTAGCCAGCAGGCTTTCGCGCTCGGAGGTGTTCTCGGTCTCGATCACGGCACGACGGGAAACAACAACGTTGTTGCGCTTCTGGTCCAGCTTGATGACTTTGAACTCGAGTTCTTTGTTTTCCAGGTGAGCGGTGTCACGGATCGGACGCACGTCAACCAGAGAACCCGGCAGGAAGGCACGGATGCCGTTCAGTTCAACGGTGAAACCACCCTTGACCTTGCCGTTGATGATACCGATAACGGTAGCTTGCTCTTCGTAAGCCTTCTCAAGCTGCAGCCAGGCTTCGTGGCGCTTGGCTTTTTCGCGGGACAGCTTGGTTTCGCCGAAACCATCTTCGATAGAGTCCAGAGCCACGTCAACGGTGTCGCCGACGTTGATTTCCAGCTCGCCCATGGCGTTCTTGAATTCTTCAGCCGGGATAGCGGACTCGGATTTCAGACCGGCGTCAACCAGTACGAAACCGTTCTCGATAGCAACGACAGTACCCTTGACGATGGAACCTTGACGGGTTTCAACGGCGTTCAGGGACTCTTCAAAGAGTTGAGC
This sequence comes from Aeromonas sp. S13(2024), assembly GCF_041402405.1. Taxonomy (NCBI): domain Bacteria; kingdom Pseudomonadati; phylum Pseudomonadota; class Gammaproteobacteria; order Aeromonadales; family Aeromonadaceae; genus Aeromonas; species Aeromonas sp. S13(2024). The sequence continues at coordinate 95,026 of NZ_JBGLRA010000008.1, read as the reverse complement.
AAAAGATTCGATCATTGTTTATGTCACAAATGAAACATCCACTTGCAATCCGGCACAAGCGGGGCTGTTTTAAATAATCTGCGCCATCCTTGGTGCAGACGACCGGATGTCAGCTTGCGCTGGCATCACCAAGTTGTTGCTCTGCATAAGCGAGTACTGTTGCCAGCACTTCATCTATGGTCATGGCGGTAGAGTCTACCACCAGAGCATCTTCTGCCGGTTTCAGGGGTGCAGTAGCGCGATTTCTGTCGCGATCGTCACGTTCCCGAATCTCGGTTAAAAGACGCTCAAAGTTAACATCAAAGCCCTTATCTTGCAACTGCTTATAGCGACGCTGGGCCCGTTCTTCGGCACTGGCGTCGAGGAAAATCTTCACCTCGGCCTCGGGGAAAACAACTGTACCCATGTCACGACCATCGGCGATCAGACCCGGGGCCTGACGAAATGCACGCTGACGGCGCAGCAAGGCTTCGCGCACCCGGGGGAAGGCGGCGATTTTACTGGCAGCATTACCCACTTCTTCGGTGCGGATGGTGCGGGAGACATCTTCCCCTTCCAGGATTACCTTGACCAGATCGCCCTCAACCTGAAATTGCACATCCAGATTGGCAGCCAGCGGCACCAGTGAGGCTTCACTGTCCAGCTCTACATCGTGATGCAGGGCGGCCAGGGACAACACCCGATAGATGGCGCCCGAGTCCAGCAAGTGCCAACCCAGCTTCTCAGCAAGCAGCTGACACAAGGTGCCTTTACCTGCACCACTGGGGCCATCAATTGTCATTACGGGGGCCATCTGAGGCATAACTTCTCTCCTGCACTGTGTTGCTCCCATCCCGAAGGGGTGGGTTAATGGGCGCCGATTATACCCGAATGTGGTGAGCCTGGCAGTCATCAATCCGCACAAAGGGCCAAAACCCCGCCGGACAGCTGTGCTTGTATCTCATTTGGAGATTTCATTAAGCAATGCAGGGACTTGTTCTTATGGTCGTTCCTGACAAGGCGCGCTAAACTGGCCCCCTTTTTTGAGCCGTTAGTAGTAAGGAGCAACCTATGAGCAGCGTTACCCTCGTGGCCAAATCCAAATTGCCAACCCCCTGGGGCACCTTCACGCTGGTAGGTTTTCAGGAAACCGGCACAGGCAAAGATCACGCCGCACTGGTGATGGGCGACATTACCGGTGAAGAGCCCGTGCTGGGCCGGATCCACTCAGAGTGCCTGACCGGCGACGCCCTGTTCAGCCTGCGTTGTGACTGCGGTTTCCAGTTGCAGGCGGCCATGGAAAATATCGCCAAAGCCGGTCGTGGCGTGTTGCTGTATGTGCGTCAAGAGGGCCGTGGCATCGGCTTGCTCAACAAGATCCGCGCCTATCACCTGCAGGATCAGGGGGCCGATACCGTGGAGGCCAACGTAGCCCTTGGTTTCGCCGCCGATATGCGCGACTACACCATCTGCGCCGATATGCTCAAGCAGCTTGAGGTCAAGTCTCTCAAACTGATGACCAACAACCCGCGCAAGATGAAAGCCATGGAATCCTTCGGTATTCCGGTGGCCGAACGGGTTCCGTTGCAGGAAGGACGCAATCCCCACAACGAGTTCTATCTGTCGACCAAGGCCAACAAGCTGGATCATATGCTGAAGAAGTGAGCCTGCATTGACGAATGCCAGATAGTCAAACGCCTCCCATTGGGAGGCGTTTTTCTTGGGATGACCACACATCAACCCAAGCTATCTAAGTGGCACGGTCAGATTGGCCAACAGTTCTTCAAGCTCTTCGCCAGTGCGGGCAGCACAGTATTGTTCGACCCGCTCGCGGGTCAATTGCGGCGCGAGACGTTCAATCAGATCGTAGAGATAGCCGCATAAAAATGCCCCTCTGCGCAACCCGATAGTGGCCACACCGCCTGGTAGCCAGGGCGCCGTTTTGAGCACCAGATCGCCATCGCGCTGGGGCTCCCAAGCAAAAGTTGCCATCACCCCGATGCCCATCCCTTGTCTGACATAGGTCTTGAGCACATCGCTGTCGCTCGCACAGCAGGCGATCCGGCTCTCGGCATGAGCGCAATCAGTGCCATGTGCAGCAGAGAGAGCCCTTCCGTCAGTCACCAGCGCAAACTCCACCAGTTCGGCCGGGGTCAGCGAGGTTGCTTTGGCCAACGGATGATCCTTGGGCAGCACCAAGCCCCGTTGCCACTGAAAAGAGGGGAGCATGAGCAGATCGCTCCCCTCCTCCGGTTCATCCGCCAGCAGCAGCTCGGCAGCGCCATCATGCACGGCTACGCGGCACTGCACCGCACTCCCCTGCATCACAGTTACGGCAACTTTGGGGAAGCGGGCCATAAAACCCTTGAGGATGGTGGGCAAAATATAGCGAGCTTGCAGATGAGTGGCGGCAATGGTGAGGGTTCCCTGCTCCGGATGCACATGCTGCCTGGCCATCACCTTGATGGTGGCCACCTTGTCCAGCACCTCCGCGGCCACTTTGATCACGTCCCGACCTATGGGGGTGATCTGGGTCAGGTGTTTGCCGCTGCGCTCGAAGATCTGGATCCCCAGCTCATCCTCCAGCATCCGCACCTGTTTGCTGATCCCGGGCTGGGAGGTAAAGAGGCTCTCGGCGGTGGCCGACAGATTCAGCCTGTGGTTCGCCACCTCGACGATATAGCGCAATTGCTGCAATTTCATGGTGTAGCCCTCAAGCGAACCCACCGTTAATAGTAACAAACTTTCAGCAATGACCCGCCGCCATCAGGCCGGGCGATCCTTGAGTAGGAAATCGCGCAAGGCACGGTTGGCCATGGAGAGCGGATCACCACGCCGCCACGCCACACAGAGGTCGAGGTAGATGGGTGGGTCGAAGGGCACGCCACTCAGATCCGGCTCCTCTTCCAGCACCATCCGCAAGAAGGTGGTCACCGCAAAGCCTTGCCGCACCACCGCCTTGAGCAGAGGGATAAGATTGCTCTCGAAGGCGATATCGGGTTCAACGCCCAGGCTCTGGGCCAGCGCCTCCATATGCTCCCGGTGGTAAAAACCACGGCGAAACAGCGCCAGCTCCTGAGCGAAAAACTGCGAGAGGGTGACGGCCGGTTTGCCTCGCAAGGGGTGATCGTCCCCCACCACCATCAACATCTCTTCGCTCAGCAGATGTGCCCCCTCGATGGCGGGGGGGAGATCACTGGTGATGAGAATGGCCAGATCGAGGGAGCCATCCACCATCCGGCTGAGCAGCTCACGGGTGCCGGCCTCTTCGACCCGGATCTTGAGGCCGGGATAGCGATGCTTGAAGGCCATCAGACGAGGGGGGAAATAGTAGGAGCCCATCATGTAGGGGATCCCGATCCGCACTTCCCCCCGCTCCAGCCCCTTGAGCTCGGCCATCTCGGCCTCGGCCTGATGCATCTGCAGCAACAAGCGCTCGGCATGGCGACAGAGCACCTCTCCCTCCGGGGTGAGCCGTACCGCCCGGTCCTGTCGATCAAACAGCCGCAATTCGAGCTGCTGCTCCAGCTTGGCGATGGCCATGCTGATGGCCGGCTGTGCCACATGCAGACTGTTGGCTGCCTTGGTAAATGAGCCGGCATCCCTGACCGCCAGCAGATAGGTGAGCTGTTTCAGATCCATGTATCAATTCATATTATGAGATGGATAACTTAAATATATTATATTTATAACCGCAAGGACTCTACCCTGACCAAAAGTAGTCAGGACAATACGCAATGATTGAAGTTGGAAGTCGCGAGTGGATACGTGCAACCCTGGCCCTCAGCCTGGGCTCTTTTCTGGTGTTTCTGAACCTCTACCAGACCCATCCCCTGTTACCCCTGATTGCCGAGGTCTTCTCGGTCAACTCCCTCTCGGCCAGCTGGACCCTGGCAGGATGCACTGCTGGCCTCGCCGCCTCACTGCTGATCTGCGCCAGACTGGCGGATCGCCATGGCCGTCGGCAGGTCATGCTGGGTACCCTCACCCTGGCGATCCTGCTCTCACTGTTGATCCCGATGGTTGAGCAGTTTGGCACCCTGCTGCTGCTACGCATCCTGCAGGGCGCGCTGCTGGCAGGGCTGCCCGCGACCGCGATTGCCTATATGGGGGAAGAGTTCAGCAAACGGGCGCTCCTCTCGGCGGTGGGGGTCTATATTGCCGCCAACTCCCTCGGTGGCATTGCCGGTCGGGTGGTCGGCGGTCTGTTGGCGGGCTGGTTTGGCGACTGGCAGCATACCTTTCTGGGGATTGGTGTGATCAGCCTGTCACTGCTGCCGCTGGTCTTCTGGCTGCTGCCCCATCAGACCCGCTTTGTGGCGAGCGCCCCCGTTCGCGGCCAATTTGCTCGCGCCTTGCAACAACACCTGACCAATCCCTTGCTGGTAGGGGCCTATCTGATTGGCGGCCTCAACTTTATGGTGTTTCTGAACCAGTTCAGCTACCTCACCTTCTTGCTGGCCAAGCCCCCCTTCTCCCTGCCCACCCAGTGGCTCGGCATGCTGTTTCTCACCTATCTCTCGGGAACGGTGGCCTCCTCTCTGAGCGGTCGCTTTGCCAATCGCTGGGGGGCACAACGCATGCTGCTGGTCGGGATCGCGCTGATGGCCATCGGCAGTCTGTGGCTGCTGCAAGCTAGCCTACTCGGGATCCTGAGTGGCTTGCTGATCTCCAGCTTCGGCTTTTTCCTGGCACACGCCTGCGCCAGTGCCTGGGTCGGTCATCATGTCGAACACAACCGGGCCCTCGCCTCCTCCCTCTATCTGGTGGCCTACTATCTGGGGGCGAGTCTGGGTGGACTTTACCTGCACCCGTTCTGGGAGCAAGGCGAGCTGGGCGGTCTGGTCATGGGAATTGAACTGGTCCTCATCCTGACGGCGGGCTTGAGCCTCTGGCTCGGCCGTCTCAAGCAGCGAAGCCAATCGCCACTGCCCGCCCAGCACCCCCACCGACACCGGTAACAGGCTCAGCGCAAACAGGGTCACCAACGAGCAGATGGCGCTCTCGCAACCCAGCACCGCCAGATAACAAAAGGGGTCACACCGGTGACCCCTTTTGCTGCGTTATTCAAGAGCCTGTCAGGCCCGCACATTGAGCGCAGGATCACTCCTGCTCGAAATAATCCGCAGGCACCGCGACCACAGCACCGGTCACCACCTCTTCGGCGATCACCTCAGCCAGCGAGCGCAGATGAAACTTGATCTGTCCGGAAGGCAACATCAGGCCAATATCGGGGTTGCGGATATCCTGCATGTTGCCCGTTTTGAATGGCAGCTCGGGATAGCGCGCTACCAGATCTTGCAGTGAAGTGACCACCAGCTCGATATGTTCCAGCCCCGCCTGATGGACGCGACCCGGTTTCGGTGCAGCCAGCTCGATACAGGGTACCTGTACCTCACCAGCCAACAGCGGCTGATGCAACTGATAAGTCGCAATAGGGCGCCCGCCAATCATACCCTCCACCAGCAAGGTACCTGCCTCAGCCAGCACAGCACATCGCGCGCGGTACTCCTGCAGGGTAGCCGCCCGATAACAGAGGTGATCGACCGTTGGCCGGGAAATGGTGACGCCAGTGGCGGCCAGTTCGGCCAACAGCTGAGAAACAAATGGGGCCATTGGCCCCAGTGTGGAATCGAGTGGGTGGGACATGCTTACCATTTCTTCTTGGGTTGAAACAGGACATCGAGCTCGTCGGCTTCCTTGTCCTTGATGTTTTGCAGATCCTGCGCGCTATTTTGCTGCTGCAGCTCTTCAAGCTCCTTGAGCCCCTGACGCATATCTTCTTCACGGGCCAGCAGATAGGGATCCTTGTCGCCCACGCTCGCCATGGCAGAGAGTCCCTTGGTATAGAGCTGGCGGCATGTACCATATTGGCCCTGAATGCGGGCATCCATCGCCCGCTTGACCAGATTGGAGATGTTGATCTTGAGCTGCATCAGCTCGAGGCGGCGCTCTTCCTGGGCAAACCCCTGAGGGTCAATCTTGCCCTTGTTGTGCTCGACCCGCAGCACGGCCCGCATCTTCTTGACCAGCTGCAGCATCTGGATCGCCTGACGATCGGACTCCGGGGTCTTGAACTGACCCTCATCCTGCACGCTGTAGTTCTCCTGCACATTCTTGATCTGGGTCTGTACATCAACGATGCGCTGCTTGATCTGATTGTTCGGCATCACCTGGGCGATGGCGCGATAGGCATCGAGGATCCGGTGCTGCAACAGCAACACCATGTTCTTGGAGAAAGGCACCAGATTGACGTTCAGCAACACCTCTTCGGTCTCGTCAGCCACCGTCTTGTGTCTGGCAACGGCGTGACGCTTGTCCGCCTCTGCCTTCTGCTTATATTGCTGCACCACGTTATAGGCGATAACCAAAAACAGGAGTGCGCCAATAGACAGCAATACCAAAGTTAAAATCATAGGATGTCCAAACCCCTGTTCCTATCCAATTGCGTGATCCTACAACAGCTTACCCACTTAAGGTAGCCTGCAGATCCCCCCTTGCCCACGATTTGTCACCAAGCTGTGCCCCCGGTCTCAGGGAGAGATTGCAGGATCAGGGGATGATGACCATGACGGTCACCTCCCCATAGTATCGCCCATCAGCGCCATTACTTGAGGTTAAAGCCCCGCGATTGCAGGAAGCCCAGCATGAAAGGGCGGGACTCCTTGCCCAGAATGGCGCGGATCTGGCCGCTCCAGGTCTGCTGTTTGTTGTTGCTGCTGCGAGCCTGATAGTAGTCCGCGATCTGCTGATCGTACTGGGCCAGCAGGTCGCGATCCAACTCGTGCTGGTAGCGCTCCTGATGCACCACCAATCCCCTGGGCAGACGGGGTTTCTGTTCCGGCTGCTGGGCAGGATGACCAAGGCAGAGGCCAAACAGCGGGATCACCTGATGGGGCAAGCCGAGCAGTTCGCTCACCTCGGCCGGATGGTTGCGAATGCCGCCGATATAGACCCCGCCCAGCCCCAGCGACTGCGCCGCCAGCAAGGCGTTTTGCGCCATCAGGGCGCCGTCGATGGCTCCGATCAGCAACTGCTCCGCATAGCCGGTCTGGGCCTCGGGCACGATCTGGGTGTGGCGGTGGTAATCGGCGCAGAACACCAGAAACTCGGCCGCCTGCACCACATAGGGTTGATTGCCCGCCAGCATGGCCAACTGCTGACGCGCCTCGGGCTCGCAGACTCGCACAATACTGGTCACCTGCAAAAAGCTCGAGGTCGAGGCGGACTGGGCGGCGGAGAGAATGGCATCCAGCTGCTGCGGGGCGATCGGCTCGGCAGTGAACTGACGAATGGAGCGATGGGAAAGGATAAGATCGATGGTCTGATTCATGGCACCTCCAAAATGAGGTAACACCATAGCGAAAAAAACGAGGGAGCCCAAGGCTCCCTCGCACACCCAGCTTAAGGGGCCGGATAGACGTAAGGGGCTTGCAACCCGAGCGGGAAGCCGAGCGCCCAGTAGAGCAGCAGGAAAATCGTCCAGCTCACCAGGAAGGCCAGCGAGTAGGGCAGCATCATGGAGACCAGGGTACCGATCCCGGTGCTCTTCACATACTGCTGGCAATAGACCACCACCAGCGGGAAGAAGACCATCAGCGGGGTGATGATGTTGGAAGCAGAATCCCCGACCCGATAGGCCGCCTGGGTCAGCTCGGGGGAGATCCCCACCGCCATCAGCATGGGTACCAGGATCGGGCTGATCAGCGCCCACTTGGCGGAGGCCGAGCCGACTACCAGATTGACGGTGGCGGTGAGCAGGATCATCCCGACGATGGTCACTTCACCGGGCAGCGCCAGCGCATGGAGCACTTCGGCACCGGAGAGGGCCAGCAGGGTGCCCAGGTTGGAGTCACCAAACGCCTTGATAAAGAGCGCGCAGAAGAAGGCCATCACCATGTAGGAGCCCATCTTGTTCATGGTGGCCGACATGGCATCGATCACATCCTTGCCACTCTTGAAGCTACCTGCGACAAAGCCGTAGACAATCCCAGGCAGGATAAAGAGCAGGAAGATGAGCGGCACTATGGACTTCATCACCGGCGCGGCGAAGGTGGTCAGGGAGCCATCGGCAGCACGCAGCGGTGAATCGCTCGGGGAGAGCGCCAGCGCCAGCAGCACGATAGCCGCCAGCATGGCAAACCCGGCCCAGTTGAAGGCCCGGCTCTCTTGCGCGCTGTAGCGCCCCATCTCGTCGGCACTCTCCAGATCCTCGTTGAGCGCCACATGCTTGAGGCGCGGCTCCACCACCTTTTCGGTGACGAACCAGCCGACGCAGATGATCAGCAACGAAGAGGCACCGGTAAAGATGATGTTGCACAGGGTGTTGACCATGTAGTCAGGATCGAGCAACTGAGCGGCGGACTGGGTAAAACCCTGCAGCAGCGCATCCCCGCCGGAGGGCAGGAAGTTGGCGGCAAAACCGCCGGAGACACCGGCAAAGGCAGCTGCGATCCCCGCCAGCGGATGGCGTCCGGCAGCGTGGAAGATGATGCCACCGATGGGGATCACCAGCACATAACCCGCATCTGCGGCGGTGTGGCTGACGATCGCTACAAGGATCAGCATGGGAGTGAGAAAACGTGCAGGCGTCACTTTCAGCAACTTTTTCAGACCGGTATTGATAAAACCGGACTGCTCGGCCACCCCGACCCCGAGCATGGCCACCAGCACGATCCCGAGCGGGGCAAAGCCGGTAAAGGTGGTCACCATGGTGGAGAGAAACTCGGCCAGACCGGCACCGGTCAGCAGGTTGTTGACCACTACCGCCTCCCCGGTACGGGGGTTGACCAGATCAAACTGGAATTGTGACAACACCCAGGAGCCGACCCAGACGATCAGCAAGGCGTAGAGGAACAGCATGGCGGGGTCGGGTAATTTGTTCCCGGCTTTCTCGACGCCATTGAGGAAACGGTTCAGCCAACCTTTGGGAGGGCTGGCCGGACGGTCATTGACAGCAGCATGACTCATTATTGCGATACTCCTTTCCCTAGAAACGAGGTCGCATGCTAGCAATTCCAGTCAATCCGTCTCATGACCGATCGCAAAAGAATGATTAATTTTGATTAAATATTGCGGAATAAAATCCCAAGTTGTGGCCTAACGCACACTTGTTACTCTGCCATCACGGCATCTAGCAGTGGATAACGCCCGACCTGGCACTCCACCACAAAACCGCTCGCCTCGACTTGCGCCACTGTCAGCGGCTTGCTGAACAGATATCCCTGGAACACATGGCACCCCTGGGTCTGCAGTGCGGCCAGCTCGTGAGGCTCCTCCACCCCTTCCGCCATGATCCCCAACCCCAGATTGGTAGCCATGGCCGCAGTCGCCCGGATCACCGGCAAGTTGAGACCGACCACGAAGGAGCGATCCAGCTTGATGTTGTTGATCGGCAACCGGTTGAGATAGGCCAGCGAGGAGTAGCCGGTACCGAAATCATCGATGGCAATCTTGATCCCCTGCTCGCTCAAATCATCGAGAATGCCGAGGCACCCCTTCATATCGAGCATCAGCACGGTTTCGGTCAGCTCCAGCGTCAACAGGGAGGCATCCACCCCGTGCAGCTCCAGCTGCTGGCGAACTTGCCCGGGCAGCGCCGACGAGAGCTGGAAACCGGAGAGGTTGACGGAGACCGGCACCCGCTGATGGAAGCGCTTCTGCCAGCTGGCGACCTGTGCCAGCGCGGTGGAGAGCACCCAGCTGCCGATCTCGCGGATCAGCCCCATCTCTTCGGCCAGCGGGATAAATTCTACCGGCGAGACATGGCCGAGCACCGGGTTGTACCAGCGCAGCAGCGCCTCGTAACCGATCAGACGCCGTTTGGCGGCATCGACCTGCGGCTGGTAACAGAGGCTCAGCTCCTGGCGGCCGATGGCCTTGGCCAGAAACTGTTTGAGATTGAGCTTGCGCTGCAGGGTCTGCTGCATGCTGGGGGTGAAACGCTGCCAGCGCAACCGCCCCATCTGCTTGGCCTGATACATAGCCATGTCGGCACGGGTGATGAGGTTGTCCCCGTCATCCGCATCATCGGGATAGATGGCGATACCGATACTGCCACCGATGGTCACCTCCGGCAGCCCGCTCAGTTGCAGCGGCTTGGTCATCTGGGAGAGCATCTGATCGGCCACCTCTTGCGCCCGATCCCCCTGATTGCCCAGCGGCACCAGTGCTGTGAATTCATCGCCACCGAGGCGAGCCAGCTCCACATCCCGCGGGCAAATCTGTTTGAGGCGACCGGCGACCCGCTCCAGCAGGCGATCTCCCGCCTTGTGGCCGTAGTTGTCGTTGACCAGCTTGAAGTTGTCCAGATCCATGAACACCAGCGCGAAACGCTCCCCCAGCCCGCAATAGGCCTCGAGGGATTTCATCAAGCCATACCGATTGAGCAGGCCGGTCAGGGAGTCGTGCCAGGCGAGGTGGCGATGCTCCAGCTCTTCGAGTTTGCGATCGGTAATATCCCGCATGGTGAGCAGAATGCGGGCCCCCTGCTGGATATAGCGGAACTGATACTGGAACCAGCGCATCCCCTTGAGGGTACGGCACTCCCCCTCGGTCACCACTTCATCGAGACGGGAGAGCTTCTGGTAGAAACTGTCATCATTGCCGGAGAAAACCTGGGAGAGCTTGGCGATCTGGTGGCCGAAACACATTTCGAAGTGATAGTTGCCACTCTCGAACACGCCGTGGCTATCGAACAGGCAGGCCAGGGTATCGCCGGTTGCCAGCGAGGACTCCTGATAGAGGGTATCGGAGTCGAGCACCGCTTCGGTCATCATCATCAGCCGGCCAGCCAGTTGAATACCGGAGAGGCGCAGATAGATCTGCTTCTTGACCCCCTTTGGGGAGAGGGTCCACCACTCGTTGTAACTGCGCCCCTGCTGAAAATCACCCAGATAGCGCTGCAGCAGCAGATCGATGGCGGTTGCCATATCGGCAGAGAAGTCGCGGGAGCAGAGTTCGTCGAGTGACGTCGCCTCCCACACGGAGAGCGCGGCGCTGTTTGCCCAGAAAATATGGTGATGCTCGATGTCATAAACCCAGATCGGGGTATGCAGAACATCCATCGTCTTCAGTAACCGTTCGTCAAGCGTATTCATCTGGTCAAGGTCATTCATGCTGGATGGTCACTGGTTAACCGGAAAACAGATCTGGCAAACCGCTAGCTGCAGAATGCAAGGTGCAAATACCTCTCGGCCATTATCCCTTTTCACATAGCCAAGAGCGGACAAAACTATTTCAGATATCAACAACAGGGCAGCCTGTACGGCAATACTACAAAGGACTCAGCCAAGGACCCTGTTAATCCAGGCAAATCATATAGTCGATTTTTAACTTTTTTCCCCAGTAAAAACAAGCACTAAGAGCTATCCACTCGAGACCTTGAAAGAGCAATTGCATATTTGCTGCGATAAATTTGTTATTAACATTTAAATCAATGGTGGAAATAGTCATCACTCTCTGTCACAAAGCTTCCATTAATTAACCAAGCGGATGGATAAACAGCCAAAAAAACGCCAAAACGGACAAAAATAGTTCACTAAGGCGGAATTGATATACCCCAAATTCATTTTTCAACAGGCAATGAGCAAAACCCGAATATATGATCTGCATCACATTGGCTGTGGATGGCAAACCACCCCGGCTGAGTACGCAGAGCAACCCAGATTCCTGCCATCAGATTGCAATATCGGCCTTCGCCCGCGGTTATAGCGGAACAAATCAGGAAATATGGCAAACATCACTGCCGCAGTACCATTTGGCATCGTGCCGAAATAATCACCAGCTCGGGGAAACTGAGATGACGGGCGGGTGGATAACTGGTATCAACAGAAATCGAATCCAGATCAATTAAACGCTGAATTACCCTTGCCAACCCGGAACGCTCTTTTTATGGTTGCCCCCTTGTTACACCCAGAACAGCGTTTATGAAGCACATCGAAGAGTTCTACCTGTTCGTCAAGGTGGTGCAAGAGGGAGGATTCTCCCACGCTGCAGCCGCACTGGGCATGCCAACAGGCACCATCAGTCGACGCATTTCCCAGCTGGAAGAGCAACTGGGTTGCTCCCTGCTACATCGCTCTACCCGCAAGCTCCGCCTTACCGATGATGGCCTCAGATACTACGAACGTCTCTGCACGCCACTCGCACAAATCGAGCAGGCCACCAGCGAGATCCAGGGTCAAGAGGCCGATATCACCGGGCTTATTCGGATAGCTGCGCCGATCGCGCTCTCCAACACCATCCTCATCGATATGCTGGCCGAATTCGGGCTGCACTATCCCGAGGTACAGTTCGATATCACCCAGACCAATGATCACCAGCACCTGTTCGACAATGATCGGGATCTGGTGTTCTTCAACGGTGAGCTGCCCCAGTCGCTGCCCAATGCGATCTGTCTCGGCCATATCGAGTACGGCCTGTTTGCCTCACCACTCTATTTGACCAAGAAGGGCACTCCCTCCCATCCCAACCAGCTGGAAGAGCATGATCTCATCTACTGCTGGCCTCACCAGCACTGGCAGCTGACCGACAAGGATGGCCAGAGCGTCTGCATCAAACGCATCGCCAAACTGACCGTCAACCAGACACAGGCCGCGGTACGTGCAGCCCGGCGTCATCTGGGGATCGTCAATGCCCCGCTGCACTATCTGAGCAGCTTCCTCCATGACGAGCAGCTGGTGCCGGTACTGACCGACTGGCAAACCGGCAATCGACCCTTCTACATGTTGTGTTGCCAGCACCAGTTCGCTCCGTTGCGTGTTAAGATGTTCGTTGAATTTGTTGAAAAATACTCAGCACGCTATCGCAATCGGCAATGGGACAATCAATTTTCACAAGGTGATAGCCTCACCCATTGCATCTGACCGTTAGCGGGCCACACTTATAGCATCCCTTGCCAACAGAGCCTGCCTAACGCCATGAATGTATTGATATGTGATGACTCCGGGTTCGCCCGCAAACAGCTGGCGCGGGCGCTCCCGGCCGACTGGAAAGTCGATTTGCACTACGCAGCCAATGGTCTCGAAGGGATCGAACAGGTGCTGATGGGTCATGGCGATCTCATCTTCCTCGATCTGACCATGCCGGAAATGGACGGTTACGGCGTGCTGGAGACCCTCCAACGGGAGGGTCTGCGCAACAAGGTGATCGTGGTCTCCGGGGATATCCAGCCAGAGGCCTATCAACGGGTCATGGGGCTGGGGGCGCTCGATTTCATCAAGAAACCCGCCGCCCCAGAAACCCTGCTCGCCCTGCTCAAAAAGCATGATTTCTGGAGTGCCGCCCCGAGTGGTCAACCAAGCGCCCCCGAGCAGCTGACAAGCGGCGTGGTAGCCGATGCAGGCGTCAAGATCACCCCCGAAATCCGCGATGTCTATCAGGAGCTGGCCAACGTCTCCATGGGTCAGGCAGCCGACTTGCTGGCTCGTCTGCTCAACGCCTTCGTGGTACTGCCTATCCCCAACGTCAACGTGCTGGAGGTCTCCGAGCTGCACATGGCCCTCTCGGCCGCTGCGGATTCAGATACCCTCTCCGCCGTCTGTCAGGGGTTTATCGGAGCTGGGATCGCCGGTGAAGCGCTGATCCTGTTCCATGACTCCAGCTTCAAAGATTTGGCCAAGCTGATGAACCATCAGGGGACGCTGGATCGCACCGCCGAACTGGAGCTGTTGATGGATACCGCCAACGTGCTGATCGGCGCCTTCCTGCGCGGCTACGCCAACCAGCTCGACACCCCCTTCAGTCAGGGGCACCCTGTGGTGCTCGGCCAGCACAGACCCATCAACGAGCTGATCAACACCAACAAGAGTCGCTGGCGCCGCACGCTCGCCATCGAGATCAACTACCGGATCCAGGATTACGCGGTGCAGTGTGATCTGCTGCTGCTGTTTACCGAAGATTCCATCGCCACCATGAACAACAAAATCATGCACATGCTCTAGGAGTGACTATGGAAATCCGTGAATTTCATTGGCTGATGAACATAGTCCAGAACCTGGACGTAGGCTTGGTTGTGCTCGACAAGGAGTACAAGGTACAGGTGTGGAACGGCTTTATGGAGAGCCACAGCGGCCGACTGGCCAGTGACGTGCGCGATGGCGTACTGTTCGAGCTCTTCCCCGATGTGGACAGAGCCTGGTTCGAACGCAAGGCCAACATGGTCTTCAAACTCAACAACCGCGCCTTCAGCACCTGGGAGCAGAAGCCCTATCTGCTGCGTTTCTCCAACTACCGCCCCATTACCGGCTCGGCCCCCCACATGTTCCAGAACCTGACCCTGGTGCCACTGGCCGATTTCGGCGGTCAGGTGACCCACATCGCGGTGATGATCTACGATGCCACCGATGAGGCCATGCTGATGAGCGGCCAGCGGCAGGCTTGAGCTTGCAGCAAATAACAGAGGGCGCCGCAGCGCTCTCTGTTATTTCGGTATGAACAGGTCTTGGTATAACCTCTACCTGACCAGCCGTCTCAACGCGCTCCGAGATACTCGGTGAAGGCGTCGATCACCTCTTCAATATCGTCATCGTTGATTTGCAGATGGGTCACCAGCCGCAGCTCGCCGTAACCGGAGAAGAGGATCCCCCGCTCCTTCATAAAAGCGAGCAGAGGGGCCGATTCTCCCTCATGCAGCCGCAGGAACACCATGTTGCTCTGCACCAGCGAGAGGTCGAGCTCGATGCCCGGCAGTGCAGCCAACCCTTCGGCCAGCCGTTTGGCACGGCGGTGATCATCGGCCAGACGGGTCACATGCTGCTCGAGGGCAAACAGACCGGCTTGCGCCAGAATCCCCGCCTGACGCATGCCACCCCCCAGCATCTTGCGTAGGCGGCGCGCACGGGCGATGAAATCGTGGCTGCCCACCAGCAGCGAACCCACCGGTGCCCCCAACCCCTTGGAGAGACAAATCGAGATACTGTCAAACGGTGCAGCGATCACCCCGACCGGGGTCTCGCTGGCCACGGCGGCGTTAAAGAGCCGGGCGCCATCGAGATGAAGCTTCAAGCCGCGCTCGGCAACGAATGCCCCCATCTCCTGCAGATAGGAGAGCGGCAGCACCTTGCCGTTGTGGGTGTTCTCAAGGCAGATCAAGCGAGTCTGGACGAAGTGGGCATCATCAGGGGCCAGCGCAGCCTTGATATCATCGAATGCCAGCGTGCCATCGCGCTGCATCGGCAAGGGTTGCAGGGCTACGGAGCCCAGCACGGCACTCCCCTGCGCTTCATAGCGATAGATGTGAGCGGCGTTGCCGAGGATGGCCCCCTCACCGCGCTGACAGTGGCTCATCACCGCCAACAGATTGGACATGGTGCCGGACGGCACAAACAGCGCCGCCTGTTTGCCCAGCAATCTGGCCCCAAAGGCCTCCAGCGCGTTGACGCCCGGATCTTCACCATAGACATCGTCACCGACTTCGGCGTGGAGCATGGCTTGACGCATGGCGTCAGTAGGCTGGGTGACGGTGTCACTTCGTAAATCGATATAGCGCATGAGATCCCTCCTGAAACAGGAGAGTGACGTTAGCTATGCGCCCCTCGCTTGGCAAGGGGCGCATGAGCAGAATGTGAAGCCAATAGACGTCCATAGAACCCGCAGGCGGGATTTACCAAGGCAGCGGCTGACCGTTGAGATCCAGTAGCTGACCCGATTGGGTCAACGATAACCCCTTGATGAGATTGAGCAGTTTCACCGCCACCTCGGCAGGATCCTGCAATTGCTCCGCAGGCAACTCGCTCAGAAAGGGGGTATTCATCGGGGAGTCCATCAAGCCGGGCGCAACGGCCACCACCCCTGCTTGCGGGAAACGCTGCGTCCACTCAAGGGCCAGGGTTTTCACCCCCATGTCGAGGGCCGCCTTGCTCATCCGGTAGCTGTAACGTCCCCCCTCCAGATTGGCGGTGATGGAGCCCGCCAGATCAGAGATGGCACAGAGCCACAGCGGATGGTCATTGCCCATCAACCGACTGAAACGGGCAGCCAGCGCCAGCGTTGGCCAGGCATTGGCAAGCAGGCTGTCGCACAGCCACTTGGGGTGCACCTCTTCGACCCGCCGCTCCGGCATAAAGCTGACATCGTGCAACAGGCCGATGGTGTTGATCACCACAGTGGGAAGCGGATCGGTGTCGTAGAGGGTAAACAGGGCGTCGAACGAGATGGCGTCCACCTCTTGCAGCGGGAAGAAGGCCCCCATCTCGATCCCTTTTGGATAGGTGCGCCCGGCAAGCAGGAAGGACTCCTCCCTTGCCATCAGCTCTCTTGCCAGCGCCGAGCCCAGCGCACCACTTCCGAGGATCAAGTAGCTCATCGCCCATCCCATGGAGAGTTATCTTGCTTAGAGCGTATCAGAATAATCAACCGGCCGTGACACGACCAAAGGGTAATATGCCCCTCATCACGCTTCCTCCAGATGGCGACCAAACTCCCGCGCCAGCGCCAAGTCGAGAAAACCGTCCGCTTTCTTGTGGGTGCGCAAAAACTGGTAATAGGCGAGCAGGGTGACCAGTGCCTCCTCATCGGGCAGCCCCACCCCGGGTTGCTGCTCGCCCAGCAGTAGCTGCGCCGCTGCCAGTGCCTCCCTGTCGACCACTTCCGCCTGACGGTAGAGATAACCGCAGCCGGTTGCCAGCCACTCCAGCGAGCAGTTGGCCCCCATGGCGATCTGGTTGGCCCGCGCCAGGCCAGGCTCGGCTCCCTTCAAATATTTGCGGATCAGCGCTTCACTGAGCCCCACCTTGCGGGCAAACGCGCTCACGCTCATCTCCCCGATCAGGCTCTGCAAGCGCTCGGCAAATCCTTCCATCCAACTCTCTCTCCTGCTTTGCGATCAGAACCAAAGTTCGAATCATGCCACTGCCCATTATTGCTTTGCCAGCCACATGAGGCCAAGATGCCCGCAGTCATCTATGTTGCACATCGTTTTCGCATCGTGTTTTTCAAGGAGTCAACCATGTCTGTATCCCGTGTCGCCCTTCATCCGCAAGGCCCCACCTTCTCTCGCCTCATCATGGGTTACTGGCGCCTGATGGAGTGGCAGCTCTCTCCGGCCGCTCTGCTCGATCTGATGAAATATCATCTGGATCTGGGGGTCACTACCATCGATCACGCCGATATCTATGGTGGCTACCAGTGCGAAGAGGCCTTTGGTCACGCCCTGCGCCTCGAGCCTTCCCTGCGCAGCCGGATGGAGATCGTCAGCAAGTGCGGTATCGCCCTCACCGCCAAGCCGGAGCATGCTCTCAACCACTACAACACCAGCAAGGACCATATCATCGCCAGCGCCGAGGCCTCGCTGCGCAAGCTCGGCACCGACCATCTGGACCTGCTGCTGATCCACCGCCCGGATCCCCTGATGAACGCAGATGAAGTGGCCGACGCCTTTATCACCCTGAAACAGGCGGGCAAGATCAAGCACGCCGGGGTATCCAACTTCACCGCCCGTCAGTTCGAGCTACTGCAATCGCGCCTCCCCTTCCCGCTGGTCACCAACCAGCTGGAGATCTCACCGCTTCATCAGGAGGGAACCCTCGATGGTACCCTGGATCAGTGCCAGCAGCTTGGCATCAAGCCGATGGCCTGGTCATGTCTCGGCGGCGGCCGACTGTTCAGCGATGACGCCTATGCCCCGCTGCGTGCCGAACTGGAGCAGATCCGTCAGGAAGTGGGCGCCCAGACTATCGAGCAGGTGGTCTACGCCTGGGTAATGATGCTGCCAAGCCAGCCGCTGCCATTGATTGGCTCCGGCAAACGGGAGCGGATTGCTGCCGCCGTAGCCGCCGAATCTGTCGAGCTGAACCGCCAGCAGTGGTTCCGCATCCGCAAGGCGGCGCTCGGTTACGACGTCCCCTGATCACAGCAAAACGTCCAGAAACAAAAACGGCATGGGGGAAACCCATGCCGTTTTTTTATTGCCGAGGCACCTTAGCGGTGGCGCTGTTGCGGGCGACCACGGGGAGCATCTGTCTTCGGTTTGGCCTGGTTGACGGTGATGGTACGGCCACCGACTTCAGTGCCATGCAGACCAGCGATGGCCTTTTCGGCATCACCATTGACCGGCATTTCAATAAAACCAAACCCCTTTGACTGGCCGGTATCGCGGTCGATGATGATATCAACCTTGTCGACCTGTCCAAACTGGCTGAACAGTGTTTTCAGTTCGTCGGCCGTCATCCGGTACGACAGATTTCCTACGTAAATCTTCATGCCATCCACTCTCGATTCAAGGTGCCTTCTCTATGCAATTCCCAGCATAACGGTAAGGGCACAACCCCTATGCCGGACCTGCCATGGCTTCATGCCGTGGCCTTCTCCACACTGTCGTCAAGTGATTGATCTCTTGGGTTAACAGTGCAGACAAGATCAATTCGAGTCACTGGCAGTATCTGAGCTTTGCCGGGAATTGTCGAGAAAATAGTCGACTCAGGCCGATTGCAGATCTGACAACCGTTGCGTCAGCATCCGGCGACCGTGCCAGGCCCGTTTAAAGCCGAAGCGATAGACAGACGGGCTCACCAGATGCAGCTCCCCCGCCTTGAGATCCAGCAAGGCCATAGCCGCCGCCAGCTCCTCTTCACTCAGTTGCAGATCGAGGCTGAAGTCGAGCCACTGGCCGTCGTGCCCCACTCGCCGCTCCCGTTCGAGCGCCACCAGCTGGTTGCGGGGCAGCGCCAGCGCCTCATCCTTGCTGCCATTGAGCAGATAGATATGCTGTTCATCCCACCCCAGCTCCGCCAGTCGCCAGGGTTGCCAACTGCGGGGCAGCGACACCATGATCCCGGTGATGCCACCAAAGACCACGCCCACCCAGTTGAGCAGCGCCATGGCGCCCCAGCCATCCCACAAGGAGGCCGCCACCACGCCCCAACTCACCAGCAACAGCAGAAAAATGACGCAGCGATAGCGCACCACTGGCGGCATCAACAGCTGCACCTGCGAACCGGCAAGCAAGGATGTAATACGCATGAAAAGCTCCTGTCATCACGAAATGGCGCCATTGTGAATAGCCATCAGGATGCTGACAAGGGGGTTTTCTTTGTCATCCCCCTATAAAATCAATACCATGGCGTAAATGATTCTCAGTGGAACCCGCTTCTTGACCAGCTCGCAACCCTGTGTGCGCTTTTGTGGCGTCGACAAATTCTATGGCGACTTTCAGGCTCTTCATCACATCGATCTCACCATTGAACGGGGAGAGAAGTGGGTCATCTGTGGCCCGTCAGGCTCGGGAAAATCGACCCTGATCCGCACCATCAACGGGCTGGAGGGGATCGACGACGGCCAGCTGTTCCTGTTTGGCGAGCCGGTGACCCCTTCCTACCTGCGCCGCCTGAAAGGTCGGGTTGGCATGGTGTTTCAGCAGTTCAACCTCTTCCCCCATATGACGGTGCTAGAAAACCTGATGGTGGCACCAGTGCATACCCTGGGGTTGCGCCCCCAGGAGGCCAAAGCCCGGGCGCTCGGGCTGCTCGAGCGGGTGCGCATTCAGGCGCAGGCCGACAAGTACCCCCACCAGCTCTCCGGCGGCCAGCAGCAGCGGGTCGCCATCGCCCGCTCCCTCTGCATGCAACCCGAGCTGATGCTGTTTGACGAGCCCACCTCCGCCCTCGACCCCGAGATGATCCGCGAAGTGCTCGATGTGATCCGCGAGCTGGCTGACGAGGGGATGACCCTGATCTGCGTCACTCACGAGATGGGCTTTGCCCGTCAAGTGGCGGATCGGGTGCTCTTTATGGATGAGGGGAAAATCATCGAGTCGGCCCCGCCCGCCCAGCTGTTCAACGCCCCCCGGCACCCGCGTACCCGGGCCTTCCTCGAACAGGTGCTCAGCTATCATGGCTAGGCTCAATCGCCCCCGCCTGCTTGGCTGGCTGTCGGGCACTGTGATGCTCTCTGCGCTACTGGGCTGGGCGCTCTATAGCGGCGCTCGCCAGATGGGCTATGAGTGGCAGTGGCCGCGGGTGTTGCCCTTTCTCGGCGAATGGGATGAGGGAACCTTTTATGCCGGCCCCTTGCTAAACGGCCTGCTGGTCACTTTGCAGGTGGCGCTGCTCAGTCTGTTGGGCACGATGGCGGTCGGTGTGTGCGTGGTTAGCCTGCGGCTGCTTCCCTCCAGGCTCGGCCCCTGGCTCGCCATCGCCTATCTGGCGCTGGTGCGCACCACGCCCCAGTTGGTGCAGCTCTATATTCTCTATTTCTTGCTGGGCCCCATGCTGGGATTGGCCCCCCTTGCCTGCGCCGTGTTGAGCCTCTCCCTCTATCAGGGGGCCTTCACCGCCGAAGTGCTGCGTGCAGGTGTACAGGCCATTCCCAAAGGACAGTGGGAGGCAGCCCAGTCGCTTGGCTTGTCACGAGCCATCACCCTGCGCAAGGTGATCCTGCCCCAGCTGGTGCGCATCACCTTGCCGCCGCTGACCAACGAGCTGGTCTCCCTTATCAAACATTCGGCGCTGGTGAGTGTGATCGCCATCTTCGATCTGACCAACGAAGGGCGTACTCTGGTTGCCGATACGTTTCTGACCTTTGAGGTGTGGTTTACCGTGGCTGCCCTCTATTTGCTGTTAACCCTGACGCTGTCAGCCTGTTCGCGGGCGCTGGCCCGTCACCTGAATCCGGATCAACAAGGACGCTAACCATGAATCTGTCATTCAAGACCACCCTGTCGGGCGCTGCCCTGCTGCTGGCAAGCCTGCTCACTCCGGCACTGGCACAAACTGCCCCCTCCGACACCCAGGCACAGATCGAGCAGAGCGGTACCCTGCGGGTCGGCATGTCCACCTTCGCCCCCTGGGCGATGCGCGACAAGCAGGGGGCCCTGATCGGTTTCGAGATTGACGTGGCCCGTCGCCTCGCCACAGATAACGGCTGGCAGGTAGAGTTCGTGCCTACCGCCTGGGATGGCATCATCCCCTCCCTGTTGGCGAAAAAATATGACGTCATCATCGGCGGCCTCACCATCACCCCCGAGCGGGAGAAGAGCGTGCGCTTCACCCAGGCCTACTCCCATTCGGGGGTGCAGCTGGCCGCCTCCAGCACCATGGCCAAAGAGAAGAAAACCGTGGCGGACTTCAACCAGCGCGGGGTGATCCTGGCGGTACGTCGTGGCGCCTCACCGGTACAGGTGGCAAAAGAACACTTCCCCAAGGCCACCCTGCGCCAGTTTGATGACGAGTCACAGGTATTTCAGGAGGTGTTGAACGGCCGCGCCCACGGCGCCCTCTCCTCTTCCCCGAAACCCGAGCAAGAGGCGCTGCGCCACCCGGATGCCCTCTTTATGCCGTTTGCCGAGCCGTTGGCACAAGGCGATGAAGGCTTTGCCCTGCGCAAGGGGGATGATGCCCTGGCTGAGCAGTTCAACGAGTGGATCGCCGCCCGTCAGGCCGATGGCTGGCTCAAGGCGCGCCATGACTACTGGTTCAAGTCGCTGGCCTGGGAAGCGCAGGTCGCCAATCCCTGATGCTGATTGCTCTAAAAGAGACCATCCGGCGCATCGTCCGTGGGGCATGTCGGAACATCAACTGGCTGGATGGGGCGATCGCCCTGATCCTGCTGCTGGCTGGCCTCTGGCTGGCCAGCCGCCTGCACATCGGGGTGGCCTATCAGTGGCGCTGGCATGAAGCCTTCGACCTGCTGTTCACCCCCGGCCCTCACGGCGAGTTGCCCTACTTTTTCAGCGGTCTGCTCACCACCTTGCGCATCGCCCTGCTCGGCATGGTACTGGCGCTGCTGCTCGGCACTGCGCTGGGGGTAGCCGCCTTCAGCCGCCGCCCCTGGCTGGTGATGCCAGCGACCCTGTTTATCCAGCTGATCCGCAATCTGCCGCCGCTGGTCTTTATCTTCATCTTCTACTTCTTTATCGCCAACCAGCTGCTGCCTGCGAGCGGCCTCTCCCGCTGGCTCGGCACCGTATCACTCTCCCCGTGGCAAGAGGCGCTGTTTGGCCCACCTGCCCGCTGGGAGAACCTCATCTCAGGCACCCTCTGCGTTGGCATGATCAGCGCAGCCTTCGTCGCCGAGATCGTCCGCGCCGGGCTGGCCGCCATCCCCCGTGGCCAGTGGGAGGCGGCGCAGAGCCTCGGGCTCTCCCCCTGGGTGCGGCTGCGCCATGTGATCCTGCCGCAGGCCATGCTGCTGATGCTCCCCCCCCTCACCGGCCAGCTCATTGCGCTGGTGAAAGATACCGCCATCGTTTCCCTTATCTCGGTGCAGGAGCTCACCTTCGTCGGCACCGAGATGGCCAACTCCAGCGGACTGGTCTACGAGATCTGGCTGCTGGTGGCCGCGGCCTATTTATTTATATGTTTGAGTCTGTTCGTATTGCTGAGCCGACTCGAAGCAAGACAAGGAGCACGCACATGCTGACGTCCCTGTTGCTGGCGACTGTATTGCAAGCGGAAGCCATCGGTGGTTATGCCGCCGGTTGCCTGAAAAACGGCGTATCCCTACCCCTCGAAGGGCCGGGTTATCAGGTGATCCGCACCAAGCGGCTGCGCTACTACGGCCACCCCGATCTCATCCACTATCTGCAAGCGCTGGCCAACCAGACCCGCATGGCCGGGCTGCCAGATCTCTATATCGCTGATCTGGCGATGGCCCGTGGCGGCCCCTTTACCTCCGGCCATCGCAGCCACCAGACTGGCCTTGATGCCGATATCTGGTTTCGCATGGCCAACCGCCCCATCAGCAAGTGGGAGCAGGATGCCCCCAAGGAGTGGGCACTGATCGACGAACCCAGCTACAAGATGTTACCGGGTCGCTTTGGCCCCCAGCAGCTCACCCTGCTGCGGCTTGCGGCCAGCAAACCCGAGGTGGCCCGCATCTTCGTCAATCCGGTGATCAAATCCGCGGTCTGCCAACAGGCTGGTAACGAACCCTGGGTCGCCAAGCTGCGCCCCTGGGTGGGCCACTTCAGCCACTTCCACGTGCGGCTGCGCTGCCCGATCGACAGCCCCGATTGTGAACCCCAGGCTCCCATTCCGCCCGGCAATGGCTGTGGGGAAGAGCTGGCATCCTGGCTCAAAGACAAGCCCCAGCTGCCCAAGGTCTCCGGCATCAACAAGCGACCCGAGCTACCTGCGCGTTGTGGCAACTGACCCCAAGCTGGTATGGTGGTGCACTCTTGGTCGTACACCATCCATGGCGCACTATCGACTCGAAATACCAAAGGAGAACAACAAGATGGCCACATCACTCTGGCGCAGAACCACGCAGAGCCTGTTGACCCTGACCCTGCTGCTCGGCCTGACCGGCTGCGGCATGAACAATATTCCGACCCTGGATGAGCAGGTCAAGGCGAGCTGGGGGCAGGTTGAGAACCAGTATCAGCGCCGTGCCGATCTCATTCCCAATCTGGTCGCCACCGTCAAGGGCTACGCCAGCCATGAGCAGGAGACCCTAAAGGCGGTCACCGATGCCCGTGCCCGGGTCGGCAGCGTGCAGGTGAGCGATCCTGCCCAGCTCAAGGAGTTTGAAGCGGCGCAGAACCAGCTCTCCAGCGCCCTCTCCCGCCTGATGGTAGTGGTAGAACGCTACCCCGAGCTGAAAGCGGATCAGCAGTTCCTTGCCCTGCAGGCCCAGCTGGAAGGAACCGAGAATCGCATCTCGGTGGCTCGCCGCGACTATATCGAGGCGGTGCGCCAGTTCAATACCGAGATCCGCACTTTCCCCGGCGTTATCTGGTCCAAGCTGCTCTACTCGGATCTGGAGGCCAAACCCAGTTTCAGTGCCAAACCCGGTGCCGATGAGGCGCCCAAGGTCAGCTTCCAATGAAGATGATGCTGCGCTGGTTTCTTCCCTGTCTGCTGCTCTGGGCCAGTGCCCTGCAAGCGGCACCGGACTTCCCGACGCTGAGCGGACGGGTGGTGGATGAAGCCAGTCTGATGTCCCGCAAACAGGCCCATCAACTGACCCAACAGCTGGCCGCCTTTGAAAAGCGCAGCGGCATCCAGCTGGTGGTGGTCTCCGTCGACAGCCTCGATGGGGAGACCATCGAGGAGTACGGCTACCAGCTCGGTCGCCACTGGGGGATCGGCCAGAAAGGCAAAAACAATGGCGTGTTGTTGCTGATCGCCCAGGATGAGCGCAAGGTGCGGATCGAGGTAGGTTATGGATTGGAAGGCGCCCTGCCCGACGCCATAGCTGCCAACATCATCCATGGCCGCATCCTGCCCGCCTTCAAGCGCGGCGATATGGTGGCCGGGATCATGGCGGGCAGCCAGAGCATCATGAAGGCACTCGCCGGAGAATATCAGCCGGTCGAGCAGCCAAAGAGTGACAACGGTGGCGGCCCCTGGCTGTTTATTCTGGTGGTGATTGCGATGATCGTGCTCCACAACCTGCGCGGGGGTGGTGGCGGTGGGCCGGGAGGACGACGTCGGTCGACCTACATGGCCGGTGGATTGGGTGCCGGCTCCTTTGGTGGTCGCTCTGGCGGCGGATTCAGCGGTGGCGGCGGCAGTTTTGGCGGCGGCGGAGCCTCCGGTGGCTGGTAACAGGAGTAAAGAGACAAATCATGATTTCTAAACAGTTCTTCCACACGCTTCAGGCCAAGGTGCGCGAAGCGGAGCTAGAGACTGATGCTGAACTGGTCACCGTGCTGGCCCCGGCCAGCGATGGCTATCGCTACATTCCCACCCTCTGGGCGGCGCTGCTGGCCATGCTCACCCCCCTGCTGGTGTTCCAGCTCGGCTTCTGGCTCGGCTGGTACGAGATCCTGCTGGTACAGTGGTCGGTCTGGCTGCTGCTGAGCCTGCTGTTCCACTGGACCCCCATCAAGATGCGGCTCATCCCGAAGAAGGTTCGCCAGCACCGGGCGGCCCTGATGGCTCGCCTGCAATTTGTCGAGCAGGGGCTACACCGCACCCGCGACCGGCTCGGGGTGCTGATCTTCGTCTCGGCCGCCGAGCACTATGTAGAAATACTGGTGGATGACGGCATCGCCCAGCATATCGACAACGGCCAGTGGCAGGAGATCATCGACGACTTCGTGGCGCGAGTGCGCAACAAGGAGATCGAACAGGGTTTTCTGGAGTGCGTGGAGCGCGTTAGCGCCATTCTGACCGACGCTTTCCCGGCCACCCGAGATCAAAACGAGCTGCCGGACAGTCTGATCATCCTCGACAAGCCCTGATCCGGTTTAAAAAACCGGCATTCTGCACAAGGGTTAGGCATTCGGAAAAGATTATGAAAAATAAGGGGAAAAGAGGTTGACCCACACAGCCCTTTCCCCTAAATTACGCCCCGTTCCAGCGCAACAGCGCAGCGAACGAAAATTTGGTGAGGTGTCCGAGTGGCTGAAGGAGCACGCCTGGAAAGTGTGTATACGGCAACGTATCGAGGGTTCGAATCCCTCCCTCACCGCCAAATCTAAAAAAACCGACCTCAGGGGCGGTTTTTTGCTTTCCGGCAAATACCTATGCCGACAAGTGAGCCAGAGCCACGCAGTGGCAGATCATCCACGCACTCATCCCCCGGTTTGCAAAGCACTGATGGAACATCACTGCTTTTCGTATTGCCAGCTCCCGCCCCCTAGCTTGCTTTTGTGATTGCCCCACCCGACAAGCGTTCCTTCCTGTCACAACTGGGGAAACCTGGTGATTGCAAGACCATCTTATGACCGCAACACGCCTTCTTTTATGGACGTTACCCAGCGCCCATTAATTGCTCAGCGATTGGATTTCATTTTGAAAAACTGATACTTAAGTAGCTACACTAGCCATTATCAACATGCAGGGACGTGTAAAAGATGAGCTTGATTGGCTTGGTACTGGCGTTGATCGCCATCCTTGGCGGCAACATGATCGAGGGTGGTCATCCTAGTGCACTGCTTGATCTGCCCGCATTTCTTATCGTGATAGGTGGCACCATAGGTGCTGCGCTGACCCAGTTCCCTTTCTCCGTCGTCGGCAGCACCATGAGGCGTTTCAAATGGCTGCTCTCTCCCCTCAAACTCGACCTGCTGGAACAGGCACAGTTGCTGGAGACCCTGGCAGGCAACGCCCGCCGCAGCGGTATGCTGGCGCTGGAAGGGATGATCGAGGAGATCAAGGATCCCTTCCTGAAGAAAGGGGTGCAGATGATGGTCGATGGCTACGAGAAGGCCAAAATCCACGAGGTGCTGGAGAACGAGATCGAATTTGAACAGGAAGATCTCGAACAGACGGTCAAATTCTATGAAGCCATGGGCGGCTACTGCCCGACCATGGGGATCGTCGGGGCGGTATTTGGCCTGATCCACGCCATGGGTCTACTTGATGCCCCCGACAAACTGGGTGGCGCCATCGCGGTGGCCTTTGTCGCCACCATCTACGGGGTATCCGCCGCCAACCTGATCTTTTTGCCGTTCGGCAACCGCTACAAAGGCTTTGCCCACCAGATCCGCCACTACAAGGAGATGACCCTGACCGGCATTCTCTGCATCGTGGATGGCGAATCCCAAGCGCGCCTGCAAGTTACCCTCGAACCTTATCTGGGAGGTCACGGTGGCCAAAAAGAAAAAGGCTGAAGCACCGGAGAACCATGAACGCTGGCTGGTCTCCTATGCCGACTTCATGACATTGCTGTTCGCCCTGTTTGTGGTGCTCTATTCCTTTGCCATGGCCAAGCAGTCCGAAACCCGGGTGCTTATCCAGGGCTTTATCGAGTCGCTGGGTAAAATCGGCCTCATCTCCCCGCCTGCCGGCTCACCCTTGATGCAGGGGGGCACAGGGATTCTTGAACCGGAATCGAAGACCACGCCAAGCAGCCCGAAAGAAGAGACTGTGCTGGAGAAAGATGCCCCCATGGCGGCATCGGATCCATTCAACGAGACCATAGGTGCCTCGGAAAAGCCGAGCGCCACCGAATCCTGGCCCCATAAGACCAAGGAGCAGGAGTGGGTGCAGGTGACCAAGCAGAAGCTTGAGCAACAGCTCAAGGCCCAGATTGAATCGAAGGATCTGGAGGTCGAGCAGCTTGGCAGTCAGCTGGTGATCCGCATCGGCGAGAAGGCGCTGTTTCCCGCCGATTCGGCGTTCCTGCAGCCCCAGTTCATCCCGCTGGTCAACAAGATCGCCGGCATTTTGGCCAATATCCCGGGTCAGGTAGTGGTCACCGGCCATACCGACAACTCCCAGGCACCGGTGGAGCTTTATCGCAACAACTGGGAGCTCTCGGTGCTGCGGGCCTCTTCCATCGTGCAAACCATGCTGGCTAACCCCCAGCTGGATGCCAGACGAGTCATTGCTCAGGGTGTTGCCGACACCCAACCCCGCTTTGCCAATGACACCCCCGAACATCGCCAGGCAAATCGCAGGGTCGATATCACCCTCTCCCAAGGCAAGGCAGCAGAAGAGTCGCTGCAACTGCTCAAGCCCTGATCTCCCCGCTCCCGCCTCGCGCGGGAGCCCCTTTCTAAAAAACAAATAACTCAATAATATCAACACCATAAGATCTTAATGATAATGATTGCCATTTATTGTCAAGTGGTCAGGCCTCTGCAATAATGCCGCCCCTCAGGCTTAAATAAAAACAATTATCATTATGAAAAAACTGCTTCAGGCATGGCCGGCACTCTTGTGTGCCTCCGCTGGCGCGGCCGCTCTTCCCCCTGTGGAGAAGGCTCGCAGCGACGACACCATCATTGTCACCGGGCAACGGGTACAACAGAAACTCTCCGATGTTTCCGGCTCCATCACCGTCATCACCCAGGAAGAGCTGGACCGTCAGGTCGCCAGCGAGCTGACTCATGTGTTTCGCAAGATCCCCGGTGTCTCGGTCACCGGCTCTGCCGGGCGACCGCAAAACATCAGCGTGCGCGGCATCGGGGGCAACCGTATCCTGCTGATCAAGGATGGGGTGCGCGTCAGCGACGGCTTTGGCGCCGACAACATCAATGACAAGGTAGGTCGCTTCAACTTCGATCTCGATGACATCAAGCAGATTGAGGTGGCCAAGGGGGCCGGCTCCTCTCTGCATGGCTCCGATGCCATCGGCGGCACCGTGGTGATGAATACCAAGCAGCCGGAAGATTATCTGCAACAGCAAGATAGCTATCTGGCGGCCAAAACCCTCTACGGTGGCGACAGCAACAAGAAGAAGCTCAGCATGACCGGCGCGGTGCGGGCACTGGAGAGCGAACATCTGTTGCGCCTCTCCGGATGGCGTGGCAACGAAACCACCAACTTTGAGGAGAACCGAATTCCGGCTGATTTGGATGGCATGAGTGCCTCCACCAGCAGCCGCCTCCCCCTCAATGCCCATCACGCTCTGCGGCTGGAGCTGGACTACTACGAGGATCACGCCAAACGCCAGATGGGGCCCAAAGCTGTGCCCCAACCCGATGGCAGCTGGGACGTGGTCGGTTTTCAGGAAGATGGCGATCAGCGCACCCAGGGCGGCAAGTTTAGCTGGGAGGCCAACGATCTGGGCATGATCGATACCCTCAACTGGAGCCTGTTTGGCAACCAGTCACGCAACGAAGCCAACCAGCGCCAGCTGCTGCGCAACGATGCCCTGAGCGGCTATCCCAGATATCGCAGCCAGCGCACCCTCTCCACATTCGAGGAGCTGCGCCTTGGCAGTGAGCTGGAGCTGCAGAGCAAGCTGAGCACCGGCTCGCTGGATCACACCTTCAGCTACGGTGTGGAGCTGGAGCAGGCCAACCACGAGCGGCCGGTCAACAATCTGACCCTGGAAGATGGCATCACCACCCAGGGACAGAAAGCCCCCTTCAGCAAGGCCGAGACCCGCCGCGATGGCATCTGGCTGAGCGATGTGATCGATCTGGGCAGCTGGCAGTTTACCCCGACCCTGCGCTTTGACCGCCAGCGCCTGCGCGCACCGGACAGTAATCTGGCCGAGAACCACAGCGACCACATCTCCCCCAGTGTGGCGGCCAGTTACCGCTTCAACGAAACATGGCGCAGTTGGCTCAGCTATGCCAACGGCTTCCGCGCCCCCGCTTACGATCAGGTTTACGGCAACATTCCTCACTACTTTGCCATGCCGCCGTTCGAGATCATTGCCAACCCCAACCTCAAGGAGGAGACCAGCCACAGTCTGGAGTGGGGAGTGAATGGCCAAAGCGACAACTGGAGCGTCAAACCAGCCGTTTTCTACAACCGCTACTACAACTTCATCGACTGGCGCCAGACCGGTTTTCGCCTCGATGACGGTGTCTTCCTGCGCCAATATCGCAACGTTGCCAAAGCAGAAACCTGGGGCGCCGAGCTGGCCGCCAGCCTCTGGCTGAGCGACGAGTGGGAGCTTTCGACCAATCTGGCCTGGATGGATGGCAAGGATCACCGCGGTGAGCCGCTGCGCACCCAGACACCGCTGGAAGGCAACACCACCCTGCGCTGGCAACAGCTCGACTGGGGGGTTGAGCTCAGTGGCAACTATGCCGCCGCCATGACCAAGGTGCCCCAGTGCGCCAATGCGCAGACTGGCTACAACGGTGCCTGCCAGAGCAGCGCAGGCTGGTTCAGCCTGGACCTCACCGGCGACTGGCAGATCACCGAGGCGCTCAAGGTCAATGCCACCATCGGCAACCTGCTCGATACCCGCTATGTCCGCTATCAGGATGTGGCCGGACTCCCGGCTGGCAGCGACACCTCTCTCTACAGCCAGAGCGGCCGCTACCTGTCAGCCAGCCTCAGCTACCGTTTCGTGGGGATGTGATGAAACATCATGCAATCATGGCGGCCCTGTTGGCCGTCCCGTTGGCGTGGGCGCAAGAGGCCCTGCCACCGCCGATCCCGTCCCAGCCACACCTGATTTCAGGCAATCCCGTACGCCAGGATCCCTACTTCTGGTTGCGGGACGAGAGCCGCAGCAACCCGGCCATTCTCGCCCTGCTCAAGCAGCAAAATCGCTGGAGCGAGCAGCAACTCGCCGCGCAGCAGCCGCTGGAGGCAACCTTGCGCGCCGAGTTTGCCCGTCATCCGGCGGGGGAATCTGTGCCAGAGAACTGGCTTGTCCGCGGCGATCAGGCATGGCTGCTGCGCCCGGATGGCTCACTCTGGCAACGCCACGGGGGCAAGGTGCTGCAGCGGCTTACCGCCAGAGCGGGTGAGGGCTATTACGAAGCGGGCGGCTGGGCTCTGAGCCCGGATAACCGCACGCTGGCCATCGCCGAAGACAGGCGCGGCGATCTCGACTATCAGGTCACCCTGCTCGATCTCCAAAGCGGCAAGGCGCTGGCCAGTTTGGCGCAGCGCAGCGCTGATCTCGCCTGGTCACAAGATGGTCGCACCCTCTACACCATCGCCAACGAGCGCTACACCCTGCGCCCCTGGCAGCTGCGCGGCTGGCAGGATGGCCAGGAGCAGACTCTCTATGAGGAGCAGGATCCCGCCTGGCTGCTCAGCCTCTATCGCACCACGGATGGCCAGCATCTGGTGTTGCAGGGCAACAACCACGACAGCTCGGAGCAGTACCTGCTCGACTCGGGCAAGCCGCAGCAGGTCAAACCCCGCCAGCGCGGGGTGGAATACTATCTGGACAGTCAATCCGGCTGGGTGATCAAGAGCAACCGGGAGGGGGCATTTGCCCTCTACTCAGCCAACACGCCGCTCGGTGAGTGGCAGCGCCTGTGGCCCGCCAAAGAGGAGGATCTCGGCGATCCCGAAAAGTGGCGGCTGTTTGATCGCCATCTGGCGGTGCAGTTTCGCCAGCAGGGGGAGGATTGGCTCGCCCTGCTCGATCGCAACGGCCATGAACGCCAGCGCCTGCCGCTGGCCAGTGGCGCCGGAACCGGCTGGCTGCAAGGAGAACATGACCCGGCCAGCGACCGCATTCTGGTGCGCAGTCAGGGCTTGAGCCAGCCCCCCGGCCAGCGCTGGCTGGATTTGACCAGCGGCCAGTGGATCAACGACCAGCACACCGCAGGCAATAAAGCATTGCCCTATCAGAGCGAGCGGCGCTGGATCACCTCTGCCGATGGCACCCGGGTGCCTGTCTCGCTGGTGTGGCGCAAAGATCTGGCCCCTCGCGCTGTACTGCTCTACGGCTATGGCGCCTATGGCACGCCGATGCGCCCCTACTACCAGAAAGAGCTGTTAAGCCTGCTGGATCGGGGCTTTGTCTACGCCATCGCCCATGTGCGCGGCGGCGGCATGCTGGGGGAGCAGTGGACCCGCGACGGACGGGGCATCCACAAGCAGAACGGCATTAGCGACTTTATCGCAGCCGGTCACGCCCTGCGCCACTGGTCGCCCGACTCAGCCCCCCTGCCTCTGTTTGCCATGGGAGGCAGCGCGGGGGGCACGCTGGTTGCTGCGGCCCTCAACCAGCAACCGACACTCTTTAGCGGCGCCGTGTTGCAGGTTCCCTTCGTCGATATGCTCGGCACCATGAGCGATCCTGCCCTCCCCTTGACCCGTCAGGAGTACCAGGAGTGGGGCAACCCGGCCAAGCCCGCAGAGTATCAGACGATGCGCCGCATCAGCCCCTACGACAACCTGCACCGCGCCCCCTACCCGCCCCTGCTGGTCACTACCGCCCTGCACGACAGCCAGGTGCCCTACTGGGAGCCGGTCAAGTGGCTGGCCCGCCTGCGGGAGCACAGCACGGGCTCCGGCCCCTACCTGCTGCTGACCGAACTGGAGGGAGGCCACCGCGCCGGTGGTGGCGATCGGGCTCGTGAATTTGCCTTCTTGTTGCATCTGGCGGGGATCAACCAATGACCCTGCCGCTGATTGGGAGTACCACTATGAAACCCCTGTTGCCCGCCCTCTTGCTGGGGCTGGCTGGCTTTTCCACTCAGGCCGCCGAACTGCGTTTTGTCGAACAGGGCGCCCCGGCCGATCCCCGTCTCTGGCTCGAACAGCAGCTCGGCGTCACCCTGAGTGATGCCCCGGCCTACCAGCGCCAAGGCAAGCTGGGCCACTATCTGCATTATCGCCAGCAGCTCAATGGCGCACCGATCGCCGGCCTGATGGCCGCCGTCAGTCTCGATGAGCAGGGTCGCCCGTGGCGCCTTTATCACAATACCCGGCTGATGCAGGCACAGGCGGCTCCATGTGATGAAGCAAGCCGCGCCGGGGTAGATGCCTATACCGCCACGCTGGATGGTACGGTGTGGCAATTCGCTGGCAGTGACCAAGCCCAGCCCTGGTACTGGCAGGATGGCGACACCCTGACTGCGGCCTGGCGCCTGCTGGCGGTGGAAAGCCAGCCGGGCAACAGCAAGAGCAGCCACTGGCAACTGTTTGTCACCTGCGATGGCAGCGCCCTGCTGGGGCGCACGCTGCAAGAGGCCAGCACCCGTGCCGAAGCGGCCCCGCTGGCAGGGGAAGCGGCCACGGTGCAGGCCCGCATCTTTGCCCTCGATCCCCGCACCCAGCTGCAAGATGGCAATTTGCTGTGGCGCCACGATCTGTTGCTGGACAACCGGACCTATCGCACCGTCCCGCTCAGGGTACAAAAGGTGGATGACACCTACCGGCTGAGCGGCCCTCGCGCCCGGGTCGTGGATGGCACGGAGCCGGAAACAGCTCCCTTTAGCAGCCCTGATGCCGATGGCTTCCAGCTGGATCACCAGCAGCCCGCCTTCCTCGATATCAATGGCTACTACCATCTGGATCTGGCCCAGCGCCATGTGGAATCCCTTGGCTACCCGACGCTGATGGGCGGCCCCCTGGCCATCGATACCGATGCCGGGGAGCAGGACAACTCTCTCTATGACCCCTTCCTGCGCCGGTTGGAAATTGGCCGGATAGGGGTGCCCGATGCGGAAGATCCCATGGTGATCTGGCACGAGTTTGGCCATGCGGTGCAGCACCATATCCTGCCCGACATGGGAGAAGAGGGTGACTGGGGCGCCATCGGCGAGGGCTTTAGCGACTATCTGGCCGCCAGCTGGCGCCAGCGTAGTCCTGAGGCTCGCCAGTTCGAGCCTTTCATGGTCTTCAACTGGGATGCCAGGATCAGCGGCCGAACGCCCCGTCAGCTCGATGATCTGCGGGCACGCTATCATCCGGGCTTCCTCTATCCGGCTCACCTCACCATCAACGGCAGCAACGGCGACCAATTGTGGGGCACCCCGCTCTTCACCGCGCTGCGCCAGGCCGTTGAACAATATGGCGAGGTAGCCCGTGACGAGTTCGATACCCTGCTGATTGAATCCCACTTCGGCCTCGGCCCGCAGGTGAGGATGCCCCAGCTGGCGCGGGTCACCGTGGATACCGCCAACCGCCTCTATCCGGACCGCAGCTATGGCAAGCTGCTGGAGCAGGCCTTCCGCCACCACGCCCTGCTGCCCACCCCCATCGCGGCCCGCCTTGCCGATGACAGCTACCTGTTGCCCGGGGAGAAAAAGAGCCTCGCCATCGAATTGACCAACCAGAGCGGCCGCCCCCTGACCGTGGCTGACGCCAGCCTGATCCCGAGCAAGGGGCTCATGGGTGATGGTCACTGGCAAGGAGAGCTCAACGCCGATGGCACCGCCCGCTGGACCCTGCCGCTGGAAGCGGCGAGCAACCTGACCTGTGGCGAGGCAGTCACCTTGCCGCTGCAGTTCCAGCTCACCCTGCCCAGCCCCACCGAGCGCCAGACCCGCCTTGACCTGCAACTGCCGATCGGTGAACCGCTCTGGCAGCGGGCCATCGGCCAGGGTGGCCAGATCAAGGATGCGGTGAGCGATGAACGGCACGGCCTGTCCCGCTTCACTCTCACCCTGCCCGAGAGCAAGGCCCGCATCGACAGCGGATTCGTGGTCGCCCTCGATCTGGAGCACAGCAAGCTGGAGCAGCTGGAGATCTGGCTCACCTCCCCTTACGGCACCCGGATCAGCCTGTGGAACAAGGGCTACGCCAGCCATACACGGCTTAAGGGGGAGTTTCCCCGTGAACTGGTACCGTTCGAATCGCTGGACAAGCTGCACGGCGAACCGCTCGCTGGCCGCTGGCTACTGGAGATCAACGACACCAGCGCCGGTGACACCGGTCAGTTGCGCAACTGGCGGGTAGCCCAGCAAGTCGGCGCCCGCTGCGACAAGGATGAAGCCCTGCCCAACACCGGCATCATTCCCCTTGAGCAGGATGAAGGGGGTGGCGGCACGGCTTCCCCCCTGCTGCTGTTGCTGGCCCTCTGGCCCCGCCTCTGGCGCCGGAGCACCCCGCGCCGTTGAATCCTGCACCACGGGGGTTACCGCCCCCGTGAACCTGTGACCGAATCAAGGAATGTGAAGTGAAACCATCCGTACTGGTTATTGCAACCCTCTCAGCCCTGCTCAGCGCCTGTGGCGGCGGGGAAGATAACGCACCACTGGCGATCCCGGACTACCGGGTCGATGTCGCCCTGCCGACTGCCGGTACCCTGTGCGCCGATCTGGATCAGAACTGGCAATGTGATCCTGCCGACCCTGCCGTCAGCGGCGAAGGAGCTGTGGCCCTGGTCAGCCGTTCGGCCAACATCGTCAACTCGCCCCTGCTGTTCGTACCGAGGAGCGGAGGCCTGCTGCTGGCACATCCGGCCGCCAAAGGGGATCCACAACGGCTGCAACCAACCCTGCTCAGTACCCTGTGGCAGAGCCGCATTGCCGAAGGGGTGGCCGCCGATCGCGCACTGGCGCAGCTGCTGGCCGATCTCGCCCCGCTGCAACCGGGCAGCGACCGCGTGGCCCTCGCAGGTCTCGGCCAGTTTGATCAGGCCCTGCAACAGGTGGCGATCAGCTTGCAGCAACAGGCCCGCACACGCCTTGCCACCGCCAAGGAGACCCAGTTGCTCACCACCAGCTATCGCGCCATCAGCCTGATGCTGGCGCAATTGGCTCAGGAGTGGCAGCGCAACGGCCAGTTTGCCGAAGAGACCCAAAGCGAGCTGCTGACCCTGCTGGTGCAGCAGCAGCCACGCAACCTGCTGACCGTCACCGGCGTCACTACCTTCAGCGATGGCAACGATCCGCTGCTGGAACAGGAGCCCGACGACTATCCGGGACAAGATGCCAGCTGGAATCGCACTCGTCCCCAGCTTGCCTATCGCAAACTCGATGATCGCGGTCAGGTTCTCCCCGACAACGCGCCGAGCTGGCAGTGCGTCAAGGATCTCAATACCGGTCTGGTGTGGGAGGTCAAATCGGACGATCCCTTGAGCCCGGCCTGGAAAAGCAGGCCCTTTGCCTATGAGGATGAGCAGTTCAAGGCGACCGCAGGCGAGCAGCAAGCGGCCTACCAGCATATTCATAACAGGATCGAACAGCTCACCGCCGAAGGAGATCTGGCGGCCCTCGCCCGGGCACAGGCGCTGACCACCATGCTGACCACCCGCGCGTATCAGCAGTGGCTCAATGGCGAGCAGCGCTGCGGCATCAGCCAGTGGCGGCTGCCCACCATGGGTGAGCTGATGTCACTGATGCACTACGGCAGCCTGGCCAAGGACCCGCTGGGTCAACGCATCATCGTGGATACCCGTTACTTCCCGGATATCGCCCCCTCGGAAGATGACACCTACCATGGCTACTACTGGAGCGCCACCAGCAACACAGCTCAGCGCTTCTCCGGTGGCCCCATCAGCAAACGCACAGTCCTGCTCCTGGGAGAAGATGCGGGCACCACCTATCCCGCGCTGGTGCAGCAAGATACCTATATCGAGCTGATGCAGGTACGACTGGTCGCCACTCCCCAATAATCCGAGGAATATCATGAGCCTTTATCGCTTTTCGTTCGCCATGCTGGCACTGCTGGCCCCCCTGGCCCACGGTGCTGCCATTTGTGATGACACTATGGATCGCACCGCCCCCTCTGCCCGTTTTCTTGACCATGGCAACGGCACCGTCACGGATCAACACACCGGCCTCACCTGGATGCGCTGCAAACTGGGGCAGACATGGAGTGGCAGCAGTTGCCTGGGGGAACCGACCGTTTACTACTGGCAGCAGGGGCTGCAAGTGGCGGAGCGGATCCGCAGTGACAGCAGCCATGCTCTCTATCACTTCGGCGGTATCAGCCAGTGGCGCCTGCCCGACATCAAGGAGCTGGCGACCCTGGTCGAGCATGCCTGCTACAAGCCCTCTCTCAATGAAGCCATTTTCCCGCGTGCCATGGCGGGGGGCGGTAAAGAGGTCAATGAGGGTTATGTCTATCTGATGAGCAGCACGGTAACCTCCGCCAATGGTCAGCGGGCGTATCTGGATATCACCTCGGGAGATATCGGTCTTCGCTCCATTGGCGCCTACCCGGATCAGGTCTTGCTGGTCGCCAATAAACCCTGACCACCCTACGCTCGAAACCGGAACGCTATGACAG
The DNA here is from genome assembly GCF_041402405.1 of Aeromonas sp. S13(2024). NCBI lineage: Bacteria > Pseudomonadati > Pseudomonadota > Gammaproteobacteria > Aeromonadales > Aeromonadaceae > Aeromonas > Aeromonas sp. S13(2024). The sequence goes on along the minus strand of NZ_JBGLRA010000008.1, from coordinate 58,829 downwards.
GAGAGGCTTGAAAGCCTCTCTTTTTATTGCTCTTGCCGCCCCCTATCTCACCCGCCATCACGCTCTTCTCCCGCCTGTGCCCCCTGCCCGCGATACCGACCTGATCCGGCTTCGCCCGCGGCATTTACCCCTTTCAGGTGATAACGAGGAGCAGCTCTATGCGCTTTCCAGGCCTTTCTCGCCCGCCATAACCAACAAAAAAGTGCGCTTCTTAACAAAATTTAATTACCGGTTAACCGATTAATAATTAACCCGTAAAAATGACATGTAAATCAGTGCGAAAGTGTCATAATGCGTAACATTATTGTTAAGTCGCTTGATTAATTTGGTTAGGAAAAACCTCTATGTTTGCTGATATTTCTGCTCAACATTGGGCTTTTGCCATTTATGTCATCGGTGCCATCACCATCTGTCTGGTGATGATAGGCCTCGCTGCCCTGCTGGGAGGTCGTGCCTACGGCCGCACCAAGAACAAGCCATTTGAATCTGGTGTCGACTCGGTCGGCAGTGCCCGCCTGCGTTTTTCCGCCAAGTTCTATCTGGTCGCCATGTTCTTCGTCATCTTCGACGTCGAGGCGCTCTACCTGTTTGCCTGGTCTGTCTCCGTGCGGGAGAGCGGCTGGGTCGGCTTTATTGAAGCCACCATTTTCATCGGACTGCTGCTTATCGGCCTGATCTACCTCTGGCGCATCGGCGCACTGGACTGGTCACCGCGCAAACCGCAGCTGAACAACAAAAACAGTGATTGAACCACAGACCCTTTCCTTGAGGTTGCACCATGAAGTACACCCTGACCCGGATTGACCCGGATGCACCCGTTGAGCGCTACCCCCAGGAGCAGCGCCAGACCGTCGATGACCCACTGGCGCAAGAAGCGACGCGCGGCATCATGATGGGCCGCCTCGAGGAGGTGCTGCAAGACACAGTCAACTGGGGCCGCAAAAACTCCCTCTGGCCTTACAACTTCGGCATCTCCTGCTGCTACGTGGAGATGTGTACCGCCTTCACCTCCCCCCACGATGTGGCCCGCTTCGGCGCCGAAGTTATCCGTGCCTCGCCCCGTCAGGCCGATTTCATGGTGATTGCAGGGACCCCCTTCATCAAGATGGCGCCAGTTATCCAGCGCCTGTATGAACAGCTGCTCGAACCCAAGTGGGTGATCTCCATGGGGGCCTGTGCCAACTCCGGGGGCATGTATGACATCTATTCCGTGGTGCAGGGGGTGGACAAGTTCCTGCCGGTCGACGTCTACATTCCGGGTTGCCCGCCCCGTCCCGAAGCCTTTTTGCAAGCCCTGATGCTGCTGCAGGACTCCATCGGCAAAGAGCGCCGCCCCCTCTCCTGGGTGGTGGGCGATCAGGGGATCTACCGTCCCCAGATGCAGGCCGAAAAAGAGCGCAAGCGCGGCGAACGGATCAATGTGACCAACCTGCGCACGCCGGATGAGATCTGACCATGAAACTGACTCGTGATTTTCCCAGCAATTACGCCATGGCCCAGTGGCAGCCCAGCGACCACAAGGATGCCAAAGTCATTGGCGAACTGTTTGCCCACTTCGGGGCCGAGCACTTCACCGTGCAGACCACACGCACCGGCGTGCCGGTGGTCTGGCTTCCCCGCGAACTGCTGCAGGATGTGATGGGCTTTTTGCGCAAGGTGCCCTCCCCGTTTGTGATGCTGTTTGATCTCAGCGCCACCGACGAGCGGCTGCGCAGCCATCGCGACGGTCTGCCCCAGAGCGATTTCACCGTCTTCTATCACCTCATCTCCATCGACCGTAACGCCGATGTTATGTTGAAAGTGGCGCTGGCAGAAAGTGACCTGCATCTGCCCACCATCACCAACCACTTCCCCAATGCCAACTGGTACGAGCGGGAAGTGTGGGATCTGATGGGCATCACCTTCGATGGCCACCCCCATCTGACCCGCATCATGATGCCCAAGAGCTGGCAGGGTCACCCGCTGCGCAAGGATTACCCGGCGCGCGCCACCGAATTCGATCCCTTCATGCTCGATGCCGCCAAACAGGACATGGAGCAGGAGAACCTGCTGTTCAAACCGGAAGAGTGGGGGCTGGCCCGCGGCAACGAGAACGAGGACTACATGTTCCTCAACCTCGGCCCCAACCACCCCTCTGCTCACGGCGCCTTCCGGCTGGTGTTGCAGCTCGATGGCGAGGAGATCCGCAACTGCGTGCCCGACATCGGCTATCACCATCGCGGTGCCGAGAAGATGGGTGAGCGCCAGTCCTGGCACAGTTACATCCCCTATACCGACCGGGTCGAGTATCTGGGCGGGGTGATGAACAACCTCCCCTATGTGCTGGCGGTCGAGAAGCTGGCCGGCATCAAGGTGCCGCAGCGGGTCGACATGATCCGGGTGATGATGGCAGAGCTGTTCCGCATCCAGAGCCACCTCTTGTTCCTCGGGACCTATATCCAGGACGTGGGGGCCATGACCCCGGTTTTCTTCACCTTCACCGACCGGCAGAAGATCTACACCATCATCGAAGCGATCACCGGTGCCCGCATGCACCCGGCCTGGTTCCGTATCGGCGGTGTGGCCCACGACTTGCCGAAGGGATGGCAACGGCTGGTGCAGGACAACCTGCTGAGCTGGCTGCCCAAGCGGCTGATGGATTACGAAAAAGCGGCGATGCGCAACAGCATTCTTCGCGGTCGAACCATAGGCGTCTCTGCCTACACCACCGAGCAGGCGTTGTCCTGGGGCACCACGGGGGCCGGATTGCGCGCCACCGGCCTCAACTTCGACATACGCAAGTGGCGCCCCTACTCCGGTTACGATCAGTTCGACTTTGAAGTGCCGGTCGGCAGCAATGGCGATGCCTACGACAGAGCCACCGTGCGGATCGAGGAGATCCGCCAGAGCATGTCGATCATCGAACAGTGCATGAAGAACATGCCGGAGGGGCCGTTCAAGGCGGATCATCCCCTCACCACCCCGCCGCCCAAAGAGCGCACCCTGCAGCACATCGAGACCCTGATCAACCACTTCCTGCAAGTGTCTTGGGGCCCGGTGATGCCCGCTGCCGAGTCGTTCCAGATGATTGAGGCGACCAAGGGGGTCAACAGTTACTACCTGACCAGTGACGGCTCCACCATGAGCTACCGGACCCGGATCCGCACCCCGAGCTTTGCTCACCTGCAACAGATCCCCTCGGTGATCAAGGGCAGCATGGTGTCGGACCTCATCGTCTATCTGGGCAGTATCGATTTTGTTATGTCGGATGTGGACCGTTAAGTGATCCCGCCTCCCGGCCATGGCCGGGAATTGGGATCGCCGGACGAGCAGTAAAAGGACAAGCCACCAAAGGTCAAGTCATGAGCCAGCAATGTCAGTGTCACAATAATCAGACCCCACAGGGGCAAGGGGCATGCAGCAGCAAACAGGACGACTTCGTTCTGAGCCAGGCTGAACGCGATGCCATCGAACACGAGAAACACCACTACGAAGATCCCCGCGCCGCCAGCATCGAAGCGCTCAAGATCGTGCAGCAGGCCAGAGGCTGGGTTCCCGACGGCGCCATTCATGCCATCGCGGCCGAGCTCGGCATTCCCGCCAGCGACGTGGAGGGGGTCGCCACCTTCTACAGCCAGATCTTCCGCCAGCCGGTGGGGCGTCATATCATCCGCGTCTGCGACAGCATGGTCTGCTACATCAATGGCCATGAAGATCTGCTGGCCGGTCTCAAGGAGGTGATGAACCTCGGCCCCGGTCAAACTACCCCGGATGGCCGCTTCACCCTGCTGCCGGTCTGCTGCCTTGGCAACTGCGACAAGGGGCCAGCGATCATGATCGATGACGACACCTATGGCGGCCTCGATCCGGTGACCTTGCTGAAAACCCTGGAGGCTTACCCATGAGCCTGCCGCAAAACAAGATCCTCGCCTCTCTTGGCACCGCCAATCGCACCCCGCGAGCCCCCGAGACCCACCCGCTCACCTGGCGGCTGCGGGATGACGGCCAGCCGGTGTGGCTGGAGGAGTATCAGGCCAAACAGGGGTATGACGCCGCCCGCAAGGCGCTCGGCCAGATGAGCCCGGACGAGATCGTCAGTACCGTCAAGGATGCCGGTCTCAAGGGGCGTGGCGGCGCGGGCTTCCCCACTGGTGTGAAGTGGGGGCTGATGCCCAAAGACGAGAGCATGAACATCCGTTACCTGCTCTGCAACGCCGACGAGATGGAGCCCAACACCTGGAAAGATCGCCTGCTGATGGAGCAACTGCCCCATCTGCTGATCGAGGGGATTATCATCAGCGCCCGGGCGCTCAAAGCCTATCGCGGCTACATCTTCCTGCGCGGCGAATATGTGGATGCTGCCATCCACCTGCGCCGTGCGGTGGAAGAGGCCAAGGCCGCCGGTCTGCTGGGCAAGAACATTCTGGGATCCGGTTTTGACTTCGAGCTGTTCGTCCACACCGGCGCCGGCCGCTACATCTGTGGTGAAGAGACGGCGTTGATCAATTCGCTGGAAGGGCGCCGCGCCAACCCGCGTGCCAAACCCCCCTTCCCCGCCGTTTCCGGCGTCTGGGGCAAACCCACCTGTGTCAACAACGTCGAAACCCTCTGCAACGTGCCCGCCATTATCGGCAACGGGGTGGCTTGGTATCACGCTCTGGCGCTGCCGGGCTCGGAAGATCACGGCACCAAGCTGATGGGCTTCTCCGGCAAGGTGAACAACCCCGGGGTCTGGGAGCTGCCCTTTGGCATCACCGCCCGCGAGCTGTTTGAAAATTACGCCGGCGGCATGAAGAGCGGCTATCGCCTGAAAGCCTGGCAACCGGGCGGCGCGGGCACCGGCTTCCTGCTGCCGGAGCACCTCGATGCCCAGATGTATACCGCCGGTATCGGCAAGGTAGGTACCCGGATGGGGACTGGCCTCGCCATGGCGGTGGATGACTCCATCAGCATGGTCTCCCTGCTGCGCAACATGGAGGAGTTCTTCGCCCGCGAATCGTGCGGCTGGTGCACGCCCTGCCGCGACGGCCTGCCCTGGAGCGTCAAGCTGCTGCGGGCACTGGAGCGTGGCGAAGGGCAATCCGGCGATCTGGCGACTCTGGAGCAACTCTGCGGTTTCCTTGGCCCGGGCAAGACCTTCTGCGCCCACGCGCCGGGCGCCGTCGAGCCGCTGGCCAGCGCCATCAAATATTTCCGCTCCGAATTCGAGGCCGGGATCAAAGGCAGCGGTGATAACCGCAAGCCGGTCAAAGGGATCCAGCCCAATCTGCTGGGCGAGCGCTGGTAACGACACCACAGATTTCACAAAACAGGTTTCAGGGAAGTTGTATGGCAACCATTTATGTAGACGGCAAAGAGTACGAGGTAGACGGAGCAGATAACCTGCTGCAAGCCTGTCTGTCGCTGGGTCTGGACGTCCCCTATTTCTGCTGGCATCCGGCGCTGGGTAGCGTTGGCGCCTGCCGCCAGTGTGCGGTCAAACAGTATCAGAATGCCGATGACAAACGCGGCCGTCTGGTCATGTCCTGCATGACCCCGGCCACCGATGGCAGCTACATCGCCATCGAGGATGAAGAGGCTAAAGAATTTCGCAAGAGCGTGGTGGAATGGCTGATGACCAACCACCCCCACGACTGCCCGGTGTGTGAAGAGGGCGGCGCCTGCCACCTGCAGGACATGACGGTGATGACCGGCCACAACAGCCGTCGCTACCGCTTCACCAAACGCACCCACCAGAATCAGGAGCTGGGCCCCTTCATCGGTCACGAGATGAACCGCTGCATCGCCTGCTACCGCTGCGTCCGTTACTACAAGGATTATGCCGGTGGCGAGGATCTCGGGGTATATGGTGCCCACGACAACGTCTATTTCGGGCGGGTCGAGGATGGCACCCTGGAGAGTGAATTTTCCGGCAACCTGGTGGAGGTCTGCCCCACCGGCGTCTTCACCGACAAGACCCACTCCGAGCGCTACAACCGCAAGTGGGACATGCAATTTGCTCCCAGCATCTGCCAGCAATGCTCCGTGGGTTGCAACATCAGCCCGGGTGAGCGTTATGGCGAGCTGCGCCGCATTGAAAACCGCTTCCACGGCAGCGTCAACCACTACTTCCTCTGTGACCGTGGCCGCTTTGGCTATGGCTACGTCAATCTGGCCGACCGCCCGCGCCAACCGCTGCTCAAAGATGGCAACGACCAGCTGGCCATCACAGTCGATGGCGCCCTCAACCGCGCCGCCGATGCCCTGCGCACGGCCCGCGACCTCATCGGCATCGGATCGCCGCGCGCCTCGCTGGAGAGCAACTTTGCCCTGCGCGAGCTAGTGGGTGCAGCCAACTTCTACGCTGGCGTCGAGCAGGCCGAGTGGGCCTGTCAGCTGAAGATGCTGCAGATCCTGCAACAGGGCGGCGTGCCGACTCCGAGCCTGCGGGACATGGAAGAGGCCGACGCCATTCTGCTGCTCGGCGAGGATGTCACCATGAGCGCAGCCCGTATCGCGTTGGCGCTGCGCCAAGCCGTCAAGGGCAAGGCCCGCGAGCTGGCCCGCAAGATGAAGGTCGACCTGTGGCAGGTTGCCGCGGTGCAGACTCTGGGTCAGAACGAGCGCTATCCGCTGCTCATCACCAGTCTCGACACCACCCGTCTGGACGATGTGGCGGCCGACAAGCTGCACGCCCCCTATGCCGATCAGGCGCGCATTGGCTTTGCCATCGCCAACCTGCTCGACCCGGCCGCACCGGCCGTGAGCGACCTCTGCCCCGAACAGCAGCTACAAGCGGCTCGCTGGGCCGAACTGCTCGGCAACGCCAGGAAGCCGCTCATCATTGCAGGCTCCACTGCCCGCGAGGTGGCGCTGCTTGAGGCGGCCAGCAACATTGCCCGCGCCCTGAAAGGCCGAGGTCTGGATGCCAACATCGCGCTGGTTGGCCAGGAGGCCAACTCGCTGGGTCTGGCCATGCTGGGCGCTCAAACCTTGACAGACAAGCCACTCGAAGCCGCCCTTGCGCGTATCGAGGCCGAAGAGGGGTTGGCGCTGGTCACCCTGGAGAACGATCTCTACCGCCGCGCGCCGCGCAACCGGGTGGATGCTGCACTGGCACGGCTGCAGCACCTGCTGGTCATCGACCATCAGGCGACCCCGACCGCCAACAAGGCTGATCTGGTGCTGCCAGCGGCCAGTTTTGCCGAAGCCGATGGCACCCTGGTGAACATGGAAGGGCGCGCCCAGCGCTTCTTCCAGGTCTATGCACCCACCTTTTACAACGCCGATATTCAGGTGCGTGAAGGGTGGCGCTGGCTAGCGGCGCTGCAAGGGGCGATCGAACGCAAGCCGCTGCGCTGGCAGAACTTCGACCAGGTCAACCATGACTGTGCCACCAGCAATCCGCTGCTGGCTACCATGCTGGAAGCGGCGCCCAACGCAGGCTTGCGGATCCGTGGCATGCGACTGGCCCGTGAGCCGCATCGTTACAGCGGTCGCACCTCCATGCTGGCGGATCAGAACGTCAGCGAGCCACGGGTAGCGCAAGATCCCGACTCCCCCTTCAACTTCTCCATGGAAGGGTATGCCGGAGCCCGTCAGCCGCTGCCGCAAGTACCGTTCGCCTGGGCGCCGGGCTGGAACTCTCCCTCCGCCTGGAACAAGTTCCAGGATGAAGTGGGCGGCAAACTGCGTGCTGGCGATCCGGGTCGCCGTCTGCTGGAAGCAACAGACCCGCAGGCAGAAGGCAAGGAGCTGCTCGGCTGGTTCACCACCATCCCCGCCCCCTTCAAGGCCGCAGAGGCGCTGCAAGTGGTCAATTATGCCCAGCTGTTTGGCGGCGAGGAGCTCTCCGCTCGCAGCCCGGTCATTCAGGCCCGGATGACCGAACCCGAGCTGGTGCTCAATCCCCTTGATGCGCAGCGTCTGGCCCTCCACGGGGGCAGTCAGGTCTCCTTCTCCTGGGGCGGTAGCCACTGGCAACTGCGCCTGCGCCTGAGCGAACAGCTGAGCGCCGGTCTGGTGGGGCTCCCCCTTGGGGTGAACGGCCTGCCGACAGCCCTGCAACAAGCCTCAATCACTAACCTGCAGGAGGTGATCGCATGAGCGAGTCGCTGATCGATCTGTTGCTGGAGGTGGGCAAGGCACTGGTCGTGCTGGTGGGGATCGTGGGGGCTGGCGCCTTCATGAGCTTCATCGAGCGCCGTCTGCTGGCCCTGTGGCAGGATCGCTACGGCCCCAACCGGGTGGGGCCGTTTGGTCTGCTCCAGCTGGCCGCCGACATGATCAAGATGTTCTTCAAGGAGGACTGGATCCCGCCGTTCGCCGATCGGCGGATCTTTATCCTGGCCCCCATCATCGCCTTCACCGCCTTTATTCTGGCGTTTGCGGTGGTGCCCATCACCCCCACCTGGGGCGTGGCGGACCTCAATGTGGGGCTGCTCTACATCCTGGCCATCGCGGGGCTGGCGGTCTATGCGGTGCTGTTCGCCGGCTGGTCGAGCAACAACAAATACTCATTGCTCGGCAGCTTGCGCGCCTCGGCCCAGACCCTCTCCTACGAGGTGTTTCTCGGGCTATCCCTGATGGGGATTGTGATCCAGACCGGCAGTTTCAACCTGCGGGATATCGTCGAGGCACAGGCAGACTTGTGGAACGTGGTGCCCCAGATCCTGGGCTTTGTCACCTTCCTGTTTGCCGGTGTCGCCGTCACCCACCGTCACCCGTTCGATCAGCCAGAAGCCGAGCAGGAGCTCGCCGATGGCTATCACATCGAGTATGCGGGGATGAAGTGGGGTCTCTTCTTCGTGGGCGAATATATCGGCATCGTGCTGATCTCCTCGCTCATCGTGACCCTCTTCTTCGGTGGCTGGCACGGCCCCTGGCTGCCCCCCTTCATCTGGTTTGCCCTGAAGACCGCCTGTTTCATGGTGTTCTTCATCCTGCTGCGGGCCTCCCTGCCTCGCCCGCGCTTTGACCAAGTGATGTCGTTTGGCTGGAAAGTCTGCTTGCCGCTGACCCTGATCAATATGCTGGTCACCGCGGCAGTTGTACTGATAAGTACGCAGTGAGGCACTCAATATGAAAATTGTTAGCATTATTCAGGGTGTCGGCACCCAGTTACGCAGTCTGGCCATGGTCTTCTCCCATGCCTGGCGGCCCCGTGAAACCCTCAACTATCCGGAGCAGGCAGTCTATGCGGCCCCCCGCTACCGCGGTCGCATCGTGCTGACCCGCGACCCCGACGGGGACGAGCGCTGCGTGGCCTGCAACCTCTGCGCAGTTGCCTGCCCGGTCGGCTGCATCTCGCTGCAAAAATCCGAGCGGGAAGATGGTCGCTGGTATCCGGAGTTCTTTCGCATCAACTTCTCTCGCTGCATCTTCTGCGGCCTGTGTGAAGAGGCTTGCCCCACCACCGCCATCCAGCTGACACCGGATTTCGAGATGGGTGAGTATCGCCGCCAGGATCTGGTGTACGAGAAGGAGGATCTGCTGATCAGCGGGCCCGGCAAATACCCGGACTACAACTTCTATCGCATGAGCGGGATGGCCATCGACGGCAAGCCGAAAGGGGATGCCGAAAACGAAGCCAAGCCCATCGATGTCAAGAGCCTGCTGCCCTGAGGAGTCAATCATGGAACTGGCATTTTATGCCTCGGCCCTGGTGGCCATTTACAGCACGCTGCGGGTGATCAGCACCAGCAATCCCATGCATGCGCTGCTCAATCTCATCATCTCCCTCATCGCCGTGGCCATGATCTTCTTCTGCCTGGGTGCCGCCTTTGCGGGAGCCCTGCAGGTGATCGTCTACGCCGGCGCCATCATGGTGCTGTTCGTGTTCGTGGTGATGATGCTGAACTTGGGGAGTGCCCAGGCACAGGAGAAAAAGTGGCTCACCCCCATGACCTGGGGGGGCCCTGCCCTGCTCTCGCTGATCCTGCTGGGCTTTCTGGCCCACGGCATTCTCGGGGTGACCGGGGGCCTGATCGGAGTGACCGAGGTGACCGCCAAGCAGGTGGGTGTCGAGCTCTTTGGCCCCTATGTGCTGGCGGTAGAGCTCGCCTCCATCCTGCTGCTGGCGGGTCTGGTAACCGCCTATCACCTGGGTCGGGAAGAGAAGAGCGGTGAAGTGCTCTCCGTCCCGCGCTCTGCTTCCCGCTCTGCACAAGAAGGAGGTCAGCAATGAATGGAATCCCTATGGAGCACGGCCTCCTGCTGGCCGCGGTGCTCTTCTGCATCGGCTTGTGCGGTCTGCTGATCCGCCGCAACCTGCTCTACATCCTGATGAGTATCGAGATCATGATGAATGCCTCGGCACTGGCGTTTGTGGTGGCGGGTAGCCGCTGGGCCCAGGCCGATGGCCAGATCATGTATATCCTGGTGATTTCTCTGGCGGCAGCGGAGGCCAGTATCGGCCTTGCCCTGTTACTGCTGCTCTATCGTCGTTACCACACCCTGAACGTGGACACTGTGAGCGAGATGCGCGGATGAGCCTCTTATATCTGACTTTTCTATTTCCGCTGCTGGGATGGCTGGTGTTGGCCTTCTCCCTCGGCCGGTTTGGTGAGCGTACCTCGGCGCTGATCGGGGTTGGCTCCATTGGCCTGTCGGCCCTCACTACCCTGTGGGTCGGCATCGACTTTCTGGGCAACCCGCCTGAGGGAGGCGTCTATATCCAGCGCCTGTGGCAATGGATGGCGGTGGGCAACTTTACCCCGAGCTTCTCGCTGGCACTGGATGGCCTGTCGCTGACCATGCTGGGGGTGGTGACCGGGGTCGGTTTCTTTATCCACCTGTTCGCCTCCTGGTATATGCGCGGGGAAGAGGGTTACTCCCGCTTCTTCACCTACACCAACCTCTTTATCGCCAGCATGCTGTTTCTGGTGCTGGCCGATGACCTGCTGTTTGTCTACCTCGGCTGGGAAGGGGTAGGGCTGTGCAGCTATCTGCTGATCGGCTTCTACTACAAGGATCGCAAGAACGGAGCGGCGGCCCTCAAGGCATTTGTCGTGACCCGGGTGGGTGATGTCTTCCTCGCCATCGGCCTGTTTATCCTCTATCGGGAGCTGGGCACCCTCAATATCCACGAGCTGCTGGTTCGTGCCCCGACCCTGTTTGCCGAGGGCTCCCCTGCCCTGTCGCTGGCCTGCCTGATGCTTTTGGGCGGCGCGGTCGGCAAATCGGCCCAGCTGCCGCTGCAAACCTGGCTGGCGGATGCGATGGCAGGCCCGACCCCGGTCTCAGCGCTGATCCACGCCGCCACCATGGTGACCGCCGGTGTCTACCTGATTGCCCGTACCCACGGCCTGTTCCTGCTGGCGCCAGAGCTCCTCCATCTGGTCGGGCTGGTTGGCGCCATCACGCTAGTGCTGGCAGGCTTTGCCGCGCTGGTTCAGACCGATATCAAGCGGATCCTCGCCTACTCCACCATGAGCCAGATTGGCTACATGTTTCTGGCACTGGGTGTCGGCGCATGGGAAGGGGCCATCTTCCACCTGATGACCCACGCCTTCTTCAAGGCGCTGCTGTTCCTCTCCGCCGGTGCCGTTATCGTTGCCTGCCACCATGAGCAGAACATCTTCAAGATGGGTGGCCTGCGCAAGAGTCTGCCGCTGGTCTATGCCTGCTTCCTGGTGGGTGGTTCGGCGCTGGCCGCGCTGCCGCTGGTCACTTCCGGTTTCTACAGTAAGGACGCCATCCTGTGGCAAGTAGCAGCCTCTGGCCAAACCGCAATGCTGTGGGCAGGTCTGGTAGGGGCATTCCTCACCTCGCTCTACACCTTCCGGCTGATCTTTATCGCCTTCCATGGCAAAGAGAAGACCAAAGCCCATGCGGGCCACGGTCTGGCTCACCATCTGCCGCTGCTGGTATTGCTGGTGCTCTCCACCGGCATAGGCGCGCTGATCACCCCGCCACTGGCAGGTGTACTACCCGCAGGCCCTGGTGACCATATCGAAGAGGGTCGCCATGCACTGGAGGTAGCCTCTGGCATCATCGCCATCGCTGGCATTGTGCTGGCTGCGTTTCTGTTCCTTGGTGAGCGCCGTCTGGCCACCTCCATTGCCAACAGCGCGCCGGGCCGCCTGCTCAGCACCCTCTGGTTCAACGCCTGGGGCTTTGACTGGCTCTATGACCAGCTGTGGGTCAAACCCTATCTGCTGGCGACCCGTCTGGTCGGGCAGGATCCGCTGGACTGGATGATGGGCCTGCCCGCCTGGTTTGCCCTGCGTGGCAACCAGCTGCTGGCCTGGACCGTGACCGGCAAGTTGCGCTGGTATGCCGCCTCCATGGGGATCGGCGCCGTGCTGGTGCTGGCGCTGTTGCTGCTGGGGTAACGCGATGAACAACCGGACAATCATACAGCTAGGCTGTTTGCTCTCCCTGATGGAACAGGGAGCGCAATCTCATATGAACTTGAACGAGAGCTGATACCGTGACCTTACTCTGGATCTTGCTAATTCCTTTTATCGGCGGCTTGCTCTGCTGGCAGATGGAGCGTCTCGGCGGGCAGTTTGTCCGCTGGGTAGCCCTGCTCTCCATGAGCGCCAGCCTGCTGCTCTCCTGTGCCATCTGGCTAAGTGGTGATTTCTCCCTTGCCACCACGGGCCTAGACAGCGCGGGCGTCTCCGGTGCTGCCTCCGCCTGGGCCGCCGAGTGGCGCCTGCCGTGGATCCCCCGCTTCGGCATCTCTTTGCATCTGGCGGTGGATGGCCTGTCGCTCTTGATGGTGATCCTCACCTGCTTTATCGGGGTGCTGGCCATTCTCTGTTCGTGGAAAGAGATCGTGCAGCGCATCGGCTTCTTCCACCTCAACCTGCTCTGGATCCTGGGCGGCGTGCTCGGGGTCTTTATGGCGCTGGACCTGTTCCTCTTCTTCTTCTTCTGGGAGATGATGCTGGTCCCCATGTACTTCCTGATTGCGCTCTGGGGCCACTCGGTCACTGACGGCAAATCACGGATCAACGCCGCGACCAAGTTCTTCATCTACACCCAGGTGAGCGGCCTTATCATGCTGGTGGCCATCATCGGGCTGGTGCTGACCCACCAGCATGCCACCGGAGTCTTCACCTTCAACTATCTGGAGCTGCTCAATACCCCGATGAGCAAGGGCGTTCAGTGGCTGCTGATGCTGGGATTCTTTATCGCCTTCGCGGTCAAGATGCCGCTGGTACCGCTGCACGGCTGGCTGCCGGATGCCCACAGTCAGGCGCCGACCGCAGGCTCGGTGGATTTGGCCGGTATTTTGCTCAAAACCGCCGCCTATGGTCTGCTGCGCTTTGCCTTGCCGCTCTTCCCCGAGGCCTCAGCCGAATTTGCTCCCTACGCCATGGTGCTTGGCCTGATCGGGATCGTCTACGGTGCCATCTTGGCCTTTGCCCAGACCGACATCAAACGGCTGGTAGCCTACACCAGCATCTCCCACATGGGCTTTGTGATGATCGCCATCTACTCGGGTAGCGAGCTGGCCCTGCAGGGCGCCGTGGTGCAGATGATCGCCCACGGTCTCTCGGCTGCCGGCCTCTTTATCCTCTGCGGTCAGCTCTACGAGCGGTTGCACACCCGGGATCTGCGCCAGATGGGCGGCCTGTGGGGACGCCTGCGCTATCTGCCCGGCGTGATGCTCTTCTTCTCGGTAGCGTCGCTCGGCATGCCGGGCACCGGCAACTTTGTCGGCGAGTTCCTGATCCTGGTCGGCAGCTTCCAGGTTGCCCCTGTCATCACGGCGGTCGCCACCTTCGGTCTGGTGCTGGCCTCGGTCTACTCTCTCATCATGTTGCAGCGTGCCTGCTTTGGCCCCGCCAAGGATGAGAGCATGCTCAAGGGGCTGGATCGCCGCGAGCTGACCATGATGATGGTGATCGCGGGCCTGCTGGTTCTGCTTGGCCTCTATCCCCAACCCGTGATTGACACCGCCAGCAGCAGCCTTATCAACGTGCTGCACTGGTATCTGCTGCCGACTGCTGGAGCCCTGCAATGACTTTCTCCGCTTCCCAACTGCTGGCACTGCTTCCCCTGCTGTTGACCACCGGGGCCATGGCGGCCCTGATGCTGGCCATCGCCTGGCGCCGCTGTGTCACTACCGCCTTTACCGTGACCATTGTTGGCCTCAACCTTGCTCTGTTCTCGCTGCCCATCGTGATGGCGCAAGGGGATCAGGGGGTCACCCCGCTGCTGCAAGTGGACAGTTACGCCGTCTTCTACATGGGTCTCGTACTGATCGGCGCCCTGGCCACCTGCACCTTCGGTCAATCGTGGCTGAAAGCCTACCCGGACAACCGGGAGGAGTTCTTCCTGCTGCTGCTGATCGCCACCGCTGGTGGTCTGGTGCTGGCCTGCTCCCGTCACCTCGCCTCTCTCTTTATCGGGATCGAGATGCTGACCCTGCCAATGTTCGGTCTGGTGGGTTACGCCTACCGCGAGCGCCACTCGCTGGAAGCTGCGGTGAAATACATGGTGCTCTCTGCCGCCGCCACCGCCTTCCTGCTGTTTGGCATGGCGCTACTCTACGCACAGGCGGGCAGCCTGAGCTTTGCCGCCCTGGGGCAGACCCTGGCCGAGAGCCCGGCTCACCATCCGCTGCTGATGGGCGGTTTGGGGTTAATGCTGGTCGGTTTCGCCTTTAAACTCTCCCTGGCCCCCTTCCACCTCTGGACCCCGGATGTCTACGAAGGTGCCCCGGCACCGGTCGCCACCTTCCTCGCCACCGTCAGTAAGGTGGCGGTCTTTGCCGTGCTGCTGCGCTTCTATCTGGCGGTACCGGCGGCGAGCGATCCCATGATCCACTGGCTGCTGGCAGCCATGGCGGTCATCTCCATCATGGTCGGCAACCTGCTGGCCCTGGTGCAGACCAACGTCAAACGGATGCTGGGTTACTCTTCCATCTCCCACTTCGGTTACCTGCTGGCGGTGATCGTGGCGAGCCGATTCGGCCAGATGCCGGTGGAAGCAGCCGGGGTCTACCTGCTGATGTATCTGTTCACCAGCCTGGGTGCCTTTGGGGTGGTGAGCATGATGTCGAGCCCCTATCGCGGCAAGGATGCCGACTCCCTGCACAGCTATCGTGGTCTGTTCTGGAAGCGCCCCTATCTGACTGCCGTACTGACAGTGATGATGTTGTCACTCGCGGGCATCCCGATGACCCTCGGCTTTATCGGCAAGTTCTACCTCATCGGTGTCACCGTCGAGGCGCAGCTCTGGTGGCTCTCCGGTGCCATCGTGCTCGGCAGCGCACTGGGTCTCTACTACTACCTCAAGGTGATGGTGACCCTCTATCTGCGCGAACCAGGCATGCAGCAGCGGGATGCCAGCGCCGACTGGGCGCTCTCCTCCGGTGGAGTGGTAGTGCTGCTCTCTGCAGCGCTGGTGGTGTTGCTGGGGCTCTATCCCCAGCCGGTCATCAGCCTGGTACAAGGGTTCCAGCACGTGGTATTGCAGTAACCTTTACCGTCGCTACCCCTCATTACCCGCAAAACCGGCAGCCTTGGCTGCCGGTTTTCTATTTGCGTAACAACAGCATCGCGCACTCCACAGGCCAGCAAATGACAGATCAGTCAGCGAGGGTGATTCCCATCATGGTTTTTGCCATACAACCAGAACCGGGCGAGATCCTCATACCCTCTTGAATTCCTTATTGATATATTGGTTATATTCTGGAATGGAGTTCAGATTGATGAAGCAACACTACGTTTGCCAATTTAACCCGACAGAACTGGCCGCCACGCTGGCACCCTTGCAAGGAGGCAAGCTGACCATACTGCTGGCCGAACAGGATTGCGCACAGGTTCCCCTGTTGCAGCAGTTGTGCCGCGACTTCAACATCGCCCTGGATGGCGCCATTTTCCCCCAGCTGATCGGTGCGCAAGGATTGTTGCCGCAAGGGGCCTGGCTACTGCCCAGAGCCAACCCCTATCACGCCACACTGCTGCCCCTGACACCGCAGGCCAGCGCAGTATCCCTTGCCCACCGGATTGCGGAACAGGTGGAGAACATGCTGGCCACCTGGCCAACCCCTTCGCCGCCACCAACCCTGTTTCTGACCTTCGACAACCTCATTCCCAATATCGCCTCCATTCTGGATGCGCTTTATCTGCAACTGGCCAATCGCGTCAACTATGCCGGCGCCAACGCAGGCAGCGGCAGCTTCACCCCCCTTGCCTGCCTGTTCGACAATCAACGGCAACTTGCCTACGGGGTCAACTGCACACTGCTGCCCAGCAACAGCTTTCCCTTTCTGGAACATGGATACCAACTCTCGGCCCAACCGATGCTGGCCACCAGCAGTGAAGCGAACAAGATTGCCTACATCGATTGGCAACCGGCCTTTCAAAAATATCAGGGGCTGATCCGCCAGCAATTCCAGCACACTATGGTGCGCGAGGAGCTCTACCGTTTCGTGGTGCACATGCCACTGGGCCTGCTGCGGGCCAACGGTGATGTGATTGTCAGGATCCCCGTCGAGGCAAACGATGACGGCGCCCTGCTCTGCGCCGGCGAGGTCGCGGAGCACAGCATCCTCACTCTGCTGAAGGCGCCAGAGAGTGCCACCGAACATGCCTGCTCACTGGCCAGGCGCCTCAACCAGCAACAAACCCTCACCCGGGCACACTTGCTGGAGGTCTACTACTGCGCAGGACGCCAGCTGCACTTCGACCAGCAGACAGTGACCGAGCTGCACACCCTGCTGACCCACTCGGGGGCCGGCGATCTGGCAGGAGCCCTTTCCCTTGGCGAAATTGGCAGCGTGCGCCGCGGGGATTACCCCCAATTTCATAACGGCGCCATTCTCTGTAACGGGGCATTGATATGAACAACGACCACGCCATGGCCATCGTCTGCGATCTGGCGCTCTGCATCGGGCGTGAAGTGACGCTGGATGCGCTGCTCACCAAGGTACTGCAACGTTTTATGCATCACTGCGCCACGCCGGTTGGTGCGGTATTGCAGCAACAACGGGAGGGATACAAGCTGCTCAAGGTGATCGGCGACGAGCAGCTGCGCCAGCACACCGGCACCACCCTGCCCCTGCCTGGGTGGGTCAGCGAGGAGGAACACTGCCTGCTGCAACATACGCTCCCCCTGCCGGGCAGCCGCCCCTACCAGTTTGCCTATCGGCTCAAGGTTGAAGGGGGTTATCTCATCTTGCTGCTCGCCCCCCAGCCACATCAGCAGATCGTACCCGTCTGCCATCTGTTCAGCCCGGTGCTCGGCAACCTGGCCCGCGCCATTTCCCTCTGCAAAGACAGCGAGCTGCTCGCCCTGCGTCAGCAGGCCGAACTGAAGGATCTGAAACACTTCAACGAATCCCTGCTCAAGGCCATCCCGATCCCGGTGTTCTACAAAGATATCGAAGGGCGATTTCTGGGCTGCAACCAGGCCTTCAATCAGGTGATCGGCCTCGGCAAGGAGGCGCTGCTGGGTCGACGGGTCGAGGAGCTGCTGCCAGTCGGGCTTGCCGAAGCCTACAGCATGCGGGAAGCCGAGTTGCTGCGCAGTCGCCAGCCCCAGTGCATCGAACAGCAGTTGCATGATCGCAATGGCATGCGCTATCAGGTCATCTGTTTCAAGGATCTCTTCTATGACCATCAGGGGATGGTTGCCGGCATCATCGGCACCCTGGTCGACATCACCCGCCTCAAGGAGAGCGAGCGTCACCAGCGTGACCTGCTGTTCCAGACCATCAGTGCCCTCGCCAGCGCCATCAGCCACAAGGATCGCAACAGTGCGGGCCATGAGCTGAGGGTGCGCGATTTGGCACTGGCCATCGGGCAGGCCATGCAACTGCGGCAAGAGCGGCTGGATGCGCTGGGACTGGCGGCCATGGTGCACAATATCGGCCTGCTGCAGATCCCCACCGAGATCATCACTCGCCCCCGTGAATTGCGGCCGGTGGAGTTCGAACTGATCAAGCAGCACCCCCAGGCCGGCCACGATATTCTCAAACAGATCGACTTCCCCTGGCCCATCGCCACCATAGTGCTGCAGCACCACGAAAACCTCGATGGCAGCGGCTATCCGCAGGGGCTGGCGGGCAACGCCATTACCCTGGAGGCGCGCATTATCCGGGTGGCCGACTCGCTGATCGCCATGACCTCCCATCGCCCGTTCCGCCGGGCCATGCCCCTGAGTGACGCCTTTGCCGAACTGACCCGCTATGCCGGGATCCATTACGATGAAAAAGTGGTCAATAGCTGTATCGTGCTCTGGCAGACCGGCTACCACTTCGGTCCTCCCATCAGTCAACTTGCAGACAAGGCGGGATAAGATGTCCGAACTCCTCACCTCCTGTGCACTCCCCCACCCACTGACCGATGCGCTCCCCTCCTCGGCACTGTTGCTGACCCAGGTGATGGATCAGCTTCCCTATCGGGTGCTGCTCAAAGACACCCGATTCAGCTACATCGCGGGCAACCGCCTGCTGGCGGCGGATCTAGCTCTCTCACCAGAGGCACTGGTGGGCAAGAATGACTGCGACTTCTTTCCCCCCGAACTGGTACAGCGCTATCGGGAGGATGACGCCCGAGTCATGCGCGAGGGGATACACCAGCACATCGAAGAGCCCTATCTGAAGGGGGGAGAAGCCCGCTGGCTCAGCACCACCAAGTTTCCCCTGCGTGATGAGGCGGGGGTCATCGTGGGGGTCGGCGTCTTCTTCGAAGACATTACCGAGCAGAAGTGGCAGCAGGAGAAACTGCAACAGTACACCTGGACCCAGCAAGCGATCAGCCGCGCCCACCACGCCCTGCTCAAACCGGGCGATGAGCCACAACTGCTGCAGGATATCTGCGATGCCATCGCCGTCGATGACCGTTTTCCGCTGGTGGCAGTGCTGCAAGGCCAGCCCGAACTCGCCCAACCGCCGAGGATCGTGGCGCAGGCAGGCAGTGCCGATGCCTCGGAACAAACGCTGTGGTTGAACGATGAGGCCCTCACCCAGGCCATCCTCCACCAGCGGCGCCTCAATCAGGTGATCTTCCACGAGCGGCCCCATACCGGCCGCCACCCGTTGCGATCCCGCCTGCTGATCCCCTTGCAACTGCAGGAGGATCTGGCCGGTGCGCTGGTCATTCACAGCGACCAGCCACTGTTGTTCAGCCAGGAGGAGGAGCAACTCTTCATCCAGCTGACCGACTACCTCACCTATGGCCTGCAGGCGCGCCATACCCAGCAGGCTTATCTGCGCTCGCAACAGGAGAAGATCTTCCATGCCCGCCAGCTGGAGCTGGCACTGGAAGATGCGCTGGGTGCCATCGCCGCCGTGCTGGAGCAGCGCGATCCCTATACCGCTGGCCATCAGAAACATGTGGCCAAGCTGGCCCAAGCCATCGGCCGGGAGCTCAGGCTGGAAGAGAAGCGGCTGCGGGGGATCTATCTGGGCGCCATGGTGCACGATATCGGCAAGATCCAGGTACCGGCTGAAATTCTCACCAAACCGGAACGCCTCACGCCACTGGAGTTCGAGCTGGTCAAGGAACACCCCGCCATCGGCTATCTGGTGCTCAAGGATATCGACTTCCCCTGGCCCATCGCCCGGATGATCCACCAGCACCACGAGTATCTTGATGGCTCCGGCTATCCGCAGGGGCTCAAGGGGGATGAGATCCTGCTGGAGGCCCGCATCCTCACCGTCGCCGATATCGTCGAATCCATGTCCTCGGATCGCCCCTATCGCGCCGCCCTCGGCATTCCCCAGGCCAGGGAGCAGATCATCCAGATGCGCGGCCATCAGCTCGATGCGGATGTGGTGGATGCCTGTCTGCGGATCCTCGACCGGGGAGACTTTATCCCCCAACCGCTCGGCAAGCCGTAACGACACGGATAAAAAAACCGGCCAATTGGCCGGTTTCTGTTTTTATGCGCTGGTGCTGTCTCTATTAACCCAGACGAACCCGGGCGTTGCGGAACATCCGCATCCAGGCACCATCCTCGCCCCAGTTGTCAGGGTGCCAGGAGTTGGCCACGGTGCGGAACACCCGCTCCGGGTGCGGCATCATGATGGTGGCGCGACCGTCGGTGGTAGTCACTGCGGTGATGCCGTCCGGCGAGCCGTTGGGGTTGGCCGGGTACTGCTCGGTCACGCTGCCGCGGTTATCGACAAAGCGCAGCCCTACCAGACCGCTCTGCTGCAGTGCGTTCAGGTGAGCGGCATCGCGCACCTCCACTCGCCCTTCCCCGTGGGAGACGGCAATCGGCATCACTGAACCCGCCATGCCGGCGAAGAAGGCCGATGGGGACTCCTGCACCTGCACCAGGCTGAAGCGGGCCTCGAAGCGCTCGGAGCGGTTGCGCACAAAGCGCGGCCAGAGATCGGCGCCCGGGATGAGGTCGCGCAGGTTGGACATCATCTGGCAACCGTTGCAGACACCCAGAGAGAGGGTATCGCCGCGCTCGAAGAAGCGCTGGAACTGCTCGCGGGCGTTGTCATTGAACAGGATGGACTTGGCCCAGCCTTCCCCCGCCCCCAGCACGTCACCGTAGGAGAAGCCGCCACAGGCCACCAGGGTCTGGAACTCCTCCAGCTTGATGCGACCGGAGAGAATGTCGCTCATATGGACATCGACCGCCGCGAAACCGGCACGATCGAACGCCGCTGCCATCTCTACATGAGAGTTGACCCCCTGCTCGCGCAACACCGCCAGACGGGGGGAGACCCCGCGGGCAATGTAAGGTGCAGCCACATCCTCGGACGGGTTGTAAGTCAGCTTGGCATGCAGACCCGGATCGGTGGCGTCCTGACGGGCCGCGTGCTCACTGTCGGCGCACTCGGGGTTGTCGCGCAGGCGCTGCATCTGCCAGCTGGTCTCGCCCCAGATGGTGCGAAGAGCGGTACGGCTGGCACGATAGACCTCCTGACCGCCCCGCTGCAAGGTGATGAGATCCCCTTCGCGCACGGTACCGAGCACATGGGAGCAGGCTGCAAGACCGTGACCGGCCAGCAGGGTCATCACCGCCTCTTTGTCTTCACGGCGTACCTGAATGACGGCGCCCAGCTCTTCGTTGAACAGCGCCGGCAGCAGCTCGCCGCCGATGCGATCGAGCTGGATGTCGAGACCGCAGTGACCAGCAAACGCCATCTCCACCAGAGTGACAAACAGGCCGCCGTCGGAGCGGTCGTGATAGGCGATCAGCTTGCGATCGGCCACCAGCGCCTGAATGGCGTTGAAGAAGCCTTTGAGCTGGACCGGATTGTCGAGATCCGGCGCCTTGTCACCCAGCTGGCGATAGACCTGCGCCAACGCCGAGGCGCCGAGGCGCTGCTTGCCATTGCCAAGGTCGACGAGGATAAGGTCGGTTTCACCGAGATCGGTACGCAGTTGCGGAGTAACCGTGTTGCGCACATCCTCGACCCGGGCAAAAGCGGAGATGAGCAGGGAGAGCGGCGAGGTGACGCTGTGCTCCTTGCCATCCTGCTGCCAGCGGGTCTTCATGGACATGGAGTCCTTGCCCACAGGAATGGTGATGCCCAAGGCCGGACAGAGCTCCTCGCCCACCGCCTTGACCGCCTCATAGAGCCCGGCATCTTCCCCCGGGTGACCGGCAGCGGCCATCCAGTTGGCGGAGAGCTTGACCCGCTTCAGCGACCCGATATGGGCCGGCGCTAGGTTGGTGAGCGCTTCCGCCACCGCCATACGAGCGGAGGCGGCGTGGGAGAGCAGCGCCACCGGGGTTCGCTCGCCCATGGACATGGCTTCGCCGTGATAGCTGTCATAGGTGGCAGCGGTGACGGCGCAATCGGCCACCGGGATCTGCCAGGGGCCAACCATCTGGTCGCGATTGACCAAGCCAGTCACGCTGCGATCGCCGATGGTGATAAGGAAGGACTTCTCCGCCACGGTCGGCAGACGCAGAACCCGCTCGGCCGCGTCACTCAAAGTGATGCCATCGAGCTGGAGCGCTTTGCCCTGTGCTGGCAGGGTCACCACGTCACGGTGCATCTTGGGGGCCTTGCCCAGCAGCACGTCCAGCGGCAGATCGATGGGTTGGTTGTCAAAGTGGCTGTCAGAGAGGGTCAGATGCTTCTCTTCGGTCGCGGTACCGATCACGGCATAGGGTGCGCGCTCACGCTCGCACAGCGCCTTGAACAGCGGCAACTTGTCCTGCGCTACCGCCAGCACGTAACGCTCCTGGGATTCGTTGCACCAGATCTCCAGCGGGCTCATGCCCGGCTCGTCGCTCTGGATGGCGCGCAGATCGAAACGACCGCCACGCTCACCGTCGTTGACCAGCTCCGGCATGGCGTTGGAGAGACCACCCGCCCCCACATCGTGGATAAAGACGATAGGGTTGTCGTCCCCCAGCTGCCAGCAGCGATCGATCACCTCCTGGCAACGGCGCTCCATCTCGGGGTTATCACGCTGCACCGAGGCAAAGTCGAGATCTTCGGCTGACTGGCCGGAGGCCATGGAGGATGCGGCACCACCGCCCAGACCGATGTTCATCGCCGGACCGCCCAGCACGATAAGCGCCGCGCCGACCGGGATCTCCCCTTTCTGGACATGTTCGGTGCGGATGTTGCCGATGCCGCCTGCCAACATGATGGGTTTGTGGTAGCCACGCACCTCGACGCCGTTGTGGCTCGGCACCTCCTCTTCGAAGGTACGGAAGTAGCCGAGAATGGCCGGACGGCCGAACTCGTTGTTAAACGCGGCGCCGCCGAGCGGCCCCTCCTGCATGATGTCGAAGGCACTGACGATACGGCTCGGCTTGCCGAAATCCTGCTCCCAGGGCTGTTCGAAACCTGGGATGCGCAGGTTGGAGACGGAGAAACCGACCAGACCCGCCTTGGGCTTGGCACCGCGACCGGTGGCTCCCTCGTCGCGAATTTCGCCGCCGGAGCCGGTGGCTGCGCCCGGGAACGGGGAGATGGCGGTCGGGTGGTTGTGGGTCTCCACCTTCATCAGGATGTCGACCTGTTCCTGGTGATACTGGTATTCGCCGTTGGCCGGGCTCGGGAAGAAGCGGCCACCCAGGCTCCCTTCCATCACGGCGGCGTTGTCTTTATAGGCAGAGAGGACATGATCCGGCGTCTGCTCGAAGGTGTTCTTGATCATCTTGAATAGCGACTTGGGCTGCTGCTCGCCATCGATGGTCCAGTCGGCATTGAAGATCTTGTGACGGCAGTGTTCGGAGTTCGCCTGGGCGAACATGTAGAGCTCGATGTCGTTGGGGTTGCGACCCAACTTGGTGAAGTTCTCCACCAGATAGTCGATTTCGTCGTCGGCCAGCGCCAGACCGAGCGCCACGTTGGCTTCGGCCAGGGCTGCGCGACCACCGCCCAGCACATCCACCTGGGTGAAGGGGCGCGGCTCGTGGTGAGCAAACAGGGCGGCAGCTTCGCTCATCTCGGCAAACACCACTTCCATCATCCGATCATGGAGCACAGCGGCAATGGCGCTACGCTGGGCGGCACTCAGCTCACCCTGCCCCTTGATGGTCAGGTAATAGGCAATACCACGCTCCAGCCGCTTGACCTGTTTCAGGCCGCAGTTGTGGGCGATGTCGGTTGCTTTGGAAGACCAGGGGGAGATAGTGCCGGGGCGGGGGGTAACAAGAAACAGCTGACCGCTGGGGGTGTGTTCGGGGATGGTCGGGCCGTAGCGCAAGAGCTGGCCCAAGGTCGCTCGCTCGGGGGGAGAGAGGGGGCTTGTCAGCTCGGCAAAGTGCACATACTCGGCATAGACATCCTCTATCTCTACTCCGCTCTCTACTCCACTCTCGTTTCTCATCTGTGCGAAGCGTTGCAGCAGTTTTTGGACACGAAAATCAGACAGTGCTGGGGCACCACGCAAGATATCCATATGACCTTTCTCACCAAGTTTTAAAGTGGGGGGGAATTGAGACGCGCGTATTATAGGGATCTGGCTCACAGCGGACAAACGTTTTTCTCACTTCGTGCAGTGTGACTCTGCGCACACTCTCTGGTATAAAGGTGCCTCTTTTTTGACAAATGCCGATTTTTTCAACAAAGGTACTCACCTACTTGCGCTGCATTTTTCGACTGTTTATCGGGCTGTTGTTGACGCTGACACTGGTTGGCTGCGACTTCTATAGCCCCTCCAGCCAGCTGGAGCAGATCCGCCAGCGAGGCGAGATCCGGGTTGGCACCATCTATGGTCCCACCTCCTATTACCAGCGTGACGACCTCGCCCAGGGGTTCGATTACGAGCTGGCGCAAAATTATGCCGATTGGTTGGGGGTGAAACTCACCATCATCCCGGTCGACACCACTGACCAACTGGTCACCCTGCTGAAAAAGGGCAAACTCGATCTGGCGGCTGCCGCCATCATGGTCACCCCCGAGCGGCGCGAGCTGTTTCGCTTCGGCCCGGGCTTCTATCAGGTCTCTCCCAAACTGGTCTACCGCAACGGCAAACCCAAGCCTGCCTCGTTAAACGATATCAAGGGCAAGCTGGTGGTGGCCGCCGGCTCCACCGGTGAAGATCTGCTCAAAGAGATGAGCAAAGAAAATCCGAAACTAGCCTGGAGCACCAGCGACAACGCCGATGTAGAGGAGCTGCTCAAGCAGGTGGTGGATGGCAAGATTGACTACACGGTGGTGCAGGATACCGTGCTGGCCCGTACCCAGCGCTACTACCCGGAGCTCACCGAGGGGCTGACCCTGGCCCAGAAGCAGACCGTTGCCTGGGCCATGAGCAAGCTGCCCGATGACAGCCTCTATGCCAGCGTGATCGACTTCTTCGGTCAGCGCTTTATGGATGGTGCCATCGCCAAGCTGGACGAGAAGTACTTCGGCCACGTGCAGAACTTCGACTTTGTCGATACCCGCACCTTCCTCAAGCGCGCCAAGAGCCTGCTGCCCAAGTACCAGCCGCTGTTCCAGACTCACGCCAAGAATATCGACTGGCGTCTGCTCGCCGCCATCAGCTATCAGGAGTCCCACTGGGACCCGCAGGCCCGCTCCTACACCGGCGTGCGCGGCATGATGATGCTGACCGAGCCCACCGCCAAGGCGATGGGAGTCAACGACCGGCTTCATCCGGAAGAGAGCATCAAGGGTGGCTCCCTCTATCTGCAACAGATGATGGAGAAGGTGCCGGATTCTGTGCCCGATGACGAGAAGGTGTGGTTTGCCCTCACCGCCTACAACATCGGTTACGGCCACATGATGGACGCCCGCCGCCTGACCAAAGAGCTCGGCAAGAATCCCGACGCCTGGAGCGACGTGAAAGAGGTGCTGCCGCTGCTGCAGCAAGCGCGCTGGCACCGCAAGGTGCGTTATGGCTATGCCCGTGGCAGCGAGGCGCGCAACTATGTTAACAACGTGCGCCAGTATTACCAGAGTCTGCTCTGGCTCGACAACGAGCAGCAGAAGGCACATCAGCGGGAGAGTCTCGACAACGACAGCGAGCCCGAGCTGGCCGAGCGCCCCACCGCCATCGCCGAAGTGGTTAATCAGATCACCATGCGATAACCAGCCATTATTCGGCTGTTTTCACGCAAACTTCTCTGTTACCATCGATTCATATCGGAGCCTATCCGAAATCGCATTGTTTTCATTATGTTGAGAGATTAAATAACAGCAATTTCGGATGGGCTCCATCAATGACCCAAGGCCGGGATGGCCACCTGAGTTGGGAGGAGACCAAGATGCAAAAACGTAAAAAAATCAGTCTGGTCAGAAAAGCGAAGTGCAGCTGGAGCCCCAGACGCAAACTCAAGCTTAATGACATCAAGCGCAATCTGTGGCGCAGAAATCGATCCTATACCCTGCTTATTGCAGAGCACACAGCATAAACCCGGCATTCGCCGGGTTTTTTTATCTTCTTTCTCACCTGATTATCGTCTTACACCAGCGCCGCCTTGAACTGTACCGTCCGCTTGGAGATCAGCGAGTTGCAGTGGTTGCAGAAGTAATCCACTGCGCCGCACGCCTTGAGACGCTCCAGCTCCTGTTGGCAGGTGGGGCAAATGGCAGTAACCCGAACAGGGGCCTGGCACTGGCCACAGGTTTGCTCCTTGCTGCGGGTATCCAGTTCAGCCTGGCATGATGGACAAAGCAGGGCTTCCATAATCAACTCCTCGAAAGTGGATCTGCCATGGTCTTGTTCCATGGCAGATCCCCCTCCCCTTATTCCTCACCTTAACATGGCGAGGATAACAAAGCGGCTGCCGGTGAGGGCAGCCGCAAGGACTTATTTCTTCTTCATTTTCAGCAGGCGTTTGCGCTGACGTTCCTGACTCAGGGTCATGGTGTTCTTCTTGCCTTCAAACGGGTTGACCGACTCCTGGAACTCGACCCGGATCGGCGAGCCCATGATCTTGAGGGACTTGCGGAAGTAGTTGATCAGATACCGCTTGTAGGAGTCCGGCAAGTCGTTCAGCTGGTTGCCGTGGATCACGATGCGCGGCGGGTTGTAGCCACCGGCGTGGGCATACTTGAGCTTGACGCGGCGACCATTGACCATCGGCGGCTGGTGATCTTCCTGCGCCATCTGCATGATGCGGGTCAGCATGGCCGTGCTGGTACGACGGGTGGCGGACTGGTAAGCCTCCTGAATGGATTCAAACAGATGGCCGACACCGCTGCCGTGCAGGGCGGAGATGAAGTGAACGCGGGCGAAGTCGATGAAGCCCAAGCGACGATCCAGCTCGTTCTTCACATCCTCTTTCACCTTCTGATCCAGACCATCCCACTTGTTCACCACCAGCACCACGGAGCGACCGGCGTGGAGCACATAGCCAAGGATGCTCAAGTCCTGATCGGTGATGGTCTCCTGGGCGTCGATCACCAGCAGGCAGACGTTGGCATCTTCGATGGCTTTCAGGGTCTTGATAACGGAGAACTTCTCCACCGTCTCGTGCACCTTGCCACGACGACGTACACCGGCGGTGTCGATGACCACATACTTCTGCTCGTCACGCTCCATTGGAATGTAAACGGAGTCACGGGTGGTGCCGGGCATGTCATAGACGATGACCCGATCTTCACCTAGCATGCGGTTGGTCAGGGTAGATTTACCGACGTTGGGACGACCAACGATGGCGAACTTGATGGGCAGGTCGGCGAACGGGGTCTCCTTGGTGTCCTCTTTGGTATCGAGTTCACCGGCAGCCACCATGCGCAGCAGGGCTTCTTCGTCGAAGTCCTCCTCTTCCTCATCCTGCGCATCTTCATCGGTAGCGGAGTCCACCAGGGTCTCCAGATGGGGAGCCAGGGCCAGTTCCAGCAGGCTCAGCACGCCACGACCGTGGGCGGCCGCGATCTGGTAGACCTCGCCCAGCGCCAGACCGTAGAACTCGGAGACCGCGGAATCACCGTCGATACCGTCGGTCTTGTTGGCCACCAGAAATACCTTCTTGTGGGCCTTGCGCAGGTGCTCGGCGATGGCTTGATCCGCCGCGGTCAGACCGGCACGGGCATCCACCATGAACAGCACGACGTCCGCTTCTTCGATGGCCAGCAGGGATTGCTCGGCCATCTTCAGCTCGATCCCCTCTTCGGTGCCATCGATACCGCCGGTATCGACCACGATAAATTCCAGCTCGCCCAACTTCGCCTGACCGTATTTACGGTCCCGGGTCAGACCGGGAAAATCGGCAACCAGGGCATCCCGAGTACGGGTCAAGCGGTTAAACAGGGTGGATTTCCCCACGTTGGGGCGGCCCACCAGGGCTACTACAGGAGTCATAAAAGCCTCATTCTCAAGACGACAAAGGCTCCGGGTCCGAAGACCAGGAGCCGGATATTCACATTATCGGACGATCAAGGACGCTTGAGGGCGTACAACTTGCCGTCACGGCTCTGCACATACAGGGTCTCGCCATCCACCAGCGGGGCGGCATAGAGACCACTGCTATCGAGCTGCTGCATCGCCTTGATGGTACCGTCGGTACGATCAAGCCAATACAGGTATCCTTCCACATCACCCACCACCACATAGTCACCGAAGATGACAGGTGCAGTGACGGTACGATTTTCCAGCTGGGTGTTGGACCACAGCTCCAGACCGTTGCGACGGTCGATGGCAAACAGATGGCTGCGGCTGTCGGTCAGCACGATGGCATTGCCAGTCATCGCCAGATCGCGATAGCCGGAATACTTGCGCTTCCACACTTCATCGCCGGTCATCAGTTTGCGCGCCATCAGCTGACCGTTGTAGGCGATGGCATAGAGCTCATCACCAGCAATCAGCGGGCTGGCATCGACGTCAACCATGCGGTCCAGCTCGGTAGCACCGCGCGGATCAGCCACCTTGGACTGACGCACAGGCTGGCCGTTGCTCAGCAGGGCGATGCCCACCTTGCCATCGGCACGACCGTAAATCACGGCGCCGTTGGTGATCACCGGTGCACCGGCACTGCGCAGGGTCAGCGGCGGCTGCTCTTCGGAGAGCGACCACTGCATCTTGCCTTCATCCGTGTCGAGGGCGATCAGGCGACCGGAGGTGGTCAACACCACCACGCGGCCATCTTCCACCGCGGGGCTTGCCACCACTTCGCCGGGCACATTGGTCTGCCACAGCACTTCGCCATTCTCTTCGTTCAGGGCGTAGACCACCCCGTTCTCGGAGCCGAGGAACAGCTTGCCGTAACGGGAAACCAGGCCACCGGAGAGACGAGCGCTACGCTTGTCGGCGTTGACCGGCAGGTCGGCCAGATCGACGGTCCAGAGGCGATCGCCACTGGCACGGTCAAAGGCGCTGACATCGCCGTCGCGGGCCGCCGCGTAGATGCGATCCTCTTCCACCACCGGCTTGAGCTGGGAGTAGAAATCACCGATACCATCACCCACAGTAGATGACCATGCGGTGTCGGCAGTGAAGGCAGATTCAACCTTGGGCAGCGGCGCCATCGGGTTGAGATCCTCTTCGGAACTGAACAGGGAGCAACCCTGCAGAGCGAAGGAGACCGCAGCCCCCAGCGCCACCATCTTGAATAGATTACGCATCCGGTGCCTCACCAGTCGCAACGGCCGGCAGGGCCAGATCGTCCATTTTCAGCTTGAGCTCGGCGCTACCCTGCAGGCCGCCGGCATCGGCCGCGGCCTGATAGGCATCACGAGCCTCTTCGGTCTTGCCCTGCTTTTGCAGCACATCGCCACGGGCTTCGGCTACCTGCGCCTTGAAGGCCTCATTCTGGATGGTTGCCAGCTTGGCCAGCGCTTCATCTGCCTTGCCCTGATCATTCAGCACACGGGCCAGACGCAGCGCCGCGATGGGACGAATGCTCTCGTCACCCGTGGTCGCCACCAGCTCCAGCTGCTCGGCAGCCAGATCCAGCTTGCCCGCCTTGACGGCAGCGGCAGCCAGTTGCAACGCAGCCAGTTCACCGTAGGAGTCACCCTTGTTGGCGGTAACAAACTGCTGTGCCTGCTCGAAACCGGCGGCATCGCCCTTGGCCAGCTGCTCAATCACCTGGTTGTAAGAGTGGGAGGAGGCCTCCATGGTCTCTTGCTGGTGCTGGTTGTAATAGCGCCAGCCGAACAGACCGACCAGACCGATCACGGTCCCGGCAATCACCGAGGTTCCGTTCTCTTTCCACCACTCCTTGATAACCTCAACCTGTTGTTCTTCGGTGGTATAGACTTCCACAGCTTACTCTCCTTTGGCTGCCAGCAGGGCAATGGCGGCGTCAACCTTGACGGTCTGTTGCTCGGCCTGACCACGCAGATATTTGATAGTGATCTCCCCGTTTTGCACCTCGGTCTCACCAAGGATCAGGGCGATTGCCGCGCCGCTCTTGTCGGCACGTTTGAGTTGTTTCTTGAAGTTGCCACCACCGCAGTGGCTCATGAGGCGCAGGTCCGGCAGGGCATCGCGCAGACGCTCGGCCAGCTGGAAGCCAGCCTGTTCGGTCCCCTCGCCCACCATCGCCAGATAGACATCCACTGCCGGGCGGATATCGGCGTTGAGCTCGAGAGTTTCCAGCATCAGCACCAGACGCTCCATGCCCATGGCAAAGCCCACGGCCGGGGTCGGTTGACCACCGAGCTGCTCTACCAGACCATCGTAGCGGCCACCTGCACAGACGGTGCCCTGGGCACCCAGACTGCTGGTGACCCACTCGAACACGGTCAGGTTGTAGTAGTCAAGACCACGCACCAGACGCTCGTTCACTTCGTATTTGATACCGGCAGACTCGAGCAGGCGCTTGAGCCCCTCGAAGTGGGCCAGGCTCTCTTCGCCCAGATGGTCGAACAGACGCGGGGCACCCGCCAAAATGGCCTGCACCTTTTCATCCTTGGAGTCGAGCACCCGCAGCGGGTTACTGTACATGCGGCGCTGGCTCTCTTCGTCCAGCTGCTCCTTGTACTGCTCCAGATAGGCCACCAGCGCATCGCGATAAGCGGCACGCTCGGCGCTCTGACCCAAGGTGTTGAGCTGCAGGGTGACATGCTCGCTGATGCCAAACAGACGCCACAGGCGGTGGGTCAGCATGATCAGTTCAGCGTCAATGTCCGGCCCGTTGATGCCAAACAGCTCGACACCGAACTGGTGGAACTGGCGATAACGGCCCTTCTGGGGACGCTCGTGACGGAACATGGGGCCCATGTACCACATCCGGCGTTCCTGGTTGTAGAGCAGACCGTGTTCGATACCGGCACGGACGCAGCTGGCGGTCCCTTCCGGACGCAGGCTCAGGCTGTCGCCGTTACGGTCTTCAAAGGTGTACATCTCTTTTTCGACCACGTCGGTCACTTCACCGATGGCGCGCTTGAACAGATGAGTCTGCTCGACAATCGGCATGCGCACTTCGCTGTAGCCATAGCTGGCAACGACCTGGCGCAGGATCTGTTCAACCTTCTGCCATACCGGGCTCTGCTCCGGCAGGCAATCATTCATACCGCGAATAGCTTGGATCTGTTTTGCCACGTTGATACTCGAGAAAAAGAGGTAAAATTTGGCCGCATTATAGGGATTTTCCCCCCCAAGGTAAAATCAGGGAATCCGGATGCGGGATTTAAAATCAGTCACCTGGAAAAAGGGCCACCCAATGTGGCCCTGTTTCGCTCACTCCTTGTCCATCGGGATCCGGTTAGCGGGATCCAGCATGGCGGCGCGGGCACGAATGCGGCGCTCCAGAGTTGGAATGAGATCCTTGTTGTCGAGCCGATCGACCCGCTGGCCCCCTTCATAGAAGGCACTCTTGTTGGCGGCACCCGCCAGACCAAGGTCGGAGACCAGCGCTTCGCCCGGGCCATTCACCACACAGCCGATGATGGAAACATCCATCGGGGTGATGATGTCTTCGAGCCGTTCTTCCAGCGCGTTGACAGTGGCGATCACATCGAACTCCTGCCGTGAGCAGGATGGGCAAGCGATAAAGTTGATGCCACGGGAGCGAATACGCAAGGATTTGAGGATATCGAAACCGACCTTCACCTCCTCCACGGGATCCGCCGCCAGCGAGATCCGCAGGGTATCGCCGATGCCGTCGGTGAGTAGCATACCCAGACCGATGGCAGACTTCACCGCGCCGGCACGGAAACCGCCCGCTTCGGTGATGCCAAGGTGCAGCGGCTGTTCAATCTGCTTGGCCAGCAGGCGATAGGCACCGACTGCCAGAAACACATCGGAGGCCTTGACGCTCACCTTGAAGTCCTGGAAATCGAGACGATCGAGATAGTCCACGTGACGCATGGCGGACTCCACCAGCGCCTCTGGGGTCGGCTCGCCGTACTTCTCCTGGATATCTTTCTCCAGCGACCCGCCATTGACCCCGATACGGATCGGGATATTGAGGTCGCGCGCGCAATCGACCACCGAGCGCACCCGCTGCTCGTTGCCGATGTTGCCCGGGTTGATACGCAGGCAATCGGCACCGTACTCGGCCACTTTCAGGGCGATGCGATAGTCGAAGTGGATATCGGCAACGATGGGAATGCGGGTTTGCTGTTTGATGAGCCGGAAGGCTTCCGCCGCTTCCATGGTGGGCACGGAGACACGGACGATATCGGCACCGACCCGCTCGATCCGCTGGATCTGCTCGATGGTGGCGGCGACATCTGTGGTCTTGGTGTTGGTCATGGTCTGCACGGTAATAGGGGCATCGCCCCCAACCGGTACATTACCAACCATGATCTGTCTGGATTTACGACGAATGATGGGTGATTCGTGAGAAGACATGGGAAACAGATTACTCCTGCGGCAGTGAGAAGCGGGCTGTACGACCGTTGTTGTAACGGCTCATATCAAACGACTGCCCCTTGTAGTCAAGCTTGACGGCCATGGGCGCGCCAATGATGAACTTCAGGGGCTCGGCGCCTTCCAGCACCAGCTCGTCGTTGGCCTTCTTCAGACCACTGAACAGGGTCTTGCCGTTGGCATCCTTCACATCCAGCCAGCAATCGGCGGTGAAGCTCATCTTCAGTTGCGGCGCAGTCGCCGGATCAACGACAGCCTCTTCAGATTCAGTGCCATTGGCACCGGATACTGCAGCATCGGTTGCAGTGCCAACAGCCGCACTGACATCGGTCGGGGCAACAGCCGCAGAAGCAGGCGCCAGGGTAGCAGACGCATCAGAGACCACTACAGGGGCAGCCACATCCGTGGCGGCCGGTGCGATGGCTGCGCCTTCCACCGGGGCGGTGTTGATCGCATCGGGCGGCGTGATAGCAGGTTCAGCCGGAGTCGAACCGGTTGCACTCATCTCGGTGGCTGCCAGCGCTTCATCACCGGCGGAGCGACGGGAAGTACTCTGCCACCACCAGGCGACCGAGAGCGCAATCAACACCAGGATCACCAGCCAGGTCACCACCTTGAGCCGACTGTCGTTGGCTTGCTGGCGGGAGCGACGGGAGAAGCTCTGCATGTCGATATTGTCGGGAGGAGTCAGACCCAGCTTGTCGTAAGCGGCCAGAATGGTCTCATCGGGGATCCCGACCAGCTTGGCATAGGTACGCAGATAGCCCCGAATAAAGGTATGGGAGGTGTGCTTGTCGTAGGTATCCGATTCGATAGCGGCGATCAGGGTCAGACGAAGGTGAATGCGGGACGCAACTTGTTCTCGTGTCCAGCCAAGCTGTTCACGGGCGTTGCGCAGCAATTGGCCTGGGCCTACTGCCTGGGAGTCGTCTTGGAAATCGTGTTGCTGTTCAATAGTCATTGGCTAAATAACGCTTGGCTTGTTGCGAAGTGGGATATTGCCTTACCAGCTCAGTCCCGAATTGGTGAAGTAATGCCGGCTTGTCCATCGCCTGTGCCAGCCGAAGTCTCAACCAGAGACTCTCCTCGTTCTCGTCTGACACATCGGCAAAACGGGCGAGGTAGGATTGCACATCAGGCAGCTTGCCATCTTTCATGGAAAGCTCGGCCAAGTCCAGCAATAACCCTGGATTGCGGGGATTATACCCCAAGGCCAGGCGATAGTACTCGCCTGCTTTATCATTTCTGCGATTTTGCAGCGCACAAAGTGCCGCATTTTCATAGGTATCGGCAATTTTTACGTAACCTGGCTGAATAACAGCCTGGTTGAACGCCTGATCTGCCTCGGCATACCTGCCGCGATCACAGAGGAAGGCACCATAGTTGTTCATTGCGTCAGCATTGGACGGATCCATGGCAAGGGCGTTCTTGTAATGGGTCTCGGCTGCCTTGAAATCTCCTACCTTCTGGTAAAAGTAGGCAAAACCGATCTGGATCTGGGGGTTGGAGGGGTCATACTGGAGGGCGCGGTCAAGATTGAACTTGGCCTGCTCGGCATTGCCCTGACGCAGGTACTGGATACCCAGGTCGAGGCGGGTTTGGGCAGCCGCCTTGAGGTCAGGACCCACTTCACGCTGGGTCGAGTTCTGGCCAGCGTAAGTGGTCTCGGTCACACAGCCTGGCAGCGCGCAGAGCGCTGCCACTACGATCAATGTACGTGTATCCATTCCCTGTCTATACAATGGCTTAGCATTTAAACCATTTTGACGGAAATCCCATCCTGTTGCATCCGATTTTTGATAGTTCGCTTGGTACGGTCAATCACGTCACCCACCAGCTGACCACAGGCAGCGTCGATGTCATCACCACGGGTCTTGCGGACAATTACGGTGAAACCGTACTCCATCAGCACCTTGGAGAAGCGATCGATACGGCTGTTGCTCGGCTTGCCGTAAGGGTTGCCCGGGAAGGGGTTGAACGGGATCAGGTTGATCTTGCTCGGAGTGTCCTTGAGCACCTTGGCCAGCTCGTGCGCATGCTGCATATCGTCATTGATATGATCGAGCAGCACATACTCGACGGTCACCCGACCACCGTTGGCATTGGATTTGGCCAGGTAACGACGGACACCGGCGAGGAACTCCTCGATGTTGTACTTGTCGTTGATCGGCATGATCTCTGAACGCAACTTGTCGTTCGGAGCGTGCAGGGAGATAGCCAGCGCCACGTCGATCTGGTCGCCCAGCTTGTCCAGCGCAGGTACCACGCCAGAGGTGGAGATGGTCACCCGGCGCTTGGAGATACCAAAGCCGTAGTCATCCATCATCAGACGCATGGCGGGTACCACGTTGGCGAGGTTGAGCAGCGGCTCGCCCATCCCCATCATCACCACGTTGGTGATGGGACGCTTGCCACCGACCACGCGGGCCGCACGCCACACCTGACCGATGATCTCGGAGACTTTCAGATTGCGGTTGAAGCCTTGTTGAGCCGTGGAGCAGAACTTGCACTCCAGCGCACAGCCAACTTGAGAGGAGACGCAGAGGGTCGCGCGGTCATCTTCCGGGATGTAGACGGTCTCGACCTCCTGATCGCCCACCTGCAGAGCCCACTTGATGGTGCCATCGGCAGAGCGCTGCTCGCGGCTGATCTCGGGCGCCTTGATCTCGGCGATCGCCTTGAGGCGCTCTTTGAGCACCTTGTTGACGTTGGTCATCTGATCGAAATCATCACACCCAAAGTGATAGATCCACTTCATGACCTGATCTGCCCGGAATGGCTTCTCGCCCAGTTCGACGAAAAAGGCACGCATGGCATCCCGATCAAGATCCAGCAGGTTGATTTTTGTTTCGCTCATCAATGGCCTCAGTTCAAACACTTCATCAATTATTGGCTGACGACGTCAGGGGGCGGCATTGTACAAATAATGGGTCTGGCTTTCCACCTGGAGAATAGAGGGATATTGCGTAAACGGCGAAAACAACAAAGGGAGCCGAGGCTCCCTTGGGTCATCATCCACAAAAATCAGCCGCGCGGGCAGATCTCGTTGTCAGAGAAGAAGTAGGCAATTTCGCGGGCAGCGGATGCCGGTGCATCGGAGCCATGCACTGCGTTGCGATCGATGCTCTCGGCATAACAGGCACGCAAGGTACCAGCCAGCGCCTCTTTCGGGTTGGTAGCACCCATGATCTCGCGATTGCGACGGATGGCGTCTTCCCCTTCCAGCACCTGCACCATGACAGGGCCAGAGGTCATGAAGCTGACCAGATTGTCATAAAAAGGCTTGCCCTGATGCTCGGCATAGAAACCGGCAGCCTGTTCACTGCTCATGTGCAGCATTTTGGATGCCACCACTTTCAAGCCTGCGCTTTCGAAACGGCTATAGATGGCACCGATCAGGTTCTTGCTGACAGCATCCGGTTTAACGATAGAGAAGGTACGTTCGATGGCCATTGATATCTTTCCTTAACTACAGAGTTTTATTGTTAGAATCCATGTTCGCTGGCGATTATACGTAAACAAAAACCGGAAAAACACACAAACGAGCAACTTTTTATTAAACATCACTCCCTTGCAATCAACATCCACACTCATCTTGACCGAGCAGAGCCGGAAAATATGTGCGCTTGCGCACGATAGTTACCTTAAGCCGCCAAAACCCCATCTTTTGTTCACAATTCGAACAGCATGAAAAAGGCACCCGAAGGTGCCTTGTCTCGCCTATTTGGCTTCCGCCAGCAAGGCCCGCGCTATGGTGCGCATCCCCAGAGTATTAGCTCCCGGCGCCCAGAGGGCATCGCCGTTGTCACTGAAGCAGGCGGCCAGATCGATATGCAACCAGCCCATCCCTTCGTTGGCAACGAAACGGGAGAGGAAACCCGCCGCGTTGGAGGCGCCACCCGGCCCGCCCCCCTTCACCGGACGGCTGTTGGCCGTGTCGGCGTAATGGGAGGGGCACTGCTGGCGGTGCCAGGGCTCCAGCGGCAGCGGCCAGGCAGGCTCATGCTCAGAATCGGCATAGGTCATTGCGCGGCTTACCAACCCTTTGTCGAGGCCGAACAGAGCATTGTAGCGCCCACCCAGCGCCATCACGGCTGCGCCGGTCAGGGTCGCGGCATCGATGATCAGCGGTGCGCCGGACTCGCTCGCCAGTTGCAGGCCGTCGGCCAGCACCAGCCGCCCCTCGGCATCGGTATTCACAATCTCGACCGTGGTGCCGTTCTTGTAGGTGAGGATGTCGCCCAGCTTGTAGGCGTGGCCGGAGACCAGGTTCTCGGCGCAGCAGAGGATCAGCTTCACCCGCTTGTCGAGCCCGCGCAGCATAGCCAGCGCCAGCGCACCGGTGACAATCGCCGCACCACCCATGTCGCACTTCATGGTGAGCATCCCCTCGGAGCTCTTCATGGAGTAGCCGCCGGAGTCAAAGGTGATCCCCTTGCCCACCAGCGCTGCCGCCACCGGCGCCTTGGGGTCACGCCCCGGGTTGAAGTCGAGCTCCAGCAATACCGGTTCGCGCGCACTGCCGCGACCCACCTGATAGAGGCCGACCCAGCCCGCCTGTTGCAGCGCTTCGCCTTTCAAAATACGATGACTCACCTTGTCCGGCGCCAGCTCGGTTATAAAGGAGGCAGCTTCCACCGCCAGCTCCAGCGGGCCCAACTGCTCCGGGGTGGCATTGGTCATCTCGCGCACCCAGCGGCCGCAGAGCCAACGCGCTTCCAGCTCCTCTCTGTCCTCTTCCGAGGACATGGCCCACTGCAGTTGCACCTCCGCCTTGGGGGTTTGCAGCCCTTGGGCAAAGGCCCACTGCTGTTCACGCTCCCAGTGACCAGCCAGGGTCACTTTCTGGATCCCCTGCTGGCAGAGGCGACGGGCCGCCTGCTGGATATCGAGCAGCGGATTGGCCGTCACCAGATGGATCACCATGCCGTCGGCACGGTGAGAGAGCAGCGCCCCCTCCCCCCACTCGGCCGGTGCAAATTCACGACTTAACCAGACATTCATGCGGTCACCTCCTGCAGCCAGCGTGCGATGGTGCGCAGACCGTGGCCCTTGGCGCCGGTTGCCCAGAGATCGTTGCCCGATTTCTGATAGGAGGCCGCCAGATCCAGGTGCACCCAGCCCTTGCCCTCATCGCGCACGAAGCGGGAGAGAAACGCAGCAGCCGTGGTGGCACCGGCTGTGCCCTCTGCCGAGGCGACGTTGCCCAGATCGGCAAAGGCCGAGGTGAGCTGGCTGGCATGCCAGGGCTCCAGCGGCAGCGCCCACGCCTGCTCGTTTTCCACCTTGGCGGCGGCCAGCGCACGCTGCTGTTCGGTCTCATCGAGGGCAAACACCGCATTATAATCGCGCCCCAGCGCCATCTTGGCGGCGCCGGTCAGGGTGGCTGCGTCAAGGATATAAGCTGCACCGCTATCGGAGGCTGCCATCAGGCCATCGGCCAGTACCAGACGACCTTCCGCATCGGTATTCTGGATCTCGACCGAAACCCCATTCTTGTAAGTGAGGATGTCGCCCAGCTTGAAGGCGTGGCCGGAGACCAGGTTCTCGGCGCAGCAGAGAATGAGCTTCACCCGCTGGTTCAGGCCGCGGCTGATAGCCAGAGCCAGCGCGCCGGTCACCATGGCCGCGCCGCCCATGTCGGACTTCATCAGCAGCATGTTGTCAGAGGACTTCATGGAGTAGCCACCGGAATCAAAAGTGATCCCCTTGCCCACCAGCGCCGCCACCACGGGCGCATTGCGATCACCGGTCGGGTTGTAGTCTAGCTCCAGCAGCACAGGCTCGCGCTCGCTGCCACGGCCAACCGACCAGATCCCGATATGGCCGGACTCGCGCAGCGCTTCACCGGCGGTGATGCGGGCAGTAACCTGATCCCCGGCCAGACCACGAATGAGCAACAGGGCCGATTCCGCCAGACTCATGGGGTAGATCTCTTCCGGACAGCCATTGGTGATGTCACGTACCCAGCGAGCCGCCTTGAGCAGCGCATCCAGTTCACGGGCTTCCGCGTCGCTCTGCTGGCCAAAATCCAGTTCACGCGCTCCCTTGGCGGCGTAGAACCCCTGGGCGAACGCATAGCGACGCTCCAGATCCCAGCCTTCACCGACCAGCGTCACCCGCTTGATCCCGCTCGATTCGAGGCGACGGGCGGCGCGCTGAACGGTGCGCAGAACATCCTTCTCCTGACCGGCGGCACCAAGATGGATCAGTGCCTCGTCGCCATTGAAACTGAGCTGGGCGCCCTCGCCCCAATAGGCGGCCGCAGCCTGGGTGGATAACGCTACCTTCATCATGTCAGCCATCGTGTTTGCTTCCTTTTTACTGGCACTATGTATAAGCACTCTTTATGGGAAAGAGCTTATTGGCAAAGAGAGAATAACGAATACAAAAAAGGCCGTGCCCACGAGGGTCACGGCCTTCCACCATATCACTGAAGCACCACAGGATGCTGCACGTGCAATTCACTCATGTGTAATTAATGGCGTTCAGAGGCAAGGTTCAGGGTGTACTTGGGCAGTTCCACCACCAGATCCTCGTCCGCCAGTTTTGCCTGGCAGCTGAGACGGGATTCCGGCTCCAGCCCCCACGCCTTGTCCAGCATGTCGTCTTCCAGCTCGTCACTTGGCTCGAGCGAGTCAAAGCCCTCGCGCACCACGCAGTGGCAGGTGGTGCAGGCACAGGATTTCTCGCAGGCGTGCTCGATTTCGATACCGTTGCGCAGCGCCACATCCAGAATGGTCTCGCCGCTTTGCCCCTCGAGGGCGGCGCCATCCGGACAGAGTACGGGATGAGGAAGAATGATCAGTTTTGGCATATTACACCTTGTTGACGTTTTGTCCGGTCAGCACCTTGCGGATGGAGGCGTCCATCCGGCGGGCTGCAAACTCGCCACTGACAGCATCGGCTGCCTCAATGGCTTCTTTGATTTGATGGGTTGCGCCGCTGTTGCGTATGGTCAGCAGATGGGCGATGGCGGCATCAATCTCGGCACGCTCGGCAGCATTGAGCAGGGCATCGCCATCGGCGGCCAGCGCCGCATTGAGACTCTCGACCACCCGGTCGGCTTCAACCTGCTGCTCGGCCAGCATGCGGGCATCCATATCCTGCTGGGCGTTCTCGATGGAGGCACTCAGCATGTTGAGGATATCCTGCTCCGCCAGCCCGTAAGAGGGCTTGACCTGGATCTCGGCCTGCACGCCGGAGGATTTCTCCATGGCGCTGACCGAGAGCAGACCATCCGCATCCACCTGGAAGGTGACGCGAATATGGGCGGCGCCGGCTGCCATCGGCGGAATACCGGTCAGGGTAAAGCGGGCCAGGGAGCGGCAATCGGCTACCAACTCGCGCTCACCCTGTACCACGTGAATGGCCATGGCGGTCTGACCATCCTTGAAGGTGGTAAACTCTTGGGCGCGGGCAACCGGAATGGTGGTGTTGCGCGGGATCACTTTCTCGGCGAGGCCACCCATGGTCTCCAGACCCAGTGATAGCGGGATAACGTCCAGCAGCAGCATCTCGGCATCGGGCTTGTTGCCCACCAGAATATCGGCCTGGATGGCGGCGCCAATGGCGACCACCTTG
Organism: Aeromonas sp. S13(2024); assembly: GCF_041402405.1. NCBI lineage: Bacteria > Pseudomonadati > Pseudomonadota > Gammaproteobacteria > Aeromonadales > Aeromonadaceae > Aeromonas > Aeromonas sp. S13(2024). The sequence goes on along the minus strand of NZ_JBGLRA010000008.1, from coordinate 19,185 downwards.
TCCGGATCGATGCTGGTCAGCGGCGTACGCTGGAAGAACTCGCCCACCAGTTCACGCACCAGCGGCACCCGGGTGGAGCCACCGACCATCACCACTTCCAGCACTTCCACCTGCTCGAGACCGGCATCGCGCAGGGCGCGGCGACAAGCCAGCAAGGTCCGTTTCACCAGCGGGGTGATGAGTTCATCAAACTGGCTACGGCTCACTGAACCCTGCCAGCCAGCAAAGGTGCACGCCACCTGCTCGGCATCGGTCAGGCCGTGTTTGACGGCAGCGGCCACATCCAGCAGCTCGCGCTGCAGATGGGCATCCAGCTCGCCGGAGAGGCCCGCTTGCTCCTTGATCCAGTCCGCCAGCAGGTGATCAAAATCATCACCGCCGAGGGCGGAATCGCCGCCGGTCGCCATCACTTCAAACACACCGCGGTGCAGACGCAGGATGGAGATATCGAAGGTGCCGCCCCCCAGATCGTAAACCGCGATCACCCCTTCCTGACCGGAGTCAAGGCCATAGGCAATCGCGGCCGCGGTCGGCTCGTTGAGCAGTCGCAGCACGTGCAGACCGGCCAGACGGGCCGCATCCTTGGTGCCCTGACGCTGGGCATCATCGAAATAGGCGGGCACGGTAATGACCACGCCATCGAGATCGCCCCCGAGTGTCTGGGCGCCACGCTCGGCCAGCTTTTTGAGAATTTCGGCAGATACCTGCACCGGATTGACCAGCCCCTGACGGGTTTGCAGTTGCGGCATGCCATTGTCGGCGGCAACAAACTGGTAAGGCTGCTGGCGGGTATCGATATCGGCCAGCGCCTTGCCCATCATCCGTTTGACCGAGACGATGGTGTTGTGAGGATCGAGCGCAGCTTCGCGCTTGGCATCAATCCCGACTCGAATGGCGTCGCTTTGATAGTGCACCACTGACGGGAGCAGGTCGCGCCCTTGCTCATCGCAAAGGGTATCGGCGTGACCACTGCGAACCGCAGCGACGAGAGAGTTGGTGGTGCCGAGATCGATCCCGACGGCACGTTTGTGCTGATGAGGAACAGCGCTCTGGCCGGGTTCGGCGATTTGCAGTAATGCCATGGGTAATGAAACTTCCAGCGTTAAAGGATCAAGACTCGAGAAGCGAGTCTTCGAATCGTTCCAGCTCTTCGAGGAGCTTGTCGACAAACTTGAGTTTGCGAACGCAATCAGCGGCAACGAGATCTTTGCCAGCGGCAAGAGACTCGGTCAGCTGCTGCATCAACATCTGGTGATCATGCCTGATCTCGCTGCGAAAATCCTTGATGGCGCGCTCAGGGTCGGCGTCATCTTTCAGATCGGCCAGACGCTCGCGCCACTCCAGCTGCTGCATCAGAAACGCGGTATCTTGCAGAGTCTGCTGTTCACCACGGATATCAGTGCCACGCAGGGAGAGCAGATATTCGGCACGGCGCAGCGGCGCCTTGAGGGTGGTGAATGCTTCGTTGATCTGGGCGGCACGTTGCACCGCAGCCAGCTGCTCCCGTTCGGGGGCGGTGGCAAAACGATCAGGATGGAATTGGGTTTGCAGCTGGCGGTAGGTATCAGCCAACTGACGGGTATCGAGCTCGAAGCCTTCAACCAGCCCAAACAGCTCGAAATGATTCATGCAAACCTCTTGGAAACGTTCGCCACTACCTCACTCGCCCCAGGCAAATGAGATGTGGTTGAACGGGTCATGGACAACCCGCTCAACCACAGACGAAGGATCATTGACGTCAAACATCTCAGACACTGAAGCTTTCGCCGCAACCACACTCGCCCTTGGCGTTGGGGTTGTTGAACTGGAAGCCCTCGTTGAGGCCCTCCTTGACGAAATCCAGCTCGGTGCCATCCAGATGGATCAGGCTCTTGGCATCAACAATAATCTTGACGCCATGCTGCTCGAACACCTGATCCTCATCGGTCAGTTCATCAACGAACTCAAGCACGTAGGCCAGACCGGAGCAGCCGGTGGTTTTGACGCCGAGGCGCAGGCCAATGCCCTTGCCCCGGTTAGCCAGAAAAGAGGAAACCCGTGCCGCGGCGGCATCTGTCATGGTAATAGCCATACTGCTCTCCGGCGCTTAGAGACCTTTCTTCTGCTTGTAATCGGCGATGGCGGCCTTGATGGCGTCCTCAGCCAGAATGGAGCAGTGGATCTTCACCGGTGGCAGGGCCAACTCTTCAGCGATATCTGTGTTCTTGATGCCAGCCGCTTCGTCCAGGGTCTTGCCCTTGACCCATTCGGTCACCAGGGAGCTGGAGGCGATGGCGGAACCGCAGCCGTAGGTCTTGAACTTGGCATCTTCGATGATGCCTTCGTCGCTGATCTTCAATTGCAGCTTCATCACGTCGCCACAAGCGGGCGCACCGACCATGCCGGTTGCAACGCTGGGATCATTCTTGTCAAAACCACCGACGTTGCGAGGATTCTCGTAGTGGTCGATTACTTTTTCACTGTAAGCCATATCTCACTCCTGCTAATTCTGTTGCTCACTGACCCGGTGGATCAGTGATGAGCCCATTCGACCGTGTTCAGATCGACGCCGTCTTTGTACATCTCCCACAGGGGGGACATCTCGCGCAGACGACCGATGGAGTCACGAATAAGCTTGACCGCGTAGTCAATCTCTTCCTCGGTGGTGAAGCGACCCATGCTGAAACGGATGGAGCTGTGTGCCAACTCATCGTTCAGACCCAGTGCGCGCAGCACATAGGAGGGCTCCAGGCTGGCGGAGGTACAGGCCGAACCGGAAGAGACCGCCAAATCTTTCAGCGCCATGATGAGGGATTCCCCTTCCACATAGGCAAAGCTGACGTTGAGGTTGCCCGGAACACGCTGATCCAGATCGCCATTGATGTAGACGGCTTCAATATCCTTGATGCCATTCCACAGACGCTGGCGCAGAGCAAAGATGCGCTCGCCTTCACTCACCATCTCTTCTTTGGCGATGCGGAAAGCTTCGCCCATCCCGACGATCTGGTGGGTCGGCAGAGTACCGGAACGCATGCCGCGCTCGTGGCCGCCACCGTGCATCTGGGCTTCCAGACGAACGCGGGGTTTGCGGCGAACAAACAGTGCACCGATCCCTTTCGGACCATACACCTTGTGTGCTGAGACGGAGAGCAGGTCCACTTTCAGTGCTTCCACATCTACCGGGATCTTGCCCACACTCTGAACGGCATCCACGTGCAGCAGGATCTTGCGGGAGCGGCACAACTCGCCGATGGCGGCAATGTTCTGAACCACGCCGATTTCGTTGTTCACATGCATGATGCTGACCAGGATGGTGTCATCACGCATGGCATTCTCGATCATCTCGATAGTGAACAGGCCGTTGGGCATCGGCTCAAGATAGGTCACCTCGAACCCTTCACGCTCCAGCTGGCGACAGGTATCGAGCACCGCCTTGTGTTCGGTCTTGGAGGTGATGATGTGTTTGCCCTTGCTGGCATAGAAGTGGGCAACACCCTTGATGGCCAGGTTATTGGATTCGGTCGCACCGGAAGTGAAGACGATCTCGCGGGGATCGGCACCGATCAGATCTGCCACTTGATTACGGGCCAGATCCACCGCCTCTTCGGCTTGCCAGCCAAAGCGGTGAGAACGGGAAGCCGGATTGCCGAACAGGCCATCCATGGTGAGACACTGCATCATTTTTTCTGCGACACGCGGGTCCACCGGACAGGTTGCCGAATAATCAAGGTAAATAGGCAGTTTCATGTTTTTCTCCGTCACAGTCCGGGTCATACAGAGTCCCGCTGTGGAAAGCACGTTTATAGTTGGACTTTCAAGCTCACATCGCCGTGTTCTGCCCGATCAACCAGGGACAACACGGTCTTCATTTGTTCATCTTGCTTGCCGGCAATCCGGCGCACATCGGCCTGGCGTACCAGCTCGGCCAGGGTAATATCCCCGAGGAAGCTGGAGATCCGCTCGCTCAGGTCGCGCCACAGGGAGTGAGTCAGGCACTGGGTACCACCGTGGCAACCGCCCTTGCCGAGGCACTTGGTGGCATCGACCGACTCATCGACCGCAGTGATCACCTGACCAACCGAAATCTCGCCTGGGGCCAACCCGAGGCGATAACCACCGCCCGGGCCACGCACGCTGCTCACCAGACCATGTTTGCGCAGGCGGGCAAAGAGCTGCTCGAGATAGGACAACGAGATGCCCTGGCGCTCGGAAATATCGGCAAGGGGGACGGGCCCCTGCTCTGCATGCAGCGCCACGTCGAGCATGGCGGTTACAGCGTAACGTCCTTTTGAAGTCAGTCTCATGTGCCTTACCGTCTTGCGAAGCAATTTAATGGGGCACATGGTCACATACCCGACCAAATCAGTCAAGTATATGGTTGAGTAAATCAGTCGGATTAATCCGGTACGCGCGCTTTCTGCACCGAGGTCAGAATACCGCGCAGGATGTTGAGCTCAGCTGCTTCCGGCCGAGCCCGATTGAACAAGCGACGCAGCTTGCTCATCACGTGACCCGGATGGTCATCGGCAATAAAACCGGTCTTCATCAGGGTTTGTTCCAGGTGCTGATAAAACCCTTCCAGCTGGGCGGCACTCGGATAGGCCATCTCATCTTCAGGCTCGGCGGCCTGCCCCTGCAGCCAGCGCATCCGCACTTCGTAACAGAGGGTCTGCACCGCCATGGCCAGATTGAGAGAGCTGTAATCAGGATTGGCCGGAATGGCCACGTGGTAGTGGCACTTTTGCAATTCGTCGTTGGTGAGACCGGTGCGCTCACGACCAAACACCAGCGCGACCGGGTGCTGCATCCCCTCAACCACCGACTTTTCGCCGGCCTCACGGGGATCGAGCATGGGCCAGCTCAGGGTTCGAGAGCGGGCGCTGGTGCCAATCACCAGACCACAATCGGCGATCGCGTCGTCCAGAGTCGGGACGATACGGGCATTGGCAAGCACATCGCTGGCACCAGCCGCCAGGGCGAAGGCATTGTCATCCGGCAAGGCTTGCGGATCAACCAATACCAGCTGGGTCAACCCCATGGTCTTCATGGCGCGTGCCGCAGACCCCATGTTGCCGGTATGAGAGGTGTTTACCAAAACGATACGAATCTGATCCAACATGCCCAGTCAATCTTCAGTCAAAAATGGCGCGCAATTGTAACATAAGAGAACACCATGTTGGCACCGTAAAAGCCGAGCCATTTCAGAACAAAACCACCCGTTTGTATAACAAACCAGCATGAGGGAAGTGAGAGGGGGGGACTAAACTTGATGGATATCCGATAAACGGCACAGGAGACACAACGCCATGCTTCCTCCCTTTATCTATGAGAGATTACCCAGCCTCTACCTGCTGGCAGCCATTGCCATTATTACGTTGAGTGATCAGCCCCTGCTCTGGTTTGCAGGCGCCTTGCTGTTTATCGCCGGAGCGGTGACCTGGATGATGCGCTCCAGCTACCGGCGTACCGACCTGATTATCTTTCCGAGCAAACGCTGGCTGCAGCCGGAGTGGCTGTATGAAGCGCAGCCCTTCATCTGGCTGGCTGCGGGGCTGGCCATGTCACAGCTGCCCGCCCCTGCGGCACTCATCGCCTTGGTGCCCTGTCTGTGGGCCTGTCGTTGCCTCTGGGCACGGCACCATTATCGTCGCCATGCCCATGGGGTGATTGTCCACTTAAGACGGGATCCCGCCCGGCGCCGTCTGCACCGGAACCTGCGCTGACTCGGTGCGGGCGCGTTCGATAAACGTCGCCAGATCCATCAGGGGATACTTCATCAGGCTCGGCAAGCCATCGAGATCCAGACTGTCCATCAGGTTTTTCACCTCAAGGCCCAGTTCTGTATCCCCTTCTATCTTCAGCTTGCGCTGGAAAAAGAGCGAGTCAGGATCCTCTTTGCGACCAGCGATGAGGATCAGGTCGTTGGCCGTACCGCTGAAGCAGACATCGGCCTTGTCACACTCGCGAGCCACCACCAGCTGGCCATTCTGCTCACTGATAAACCAGCACAACTCCAGATCAGAGACTTCGACTTTCAGCCACTTGTCTGCCAGAAACTCGAAATCACCATCTTCGATAGCCTCTTTGAAAACCCGGGCCAGCAAACTCTCCATCAGCTGCTTTTGCAGATTGAACGGAACCAGCTTGAGGGGATGGCGCAAGAAGCGCGGAGCCTGTTCGACCAGGCGGCGTTGCAGTTGTTGAAACACGATAGACTCCCTTTTTTGCGCATTCAAACACAGGGAGAGTGGCAAGATCCTGTTGGAAATCAAACTTGTGCAGGGTTACCTCAAGAAGGGTAAAGCCACACAAAGCTGCCTCAGGTCAAAAAGCGGGAGTGCATGGCTGCATACAATCAGGGCTCGTTTGCCCTTCATATGCACTCTCGGAGCGTACCAATGGAATTACTCTGTCCGGCAGGCAGTTTGCCGGCACTGAAAACCGCCGTGGATAACGGGGCCGATGCCGTTTATATCGGTTTCAAGGATGACACCAATGCCCGCCACTTTGCCGGTCTCAACTTTACCGACAGCAAACTGGAGAAGGCGGTAGATTATGTGCATCAACATGGTCGCAAGCTGCATATTGCCATCAATACCTTTGCCCATCCCGGGGCCGATACTCGATGGAAACAGGCGGTTGATCGCGGGGTGGCCCTCGGCGCCGATGCGTTAATCATCGCCGATCTCGCCGTGCTGGAATATGCCAGCCGCCACTACCCCGAGATGGAACTCCATGTCTCGGTGCAGGCCAGCGCCACCAATACCGCCGCCATTCGCTTCTATCAGCAGCAATTCAATGTTACACGGGTGGTGCTGCCCCGGGTGCTCTCCATGCATCAGGTCAAGCAACTGGCCCGCGAAACCGATGTTGGCCTTGAGGTATTCGCCTTTGGCAGCCTCTGCATCATGGCCGAGGGGCGCTGCTATCTCTCCTCCTACATGACTGGCGAGAGTCCCAACACCGTCGGCGCCTGCTCACCGGCCAAGTTCGTCCGTTGGGAAGAGACCCCGAATGGTCTCGAGTCGCGGCTCAACGAGGTGCTGATCGACCGCTATGGCCCGGGCGAAAATGCTGGCTATCCGACCCTGTGCAAGGGGCGTTTCGACGTGGATGGCCAGACCTACCACGCGCTGGAAGAGCCCACCAGTCTCAATACCCTGGGTCTCCTGCCCGAGCTCTTCAAGACCGGGATCCAGTCGGTCAAGATTGAAGGGCGCCAGCGCAGCCCCGCTTATGTGGAGCAAGTGACCCGGGTCTGGCGTGCGGCCATCGATGCCTATCAGGCCAATCCCGAGGCCTATCAGGTTAAAGCTGAGTGGGATGCCCAGCTCGCCCGCGTCTCCGAAGGTAGCCAGACTACCCTCGGCGCCTACCATCGTCAGTGGCAATAAGGAGTCCACCCATGCAATTTTCTCTCGGGCCTCTGCTCTTCTACTGGCCCAAAGCCGATACCGAAGCCTTTTACCATGCCGCCGCCGATAGTCAGGCCGACATCATCTATCTGGGAGAGACCGTTTGCAGCAAGCGGCGCGAACTCAAAGCCGATGACTGGATTGCGCTGGCCCGTCAGGTCGCCAGCTCCGGCAAGCAGGTGGTGCTCTCGACCCTCGCCCTCATCTCGGCCCCTTCCGAGCTCAAGGAGGTGAAGCGGCTGGTCGACAATGGCGACCTGATGGTCGAAGCCAACGATCTCGGTACGGTGCAACTCGCCTGGGAGGCAGGTCTCCCCTTCGTCTGTGGCCCCGCCATCAACGCCTATAACGCCGATGTGCTGCGCATGCTGCTTAAACAGGGGATGAAACGCTGGGTCATGCCGGTTGAACTGTCCCGTGACTGGCTGATCCAGCTCAATCAGGATCTGGGCACCCTGCGCGACCAATTTGAGGTCGAGGTGTTTGCCTACGGCCATCTGCCGCTCGCCTATTCGGCGCGCTGCTTCACCGCCCGCTCCCTCGACAAACCGAAAGACAACTGCGAGCTCGCCTGCATCAACTACCCCACCGGACGACTGGCCAACAGCCGCGAGGGGCAACGGGTGTTCAATCTCAACGGGATCCAGACCCAGTCCGGTTACTGCTACAACCTGGGTAACGAGCTGGCTGGTATGGAAGGTCTGGTAGATGTGGTCAGGCTTTCGCCGCAAGGGATGGAGACGCTGGAGATGCTGGCCCGCTTCAAAGCCAACCGGCAGGGCCAGGCTCCCCTCCCCTTGCAGCAAGGAAGCGACTGCAACGGCTACTGGCGCCAGATCCCCGGCATGAGCCTGGTGGAGTAAACCCGCCATACGCCCAACAAAAAGGCCTCATCGCGAGGCCTTTTTTACCACTATCTGGCAGTAGATCAGGAGGGCTGATCACCCTTGTTACGAGCGCTCTGGGCACCTGGCGGCAAGGGCTTGCGCGCCATCAACTCCAGCTCCAGCAACGCATAGCGGTGCTCGATGAAGTCATAGACGTTGTTGGATAATGCCAGCTTGAAGTAGCTGATGGCTTCCTTGCGGTTACCTTTGCCCAGCTCGAACTTGCCCAGATAGAAGTAGGTTTCACACAGGCGCTCGGCAAGCTCCCGGTTATCCTTCACCCCTTTCACCACGTTGCCCATCAGCTGGGAAGCGTTGATCTCGCCGGTATAGAGGCGAACCAGATCCCAGTTCCAGGCATCGTCATCGTACTTGTTGAGACGCTCGCGCATCCGGCTCATGGCGGCCGACGGGTCGAGTTTCTGCTCAGCCAGATAGAGCCAGATCACCCGATAGGGGTCTTCCGGCTGCGCCTCGTAGAAACGCTTCATATCGGCCGCGGCCAGCTCGGGACGGTTACCGTAATAGAGGGCGATGCCACGGTTGAGATAGGCATAGTCATAGTCCGGCGCCAGTTCGAGGGCGGAATCGAACGCATCATAGGCTTCGTCGTAATTCTGCTGCTGTACCAGATAGACGCCGATGAAGTTGTAGGCTTCGGCGAAATCCGGTTTCTCCCGCAGGGCACGGTTGAAATCGAGCCGCGCGAGGGAACGCAGACCAACCCGATCAAACACCACGGCACGCTCATAGAACAACTCTGCCCGTTGCTCGGTGGTCAGTTCCATTTCACTGAGCATCTGCCCGAGTCGGGCGAGCGCCAGCTCACTCTGGTAGGAGACCTGCAGGGGGGTCGCCAACACCAGTGAAGCAGGCTGCGGCTTGGGAACCTTGGGGGTGTTAACCTGACTGCTACTGCTGCAACCCCACATGGGAAGCAACAACAGGATACCGAGGAGGTATCCAATCCCTTTCCTGACGTTCAATGAACACTCCGACGCTTACGCTTGACCCCGCATATGGTAAAGGTCAACTGCCGCTTTGTCATGTAGCTGTGCCCCTCTACCTCAAATAAATCAGGATTCGACAGGGTATCCGGCATCGCACCAACCGCGAAACCCGCCGTCGACGCTGATCACCTTGCGATAACCCATCTGTTGCAGGTTGTCCGCCGCCAGAATGGAGCGAAAACCACCACCACAATAGAGGTAGAGCTCGGTCTCGAGATCCGGGAACTGGGTCTCGATATCCCGCTCAATCACGCCACGACCCAGATATCGGGCACCGGGCAGATGGCCTTTGGCCCACTCGCTCTCTTCCCGCACGTCGATCAGGTGAAACGTGCGCCCTTCATCCTGCCAGCGCTTGATCTGGTGAACATCGGTTTCGGTGATGCGGGAGCGGATCCCGTCAACCAGCGCCAAAAAACGGGGATTGTGATGCATGACAAACTCCTGTTGTTTAAATCATGTGCGTCAGCAAACGACACGCAGAGATAAGAAAAGAGCGCCATGAGGCGCTCTTCACTGTTACGGCAGGATTTCCTGTTGGTCCGCACCCTCTTTCTCTACCTGGGTTGGCAGCATGTGCTCGCGCTTGACGCCGAGGAACATGGCAAACGCACTCGCCACATAGATGGAGGAGTAGGTACCGAACGCCACACCGATCACCATGGCCACGGCAAAACCGTGGATCAGCGCACCGCCCTTGAGCAGCAGCGCCAGCACCACTATAAAGGTAAGGCCGGAGGTGATAATGGTACGACTCAGGGTCTCGGTCATGGAGAGATCCAGGATGTATTCGGTATCCCCTTTACGCACCTTGCGGAAGTTCTCCCGCAAGCGGTCGAACACCACGATAGTATCGTTCAGGGAGTAACCCACCAGGGTCATCAGCGCCGCCAGTACGGTCAGGTCGAACTCGTACTGGAAGTAGGCAAAGACCCCCAGCGTGATCACCACGTCGTGCACCAGAGAGAGAATCCCCCCCAGCGCCAGACGCCATTCGAAACGCACTGCCACGTAGGCCAGGATACAGAGGATGGAGGCCAGCATGGCCAGCGCACCGTCTGTCGCCAGTTCATCACCCACGGAAGGGCCGACGAACTCGACGCGTTTGAGCACTGCGCCCTCGTCGAGCTGCTTGGCCGCCGCCAGCACTTCGTTACCCTGTTGTTCTACCTTGACCCCCTCTTTCGGGGTCAGGCGGAACAGCACGTCACGGCTGGAGCCAAAGTGTTGCAGGGTTGCCCCTTCAATCTTCTGCTCTTCCAGAGCGTCATGGATCTTGTCCAGGCTCACCGACTGCTGGAACCCCACCTCGATGGTGGTACCACCGGTAAAGTCCAGACCCCAGTTCAGACCCCGATCAAACAGGAAGAACAGGGCTACCACCATCAGCACGGAAGAGAAAACCACACCCGGCTTGGCATAGCGCATAAACGGGATCGGTTTTTCAAAATGTAGAATCTGAAACATCTCTCTATCCTCAGATGGGCAGCTTGTCGATACGCCGTCCACCCCAAGCCAGGTTGATAATGGCACGGGAAACTGTGATGGCAGTAAACATGGAGGCGGTCAGACCAATGCCCAGCGTCAGGGCAAAGCCCTTGATGGCGCCGGTGCCGATACCGAACAGGATCACGCAGGTGATCAGCGAGGTCACGTTGGAGTCGGCGATGGTGGAGAATGCCCGATCAAAGCCCAGATGGATGGCTTGCTGAACACCCCGACCGTTGCGGATCTCTTCACGAATACGCTCGTAGATCAGTACGTTGGCATCCACCGCCATACCCAGCGTCAGGACGATACCGGCGATACCCGGCAGTGTCATGGTGGCCCCCGGGATCATCGACATGATGCCGACAATCAACACCAGGTTCATACAGAGCGCCAGGTTGGCAACCCAGCCAAACGCGCGGTAGTAGATCCCCATGAACAGCACGATCACCAGCATGGCCCAGCCGATGGCTTCCATACCGCTGTCGATGTTCTGTTGACCCAGGCTCGGGCCAATGGTGCGCTCTTCCACGATCTGGATCGGGGCGATCAGGGCACCGGCACGCAGCAGCAGCGCCAGGTTGTGGGCTTCGTTGGCGTTGTCGATACCTGTGATACGGAACTGGCTGCCAAGACGCGACTGGATGGTGGCGACGTTGATCACCTCCTCCTGCTTGCGGAACTTGCGCTTGCCATCCGGACCAGGTTGACCGACCGGCTTGTACTCGATGAAGACGGTCGCCATCCCTTTACCGACGTTGTCCTTGGTAAAGTTGGCCATCTTGTTGCCACCCTGGCCATCCAGCTTGATGTTGACCTGGGGACGGCTGTACTCGTCGAAACCGGACTGGGCACCCACGATGTGGTCACCGGTCAGGATCACCCGCTTTTGCAGCACCACGGGACGACCGTTGCGATCGTTATAGACCTTGGAGCTGGGCGGGACACGGCCGTCGGCCGCAGCCTGGATGTCGGCAGTCTCATCGACCATGTGGAACTCCAGGGTCGCGGTTGCCCCCAGGATCTCCTTGGCGCGGGCGGTATCCTGAATACCGGGCAGTTCAACGACAATGCGCTCGGCGCCTTGCTGTTGTACCAGCGGCTCGGCCACACCCAGTTCGTTGACCCGGTTACGGATGATGGTGATGTTCTGCTCGAGGGCGTACTTCTTCACTTCCTTGATCTTGGCTTCGCTCAGACCAGCCAGCAGGATGAACTCATCCCCTTTCTGCTCGGTAGTGAAGGTCAAATCAGGGTTCTGACGACGCAGATGAGAAACGGCGCGTTCCTGATCGGCTTCGTCACGGAAGATCACCTGCACCTGATCACCGACCCGGCGTACGCCGGAGTAACGGATCTTCTGGGTGCGCAGCTCGGAGCGGAAATCCTGCACCATCTGCTCTTGCTGCTTGGTCAGTGCTTCGGCCATGTCCACTTCCATCAGGAAGTGCACACCACCGCGCAGATCAAGACCCAGCTTCAGAGGCGCCGCACCGATGGCTTCGAGCCAGGCGGGAGTGGAAGGTGCCAGGTTGAGTGCGGTAATGAAGTTGTCGCCCAGCTTGTTGGCAACGATATCGCGCGCCTTCAGCTGGTCTTCGGTGTTCTTGAAACGGATCAGGATAAAACCGTGCTCGAATGCAGCATGTTTGACCGGGATCTTGGCCGCTTCAAGGGTCTCTTTCACCAGATCAAGAGTATCTAGCTTGACTTCGGCACCACGGCTGGCAGAAACCTGCAAAGCCGGATCTTCGCCGTAAAGATTGGGGGCTGCATATAGAAAACCGATGGCGATCACCAGGATCACCATCAGGTATTTCCACAGCGGATAGCGATTCAACACGCTGTGCTCCTTGGGAGATTAAAGGGACTGGATAGAACCCTTGGGCAGAACGGCAGAGACGAAGTCCTTTTTGATGGTGACTTGTGTCTGGTCGTTCAGGGCGATCACCAGGTAATCGCTGTCTGCAGCCACTTTGGCAATTTTGCCAACCAGGCCACCGGAAGTGAGCACTTCATCACCCTTGGACAAGGAGCTCATCAGATTGCGATGATCCTTGGCACGCTTGGCCTGGGGACGATAGATCATGAAGTAGAAGATCAGGCCGAATACGGCCAGCATGATGATCATTTCCATACCACCACCCTGTGCACCCGGTGCTGCGCCTTCTGCATACGCCTTGGAGATAATGCTCATTTAACAACCTCTTATTGATGTAGATTTAAAAAAACAAAGTTATATGTTGTTGTTATTTAACGTCATTTTCAGCTAACGGAGGCACAGGCTTCCCTTGCCGACGGTAAAACTCTGTTACAAAGTCGTCTAATTTACCCTGCTCGATCGCGTCCCGCAAACCCTGCATCACACGCTGGTAGTAACGCAGGTTATGAATCGTATTCAGACGGGCACCGAGGATCTCGTTGCACTTGTCCAGATGGTGCAGGTAGCTGCGGCTGTAGTTCTTGCAGGTGTAGCAATCACACTCGGCATCCAGGGTGCTGGTGTCGTTGCGGTGCTGGGCGTTGCGGATCTTCACCACGCCATCGGTGGTGAACAGGTGGCCGTTGCGGGCGTTGCGAGTCGGCATGACGCAGTCGAACATGTCGATACCACGGCGCACCCCTTCCACCAGATCTTCCGGCTTGCCGACACCCATCAGGTAGCGCGGCTTGTCAGCCGGAATTTTCGGGCAGACGTGCTCGAGGATGCGGTGCATGTCCTCTTTGGGTTCACCCACGGCCAGACCGCCGACCGCATAACCGTCGAAACCGATCTCCAGCAGCCCCTTGAGGGAGACATCCCGCAGATCTTCGTAGACCGAGCCCTGAATGATGCCGAACAGGGCGTTCTTGTTGCCCAACGCATCAAACTTGTCGCGGGAGCGCTTGCCCCAGCGCAGGGACATCTCCATGGACTTGCGCGCTTCTTCATAAGTGGCCGGGTACGGGGTGCACTCGTCGAAGATCATCACGATGTCGGAGCCCAGATCGTACTGGATCTCCATGGACTTCTCGGGGTCGAGGAAGATCTTCTCGCCATTGATGGGGTGACGGAAGTGGACGCCCGCTTCGGTGATCTTGCGAATATGGCCCAGGCTGAACACCTGGAAACCACCGGAGTCGGTCAGGATCGGGCCCTGCCAGTTCATGAAATCGTGCAGATCGCCGTGGGCACGCATCACTTCCTGACCCGGGCGCAGCCAGAGGTGGAAGGTGTTACCCAGCAGGATCTGGGCACCGGTTTCACGCACTTCTTCAGGGGTCATCCCCTTGACGGTACCGTACGTCCCGACCGGCATAAAGGCCGGCGTTTGTACCACACCACGTTCGAAGACCAGTTGACCGCGACGGGCACGGCCGTCGGTGGTTTTCAGTTCAAATTTCATTGCTACCTCGGCTGCGTCAGATAAACAGTCTGACAATAGGAGGGCCGCTCACGGCCCGGTAAATAAGCTGAAGCTTATGCTTCAACCTGGCGACGGGTGACGAACATGGCGTCCCCGTAGCTGAAGAAACGGTACTGCCCGGCCACGGCTGCCTGATAGGCCGCCATCACGTTGTCATAACCGGCAAAGGCGCTGACCAGCATGATCAGAGTCGACTCCGGCAGATGGAAGTTGGTGACCATGGCATCGACAATCTGGAACTGATAGCCAGGGAAGATGAAGATATCGGTGTCACTAAAGAAGGGCGCTAGCGGTTTGCCCTGCGCCAGGGTGACCTTGGCCGCGCTCTCCAGCGAACGCACCGACGTGGTCCCCACCGCGATCACCCGACCACCACGGGCACGGGTGGCCGCGATGGCATCCACCACCTCTTGCGGCACTTCCGCATACTCGGAGTGCATATGGTGATCTTCAATCTTCTCAACCCGCACCGGCTGGAAAGTCCCCGCCCCTACATGCAGGGTGACGAAGGCCGTTTCAACCCCTTTGGCCCGAATTTTCTCAAGCAGCGGCTCATCAAAGTGCAGACCGGCGGTCGGCGCGGCAACGGCGCCCGGCTTTTGATTGTAAACGGTCTGGTAGCGCTCCTTGTCGGCATCCTCGTCGGGACGGTCGATATAGGGGGGCAGCGGCATGTGGCCGATGGCCTCCAAAATTTCCAGCACCGGACGCGGGTCGAGGAAGTGGATCTCGAACAGAGCGTCGTGGCGGGCGCGCATCTCTGCCTCCACACCACCATCCATGATCATCCGGGTGCCGGGCTTGGGCGCCTTGGAGGCCCGGACATGGGCCAGCACGCTGTGCTCGTCCAGAATGCGCTCGACCAGTACCTCCAGCTTGCCGCCGCTGGCCTTCTGGCCAAACATGCGCGCCGGAATGACACGGGTGTTATTGAATACCAGCAGGTCACCCGGATTGAGCTGATCCAGCACATCCACAAATTGACCGTGGCGCAGGGCGCCAGTTTGACCATCGAGCTGCAACAGGCGGCTGGCGGTACGCTCTGCCATCGGATAGCGGGCAATCAGCTCGTCTGGCAGATCAAAATGAAAATCGGATACTTGCATCTTTCACCTCGGGGGGAATCGGCGGCTAGTCTAGTTATCCCCATCTTCCAAGGCAACCCAAAAGACCAAAAACCCAAGAGAGACAAGGGGTAGCGAGCAATATTGAGACACACCTCCGGTTAATGATTCTTTAATGTTCTGTATTGACCCTGATCATGTTTTGCCAATGGGCGCTGGGCTAGGGTGAAAGCAGATACACAAGGAGGCCCACCATGATGACCCTATCCGAAATCATGACCGAACACCCCTTCACTCTGGGTCCGTCAAACAGTGTCAAACAGGCGATGGACCTGATGCAGCAGGAGCGGATCCGCCACATTCCCATCGTCGACGAGCAGCACCACCTGCTGGGGCTGGTGACCCTCACCGATATCCTGGCCACCCGGGAATCCAAGCTACTGCTCATCAGCCCGGAGCGGGAAGCAGAATTTACCGACAGCGTGCAACTCGACGAGATCATGACACGGCAAGTGGCGAGCGTAGATCCTCACGCCGGTATCAAGGAGGCGGCACTCTACCTGCAGCGCCACAGATATGGCTGCCTGCCGGTACTCAAAGGACGCAAGCTGATCGGCATTGTCACCGAGTCGGACTTCATTGCCGTGGCCATCAACCTGCTGGAATTGATGGAAGAGCAGGAACCACCTACCGACTTTTGACAGATCAGTATGTAATTAAATTACAATAAAAGCGTTTTCAGCCGTCTAAATAAGCTTAAATGATGAAACACTTTCATTTTGATTGAAAAATTACACCAAATGCTTGCCTTGTGATCTGCGTCACACTATCATCCCTCTCATGCAATAGTTGCCGAGGGGGAGACGAGGGATTGTGCACCCATTATCTTCCTCTCATATGTCTGCAAGTTTGCACACCCCGTAGTTAGTCTTTGCTGTAAAGCATTTGTTTATATAGCCATTCCTTGTTTGATGACCCGGCCCTGTCGTTGCGATAGCGCCGGGATTTTTTTATCTGCGCTTTTCGGCTTCCCCCTTACCAGCACATCCCCCATCGCTGCGAACAGCTGCCTCAACCTCCTGCACCATCTGTTTGCTCCATATCTTTGCACCACCGTTTATCTCATCGCGTCATCGTGGCTCTGCACACCCCTTCTTATGCCTTGAAAAGGCGATGTAGCGCACAGATATTGAACCACGACAAGGAGTTATCTCAGTAGGCCAGAGATATTCATGTTAGGTACAGCCATAGTGAGCTATCTAATAAGTAGATTCAAGTGATTCAAAATTGCGGCTTTTATCGATTAGCGGAAGCCCCTATGATGAATCCATCGAAAGTTAAGCGCCTCGTCTGGCAAGACTCTTCAACACCAGACCGGCATATGTACATCACCAAGGAGCAATTACATGTCTACCTACATCAACACTGAAATCAAGCCGTTCAATGCTACCGCCTACCACAATGGCAAATTCGTTCAGGTGTCTGACGCTGACCTGAAAGGCAAGTGGTCCGTGGTCTTCTTCTACCCGGCTGACTTCACCTTCGTTTGCCCGACCGAGCTGGGCGACCTGGCTGACAACTACGCAGAATTCCAGAAACTGGGCGTCGAGATCTACTCTGTCTCTACCGATACCCACTTCACTCACAAAGCATGGCACGACACTTCTGACACCATTCAGAAGATCCAGTACCCGATGATTGGTGACCCGACTGGTACCATCACCCGCAACTTCGGCGTGATGATCGAAGAAGCTGGTCTGGCTGACCGCGGTACCTTCGTAATTGACCCGCAGGGCATCATCCAGATCGTCGAGATCAACGCTGGCGGCATCGGCCGTGACGCACTGGAACTGCTGCGCAAAGTCAAAGCTGCCCAGTACGTTGCCTCCCACCCGGGTGAAGTGTGCCCGGCTAAATGGAAAGAAGGCGAAGCCACTCTGGCCCCGTCCCTGGACCTGGTAGGCAAGATCTAAGCCTCCCGCTTCCAAGACCGGCCCGCATAAGGGCCGGTTTTGTTTCCGGCCCCAAGCAAAGGCGCCGGTCTGCTTTACGGCTTACATCTCACGCCGACCCGCAATCACAAGAAGGAATTCGAAGATGTTGGATACCAACCTCAAACAACAGCTGAACACCTATCTGCAGTACATCGTCAATCCCATCGAGATCAGCGTGTCCGGCAACGACAGCGACAAATCTGCAGAGCTGCTGGCACTGGCCAGCGAGATCGCCGAGATGTCCCCCAAGATCACCCAGACCTCTGGCACTGCCGCTCGCAAGCCTTCCATGAGTGTCGCGCCGCAGGGCCAAGCCCCGCGCGTTCACTTTGCCGGCATCCCCATGGGTCATGAATTTACCTCTCTGGTGCTCGCCCTGCTGCAAAGCGGCGGCCACCCCTCCAAGGCCGATGCGGCCGTGCAGGAGCAGATCCGCAATCTCAAGGGTGAGTTCCACTTCGAGACCTATATCTCCCTCTCCTGCCACAACTGCCCGGACGTGGTGCAGGCGCTGAACCTGATGGCGACCCTGAACCCCGGCATCACTCACACCATGATTGACGGCGCCCTGTTCCAGGAGGAAGTTGCCGAGCGTCAAATCATGGCGGTACCGAATGTCTACCTGAACGGCCAACCGTTCAGCCAGGGCCGTATCTCGCTGGAAGAGATCGTCGCCAAACTCGACACCGGTGCCGCCGAGCGCAAGGCCGCCGAGCTGAATGAGAAAGCTCCCTACGATGTGCTGGTGGTAGGCGGTGGCCCGGCTGGCGCCGCAGCGGCCATCTATGCCGCCCGTAAAGGCATTCGCACCGCCATCGTTGCCGAACGTTTCGGTGGTCAGGTGATGGACACCATCGGCATCGAGAACTTTATCTCAGTGCCCTACACCGAAGGCCCCAAGCTGGCCGCCAGCCTGGAGCAGCACGTCAAACAGTACGGCGTGGAAGTGATAACCGAACAGCGCGCCGCCGCCATCAGCAAAGATGGATATGTGAACGTGGATCTCGCCTCTGGCGCCACCTTGAAGAGCCGCGCCGTGATCCTGGCTACCGGTGCCCGCTGGCGTGACCTGAACGTGCCGGGCGAGCTCGAGTACCGCACCAAGGGCGTGGCCTACTGCCCGCACTGCGATGGCCCCTTCTTCAAGGGCAAGCGAGTGGCGGTGATCGGTGGCGGTAACTCCGGCATCGAGGCTGCGATCGACTTGGCTGGCATCGTCGAACACGTCACCGTGGTGGAATTTGCCGATACCCTGCGTGCCGATGAAGTGCTGCAGAAGAAGGCTCGCTCCATGGGCAATATCGACATCATCATGAGCGCGCGCACCACCGAAGTGATCGGTGATGGCAGCAAGGTGGTCGGTATGGACTACGAAGATCGCACCACCGGTGAGATCAAACACCTGGCGGTGGCGGGGATCTTCGTCCAGATCGGCCTGGTACCGAACACCGAGTTCCTGAAAGGGAGCGAGATTGCCCTGACCCGCTTTGGCGAGATCGAGATCGATACCAAAGGGGCGACCTCCCTGCCCGGCGTCTACGCCGCAGGGGATGCCACCACGGTACCGTTCAAGCAGATCATCATCTCCATGGGTGCTGGCGCCACCGCCGCACTGGGTGCGTTTGATTACCTCATCCGCAACCCGGCGCCGGAAGCGACCAAGGCTGATGCTGTGACCGCCTGATAAACCCCGCCAACAAAAAGCCGACGCTCGATTAAGTAAACACGAGCGTCGGCTTTTTTATATCTGCTGTCCCGTCCTGAATATGGTTTACACCTTTCCCCCCAATAAATGGAGAACCCGATGGGACAAGGTGTGAAACGGACACTGCGCGATTACTCGCTGACTTTTAAACTGGCGCTGGTCGAGCAGATTGAAAAAGGCGAGCTCACCTACAAACAGGCTCAGGTGCGTTATGGCATTCAGGGCCGCTCCACCGT
>NZ_JBGLRA010000007.1:0-176765 GCF_041402405.1 Aeromonas sp. S13(2024) | reverse complement strand
GGAGCGGCCGCATCATGCGTTGAAATACAGAACCCCCGATGCAGTACATAGGGGGTTCTGAGTAGAGAAATGCTAGTTGAAAATGTGTAAACCTATTTCAGGACTAGACACGTCTATTGGCTATCTGGGAGCCGTTACTGGATGACCCGAACTACCGAGTTGTCTCGCCCGAAGGGGCCTGGCACATAGTCATCCGCTGCCCAGTCATTCTCGTAGAGGGTTTCCCCTGCCGGTGTGATGAGCTGGTAGCAATATTCGAAGTACCCCGGGCCGTCGGTCGGCAGATTGAGGGTGGCTTTGAACTCGCCGCTCTTCATGCGTTTCAGCTCGACCGGTTGCCACTGAGTGAACTCGCCGATCAGCATCACCTGTTCCGCCCCTGCAGCCGCCTCTTTCTCTACGGCAAAGGTCACCTTGACCTCGGGCTTGGACTTCAAAAACTGTTTGATCAGTGGCATGACGCCTCCTTGTCTGTGAGTTAAAAATGGCTCCTGTCTATTTTTATACCACCATATGACAAAGATGTTGATAAGGCAGATCAAGTCGGCAAGGCAAAATAGCGTTGCAGCAGACTGTGGGTGAAGTCGATCTTGAGATAGAAACCGCGGGGCAGGGTCATGATGGGTTGACCGTCGCGGCCGATGGCGCGAGTCAGCGCCTTGTTGTTGGCCGCCTTGGGCCGCAGTTGCATCACCTGGCCGTGGCGTGCGCTGATCTGCTCCACTTCTCCCAGCACTATCATGTCCATTAGCTCCTCCCAGTCCTGACGCAGTAGTCGATCTTCCTCTTCATTCGGGCTCCACATCAGTGGCATGCCGACTCGCCGCTCGCCAACCGGGATCTCGCGACTGCCTTCCACCGGGATCCAGAGCACCCGGGAGAGCTTGTTGCGCACGTTGGATTCCTCCCAGCGCTGGCCGCTGACGCCGATCAGCGGGGCGACGCAGACGAAGGTGGTCTCCAGCGGTTTGCCTTGAGGATCCACGGGGATCGTCTTGAGTTCGATCCCCAGCTCCGGGAAGTCCTGCTCCGGCTTGCTCCCGGCGCTGGCCCCCAGTTGCAGCTCGATCAACTGGCCGACCCACCCCTTGTCACGGCGCAGGTCTTTGGGCACCGCGACACCAGCCTCGGCGGCCAGCTGCGCTAGTGTGAAGCCGGCCATGGCATAGGCGCGGCTCAATAACTCCTGCTCGGATTGGGGATTGCTTGGCATAGTTGGCTCCATCTTGCTCGCCATATTCTAACAGGGGAGGATCCCGAGAAGGATCGCTGTTTTTATAACCGATCCTGAGTGGATAAGATCAAATGCAGAGAATTTGGGGGCTATCAGTTCATCGTTATGATTTTAAAAGGTTTTGTCTATTTTATCGAGTAGTGTTCCAGGTCTGGTTTGACCTCTAAATAGTTGTCCAAGGGTTTGTGCATGATGTTACACACAGTTATCCACAGAAATCTTGGATAAGTGGATGAAAGTGGTTGGAGTCGCTGATATGTTACAAAAAATTGTGAATGCCACCCCATTTTTACAGGGTAAACGGGATAGATATTGTGCCACTCCTGTGGATAATTTCGCCGCGGTGGATCTTTGAGCAGTTGAACTTGTTCACAATCCGGATCATGGATCTGGCTCTTGGGGTAACATGGATCTAGATCCAGTTATTTTATCTCAACTTCATAAAAAATAATGATTTTTTATATTTAATGTCGCGTGGTGATACGAAGAGTTACTTTTCGCGTACAGTTAAAAAGTACTGTATATACCCGTTTGCTAACAGCTTTATGCACAGCCTGGGTGGGCAACTTGGGGGCGCGGATCCTTGGATTTGTTTATAAGTATGTTTGAAATTGAAAGTTATTCATGAAACAGGGGATTCACTCCTTGTTTGCTGCCACGGAGTGAATGTGGAACAATCTCCTTATAGATTCAGCCTTTATAAGGTGATCACGTGATTGATGGCGACGGATTTCGTCCCAATGTCGGTATCGTGATCTGTAACCGTGAAGGACAAGTGTTGTGGGCTAAACGCTATGGGCAGCACTCCTGGCAGTTTCCGCAGGGGGGGGTTGATGATGGTGAAACGCCAGAGCAGGCCATGTATCGAGAGCTGTATGAGGAGATTGGCCTCAAGCCCGAAGATGTGACCATCATGGCCACCAGTCGTAACTGGCTAAAGTACCGTTTACCCAAACGTCTTGTCCGCTGGGACAGTTCACCGGTCTGTATTGGCCAAAAACAAAAATGGTTCCTGTTACAGCTGAATTCGGGCAAGGAGTCGCGGATCCAGTTCGGCTGTCATGGCCATCCCGAATTTGACGACTGGCGTTGGGTCAGCTTCTGGTACCCGGTGCGTCAGGTCGTCTCGTTCAAGCGGGAGGTTTATCGCCGGGTCATGAAAGAGTTTGCCCCGCTGGCGATGCCAGTGCCGGCAGTGCAGGTCAACAAGAAGGATGGGCGGCGCAACCGCGCCCGTTAAGGAGCACAGATTAGTTGTTAACGGAACTGAGACGTATCGTCGAGAGCATGGCCGAGGCCAATACCCTCGAGCAGGCCTTGCAAGCATTGGTGAGCCAGACCCGGCACGCCATGGCAGTGGACTGCTGCTCCGTCTATGTCTCGGAACCCGAGGTGCGCCGCTATCGCCTGGCGGCTACCGACGGCTTGGCCCCGTCCGCAGTCGGCAAGGTGACCCTGCCCTACGAGCAGGGCATCGTCGGTCTGGTGGGTCAGCGGGAAGAGCTGATCAACCTGGCTGATGCCCCCGCGCATCCCAGTTTCAAATTCCTGCCCGATGTGGCCGAAGAGGCGTTCCGCTCCTTCCTCGGTGCCCCCATCATGCACCAGCGTCAGGTGGTTGGCATTCTGGTGGTGCAGCAGAAGGAGAGTCGCCGCTTCGATGAGGGGGAAGAGTCCTTCATGGTCACCCTGGCGGCCCAGCTGGCGGCGCGGATCGCCCAGGCGCAGGCCAAGGGGTGGTTGCAGAAGACCGACTGGAGCAAGCCGCTGCGTGGTATTGCCGGTGCCAGCGGCATCGCCATGGCCAAGGCTTGGGTGTGGCGGCCCCGTAAGGCGCTCTCGTCCATTACCCCGCGCAAGGATGAAGACCATGCCAGCCAGCTGGCGCGGCTGGAGCAGGCGGTTGAGGAAGTGCGGCACGACTTGGAGAGTCTGGCGCTGCGCTTTCGCGAGAGCTACAGCCAGGATTCGGTGGCGATTTTCGATATCTACCTCCATCTGCTGAACGATCCCGGCTATATCAAGCCCATTCGCAACAAGGTGAGCAAGGAGCACTGGACTGCGGTATCTGCGGTTAAGCTCATCAGCGATCGCTTGATCGAGCAGTTCAAGGGGATGAAGGATCCCTACCTGCAGGAGCGCTCCACCGACGTGAAGGATATTGCCCAGCGACTGATCAGCCGACTGGTGCAGAATGAACCGGAACATATCTCCATCGGCGAGCCGGTGGTGCTGGTTGCCGACGAGGTGACTGCCACCATTCTGGCGGAAGTGCCCCGCGAGTATCTGACCGGGGTGGTCTCGCTCAAGGGGGGAACCAACTCCCATGCGGCCATTCTGGCCCGCGCCATGGGGGTGGCCGCCATCATGGGGGTAGATCTGCCCCTTGGTGACATCGGTGGTCGCATGCTGGTCGTCGATGGCTACAGCGGCGATCTCTTCATCGAACCCAATCAGGTGATCCTGACCGAGTATCGTCAGCTGCTGAGCGAAGAGCGGGCGCTCGATACTCTGGTGCGCAGTGTCGACAACCTGCCATCCGAGACGGCCGACGGCACCAAGGTCTCTCTGCTGCTCAACGCCGGGCTCAGTGCCGATACCGAGATCTCCCTCAATCAGCTGGCGGACGGGGTGGGCCTCTATCGCACAGAGATCCCCTTTATGCTGCAGGAGAGCTTCCCCTCCGAGTGGGAGCAGACTGCCCGTTATCGCGGTATTCTGGAGACCTACCGCAACCGGCCGGTCTGCATGCGGACGCTGGATGTGGGCGGCGACAAGCCGTTGCCCTATTTCCCCATCGTCGAGGAAAACCCCTTCCTTGGCTGGCGGGGGATCCGGATCACCCTGGATCACCCCGAACTGTTTCTGGTGCAGCTCAAGGCGATGCTGCGGGCCAGTGAAGGGCTGGACAATCTGGCCATCATGCTGCCGATGATCAGCAGCGTCAGCGAAATCAAGGCCTCCCGTCGTCTGCTGGATCAGGCGTGGCGAGAGGTGTCTGAAGAGGCGGCGAGCCGCGATGCGGTGATCCGCTACCCCAGCCTCGGGGTGATGATCGAGGTGCCCTCAGCACTCTTTATCTTGCCGGAGATGGCGCCGCTCATCGATTTCTGGTCGGTGGGCAGTAACGATCTGACCCAGTACCTGCTGGCGGTAGATCGCAACAATTCCCGGGTTGCCAACATCTACGATGCCTTCCATCCTGCGGTGATCCGCGCCCTGCAACAGCTGGTTGATGCCTCCCACCGTTACCAGAAGCCGGTGTCGGTCTGTGGCGAGCTGGCCGGTGATCCGGTCGGTGTATTGCTGCTGCTTGCCATGGGCTATCGCCGCTTCAGTATGAACACCCACAATATCGCCCGGATTAAGTACGTGCTGCGTCAATCCACCCTGAGCGAGTTGACCGAACTGATGGCCGATGGCCTCAAACATGACAACCCCCACGTACTGCGCGGCCTGTTTGCCCGCTATCTGGAGGAGCATGGTTTGGGCGGTTTGCTGCGAGCCGGTCATAAATCGAAACAGAGTGATTGATAATCATGCCTTGTCCCTGCTGGCGAATGATCGGAAAATGCGGCTTTTATTTTGACTGGGGCCGCATATGCAGCACGATGGATATTGGGTTTTCTCGCAGATTGATCCCGTAGCATTCAGTTTGGGACCACTATCGGTACGCTGGTATGGTCTCATGTACCTGTTCGGTTTCGCGTTTGCCATGTGGCTTGCCGGCCGTCGCGCCGATGCGCCGAACAGCGGCTGGACCCGCAACGAGGTGTCGGATCTGCTGTTCTACGGTTTCCTCGGGGTGATCCTCGGTGGCCGTGTCGGTTACGTACTGTTCTACAACTTCGATCTCTTCCTCGCGGATCCCACCTATCTGTTCAAGATCTGGACCGGCGGTATGTCGTTCCACGGTGGGTTGATCGGGGTGATCACCGCGATGATCTGGTTTGCCCACAAGACCAAGCGCCACTTCTTCACCGTGGCCGACTTTGTGGCACCGCTCATTCCGTTCGGTCTCGGCGTTGGCCGGATCGGCAACTTCCTCAACGGCGAGCTGTGGGGCCGGGTCACCGATGTGCCCTGGGCCATCATCTTCCCGGAGGCCGGCCCTGAGCCGCGTCATCCCTCCCAGCTCTACCAGTTCGCACTGGAAGGGGTGGTGCTGTTCATCATCCTCAACCTGTTCTGGCGCAAGAATCCGCCGCGCGGTGCCATCTCCGGCATGTTCCTGCTGTTCTACGGCCTGTTCCGCTTCCTGGTGGAGTTTGTGCGCCAACCGGACAGCCAGCTCGGTCTCTACTTCCAGGAGATCAGCATGGGCCAGATCCTCTCCACCCCGATGATTATCGCCGGTGCCCTGATGATCTGGGCCGCCTACAAGCGTCCGCAGCTGTTCGGTAATGCCGTGAAGGAGGCGAAATAATGCGAGCTTATCTCGACCTGATGCAGAAAATCCTCGATGAGGGCACCGTCAAGTCTGACCGTACCGGCACCGGTACTGTCTCCCTGTTCGGCCATCAGATGCGCTTCAATCTGGCGGAGGGGTTCCCGCTGGTGACCACCAAGAAGTGCCACCTGCGCTCCATCATTCACGAGCTGCTCTGGTTCCTCAATGGGGATACCAATACCGCTTATCTGAAGGAAAATGGCGTCAGCATCTGGGATGAGTGGGCCGACGAGAATGGCGATCTGGGGCCGGTTTACGGCGCGCAGTGGCGCTCCTGGCCTGCGGCCGACGGGTCTGTCATCGACCAGATCCAGAAGGCGGTGGATGACATCAAGCACAACCCGGATTCGCGCCGCATCATCGTATCCGCCTGGAACGTGGGTGAACTGGACAAGATGGCGCTGGCTCCCTGCCACGCCTTCTTCCAGTTTTATGTGGCGGACGGCAAGCTCTCCTGCCAGCTCTACCAGCGCAGTTGTGATGTGTTCCTCGGCCTGCCGTTCAACATCGCCAGCTACGCCCTGCTGACCCACATGATGGCCCAGCAGTGCAATCTGGAAGTGGGTGACTTTGTCTGGACTGGCGGTGATGTGCATCTCTACTCCAACCACATGGAGCAGACAGCTCTGCAGCTCTCCCGCGAGCCGCGCCCGCTGCCGACCCTGGTGATCAAGCGCAAACCTGACTCCATCTTCGATTACAAGTTCGAGGATTTCGAGATCGAGGGTTATGATCCCCACCCCGGCATCAAGGCGCCCGTCGCCATCTGATAGAAAGGCGCCATGAGGCGCCTGATACTATCAATATGCGGTGCGGTAAGGTTGCCAAAATGGACATGCAGCTATTGGTGACGGTGCGATAACACCCTTGTTGCGATCCATGTAACCTTTGGGGTCTTGCCCATAAAAAACGACGCCAGCTGGCGTCGTTTTTTTATGGGCAAGAGTCGGGGGCGACTTATGCCTTGGCAGGCAGGCTCAGGCGGGCAACCGCTTCCACATGCATGGAGTGCGGGAACATATCGACCGGCTGCACCTCGTCCAGCACGAAGCCCTGCTTGACCAGCCAGGCAAGATCGCGGGCCAGGGTCTGCGGGTTGCAGGAGACATAGACCAGACGACGGGGCGCCATGGCGACCAGGGTCTGCAGCACCGCCTTGTCACAGCCCTTGCGGGGCGGATCCATTACCACCACGTCAGCTGTCACGCCTTGGGCGTGCAGCTCGGGCATCAGCTGCTCGGCCTTGCCAACGTGGAATTCGGTGTGCTCGATGCCGTTGAGGGCAGCGTTGCGACGGGCATCGCTGATGGCGCTCTCCACCGACTCGATCCCGACGACCTTGGCGGCCTTGCCAGCCAGGAACAGGGAGATGGTGCCGATACCGCAATAGATGTCGAACACCGTCTCGTTGCCGGTCAGCTCGGCATACTCGAGGGCGCTGGAGTAGAGCACATCGGTCTGGGTCGGGTTGTTCTGGAAGAAGGAGAGCGGCGAGATCTCGAACTCGAGCTCATGGATCTTGTCGCGGATCACCCCTTCGCCGAGCAGCACCCGGTTGGTCGCACCCAGAATGCGGTTGGTGCGCTCATCGTTGATGTTCTGCACCAGAGTAGTGACCGGCAGATCGCTCAGGGCTGCCAGCAGCTCGGCTTCGAACGGTAACTCCTCGCCCAAAGTGACCAGCACCACCATCAGCTCACCGCTCTTGAAGCCCTTGCGGGTCATCAGGTTGCGCACGCAGCCGCTGTGGTTTACTTCGTCATAGGCGGCGATGTCGTGCTCGCGCATCCAGTTGCGCACCCGGGCGTTGAGCTCGACGTGCAGCGGATCCTGCACCGCACAGTCATCGGCGGTGATGAGATCGTGGGAGTGCTTGCGATAAAAACCGATCTCGGCACCGGCATCGCAGCCACGCACCGCATATTGCGCCTTGTTGCGATAGGCGAACGGGCTTTCCATGCCAAGGATATCCTTGACCGGGGTGTCACCCAGCCCGACCTGCTCCAGTGCGCTCTGCACCAGTGCCTGCTTGAGCTTGAGCTGGGCCGGATAGGCCAGCGGACGTACCTGACAGCCACCACACTCGGTGTTGGGGCAGAAATCGGCAACCCGATCGGCAGAGGGCTGGAGCAGCTCGGCAACCTTGCCGTGCAGATAGTTCGGCTTGACCTCGGTCAGCTCCACCAGCGCCTGCTCACCGGGCAGCAGACCTTCGACAAACAGGGGGCGATCGAACAGGCGTCCTTTGCCATCTCCTTTGTCGGTCAGTTCCAGGATCTCGATCTGGTGTTGATGTCCCACTAACGGCATGAGCGGCTCCAAAAGTACTAAAAATGGGGGGTGATGGACGCGGAAAAGCCATGCCCATCGAGAAAAGGTGGCAGAGTTTAGCGGAGATCCGGCCAAATTGCAGGCATAAAAAGCCTGCTTGTTGCAATGGTCATTGCCCCAGGCTATCTGCCGGGCGTTGCCACCTTTCGAGTTGCGGCAAATTTAGCCCTTGGGCCATAACGCCCAGCCTGTTAAAATTCCGCCCTTGAAATTATCCTGGGCCCCGCGCCCGTTCTAGCTAAGGTCTACCGCGATGCGTACCAGCCAATATCTGCTTTCCACTCTCAAGGAAACCCCCTCCGACGCTGAAGTTGTCAGCCACCAGCTGATGCTGCGCGCCGGGATGATCCGTAAACTGGCCTCCGGCATGTATGCCTGGTTGCCAACCGGTCTGCGGGTACTGAAGAAAATCGAGAACATTGTTCGCGAAGAGATGAACAATGCTGGTGCCGTCGAAGTCTCCATGCCGGTGGTTCAGCCTGCCGAGCTGTGGCAGGAGTCCGGCCGCTGGGATGACTACGGTCCCGAGCTGTGCCGCCTGACCGACCGTCACAACCGCCCCTTCGTGCTGGGCCCGACCCACGAAGAGGTGATCACTGCGCTGGTGCGTTACGAAGTGAACAGTTACAAGCAGCTGCCGCTCAACCTCTACCAGATCCAGACCAAGTTCCGCGACGAAGTGCGCCCCCGTTTCGGCGTGATGCGCGGCCGCGAATTCCTGATGAAGGATGCCTACTCCTTCCACATCGACAAGGAATCTCTGGTAGATACCTACGAGAAGATGCATGCCGCCTACTGCAAGGCGTTCACCCGCATGGGTCTGAACTTCCGTCCGGTGCAGGCCGATACCGGCTCCATCGGTGGTACCGGTTCCCACGAATTCCAGGTGCTGGCCGAGAGCGGTGAAGACTTGATCGCCTTCTCCGACAGCTCCGATTACGCCGCCAACATCGAGATGGCCGAAGCGCTGGCACCGGCTGGTGAGCGCGCTGCTGCAACCGCAGCCCTGACCAAGGTTGCCACCCCGAACGTCCACACCATCGACGAAGTGGCCGCTTTCCTGAGCGTGGCACCGACCGCCATCGCCAAGACCCTGCTGGTACTGGCAGAGGAAGATGAGCACGGCAAGCAGGCCGTCATCGCGCTAGTACTGCGTGGCGACCACGAGCTGAACGAAATCAAAGCCGAGAAACTGGCTGGCGTAGCCAACCCGCTGACCTTCGCCAACGACGAGCAGATCAAAGCTGCCGCCGGTTGCGACGCAGGCTCCATCGGCCCGGTCGGCTTTGCCGGTCGCATCATCGTCGATCGCAGCGCCGCCCATCTGGCGGACTTCGTCTGCGGCGCCAACGAAACCGGCTTCCACCTGACCGGTGCCAACTGGGATCGCGACATCGCTACCTACGAAGTTGCCGACCTGCGCAACGTGGTGGAAGGCGACCCGAGCCCGTGCGGCCAGGGCAAGCTGCTGCTCAAGCGCGGTATCGAAGTGGGCCACATCTTCCAGCTGGGTACCAAATACTCCGAAGCGATGAAGGCGAGCGTGCTGAACGAAGCTGGCAAGTCCGTCACCATGGAGATGGGTTGCTACGGTATCGGGGTTTCCCGTCTGGTGGCTGCCGCCATCGAGCAGAACAACGACCAGTACGGCATCATCTGGCCGGACGCCATCGCTCCGTTCGAAGTGGCCATCGTGCCGATGAACATGCACAAGTCCGAGCGCGTGGCCGAGCAGGCACAGCAGTTCTACGCCGAGCTGAAAGCCGCCGGTGTGGACGTGCTGTTCGACGACCGTAAAGAGCGCCCGGGCGTGATGTTCGCCGACATGGAGCTGCTGGGCATCCCGCACGCCATCGTCATCGGCGATCGCGGTCTGGACAACGGCGTGGTGGAGTACAAGTGCCGCCGCACCGGCGAGAAGCAGGAAGTGGCCATCAGCGACATCATCGCCATGCTCAAGGCCAAGCTGGGCCGTTAATTCCGCCCTCTTCCCGATATAAAAAAGCGCGCCGTTTGGCGCGCTTTTTGTTTCTGTATGTTCTGACGACGGCAACCGGATGGCGGGCTTCGCCTCAGGGATTGCGACCGATAAAGAGGTCGGTCACGTGGCAGCTGCTTCTGGCTTCCAGCGCGTCGAGCATATAGGCTGCCGCATCTTCCGGGGTCATGAAGCCACTCGGGTCCACGTGATCCGAGTTGTCCCAGAATTCGCTGCGGATCCCGCTCGGATAGAGATTGACCAGCCGCAGTGGCGAGCCTTTCAGCTCCGCGCGTAAGGATTCGAGAAAGCCGCGCATCCCCCATTTGGAGGCGCAGTAGAGGCTCTCGTTGGCCTTGCCCACCTGAGCGGCGGAGGAGAGCACATTGGCCAGCACTCCGCCTTTCTCCCCGATAAGCCGCACCGTCTGCTGGGCCACCAGAATGGTGGAGATGAGATTGCTCTCCACCACCCGGCGGATCTGCTCGGCGGTGTAGACACCAACCGGGCCAAACTCGCCCACCCCGGCGCAGTGGATCACCATGTCGGGCAGACCACCCCACTCCACCGCAGCGGCGAAGGCGACATCGACCTCTTCATGGTGCGCCAGATCGGCGGCGATGCCGATCACCGCGCTGCCGAGCAGTTGCTCCTGCTCCTGCAGTCGCTGATAACGGCGCCCCATCATGGAGACCTGATGGCCCCGCTCAACCAGACCTATGGTCAGCGCCCGGCCGAGACCAGAACCGGCACCTGTCACTATGATGTGGCCCATTATCGCTCCTCGTCGTCAGTCGACGGTCAG
Organism: Aeromonas sp. S13(2024); assembly: GCF_041402405.1. NCBI lineage: Bacteria > Pseudomonadati > Pseudomonadota > Gammaproteobacteria > Aeromonadales > Aeromonadaceae > Aeromonas > Aeromonas sp. S13(2024). The sequence goes on along the minus strand of NZ_JBGLRA010000007.1, from coordinate 165,967 downwards.
ATTAGAAAGTGAATTCATCGCCCATGAACCATCCATCGACAGAATGCTCTGATAGATGTTGGCGAAGAATCTCACCCCCGTTGTCAGACAACGTCAGATTAGAAAGTGAATTCGCCGCCCATGAACCAGCCATCGACAGACTGATCGATATTGGCGAAGTCGACCTTGGCTTCACGCCAGCCGGCACGCAGCTTGATCGGCATGGAAGAGAACTTGTAGGAACCACCCAGACGGTAGTCATAGTTGTCCGCATCGTGGGTACGCAGATCGCCGAAGAAGGCGATGCCGGTGCCCGGGATCTTCACTTCACTGCCGGCATAGGCCATCAGGGTATCTTCGTCATAACCCTTGCGACCGGAGTAGACCTGCTCGCCATCGTAGTGACGACCGGTCATACCCAGATCGATCTTGAACAGATCGTTGTTGAACAGACGGTAGTAGAGGCTCAGATCGTAGGCGGTCAGATCGTTCTTGAAGTTGCCGCCGGAGGTGCTGAAATCGGAGACTTCAAACTTGGCGTTCGGCAGGAAGATGATGCCGTGTTCCAGTTGCAGATAGCCGTTCCAGTTGTAGCTGTCGTCATAGCTGCCATCAGCACTGGTGCCATAAGCCTGACCACTGCCCTTGGCGGCCCATACGTCGGCACCGGCGGCAAAACGCCAGTCGTCAGCGGCCATGGCACTCTGGCTGCACAGAGCCAGCACAAAACCGGCAATCAGCGTCTTTTTCATTACGTCACTTCCTCTTGCATACATGGAAAAGAGCACTATTTTACTCGGTGAAGCCAAAATACCCAGCGTCAATCCTGAACAAACGACGACAAATGTCAGTGCTTCATATGCTTCATCTCTGCCATCGGCTCAATCGGCTTCACCGGCAGTGACAGATCCAGCTTCTGACCATCGTCCATGGTGAGGGTGAGCGGGAAAGGGGTCTGCTCGGAGAGCGTGCCCACCTCGAACAGCATGATGTGCAGGCTGCCCGGTTTCAGCACCGCTTCGCCCTTGGCCGGGATCTCGATATTCTCGACCTGACGCATCTTCATCACGCCATTTTCGTGCAGGTGAGTGTGCAGCTCGGCACGCCCGGCCGCAGCAGAAGCCGCCGCCACCAGCTTGACCGGCTGGTCGGCGTCATTCTTGAGCACCATAAAGGCGGCAGTGTTGGGGGAGCCCGGCGGCAACAGGCGCACATAACCGTCGACAGCCTCGACCTTGGCCAGTGCAGGCGCCGTCATACCCAGAACCAGCAGAGAATAAAACGCACGTTTAAACATGGTTGAAATCCTTTTATGATGTTGTTAAACGGCGCCAAGGTTACTCCGGCAGTAACCTTTGTGCACCCTTCAATAACAAGGATTTAGACATGGCCCCCATTCTCGTCACCGAGCAGCAGGATGGCTTGCTCACCCTGACCCTCAACCGCCCCGACAAGCGCAACGCTCTCAATACCGAGCTCTATAAGCAACTGGTGGCAGCGCTGCGAGCGGCGGCGGCCGATGAGGAGGTGCATGTCCTGCTGTTGCAGGGGCAGCAAGATTGCTTTACCGCGGGCAATGATCTGGCCGACTTTATGGGCAAAAGCGCGCTGGAGCCCGACGACCCCATACTGCAGTTCCTCCACACCCTGGCCGATTTCCCCAAACCCGTGATCGCTGCCGTTGCAGGCCCGGCAGTGGGGATTGGCACCACCATTTTGCTGCACTGCGATCTGGTCTATCTGGCGGATAACGCCCGCTTGCAGCTCCCCTTTGTCGAGCTGGGGCTGGTGCCGGAGTTCGCCTCCAGCCTGCTGCTGCCGCGTCTGGTGGGGCACCTCAAGGCAGCCGAACTGTTGCTGCTGGCCGAGGCGATTGATGCCGAGGAGGCGCTGCGACTCGGGCTCGCCAACAAGGTGGTGGCGGCCGATGGAGTACTCTCCTTTGCCCGCGAGCAGGGACTGAAGCTGGCGGCCAAACCGCCCAGAGCGCTGCAAAAGAGCAAGGCACTGCTGAAACAGGAGCTTAAACAGGCGGTGCACTTTGTCATCGATCTGGAGGCGCGCGCCTTCGCCCAGGCACTGCAAGGGGAAGAGGCACAGCAGCGGATCGCCCAGAAACTCAAACGGCGGGGCTGAGCCGCGCCCACATCCGTTCAGTTGAGGCGAAAACGGCCGATCAGCTCGCAGCCCTGCACCTTGTCCTGCAGCTGGATCAGCCGGGCAATTTCCGGATTGGGGTGACGCTTGAGAAACGCGAGCAGGGCTCCACGGCAGCAACCCAGCTCGCTGATCAGTGCCTCGCACTCCCGATTGGGGCATTGTGGCACCAGCGCCGTGACCAGCTCGGAGGCGAGTTTCAGGTAGCGCAGCTCGTAAGTCGGCTCATCCATCGCCCGCCAGAAGTCGGCCAACCGGTGACAGGTGGCTACCCGCATGGTGGCCAGTTCGGTCAATTCGACCTGGGTCATCTCGTAAACATCCCCCAGCGCCTGCTGATAAAAGCAGATCGCCGCCCCCAGCGAACCGGCCTGCCAGGCACGCTCCGCCTCCAGCATGTATCGTTGCCAACTTTGCGGTGTCATCTCACTCTCCCGAGTCCGTCATGGTGGGAGTGTTATCATGGCTAATTGAGAATAAATATCAACCAGAGGGTTAGTGCAGGATCTCTGCGCAACCTTGGCAAACCCGGCGCCCGACCTTATGATCGTGCCCTTCCACCCTTCTTTGGAGCACACCACAATGCGACCACACCTCCCGCAGATGCTGGGCTGCTCCTTGCTCTGCGTGCCCCGCATGCTGGTCTGGATCTATTAGCTGCGCTCAAGCGAACGCAACCCATCCGATCCATTCAGCAAAGGAGTACCAACATGAACATCTGCCAACACTGGTCGCAGGTCGAATACCTGCACCTGACGGTGACCAACCCCAATATCTGCCTCAAAGGGCAGCACAGCTACTACTCGGGTGCCTGGGATGGCCCCTTCGAAGAGGTGGCGGTGCGCTACCTCCATGGCGATCCCTTCAGCCGCAGCCCGGAAACCGGCTGGGAGCCGCTCTGGCATATCGACCGTCTCCATATCGGCGACTATGTGCAGATTGCCGCTGGGGTAAAGATCATCATGGGCGGCAACCACACCCACAACACCGCCTTCATCAGCACCTATCCGTTCGCCGATCTGGAGGCGCTCAAGCGCAGCTACCACCCCGCAGGTGATACCCGCATCGGCAACGATGTCTGGATCGGCATGGAGGCGATGATCATGCCCGGTGTCACTATTGGCGATGGCGCCATCATCGCCGCCCGTTCGCTGGTCAATCAGGATGTGCCGCCCTATGCCATGGTCGCGGGCACCCCGGCCAGGGTGGTGCGGATGCGCTTTGGCGAGGAGGAGATTGCCCGGCTACAGGCCCTCGCCTGGTGGGATTGGCCGGATCAACAGGTCAACGATCTGCTACCGCTGATCCAGCAAGGTGACGTCGCCCAGCTTGAACAGGCGGCTGCCCGCTGGGCGGAGCGCCATGAGTGACCACCGCTAACCAGTAGCTGACAGCAGAAGGGCGACCCCGGGGTCGCCCTCTTTTATCTCCGGCATGATCAGGGTGCCGTCATCGCACATCCACTCACTGCGCGCTTTTGGACTGGTTGAGGCTGCACTGCTTGCCGGGATAACCGGGTAGCTCCTTGGCATCGCTGCCGCAGGCGAGCCGTTTGGCCTGTTGCAGGCGAGCCGCCAGATTGGCGCTGTCCACCGGCATCCACTGCATCTGCTTGCCGAGCCAGCTGGCCCAGGCAAACTCGACGAAATAGACCTGTTTGTCCTTGCGAAAGTAGCCCGCATTCTGCAGCAGTCCGGCGAGGGTGCGATAGGGATAATCAGGCAGCTTGTCGATACGGGTCGGCAACTGCTCCGGGGTCAGTGGTTGCCCCTTCTCATCCTTGAGCCAGGCCCAATGGTTGTTCTGCATCTGGCTCCAGAAGTTGGCTTTGTCCTGCAGGCGGCCAATCACCTTGACCCGGGCATCCTTGACGCCCTGCTGCCACAACGCCTTGGTGAGATGGTGGCGGTCCACCAGCCAGTAGCTGCCATCCGGCGCAATCACCACGGGGATCTCTTTCTTTTTCATCAACTTGTCGAGCTGCTTTGCGCTCATGCCCGCCAATGTGGCCTGGGTCTCATCGACCTGGATCTGGCCGACGCCCCCCTGAGTCGGGTGCAAGGCATCGATGCCGATCTCGCACCAGTTGCCCACCGCCGTGTCGCTCTGGCACGGGGCCAACGCCCAGGCACCCTGGCTCAACACACAGGCCAGCAATAACCATGCTTTCATCGTTTGACACTCCTCACCACATTGAACTGCACAGACGCCGGGAACGCTCTTCTACCCCGATTGGGAGTGAGAGTCGAATGCTGGCGGTCAGACCAGCAAACGGGATATCATGATTTCCCATCTGTCGGCGATATTTTCTCGCCGAGTTTTCTCCCCGCTTCACACTATTTGAAGGATCCGACCCATGAAAGGATGGACCCCCTTGCTGGCCCTGCTGGGCTGTGCTGCTGTCCAGGCTGCCGATATTCCCGCCGGAACACAACTCGCCGCCGAGCAGATTGTCGTTCGCCACCTCAAGGATGAACCTGCGAGCCTGAGCCCGCTCAAGCTGGTCGGCCTGCCGGAGTTGCAGGTACTGCGGGATCTGTTCGAGGGGCTGCTGACCCAGGGGCCGGATGGCAAACCGGTTGCCGGGGTGGCGGCCAGCTGGGAGAACAAGGGCAACCAGTTCTTTACCTTCCATCTGCGCCCGGATGCGCGCTGGTCCAACGGCGATCCGGTCAAGGCCGGCGACTTCGTCTACGGCTGGCGCAAGCTGGTCGACCCGAAAGAGGCGGCCACCTTCGCCTGGTTTGCCCAGTTGGCCCGTTTCGACAAGGTGGACGAGATAGTCGCTGGCAAATTGCCTGCCAGCGAGCTGGGGGTCAAGGCCCTCGATGACCACACCCTGCAGGTGACCCTCTCCCAGCCGGTGCCCTACTTCCTGAACCTGCTGAGCCATCCCAGCCTGTCGCCGCTCCATCAAGCCAGCATCGAGCAGTACGGCAACCTGTGGACCCAACCCGGCAAACTGGTGGGCAACGGTGCCTTTGTGCTGAATAACCGGGTGGTCAACGAGAAGCTGGAGCTGACCCCCAACCCTTATTACTGGGATCGGGCCCATACCGTATTGACCAAGGTGATCTTCATGCCTATCAATCAGGAGAGCGCGGCCACCAACCGCTACCTGGCGGGCGATCTGCATATCACCGAATCCTTCCCCAAGGAGCAGTACGACAAGCTGAAGCAGCAGATCCCGAATGAGGTCTACACCCCGGACCAGCTCGGCACCTACTACTACGCTTTCAATACCCGTCAGGCACCACTGAACGATGTGCGGGTGCGCAAGGCGCTCTCCTACACCATCGACCGCGCCCTGATCGCCGACAAAGTGCTCGGCACTGGCGAGAAACCGGCTTATCACTTCACTCCGGATGTGACCGCCAGCTTTACCCCGGCCGCCAACTTGCTCTCCACCAGCAGCCAGCCGGCGCTGGACAGCAAGGCCAAGGCCCTGCTCAAGGAGGCCGGTTACGGCCCGGACAAGCCGCTCAAGCTGACCCTGCTCTACAACACCGCGGAAATTCACAAGAAGATGGCACTGGCGATTGCCAGCATGTGGAAGCAGAAGCTGGGCGCCGAGGTCGAGCTGACCAATCAGGAGTGGAAAACCTATCTCGACAGTCGCCAGAGCGGTCAGTTCGAGGTGATCCGCTCATCCTGGGTCGCCGACTACAACGACCCGTCAGCGTTCCTCGGCCTGTGGGGCTCCCGTCACAACGGCAATATGGCAGGCTTTGCCAATGCCCGTTATGACCAGCTGCTGGCAGAGGCGGCCAGCACTCAGGATGTCGCCAGCCGCAGCAAGCTGTTTGGCGAGGCGGAGGCGATCCTGCTGGATCAAGCCCCCATCGCCCCCATCTACCAGTACACCAATGCCCGCCTCATCAAGCCATGGCTCAAGGGCTACCCCATCAACAACCCGGAAGATGTGGCCTACAGCCGCCAGCTGTACCTCGTCAAACACTGACACCGGCCACAACGATGCGAGGCCCCGCGGGGCCTCGCTATTGATACTGTTCACACCACGATTTCCAGCCTAAAATGCCGCCCCTTCTGTTCAATTAATCTCCAATACCCAGTCAGACATGCGTTATTTGATACTGCTCTCGTTGTTGTGGACCCTGCCTGCGCAGGCCAATAGCGAATCCCAATGCCAGCAAGAGTTTGTCGGCTGGATGCTGCATCAGCAGCAACAGTTCAGCGATCGCAAGTCTGACAAGATGGAGCGGCGCCGGGCCGAACGGGCCATCGAGTTGGCTCGTCAGGAGTACGACAAGCAGGCCAGCTTCTGCAAAACCATGCAGCTTGTACATGAGTACAAAGATGATGATCCTCGCCTCGCCCCAAGAAAGGGGGAAGTTCACGATTTCACACCGGCCAGCTGACCCTCACTTCATCAATTCATTGTGTTGATTAATTGACCCAAGCCAAGTTCGGGTCACTGAAGAGCCTTAGAATGATTAACTGAGAACGACAATAAAAAATATATTTATCAGTTATTTGGCTTTTCAGGAACGACACATGACCAAACTCCATCAGGAGGGGGAGATACACTTCCCCGACAACATCGCACTCATCTCGACCACGGATCCCGCCAGTCATATTACCTATGCCAACCAGCACTTCTGTGATGTGGCCGGGTATGGTGCGGCCGAAATGGAAGGGGTACCCCACAATCTGGTGCGACACCCCGACATGCCCAAGGCGGCCTTCGCCGACATGTGGCAGCGGCTGCGACAGGGCAAAAGCTGGATGGGGCTGGTCAAGAACCGCGCCAAAAGCGGTCAGTTCTATTGGGTAAACGCTTACGTCACCCCGATCCTCAATGCACAGAAGGAGATCGTCGAGTTCCAGTCGGTGCGCACCAAACCCGCCGCCAGCGATGTAGCCTGGGCCGAGCAGCTCTATGGCCTGTTGCGCAGCGGCAAGGCGCTTCCCTGGCTGAGCCGCTTTCACTTTGAGCCGGGTCAGCTGACCCTCTGGCTCTCCGCTTCTGCCTTGCTCACCACCCTTGCTAACTTTGCCACCGGCAACCTGTTATGGCTGCTGCCCACCGCCTTGTTGCTGTTGGCACAGGCAATCCACGGCTGGCGATTGCAGCAACGGCTGGCTCATCTGCTCACCCTTGCCGATCAAGACAAGGGAACCCGCCTCTGTCAGGTGCTCTACACCCGACGGCGCGACACCCTGGCGGCCGTCGAACTGGCCCTGCGGATGAAGCAGGCCGAGCTCAAGGCCGTGGTCGGGCGCAGCGCCGACACCAACCAGCAGATCCTGCAGGCAGCCGAAGATGACCGGGGCAATATCCAGACCATTGATACTCATCTGCAGCAGCAGCGCGCCCACAGCGAGCAGCTGGCGACCGCCATCACCGAGCTGAGCCACTCCATTCGGGATGTGGCCCACAGTGCCCATGAGGCGAGCAATCTGGTTATAGAGGTACAGCAGGTTTCCGACGAGGGGCTGCAAGCATTGGCGACCACCCGATCTGCCGTCAACCAACTCCATCAGGAGCTGGATGCCAACCACGCAGTGCTGGCCCAGCTCACCAGCGACAGCCAGAAGATCAGTGGTATTCTGGAGGTGATCAGTCAAATCGCCGACCAGACCAACCTGCTCGCACTCAATGCAGCCATCGAGGCAGCCCGTGCTGGCGAACAGGGGCGCGGTTTTGCCGTGGTGGCGGATGAAGTGAGGGCGCTGGCCCAGAAGACCCGTGCCTCGACCAGCGAGATCCACGAGATGATCCAGGCGCTGCAACAAACTACACGACAGCTGTCGGACGGGATGACACAAGGGGCGCAGACCTCGGTGCGCTGCCAGCAGCACGCGGGCACCACCGCCGACGTGCTCACCCAGATAAACCAAATGTTGGGGCAGGTGACCCGCACCAGTGACGAGATCGCCCAGGCGGTGAGTCAGCAGGCCGATGTGACGGCGACCCTCGATGAAGGGGTGCACCAGATCCACCAACTTGCCAGCCACACCGCCGACAACAGCAGGCAGGCCCTCGATGGCATCACCCTGCTGGTAGAGCGGCTGCAGGATCTCTCGCGGCTGATCAACCAGTTCAGATATTGAAGCGACAGCGATCAAAAAAGCGCGTCACAAGACGCGCTTTTTTCGCTTTGCCTGACAGGAGAGTTATTCGCCCTGCTCGCTGGCGGCAAACTCCGGCACCTTGGCCATGGCATCCAGCACCACCTGAATATCCGCTCCCGGTTTGCAGGCGTTCTCGCTCAGGTGACGACGCCAGGCGCGGGCCCCCTGCATATTCTGGAACAACCCCAGCATGTGGCGGGTCATGTGAGAGAGATAGTTGCCCTTGGCCAGCTCCTGCTCGATATAGGGCAGCATCATCCGCACCACTTCATGGCGGCTAGGCACGGCGTTATTCTGGCCGAACACCAGATTATCCACCTGCGCCAGAATGTAGGGGTTCTGATAGGCTTCACGCCCCATCATGACGCCATCGACGTGTTGCAGGTGCTCCAGAGTCTGCTCCAGGGAGGTGACGCCGCCGTTGAGGGCGATGGTGAGATCCGGGTAATCCTGCTTGACCCGATAGACGCGGGGATAATCGAGGGGCGGGATCTCGCGGTTCTCCTTGGGGCTCAGGCCACTCAGCCACGCCTTGCGGGCATGGACGATGAAGGTGTCGCAACCGGCATCGCGCACCTGTTCGATAAAGGTCTGCAGAAATTCGTAGGAGTCCTGATCGTCGATACCGATACGGGTCTTCACCGTCACCGGAATATCGACCACATCGCGCATCGCCTTGACGCAGTCTGCCACCAGCGCCGGTTCACCCATCAGGCAGGCACCAAAGCGGCCGTTTTGCACCCGATCGGAGGGGCAGCCGACGTTGATGTTCACCTCGTCATAGCCGCGCTCCTCGGCCAGCTTGGCACAGCACGCCAGATCGGCCGGATTGCAGCCACCCAGCTGCAGGGAAATGGGATGCTCCTGCTCGCTGTAACCCAGATAATCACCCTTGCCGTGGATGATGGCACCGGTGGTCACCATTTCGGTATAGAGCAAGGTCTGGCGGCTCATCAGTCGATGAAAGTAACGGCAATGCCGATCAGTCCAGTCCAGCATGGGGGCGATGGAAAAACGCTGCGCCTGCATAAAAATCATCCGGGTTGGCTAAAGAAAGGGGCGGATTTTATCACAACGTGAAGCAGCCCCAGAAAATGAATTTTGTCGCCGCGCCATGCGAGGCCCTGTGATAGTATCCGGCTAATAGAAAGGGTATCTGCGCGATCATGAATCAAGACCAACTTTTACAACGAGCCGAGCGACTCTGTATACAGCGAGGGATCCGCTTCACCCCGACCCGACGTCAGGTATTTCGCCTGCTGGCGGCACACGGCAACGCCATCAGCGCCTATGATTTGTTGGCCCAGCTGCAACAAACCGAAGCCAATGCCAAGCCGCCAACCGTCTACCGGGCACTCGATTTTTTGCTCGAACAGGGCTTTGCTCACAAGGTGGAATCTCTCAACGCGTTTATCTTCTGCTGCCACTTCGATCACGCTCACCCGATGCAGTTGTTGATCTGCGACGAGTGCGGGGATGTGGTCGAGCTTCACGATACGGCGATCGATAGCGCGTTTTCCGAGCAGGCCCACTTGCATGGTTTTACTATTACCAATAAGACGATAGAGGCACATGGCCAATGTGCCCGTTGTACGCCCACTGTAGGAAGTCATCATGAAGGCTGATTTTGTAAATCCGTTCCTGCTATCCCTGCTCAATGTGCTCTCGACCATGGCACAGCTGGAACTCAAACCGGGCAAACCGAAACGCAAGATGGATGAGCTGGCGCGCGGCGACGTCTCCGGCCTTATTGGCATGGTCGGCCCGCAGACCCGTGGTTCCCTCTCCATCAGCTTCGAGAAGGGGCTGGCACTGGAGATCATGCGCCGCATGCTGGGGGAAGCTCCCGCCAACATCAACGAAGAGGTGACCGACATGGTCGGTGAAATCACCAACATGGTGACCGGCGGTGCCAAGCGGATGCTGGGCGAGAAGGGCTACGAGTTTGACATGGCGACCCCCATCATCGTCTCCGGTCCCAACCACACCATTACCCACCGTGCCGATGGCACCAAGATCATGATGCCGTTCGAATCGGATTTCGGTCGCGCCACTATCGAAATCTGCTTCGAGTAACCCTATGTGGAAAGCATTGAAATGGATTTTCATCTGCTGGGCCCTGCTGTTGATCCTGTCGGACATTCAGATCAGCACCTCCCTCTACAAGTACGAAGATAACCGGGTGCTCATCAACTTCCCGCGCTGGGAAGCCAAGCAGCCCTGGGGCACCTTCGAGTGGCATGCCGGACGGGTAGAAACCCACTGGTATGGTCTGGAGGGCAAACCCAAGCCGAAAGGCCCGCAAATCTGATCCGGTAACGGATCCGGCAGAAACAGAAGAGGCCAGCAGTTGCTGGCCTCTTTGCTATCTCGTTGTTTCTGAATCAAGCCGCCTCGGCAGCCAGCTTCTCGGGCGGGCGAACCACCATCCCTACCACGCAAGCCAGCAGGGTCGGCATCAGCCAGGCAAGGCCATTGTCGAACAGCGGCAGGAAAGCAAACGCATCCATCTTCATACCGGCAGCTCGCAGCCCATCCAGACAGCCAAACAGAAAGGCGACCGCCAGCACGCCGCGAAACACCCGCCGTGGATGGGCAAACCACCCCTTGAGGAAGGTGAGCAGCACCAGCGCGATGGCGACCGGATAAATGGCCACCAGCACCGGAATCGAGAGGCCAATCAGCTCGCTCAACCCCACATTGGCCACCACTGCACAGAGCGCCCCCAGCAGGATCACCCAGTTGCGATAGGCCCAACCTGTCAGGCCATGGAAGTAGTCTGCACCGGCACAAAGCAGGCCGACAGCACTGGTAAAACAGGCCAGGGTGATGATGGCAGCCAGAATAAACTGACCCGGTTGGCCAAACAGGCTCAGGACGTAGGCATTGACGATGGCGCCGCCATTACTGATATCGCTTGCGACCCCACCGGCGCTGTTGCCCAGCTGAAAGAGCGAGACATACACCGCCGACAGCCCGACCGCCGAGATCAAGCCTGCGATGGTCAGATATTTGAACTGGCTGCGATAATCCTCGATCCCCTTCTGGCGCAGCAACCCGATGATCAGGGCTCCAAACATCAGGGAGGCAAGGGTGTCCATGGTGTTGTACCCCTCCAGCATTCCTTTGGTCAGGGCTGCATCTATGTACTCACCGCTGGCATCAGGCATGATGCCCTGCGGCGTCATAAAGACCCCGACCGCCAGAATGAGCAGCATCGCCATCAGGGCTGGGGTCAGATACTTGCCGACCGCATCAAGGAGCTTGCCCCGATCGAGCGCCACCAGGATCACCAGCGTAAAGAAACTCAGGGTATAGATCCGCAGCCCCGCATGACCGGCATCGCCAAGCCAGGGCTTGAGCCCCATCTCGTAGGCGACCAGACCGGTGCGGGGAATGGCAAAGGCGGGCCCCATGATGATATAGATGGCGATGGCCAGCGCCGTCGCCGCCCCGGCGGGCAGATAGCGAGTCATTCCGGTCCAGCCACTCGCGCCGCCCCCCGAGCTCCCCTTGGCCACCGCAATCAGGGTGATCAGCGGCAAGCCCACTGCCGTTAGCAAAAAGCCGCACATGGCGGCCAGCAGATGCTCACCAGCCATAAAACCGGCCAGCGGCGGAAAAATGATATTGCCTGCCCCCAGATAGAAGGCAAACGTCATAAACCCCAATCCGAATACGTCGGACAACTTCAATGATTTCGTCAAACTCAACCTCATCTGCCTTATCAGCTTGTTATTGATTGCACCCACTGCCTGGCAGATAACCGGTAACAATACCTCTCGCCCCCACACGGCCCGCGGACCGGATGAGGCGCACCACCTTTAGCATAAAGAAGAGGAGTTCGATCTCAATCACCAATTAATATCTTGAAACAATTTACTGCTGAGGAATTAATCGCCGAACAACTCGGCGCTCCATAAACAGGTGTCACACCTGGCGTATGGGAGGCAAGAAGAGGGGAACGGGTTATAGCGGCAAGATACGGCTGCTCAGATGCTATCTGAGCACGGGGACAACTACGGCAGTGTAAAGCGAGGCGAGAAGCGAGGCTCACAGAAAACAAAAGAGCCTGCACGGGGCAGGCTCTTGGCAATATCAGATCGAGAGTGATCAGGCTGCTTCGGCAGCCATCTCGGTCGGACGCACCATCACGCCAACTACGCAGGCCAGCAGGGTCGGCATCAGCCAGGCGAGGCCCTTGTCGAACAGTGGCAGGAAGGCAAACGCATCCATCTTCATACCGGCAGCACCCAGACCATCCAGGCAACCGAACAGGAAGGCAACCATCAACACGCCACGGAACACCAGACGGGGACGGCCGAAGTAACCCTTCAGGAAGGTGACCAGTACCAGCGCCACGGCAACGGGATAGATGGCAACCAGCACCGGAATGGAGAGGCTGATCAGCTGGCTCAGGCCCACGTTGGCCACCACGGCACAGATAACGCCCAGCAACACCACCAGCTTCTTGTAAGCCATACCGGTCAGATTGTGGAAGAAATCGGAACAGGCGGAGATCAGACCGACTGCAGTGGTAAAGCACGCCAGAGTGATGATGGCCGCCAGAATGAACTGACCCGGCTGACCAAACAGGCTCAGTACGTAGGCGTTGACGATGGCGCCACCGTTGCTGACATCGGTCGCCACACCGGCGGCAGTGTTACCCAGCTGGAACAGGGAGACGTACACCACGCTCAGACCAACGGCAGAGATAAGGCCAGCAATGGCCAGATACTTGAACTGGCTCTTGTAATCGTTGATGCCTTTCTGGCGCAGCAGATCGACGATCAGGGCGCCAAACATCAGGGACGCCAGGGTGTCCATGGTGTTGTAGCCTTCCAGGATCCCTTTCACGAAGGGGCTGTTCTGATAGTCACCGGACGCATCAGGCATGGAGCCTTGCGGTGCTACGAATACACCGATCGCCAGAGTCAGCAGCAGCAGCATCAGTACCGGAGTCAGGTATTTGCCGATGGCGTCCATCAGCTTGCCCTGGTTCATGGAGACCAGAATGGCCACACCAAAGAAGATCACGGTATAGGCCGCCAGACCCGCCTGCCCCATGTCACCGATGAACGGCTTGAGGCCCATCTCGTAGGCAACCAGACCGGTACGGGGCGCGGCAAAGGCCGGGCCTATGATGATATAGATGGCAACGGCCAGCGCAGTCGCGACACCGGCAGGCAGCAGCTTGGTCATGCCAGCCCAGCCGTTACCGGCTTTCGCCACGGCCAGAATGGTCACCAGAGGCAGGCCCACGGCAGTGACCAGGAAGCCAAACATCGCCAGGGAGAGGTGCTCACCAGCCATGTAACCGGCCAACGGCGGGAAAATGATGTTACCGGCGCCCAGGTAGAAGGCGAAGGTCATAAACCCTAATCCGAGTACATCGGACAATGTGAGTGATTTCGTCAAGTTCAACCTCGTCTGTCTTGTAAATTATTGCTTGTTATAGTTTTTATCGGTCGCTGACCGGGTGTGTTCAGGGGGTATAAAAAAAGAGCCCCGCATGTTTTTTCATCGCAACCAGTGGTTTTAGCTGGTCTGGAGCGGGCGCTCGATCTGGAACCAGCATAATGGCGTGAAAAAATAGTTCAAGACGAAATTTACATCTTCAAATAGAAGGGATTGGTCAGTTGGATATATCTGTCGGAATAGGCCCCATCAGCAGAATGGATCACAATTTCACCCCTCTCACACCTGTTTAATCCTCTGCCAAGTAGCAATAAAACACGATTTGCCTCTTTACCCTCTCTGGTGATAACAGCTGTATAACAAATGCCATGCAGATCATAATTCGCCGAAATGCATAAAATTTCATCGGCCATCGCCGTTGGCAGCACCAGCGCTACCTGCCCGTTCGGGCTCAGCAAACGATTGCAGGCCGCCAGTAATGCGTGGCTGTCGAGGGCGCCGGTATGGCGGGCCAACGCCCGCGCCGGATCGCTAAATGACTGGCCTGCCACGAAATAGGGAGGGTTGGAGACGACAAGATCGTAAGGGGCGGCCTGATAATCCTGAATGGCACTCTCTATGACGGTCACCCGATCGGCCCAGGGAGAAGCAGCCGCATTCTCCCGCGCCTGACTGGCCGCATTAATATCCAGCTCGACCGCATCAAGACGGCAGTCAGATCTGCTGCGTTGGGCCAGCATCAGGGCGATCAGGCCGCTGCCGGTGCCGATATCGAGCACTCGACGCGCCTGTTCGACCGGCGCCCAGGCTCCGAGCAAAATGCCATCGGTGCCCACCTTCATGGCGCAGCGATCGTGATTGATATGGAACTGTTTGAAGGTAAATCCGCGACTACGTCCCATCTGGCCCCCGTCATCTGCAAAAATGGTGGGCGATTATAGCGGCTAAGACACACTCACCAATAGGAGCCGACGAGATAATCGCCTATAATCTGCCGTTTCCTTAATGACCGAGTATTGCCATGAGCCAGTCCTTTGATGATTTCGACCTGCACCCAGCCCTCAACCGGGCCTTGGCCGAGATGGGATTCACCCGCCCCACCACCATCCAGCAGATGGTGCTGGAGCCAGCCCTGGACGGCCGCGATATTCTGGCATCCGCTCCGACCGGTACCGGCAAGACTGCCTCCTTCCTGCTGCCGGCACTCCAGCACCTGCTGGACTTCCCGCGCCGCAAGCCGGGCCCCTGCCGCATGCTGATCCTGACCCCGACCCGCGAGCTGGCGCTGCAGGTTACCGCCCATGCCAAGGCGCTGGCGGCTCACACCAACCTCAGCATCGAGACCATCATCGGCGGCGTCAGCCATGAAGAGCAGCTGCCTGCCCTGACCAAAACCACCGACATAGTGGTGGCCACCCCGGGCCGTCTGCTCGAGTACATCGAGAAAGAGGAGTTCGAGAGCCACGACATCGAGGTGCTGGTGCTGGACGAAGCGGATCGCATGCTGGACATGGGCTTCATCAAGGATGTGAACCGCATCGTGGCAGAGGCGCGCTACCGCAAGCACACCATGCTCTTCTCCGCCACCCTGGAAGGGGCCGGCCTTGAGAAGTTCGCCAACGAGATCCTCAAGGATCCGGTGGAGCTGCACGCCGAGCCGCCCCGCAGCGAGCGTCGCCCCATCACCCAGTGGATCCATCTGGCTGATGACGCCGCCCACAAGCTGGCGCTGCTGACCCATATCCTGAAAGATCCGGAAACCCAGAAAGCCATCATCTTCGTCAAGACTCGTGAGCGTCTGGCGGAGCTCTCCGGCCAGCTGCAGGCTGCGGGTATCTCCTGCGCCTGGATCCGTGGCGAAATGGAGCAGAGCAAGCGTATCGAGTCGATCCGCAAGTTCCACGAAGGGGAAGTACCCTTCCTCATCGCCACCGACGTCGCCGCCCGCGGCATCGACCTGCCGAACGTCAGCCATGTCATCAACTACGACATGCCCTACGGCGCCGATGTCTACGTCCACCGGATCGGCCGTACCGGCCGCGCCGGCAACCGTGGCTGTGCCATCAGCCTGGTGGAGGCCCACGACATGGCGATGGTCGCCAAGATCGAGCGCTACACCGAGGAGCGCCTCAAGCGCCGGGTGATCGACGAGCTGCGCCCTAAACACAAAGAAGCGCGGGTACCGGTGAAGAAGAAAAAGCCGGTCGACAAGAAGAAGTCCGCCAAGAAGAAAAAGAAGAAGTGATCGCCTGGCGATAAAGAGAAGGGCCATCCCGCGGGATGGCCCTTCTGCATTCTGAATCACTCTGACGAGTGGTTATGCCACCACTCTGCGCATCCCCATATGGGGGATATCATCTTCGAGATAGCCTTCCCCTTCCGCCACAAAACCGTGTTGGCCGTAGAAGCCTTGCAGATGGGCCTGTGCCCCCAGCCAGATGCTGTGGGTCGGCCAGTGTGCCTCGCACGCCTTGACCGCCTCGCTGATCAGCTGGTGACCGAGACCACCGCCACGCGCCTTGGGTGAGGTCACCACCCGGCCGATGGCGGCGCCGCTCTCATCGCCGATGCCGGGCGCCATGATCCGCGCATAGGCGGCCAGCAGCTCGCCCTGATACCCGAGCAGGTGCCAGACCCCATCGCGGCGATCCAGCCCGTCCAGATCCTGAAAGGGGCAGGTCTGCTCCACCACGAACACCTCGGCCCGCAGCGCCAGCAACTCATACAACTCGTCAGTGGTCAGTTCAGACCAGGGTTTCAGGATCCAGTTCATCGGCAACTCCTTATCAGTTCGGCCTGCCAGCATAATCGTGGCGCCAGTGCCCTGCATTAACCTTTGTTAAGTTCTTTCAGTCGCTTGCGAATGCGGCTCAGGCTGATGGGAGTAATGCCGAGATAGGCTGCGATCTGGTGGTCGGGCACTCTGGCATCGAGTGCGGGAAAGCTGTCGAGAAAGTGCTGATAACGCGCCTGCGGGCTACCGGTCAGCAGCAACTGCTCCTTCTCCTCCTTGATGCGCAGTTGCACCTCCAACAGATGCTGGTACCAGCGCGGCCAGCCGGGCAGCTGGCGCAGGTCGGCCAACTGGAACAGCTGCAGATGGCAGGGCTCCAGCGCCTCCACACTGTAGCGGGCCGGCTCGCCACTGAGCAGGTGGTGAAAGTCGAGAAACTCGTCCCCCTCCCAGTAGAACTCCTTGATGTACTCGCGGCCATCCTCCAGCACCAGCTTGGCCCGCAGCAGCCCCTGCTCCACCCTGACCAGCAGATCCGGGCTGTCGCCGGCGTGCCAGAGGCAGCTTTTCGGGCTGAGGGTCAGCGGGCGGGCAAAAGAGAGGAGGCGCGCGGCCTCCTCTTTATCTGCGACCTGCGCCCAATCGAAGGGGGGTCTGTCAGTCAGCATGATTAACCGCGACGCTGACGCACGGCTTCAAACAGGCAAACGCCGGTTGCCACCGAGACGTTGAGGCTGGATACCGCCCCCGCCATCGGGATGCTTACCAGCTCGTCGCAGTGCTCGCGGGTCAGACGACGCATGCCTTTGCCTTCGGCGCCCATCACCAGCGCCATCGGGCCGGTCAGCTTGGCCTGATAGAGGTCGTGATCGGCCTCGCCAGCGGTGCCGACAATCCAGACGCCGCGCTCCTGCAGCTCGCGCAGGGTGCGGGCCAGGTTGGTGACCTGAATGAGCGGCACCACTTCGGCCGCGCCACAGGCAACCTTGCGCACGATCGGGGTGAGACCCGTGGCCTTGTCGCGCGGCACGATCACCGCATGAGCCCCGGCAGCATCGGCACTGCGCAGGCAGGCGCCGAGGTTATGCGGGTCAGTAACGCCATCCAGCACCAGCAGGAAGGGCTGGCTCTGTTGTGCCGCTAGCTCGTCCAGCAGACTGGCCAGATCGTGCTCGGCCAACTTCGGTGCTTCGATCACCTTGGCCATGATGCCCTGGTGATTGTTGCCTTCCGCTTTGTCATCAAGGGTCTTGCGGTTCACGCTCTGCACCTTGAGGCCGAGGGATTCCAGCTCGGCCAGCAGGGGTTGCAGCCGGTCGTCATCCCGCCCCTTGAGGGCCCACACTTCGATGAAGCGCTCCGGGGTGCGCTCCAGCAGCGCGGTGACAGCGTGAATGCCGTAGATCAGTTCAGTACTCATTTAGTGCTCTTGGCCTTATCGCGAGCCTTTTTGCTCGGTCGTCTGTTGCTCGGTTTGGCGCGGCCACCCTTGTCGGATTTGCCGTGATCCTTGCCCTCTTTACGTTTTTCGTGGCGCTGGGCGCTCTTGGCCTTCTCTTTCTTGATCTCGGCCTGCTTGCGCGCCATCTCTTTGGCATTCTTGCCGGTGGCCTTGAGCGGCTCTTCCACCATCACGAAGTCGATCTTGCGATCGTCCAGGTTCACGCCCATCACCTTGACCCGCACCTTGTCACCCAGACGGTAGCGACGGCGGAAGTTCTCGCCGATCAGCTGCATGTGCAGGGGATCAAACTGGTAGTAGTCGTTGGTGAGGGTGCTGACGTGCACCAGACCATCGATGTGGACCTCCGCCAGACGCACGAAGAAGCCAAAGCCGGTGACGCTGGCGATGACGCCGTCGAACTCGTCACCCACGTGATCCAGCATGTACTCGCACTTGAGCCAGTCGGCCACATCGCGGGTCGCATCGTCGGCACGGCGCTCGGTCATGGAGCAGTGCTCGCCCATCGGGTCCACTTCTTCCAGCTGGTAGTGATAACCACCGCTCGGGGTCCACTTGTGGCGCAGGTTGCCCTGTTGCTCCTTGGCGGTCTGATACTTGATCGCCCGGTGCAGGATGAGGTCGGGATAGCGACGGATTGGCGAGGTGAAGTGCGCGTAGGACTTCAACGCCAGACCGAAGTGACCGATGTTGTCGGCCTGATAGATAGCCTGACGCATGGAGCGCAGCAGCATGGTGGAGAGCAGCTCCGCATCCGGGCGCCCCTCAAACTTGGCAGCCAGCTCGGCGAAATCTTTCGGCTCGGGCTCGAGGCCGCCTTTGAGCTCCAGACCCAGTTCGGCCAGGAAATCGCGGAAACCGGTCAGACGCTCTTCGCCCGGACGGTCGTGGACCCGGAATAGGGCGGCGGCTTCGTTCTTCTCGATATAACGAGCAGCAGCCACGTTCGCCTGGATCATGCACTCTTCGATGATCTTGTGGGCATCGTTGCGCACCAGCGGCACGATGCGGTCGATCTTACGCTGGGCGTTGAAGATGAAGCGGGTCTCCTCGCTCTCGAACTCCACCGCACCGCGCTGATGACGGGCATGCTTGAGCGCCTTGTAGAGGTTGTTGAGCTCCTCGATATGGCCCACCAGCGGATCATACTGCTGACGCAGCTTGGTATCGCCATCGAGGATCGCCGCCACCTTGGTGTAGGTCAGACGGGCGTGAGAGTTCATTACCGCTTCGTAGAACTTGTAACCGGACATGCGGCCAGCGGCGGAGATGGTCATCTCGCACACCATGCAGAGGCGGTCAACCTGCGGGTTCAGAGAACACAGACCGTTGGAGAGCACCTCCGGCAGCATGGGCACCACGAACTCGGGGAAGTAAACGGAGTTGCCACGCTGATACGCTTCGGTATCGAGAGCGGTGCCCGGCTTCACGTAGGCGGAAACGTCCGCAATGGCAACCCACAGACGCCAGCCGCCACCACGCTTGGCTTCACAGAAGACGGCGTCATCGAAGTCACGGGCGTCTTCTCCGTCGATGGTGACCAGCGGCAGGGCGCGCAGGTCTATGCGGCCCTCTTTGGCTTTCTCCGGCACCTGCTCGCCGAGACCGGCAACCTCTTTGGTCACCTCTTCCGGCCAGGTGTGCGGGATACCGTGGGTACGCAGGGCAATTTCGATCTCCATGCCCGGCGCCATGTTCTCGCCCAGCACTTCCAGTACGGTGCCGACGGCATTGATGCGGGAGGTGGCGCGCTGATTGATCCGCACAACCACGACCTGGCTCTGACGAGCCCCTTTGTTCTCCCCTTCCGGGATGATGATGTCCTGGCCGATACGGCTGTCATCCGGCACCACGAAACCAACACCATTCTCGACGAAGTAACGGCCGACAATGTCTGCCTCACGGGACTTGAGCAGGCGCACCAGACGCGCTTCCTGACGACCCTTGCGGTCAATCTCGGTCGGCTGCACCAGCACGTAATCGCCATGCATCAGGCGTTGCATCTCTCGGTTGTTCAGATACAGATCCGGACCACCACCTTCCGGACGCAGAAAACCGAAGCCATCCTTGTGGCCGATTACATAACCTTTGACCAGATTCAGGCGATCCGGCAGGGCATAACATTGGTTGCGAGTGAATACCAGTTGTCCATCACGCTCCATGGCGCGCAGACGACGACGCAAGGCTTCCAACGGCTCTTCATCTTTCAGCTTGAGGACCTTGGCCAACTCTTCACGGGACATGGGCTTTTCATGGCCCTTGATGAGTTCCAGGATCAACTCGCGACTGGCGATGGGGTTATCGTATTTTTCGGCCTCGCGTTCGAGGAAAGGATCTTTTTGAGACATAAGCAGGCCTTAGGGTAGGTGGTAACGGTGCCATTATATCGGAGGGGGGGGCGAATGGCATCCATCGGCTGCCTTTTGGCCAATCTCTCTGTCATACTATCTTCAGTTCGCTGGCATGATGAGACACAGAACTCATGAGTAAGGACACATTTGCCCAATCCGCCGCCTATCTCAAACAGGCGGTCCCTTTGATGATCAAGTACCAGATCCCCACGACGCCGGACAATTACCACCTGTGGTACAACTATGTCTCGGCCAGCATGCCCGAGCTCAACCAGGCGATTGATCAGGCAGTCAAAATGCAGGGAACCTGCTCGCTCACCACCTGCGAGCGGCTCTATCACCAGTATCTGGCCGCTCAGGACGAGAAGCAGATGGAGGCGATGAAACTGAGCCTCGCCGCCATGGCCAACGAGCTAGGCCACTCCATGCAGGACGCAATCTCCGATACCGGCATGTTTCAGGAGATGCTCGACAAGAGTTTTGACAAGCTCAGCCGCATTGATGACGAGGGCTTCAGCCTGGAAGATACCATGGGGATCCTGCGAGAGCTGGTGCGTGAATCGCGGGATGTGCGTATGTCCACCATGCACTTTCGCAACCAGCTCAGCAATGCGGAGAAAGAGATCAAGGAGCTGCGGGCGGCGCTCAACGAGACACGCAAGCTGGCCAACGAGGATGCCCTCACCAACCTGCTCAACCGCCGCGCCTTCGATCTGGAGCTGGAGGGGTTGATCCGCAGCCAGCACCCCTTCTCGCTGATCCTCGCCGATATCGATCGCTTCAAGAACTTCAACGACGAATATGGGCACCTGCTCGGCGATCAGGTGCTGCGCGCCTTCAGCAAACGGCTGCGCGATGCCTGCAAGGAGGGGGTCACCGCCTATCGGCTGGGTGGGGAGGAGTTCGCCATGCTGGTCCCCCATCGCTCGCTGGCGCTGGCCAGACAGATGGCGGAGAGCATGCGCCGCGCCATCGAGCGGATGTCCATTCTGGATCGCAAATCGGGCCGCCGCATCGACCACATCACAGCCTCGTTTGGCGTGGGCGAGTTCAACGGTCAGGAGAGCGCAGACTGTCTGGTCGAACGTACCGACAAGCTGCTCTACAAGGCCAAGGAGCTGGGGCGCAACCGGGTGATGCCACTCCCTTCCTGATGTAGTCCCTTGTCCGACCGCAATGCCAATGTAAAAAGCCAGTCAGATCAACTGACTGGCTTTTTGGTCTCTCTTGCTCCGACAGGGGATGTTCATTCCAGCCCCAGTGAAACTCTGCTCAGTGTGAAGGATTACTCCTGCACCTCGCTGACACCTTCGACTTTCACATCAACTCGGCGATCCGGAGCCAGGCAGACGATCAGCTCACGCTTGGACTTGCTGACGCAGCTGTCGCCGGTAACCGGTGAGGATTTACCACGCCCTTCCACATTGATCTTGGCGGCCGGGATCCCTTTACCAACCAGATAGTTGGCAACGGTCTGGGCACGCTGTTCGGAGAGCTTCTGGTTGTAGGCATTGGAACCGATACGGTCGGTGTGCCCAATTACGGTTGCTACGCCATCTTTGGGTCGTGCTTCTTCAATCTGGCTATAGAGGCTATCCAGAGCCTGACTGGCCTCTGGCTTGAGAGTCGCCTTGTTGAAGTCAAACAGCACATCGGAGCTCAGGGTGAACTGCTTCTCAACCATCACAGGTACAGGAGCAGGTTCCGGAGCTGGGGCGGGCGCCACAGGGGCAACCTGACCAAAGCGATAAACCGCAGCCAGCGAGAGCAGGCCGTTATCCATTCTCAGACCGGTATCATCGCGGCTGCCATACGGGGTGGTGTACTGGTACTCCAGGCGAGCGGCCCAGTCGAGGTTGAATGCATACTCGGCACCCAGTGCACCGACCATGACAAAGCGGCTGTCATCTTTGTAGACATCGCTCTTGGTATCAGCCCAACCATAACCGCCACCGACACGGCCATACAGATCCAGATTATCGGTAACCGGGAAGCCCAGTTTTAGGGTCAGTTGAGCCAGCTGCGCTTTTACTTCATCACTGAAAGCGCCTGCCGCCGTAGTGGCATCGTATTTGTAATTGCCCAGATAGTCGTAACCCAGCTCCAGTCCCAGATTCTTGTTGATCTGATAACCGCCAAACACGCCTGCACCCAAGGCATCGTTGGTCTCATTGCCAAGGGTCAGGGCATTGCTTTCATCAATGCCGTAGAAGTTGGACCAACCCAGTTTGGCACCGCCATACCAGGTGTTGTCCTGACCGGCAGCCTGGGCATTGGCTGCCAGCAAGCCGGTAACCAGCAAGGTAATCAATGATTTTTTCATGTTTGAGCCTCTGCAACTTTATGTAGGAGGAGGTTGATTGATATCACCTCGTCTTATAGGTGCAACCACCCAAAAGCGATCGCAGCATATCAACGTTAGCCTATTTTCAAGTCACTGATATCAATTAACAAAAAACACTCTAACGCAACCACGTTACAAAAACAGCAACAAACGTTTGTTATTTGAACTAGATGTGACGCAAAAAGACGCACAGATGAGGGCTGAAAGGGGAAAAAAGGCCAGCAACATGCTGGCCCGAAGCGATATCAGTGACGAACAAACTCGTAGTGCTGATCGATAAAGTCAGCAACACGCTGGCTCAGTACCTTGTGTACCGTCTTGGTCGGATGCACCTGATCCCAGAACATATGCTCATCGCAGTTGAGAGTCGCTGCTCGCCCTTTTGCCTGCCCGCTCACCACCGCCTGCGCCAGGATCGGGTTACCGGCAATAGCCACTCTTTCGGAGAAACTTAAAGCCGGGGTCGCAGCCACCTCGGCGGCGCTGCCGGAGAATGGCTTCCACGTATAGCCGCCACCGTAGCAAGCGTGTTCTGTGTCACTCAGCCCGAACAGCTGAGGATCGCGCATCATCTCATCAAACTGCTTGTCCACTTCGAACAGCTTCACGATGCCAAGGGGAGCCAGCTCTCGAATTAGGTTCTGCAACTTCTGGTTGTGGTAGCTGGCCACATGGCGCACCTTCTCCACCACCTTCATACTGCGGGCTGACGGGGTCTGCCCCAGATCAGGAATGTTGAATAGCAGGATCTGCTGCGCGCCGTTGAGCACCAACCGGTTGGATGCCAGCCGGATGGTATCGATCACCCGATCCGCATCCCGCTCGGTGTTCCAGCCATAGGCCAGATAGTCGTTGGCACCGACCCAGATCACCACCAGATCACCGGGGCGGAACTTGTCCTTTTTCAGGAACTGATCGATCTCGTAATCGAGGTTGTTGATCACCTGATATTTGGGATCCCAGGACCAGAAACCGAGCCAGCCGTTCAGGGCGCCCAGATGGTTATAGGCCACCGCGGTTGCACCGCCTTCCGCCTCGTTGGCCACGACCAGACCGGGGAAACGCTCGTCACCCAACTGCTCCAGCCACACCGGGCCGTTGCTGAAGCGCCCGTTGAAGTAAGGTGGGCTGGAGGGGAGATACCCCCGCATCTTTTTGTACATCTTGCCGGTGTCGGAGAGGCTGTCACCAAACATCACGACCCGGGAAAAAGGTTGGCGTCCCTCTGCCGCTTGCGCGGTCAATGCCATTAACCCCAATAAACAAACAAGCCATTTTTTCATATTGTTGTGCTCTTCGATTAAGCAGGTGAGACCTGCGGACTTCTCCTCGAGTGGCGACAGGCATGGGAAGAGTCTGCTGCCACTGACTTCTGGTGAAGGCGACAGATTACAGTTCCAGATGAAATCACACATGTTCCGCCACCGATGAAATCGCTTGCGCTCACAAAACAGACAATCACACCAGCCTATTTCTTTCACGCTTGTTTCACGCCCCCCCCGGCACAATGCACTCATACCAACGACAGGAGTATGAAATGAACAAGGCAAGCGCAAGCGTAATCGGACTGTTGACCCTGATGTCTGTCTCCTCTTTTGCCATGGCGGCCTATACCGGCCCGCAAGAGCAGAACAAGGTTTCCGTTGCTCAACTGAAAGATCTGGCAGATGACAGCTGGGCCACCCTGGAAGGGAAACTGGTCAAGTACCTGGGCGGCGAGAACTATCTGTTCCGTGATGCCAGCGGTGAAGTGGAGGTCGAAGTGGATCAGGATGTGTGGCGTGGCACCGAAGTGGGCCCGGATGATCAGATCCGTATCCGTGGTGAAGTGGACCACAGCTGGAACAAGACTGAAGTGGAAGTGAAAACCTTGGAGAAAGTAGGCGCGGCCCCGCAGACCAAGGGCGGCTTTATCGCCAAATAAGGCCACTTCAACGACGAACTGGCCAGACGTTAAAAGGGCGCTTGATATCAAGTGCCCTTTTGCATGGTTAACCCAGCGTCACCGCTTAACCGGCCCGACTGGCAAAGGCTCTCTTGAACCCCTTCTCGGCCTGATTGACCTTGTAGAGGTAACGGCGCGCCTCCTCTTTGGGATGCTGCTCGGTCAACACCTGATAGACCGCCTCGGGGGAGAGCCGGTTGATCCGGCCCGGCGCCGCCTTGCGATCGCTGGAGAAGGTATTGAGCACCCCGCCAGCGCCACCGTTATAGGCGGAGATCACCGCATAGCGACGGGAGCGCGGGTCCTGAATATCCGCCAGATAGACGGTCTGCAACAGGTGCAGATAGGCGGTACCAACATCGATGTTGTAGGCCGGGTTGAACAGCTCCTCCCGGGTCGGCTGGCCGTTCTTGCCCTTGACCCGAACATAGACGTCACGACCGGCGGTAGCCGGGATCACCTGCATCAGGCCATAAGCGTTGGCATGACTCACCGCATAGGGGTTGAAGCTGCTCTCGGTCTTGATCACCGCATAGATCAGGCTCTCCGGCACGCCGTATTTGCGCGACGCTTCCCGGATGATCCCCGCATACTTGTAGCCCCGTCGATCTTCATGGTTGGCCACCATGGGAATATCGACGAAGAAGATGGTGCGAATACCCAGAGTGCGCTTCTTCATCGCCGTGTTGAGCAGGTAATCGGCATAACGCTCGGCGCGCCAGGAGGCTCGGATTGGCTGGCGCTGATTGTCCAGCACCTGACCGTAGAGGAAGGGCTCGCCGCCGGTCAGAATTTCCCGGTCGGAGTAAAGATCCACTTCGGCCGGATCGTCCGGCGTCAGCAGGGTCTCGATGATGGCGCGACGCAGGTGAGCGCGGGGATCGATGCCCGAGACCGTCTCCACCATGATGTGACCGCTGGAGAAGTCGATGTGGGCCCGGCTCTTGTACTGATCCGTGTATTTTACGTAGTCAAACTTGCCCGCAAACAGCGCCTCCCGCCCCCATATCTCGTTCACGTTATGGGAGAGCGCGCTGATCATGTGTTCAAAACCGCGGATGTCCTTGCCGTTGACCAGATCGTCATCCTCACTCCCGCTGGGCTTGGGGGAGGATGAGCAGGCAGAGAGAAACAGCAGGGTGCACAGCAGCCAAAAAATTCGGCCCATAGGATCCTCAAACCGGGCAGCAGAGCTGCCCATCATTCATTTGCTGCGACTTCAGGAGCGGTCACGCCAGTGTGGCGCCATTCCCGCACCTGTTCACACGTACAACAGCCGGAGAGCTTACTGGGCAGGCGGGGTGTAACCTTCGATCTGCACTTCACCTGCATCAAACAGGTAGCTGACCATCTCTTTTTCCAGCAGTTGGCGATGCTCAAGATTCATCATGTTGAGCTTTTTCTCGTTGATCAGCATCACCTGCTTCTTCTGCCACTCGGCCCAGGCTTCCTTGCTGATGTTGTCAAAAATCCGCTTGCCGAGCTCACCGGGATAGAGTTGAAAATCCAGACCCGGGCCCTCTTTTTTCAGGCGTTGGCAAAATACAGTACGGCTCATGTTGACCTCTATGGTTGTAACTCTGGATAGGCGAGCAGACGGGCCGTGGCGGCCGCCAGCCCCACCTCGGCAGGATGGCGTAAGTTATACCAGAGTCGGTTATCTGCTTCCATGAGCCGCAGCGGCTGCGCCTCATCAATGTCAATCAGCAGCGGCTGAATATCGAGATGGAAGTGGCTGAAGGTATGGCGAAAACCGGCCAGTTCCCGATAACCGTGATGGCTCAGGCCGAGGGACGCCAGCAGACCATCCACCTCCGCCAGTGAGGCCACCTGCGGGAAGCAGTAGAGCCCGCCCCAGATCCCCTGTGGCGGCCGCTTCTCCAGCAATAACTCGTCACCATGGCGGATCAACAACATGACGCCATCGCGGGCCGGAATGCTCTTCTTGGGCTTGCTGTTGGGATAAGCGGTAGGCTTGCCTTGCGACAGCCCCTGGCAATCGGCCCGCACTGGACAGCGATCACAGGCAGGCTTGCTGCGGGTGCAGATCGTCGCCCCGATATCCATCATCGCCTGATTGTATTGCGCCACACCCAGCTTGGGAGTGAGCCGGATGGCGATCTCCCACAGCTCGTTCTCCACCTGTTTTTGACCGGGCCAGCCCGGCAGCGCCAGCCAGCGGGTGAGTACCCGCTTCACGTTGCCATCAAGGATGGCGTGGGGCTGACCCAGAGAGAGCGACAGCACGGCCCCGGCGGTAGAACGGCCAATGCCCGGCAGCGCCATCACCTCGTCAAAGCGCTCGGGAAAGAGGCCGTGGTGATGATCGCGGATCTGCTGGGCCGCCTTGTGCAGGTTGCGAGCCCGGGCGTAGTAGCCAAGCCCGGTCCAGTGGTGCAGCACCTCGTCGACAGGGGCATCGGCCAGCGCCACCACATCGGGGAAGCGCGCCATAAAACGCTGGTAATAGGGGATGACTGTAGCGACTTGGGTCTGCTGCAGCATGATCTCCGAGACCCAGACCCGGTAAGGGGTCTTCTCCTGCTGCCAGGGCAGGGTTTTGCGGCCATGAAGCTCATACCACTCCAGAACCCGGCTTGCGAAGGTTGATTGATTCACGTTGTTCTCATGTCGTTGATATATGGGGAACTCTGCGGTTCCTTCGGCTCATCTGGCCTGCACGGGTATAAAGTCATCCCGCAGCACAGCGCCAGCTGTCTGGTGCGGCAGCGTAAGGCCTCGTCACGCCCAAGTCAAAGCCGCGCTGACTGACGCTGCGGGCAGGTGGTGCTCAGGCAGCAAAGCGGTAACAAAGACGATATACTCGGCCCCACGATTGATGACGGGAGAGACGGTTTGCAGACTTATCTGGTTGGGGGCGCAGTGCGGGATCGCCTGCTGGGATTGCCGCAGGGCGACAGAGATTATCTGGTGGTCGGCGCCACCGTGGAACAGATGCTGGCGCTGGGTTTTACCCAGGTCGGCCGCGACTTTCCCGTGTTTCTTCACCCCAAAACCCAGCAGGAGTATGCCCTCGCCCGTACCGAACGCAAACAGGGTCAGGGCTACACCGGTTTTGTCTGCCACGCCGCCCCCGATGTGACGCTGGAACAGGATCTGCTGCGCCGGGATCTCACCATCAACGCCATCGCCGAGGATGATCAGGGCCAGCTCCACGATCCCTACGGCGGCATCAAGGATTTGGAAAAGCGGCTGCTGCGCCACGTCTCCCCCGCCTTTGCCGAAGACCCATTGCGCATCCTGCGGGTCGCCCGCTTCGCCGCCCGCTTCCACGCTCAGGGCTTTACCATAGCGCCGGAGACCCTCGCCCTGATGAGCGAGATGACGGCCGCTGGCGAGCTGGCCCACCTCACGCCGGAGCGAGTCTGGAAGGAGCTGGAGAAGGTGCTGCTGGGGCCGACCCCGCAGATCTTTATCGAGGTGCTGCGCCAGTGCGGCGCCCTGAAGGCGCTGTTCCCAGAGATTGATGCGCTGTTTGGCGTCCCCGCCCCGGCCAAGTGGCACCCGGAGATCGACACCGGCATCCACACCCTGATGGTGCTGGAGCAGGCGTGCCGGATCTCCCCCGAGCTGACGGTACGCTTTGCTGCCCTCTGCCACGACCTTGGCAAGGGAGTCACCCCCAAGGAGTTCTGGCCAAGCCATCACGGTCATGGCCAGAAGGGGCTGCCGCTTATTCGCGCCCTGTGCGAGCGGTTCCGGGTTCCCAACGAGTGCCGGGATCTGGCGCTGCTGGTGAGCGATCTGCATACCCACATCCACATCGCCTTTGAGCTCAAGCCAGCCACCCTGCTCAAGGTGTTCGACAAGGCCGATGCCTGGCGTCGCCCCGAGCGCTTTGCCCAGCTGCTGGATGCCTGCCGCGCCGACTTCCACGGCCGCACCGGTTTCGAGGAGCGGGTCTACGCCGAGCCGGACTATGTGGCCGAAGCGCTGGCTGCCGCCCAGGCGGTGCCGGTGAAAGAAATAGTGGCGGCCGGTTACAAGGGAGAAGAGATCAAGGAAGAGCTGGCAAGGAAACGGACTGATGCCATCAGCCGCATCAAGGATGAGTGGACCTTTATCGAAGAGTAACCTCGGCCCCATAACAGACGGCCGCCCTGATGATGAGCTCCGCAAGGAGAACATCGCCAGGGCGGCCGTTTTGCATTCAGATTGATATGTGAGGGAGCGCTAACCCCTGCTGGTGCCGTTATGCCGGACCAATTCGCTCCATCAGGCTCATATGGGATGAGCCATCGTGGCGCTTGAGGTTCTGACGATACTCGAACTGGCGCTGGCTCTCCTGCTTGAGCCCCAGCATCAGCGAATAGCACATCGCCAACATGATCACCGAGAAAGGCAGCGCCGCTATGATGCTGGCCGCCTGCAAGGCTGCCAGGCCGCCGGAAACCAGCAGGATAGCGGCAACTAGCCCCTGCCCCAGACCCCATACGGCGCGGTGCAGTACCGGCGGCTCCTGATCACCGATGGAGAGCAGGGTGGTGATGACCAGCGTGCCCGAGTCACTGGAGGTGATGAAGTAGGTGCAGATGAGCAGGGTCAACACGGCCTTGGCGATCCAGCCGAAGGTATCCCAATGCAGCAGTTCGACCGTCTTGTAAAGCGCCAGCGTCACATCCTGATTGACCGCAGCGACCACGCCACCACCGCCAAACAGCTCCAGATTCATCGCCGTGCCGCCAAAAACTGTGAGCCAGAACATGCCAAGCAGCGAGGGTACCAGCAACACACCGAGCACAAACTCGCGGATAGTACGCCCCTTGGAAATACGGGCGATAAACATGCCGACAAACGGCGCCCAGGCAATCCACCAGCCCCAGTAAAACGCCGTCCAGCTCGACTGCCAGGCCGAGGTACCGTTGGCTTCAGTGTTGGTCCAGAAGCTCAGTTTGACGATGTTCTGCAGGTAATCACCGATATTCTGCACATAGGCGTTGAGGATATAGGTGGTCGGCCCCAGCACCAGAAAGAGTGCGAGAACGAAGACGCTCAGCCAGATATTGAGCTCGGAGAGGATCTTCACTCCGCGCCCGACCCCGGAAACCGCCGACAGAGTGGCGATCAGGCTGATACCGCCAATCAGCCAGAGCTGGTTGGACTGCGACACCGCCATACCAAACATCTGGTTGAGG
Source organism: Aeromonas sp. S13(2024) (assembly GCF_041402405.1). Classification (NCBI taxonomy): domain Bacteria; kingdom Pseudomonadati; phylum Pseudomonadota; class Gammaproteobacteria; order Aeromonadales; family Aeromonadaceae; genus Aeromonas; species Aeromonas sp. S13(2024). Next base: position 136,325 of record NZ_JBGLRA010000007.1, on the reverse strand, counting down.
CCGGTATTCATCTGGGAGACCCCCAGTCCAAGGGAGGTCGCCACCCCGAACACTGTGCCGAACACCGCCAGCACATCGGCCGCATGGCCCCAAAAACCGTAAATCCGCTCGCCAAGGATGGGGTAAAGCACAGAGCGGATCGCCAGCGGCAACTTGCGCCGGTAGCTGAAAAAGGCCAGCGACAGGCCAACGATCACATAGATGGCCCAGGGGTGCAGGCCCCAGTGGAAAAAGGTGAGGCGCATGGCGATCTGGGCCGCTTCCGGGGTCATCCCTTCGGTAATGAACGGATTGCCCTGCAGATGGTTCATCGGCTCGGCGATGCTCCAGAACACCAGACCTATCCCCATGCCAGCGCTAAAGAGCATGGAGAACCAGGCGAAGTAGCCGAACTCCGGTACCTGGTCGTCGTCACCCAGCCGGATGCTGCCAAAACGGCTGAACATCAGGTAGACAGCGAAGAACAGGAACAGGGCGACCACAAGAATGTAGTACCACTTGAACCCGGCAATAATCTGATCCTTGGCACCGACAAACCAGGCGGCCGCGGTATCGGGAACAAATACGCCAAACAGCAAAAACAGGGTGATCACGGTGAGGGCCGTCATGGCCATAGTCGGGTTGAGGCCTTTCAATAGCCCTTTGCTTGCTCGCATCCAGCCTCCTTAGTCGTTGTTGAAAAAGTCTTCACCCACATGATCACCGGCACCGCCGATGGCGCGATAGACCAGTTTGCCGGCCGTCTGTTCGCGGTGATCCACCAGCGAAACCGAGGGCTGGCCATTCACGGCGTGACGCTTGCCAAGGAAGATGGCCATGGGGACGCCCAGATTGGAGATACCGCTGGTGATCCAGAGGCGGTTGAAGTCGTAAGAGCCACCGATGAACTCCAGCTGGGCCAGGCCGGTATCGAGGCCGGTCAGATAGAAGTTCATGGCACTTTCGTCAGGAAAGAGGTGCACCAGCACATAGGCGTAGCGCAATTCGTTCACCAACTCCTTTAGGTTGAAAGTACCTGTCTCACTGCAAGAGAGGGGTAACTCACCATCATAGTGGTGTACCTTGAGGTTGTTCGGGTCTTCATCATAAGCAGGCTGATAGCGCACAAAAGCCGAGGTATCCGGCAGTTCATAGCGCACTCTGACCACACGTAACTCGGCCACCAGAGACTTGATATCCAGCTCGTCATTCATCATTTAGCTCCTCAAATGTCAGGGTGAATTCCGTGAAATGTCCGTCAACCTAACACAAAATTGATTAGAGCAGAAATTATTACAACAAAAACCATATTGACCTTGTGCCGAATTAGGCGGAAAATTTTGCCCCTCTCCATAGCCCTCCAATGACGCACACCCCATGGAAAAACATGATGAAGTGCTGGTCGCCCTGCGCCAGATTATTCGTGCCATCGACATGCACTCCAGGCGCTTAATCAAAGAAGCCGGGCTCACCTCCCCACAACTCTTGCTGCTCAAAGGGATCGACGAGCTGGGACAGATCTCCATGCGTCAGCTGGCCGATCACACCAACATGAGCCAGGCCACCGCCACCACCATCATGGACCGATTGGAGAGCCGCCAACTGGTGCAGCGCGTTCGCAGCAATACCGACAAGCGCAAGGTTCACGCGACACTGACTGACGCAGGCCGCGCCCTGCTGGCCCAGGCCCCGACCCCGCTGCAAGAGCGCTTCATCCAGCGTTTTCAGGCACTGGAAGCGTGGGAGCAGACCCTGCTGCTCTCTTCCCTGCAACGCATCTCCTCCATGATGAATGCAGACGAAATCGACGCTGCCCCGGTGCTTAGCGTCAGACCCCTCACCGAAGAGCAGGCATAGCCCCCACGCTAAATAACCGGGATGTACCGGAAAGTGGACACTAGTTGTGGTGTAACCAATTGCTATAGCCAGTTCGCTCTGGCTAACTGAGTAGTCTCTATCAGACGGGTCTAATTGGCCTGACAGTATGTGGCACATATGGTCGGGGCATGCTGTCATGGCGGGCTTTCTGTTCAGGGCGTAGCTGGCGGGGTGGTCGCCGGTTCAGCCTTGGCGGTTGGGGAGGGTTGCCACTCCACATAGGGGCGGTGGATCTTCTCGTAGATCTCGGCCAGTTTGCCGGTGGCAGCCAGCTGATCGATGGCTTGCCGGAGAAATTCGTCCATCTCATCACCTGCTGCCCCTTTCTGGATGATGAAGACATCCTCGAAATCTCCGAAAAATTCTCGCCTGATATTGGTCAGCCCCAGCTGCTTGAGCATCAGGTCGGCCTCCTCTTGTGCCCAGACAAAGGCGTCGATACGGCCGCGTGAGAGCTTGCGCAGTGACTGCTCGATACTCATCGAGCGCTGCACCGGGAAGGGCATATAGTCGGGTATGGCCTCGATCAGCAGATCCCGTTTGGTGGGCACTATGCCATAGGCCATATCCGTGGTGACCGGATAGGCGGTATTGCTGTAAATCACATGGGCAACCTTGCCAAAACTGCGGGTGCTGAAGCGATAAGCCAGCATATCGATATCCTTGAGGTTGCGGATGGCGGGCAGCCCCAGATCAGCCTTGCCGGAGATCACCCCAGCCATGGCACGGGCGATGGGGTAGATGGTGATCTTGATGGTTACATCGGGGTAGAGGTCATCGATGGCGTGTACCAGATCGACAAAGGGGCCTGTCTTGTCGGCATTGATCAGCCCCGGCAGCTCGCCAAGGTGGGCATTGAGGATGCGCACCGGCTTCGGCGGCTCGGGGACGGCGTCGTTTTCCGGAGTCTGCGACAGGCCGAGGGTGGCGCTGCCGAGCAGGGTGACCACGAGCAGCAGAAGGGGGATGTGTCTGGTCATGGCGAGTCTCTCTTGGTGATGGGTCAGCTAAAGTGTAGTCAGCCCGTCGCCAGCCCCCTCGGCCAGGCCATCATGGATAGGGTTTTACTTCTCGGCCCCCGCTCACTAGACTTCGCCTCCCACTTCTTTGTTGACGTAGCGCCATGACCTTTAGCGAACTTGCCCTTCATCCTGCTCTGCTTGCCTCTTTGCCCGCCACCTTGCAGACGCCGACCCGCATCCAGCAGCTGGCCATTCCGGCGGCGCTGGCGGGGCAGGATCTGCTGGCGCTGGCCCAGACCGGCAGCGGCAAGACCCTGGCGTTTGGCTTGCCGCTGCTGCAACGGCTGGATCCTGCCTCCAGCCAGGTGCAGGGTCTGGTGCTGGTGCCAACTCGCGAGCTGGCGATTCAGGTCACTGCCGCGCTAAAAGAGGGTGCCGAGGCGCTGGGGCTGCGCATCGTGACGTTGTGTGGGGGCGTTGCGCAGGAGCGGCAACAGGCCGAACTGGCGCAGGGGCCACAGCTGCTGGTCGCCACGCCGGGGCGGTTGCGGGATCTGCTGACCCAACAGGTGCTGGGGCTGGATGGTTTGCAACTCTTGGTGCTGGATGAAGCGGATCGCCTGCTGGAGATGGGCTTTGCTCCCGACATTAAGGCGCTGCTCGGCTTTATTCCGGCGGATCGCCAGACCCTGCTCTTCTCCGCCACCTTGCCTGCCGAGCTGGAGGCGCTGGCCAACGGCCTGCTGCGCGAGCCTACCCGTATCGAGGCCAACCCCCTCAACAGCGTGGTAAACGAGATCGAAGAGCGGCTCTATCTGGTCAACAAGAGCAGCAAGGTACCGGCGCTCATCAGCCTGCTCAAGGAGCAGGCGTGGCCGCAGGTGCTGGTCTTTATCAGTGCGCGGGATGATGCCGACGGGGTTGCCAGAAAGCTGTCCAAGGCAGGTATCGCTGTGGCTGCCCTCCATGGCGAAAAAGAGCAGGCGGTGCGCGAGCAGGCGCTCGGCGATTTCAAAGAGGGCAAAATTCGGGTGCTGGTGGCCACCGACCTGATGGCGCGCGGCATCCATGTGGAGGCGCTGCCGGTAGTGATCAATCTGGACTTGCCCGCCAGCGCCCCCGTCTATGTACACCGCATCGGTCGTACCGCCCGGGCTGGCCGCGAGGGGCTGGCCATCTCGCTGGTTTGTCATGGCGAGAGTGACATGCTGCAAGCCATTCGTACCCTGACCGGCCGCGAGCTGCCGTTGGGCGATCTGGCGGGATTCCCGGTCACCGACCAGCCTGCCAGCGGGGAGGGCAAGCGCCCCCCTCGTGACAAGCAGGCCAATCGCCGTACTCAGGCCAAGCGCAGCGTCAAGCAGTTCAAGGGCAAGCGCTGACCTCAGGGTTTGCCTTGCTCCCGCGCGAAGAAGTCACGACGCCACTGGCTCAACACCTCTTCCTTGTGTTGTTGCCACAGCACAGGATCCATCTGCTGTTGGCTGGCCGCCAGTTGCTGCTCCAGCTCGGCCAGCTCTCGCTGGTAGCGGCTGCGTTGATCCAGCTGTTGCTGGCGCGCCCCGGCAAACGCCAGCGTGGCTTCAGCCTGCTCTGCGGGCAGGAAGTGGCGGGCCAGGGTGGCAAGCTCCTCATCTCCCCACAGCTGACGGGCTTGCTGCAGGCGGGCATCCGGGTTGAACAGCTCGCCTGCCAGATCCGGATGATCCGCCGCCCACCGGTCCTGCAAGCGGCTGAGGGCGTCCAGCCGCTCGGCCAGCGGTAACTGCTCGCTCTCTTGCGCCAACTGATCCAGCGCCAGGGCATAGCGCCCCTGTAGCCGGATCAGGCTCTCACCCTCGCTCAGCCACCCGGCCTCTGTTGCTTCCAGATTGCTCACACGCTGCGCCAGCGGCAACTCGCTGTCGCTGATCTCGCTGGCAAGCTGGTTGATCAGTTCATCCGGCATCGCCTGCCAGCTGCTGGGCACTTCTTTGCTTTTGCCATCCATCCCCTCAGCGTTTGGCATGCGGGGAGGCGGGCTCCCCGGTTCTGCTGGCAACTGCACATCGGCCGGAGAAGGCGTTGCCGACCGTTCTGGCGATATCGGGGACTGCTCTTCCTGCCAGCCCAGATTCACCAGCAAAAGGGTCAGGATAGCCAGCGCCAGTATCCCGTAACGGCGAGTCATCGGCTGATCTCTCCCTTGACCGGGAAGTGGTCTGAGAGGTTGCTGGCGGGCCAGAGGCTGCCATCGCTGCTGCGCGGGATCCAGACCGTGTTGAGGTTGTGGCTGGCGCTGCCGTACTCCCGGCTCACCACCAGATAGTCCAGATACTCGACGTTGGCGCCACCGGAGAGCGGGCCACCGGCATAGGGGTTGATCCTGGGATCGAAGGTGGCTTCGGTATAGCCGCCATAGGCGGGTTCATGAGCGTTCAGATTGGCCAGCATGTTGGCGTAGTCATCGGCAAACTTGCGTTTGTTGACGTTGAAGTCGCCGCCGTAGATGACGGTGTCCGTGGCAGGGATTTTGAGGCTGGCTGCCAGAGAGCGGATCTGACCGAACTGGATCTGGCGCAGCTTGCGGGCCTCGTCGGTGTCGAAGCTGGCGGTGTGGGTGGCGAACAGGTGCCACGCCTTGCCCCCCTTGATCACCTCGGCGTACATCACCCCCTTGTCGGCGAAGCAGTCGGTGCCGGTGCACTGGGGATAGACCAGCTGGGCCTCCCGCACTATGGGATAGTGGCTGACGATCACCACGCCGCCGTCATGAATATTGACCCCGGGCTTGTCGAGTACTTTGGTCTGGTAGGGGTACTCTTTCGCCAGCGCCTGTAAAAAGCCCTCGCGGCGGCCATCGAATACCTCTTGCAGCAGCAGGGCGTCATAACCCTTGAGATAATCAGGCAGCAAGGTCAACCGCTCGCCGATGCTGGAGGCGATCACCGGCAGCGCCCAGACGTTGTAGCTGGCCACCTTGAGCCTGTTTTCTGCCGGTTCCGGTTGCTCCCGTTTTTGGGGGGGCGTGATCATATAGTGCAGATCGTCGTAGCGGCCGGTGAACTTGGCGGCAAATGCCAGCTCTTGTGGCCCCGCAACACGGTGGATCGCCCGATCGTTTTGCCAGCCGGATGCGCCGGTCGGTGTCTCGCCACCGTGCTGCAAGGTGGTGTTCCACCAGGTTCCCTCCATCAGCTGGTTGAGCCGATAGACGTCGCCACCCGCTGTGGTCACGCGGGTTTCGAACAGATAGCTCTTGCCCGCTTTTACCCCCTCATAGCGATTGAAGCTGAGTACCATGGCGCTCTCCCACGGGCCCAGCTCGGTACGGTGCTGGCTCCACTGACTGCCGGGTTGCAGCTGGCCGCTGCCGCTTTGGCGGATGTCGATCTGGAGCGGTTCAGGACTGTTGTTGGTGAGATAGACATCGGTATCGGCCAGTGCCAGTTGCGGGAACTGGCTGACCAGCAGCAGGGCGGCATAACTGAGGGTTTTCTGCATCACAGGATCCTTTTGGTTGCAGGGCAATGGAAAGTGACTGTTATGGCGAATGCAGAGGTCAGTTTGTTTACATTTTGGTTACAAGTAAATGAATTGGTTTTGTTTGGAGCTTTTTGGAGGTGTAAAGCGAGCGAGGCAGCACGCTTAAAGAGAGAGGGGGGGGCGAGGGAAGGCGCCCGTGTCAGGCGCCTTCACTTCAGGAGTTAGCGGTGGGCCAGCGGGTAGGTGAAGAGCGCCAGATGGGCGAAGTTGAAGGCGAAGTGGATCAGGATGGCCACGGAGAGTCGCCCGCTGAGCTGGAATGCCAAGCCGTAGCAGCAGCCTGCCAGGGTCGCAAACAGCGCCAGCAGTGGGCCACCGGGCAGGTGGATGGCTCCGAACAGTAGTGCAGCCACGACGATGCCAATCCAGGGGCGGTAACGTTCGGTCAGCCCCTGCTGGATCGCGCCGCGAAACAGCGCCTCTTCTGCCACACAGGTGAACAGCAGATTGTTGAGTGCAAACAGCCACCACCAGTGGGGCAGACCCACTTCCGGTTTCAGTGCCCCCAACTGCCAGGCGATGACCAGCAGGGCTCCCAGCGGCAGCAGTAACAGGGCCAGCGGGCGCCAGCGGATGGTGCCCCCCTTGCCCAGCAGCATCGGGCAGGCCAGCAGCAAGCCAAAGAGCAGCAGCGGTTTGTCGAGGTTCAGATACATGTTGAACGGCACGCTGGCGGGGCCTGCCAGCGCCTGATCCAGCACCTTGAGATTGTTGAAGCCGGGGATCAGGTGCAGGGTCAGCGCAATCGCCCAGAGGATCAGCACCACTCTGGCCGCCATCGCCCAGCGGACGGGGAGGGTTGGCGTACGCCACGCCAACAGTAATCCTGCGATCGAGACCAGCAGGGCGGGTAGTGTCATTCGGTCAAGCCACAGGGCCAGCAGCAGGGAGAGTCCCAGCAGGGCAAAGGCAGGAAGACGTTGGCGGAAGAGGGCAAGCAGCACGGCCAGTGCCAGCGCGCCCCAGATAAATGAGTCGGGGAGGGGTAACATTGGATCTCCTTGATCGAGGCAGGCGGCAACCTTAACAAGTGGGCGTCAGCAGGACAACCGCGCAGGAGGTGGTCGGATCCCTTCTCTATACTCATCAGCAGGGTAAAAGGAGAGCAGCTGATGAAGCACTGTCTGTGGTTGTTGTGTTGTTGGTGTGTCTGGCTGCAGGCCGCACCCTTGCTGCTGGTGACCGGTGAGTTCACCCCTTATACCGGCAAGGCACTGCCTGAAGGCGGCGAGAGCACCCGGCTGGTGACGACCCTGCTGCAAGAGGCCGGGTATCGAGAGCTCCAGGTCGACTACCTGCCCTGGCCCCGCGGCTATCAGTTGACCCGCAATGGATTGGTCGCGGCCACCTTCCCCTACGCCTGGACTGCCGAGCGGGCCAAGCTCTTCCACTACAGCGCCCCCATTCATATAGATCGCCTCTCCTGGTTCACCTATCGGGGGAGTGAGGCCATTCAGGCTGGCCGTTGGCAAGGGCTGCGTGTCTGCATTCCGCTGGGATGGAGCACCAGCCATGCCGACGGGGTGATCAAGCGTTTCGGGCTGGATCTGCAGCGCCCCAAGACCCTGGCACAATGTCTGCAACTGCTGGATCGTAAACGGATCGATCTGCTGCCGATGAACGAGACGGTGACCCGGGATGCCAGCCGTCAGCTGTTTGGCGACCCCTGCCATCTGCAGGCATTGCCCCACTTTCGTCAGAGCGACACCTTTTACCTGATCATTTCACGGCAGTACCCGGAGGCCGCCAACCTGCTTGAGCGCTTCAATCATGCCCTGGCTGCCGCCCGTGCCGATGGTCGCTATGACCAACTGGTCTCCCGAGCCGGAAAGGGGATCGATTGCCGTTGAGAGTACCTAGGCGGAAAACAAAAAGCCGGAGCAGTGGCTCCGGCTTTCTTTATGCCTTCAGGGGCGATTAGCGGCCTGATTCTGCGATCACGCGGGCGATGATATCGGCGCGCTTGCCGGCTTCCAGTTCGCCCAGGGCGATCAGGCCAGCCTTGAAGATGACGTTCTTCGGCAAGCTGACGTCGTCCAGTGTGGCGATCGCTTCAACGTGCATGCCGTTCAGACGGCTGGCATCGCGCGGGCTCAGGTTGACCTGAGTGTTCATCACCTGCTTGCCTTTCTTCTTGGCTGGTGCAGCCGCTTTCTTGGTAGATTCCTGTTCTTCGTCTTCCGGCAGTTCGTCATCAAAATCGTAAATAGACATAGTCAATCCTGTTGAGTTAGGCAAAAGGGCACGTTTGCCCGACATAGTAATCCGACATTGGGTCAATCAGCCCATATCCTCGTTACGGATAAAGGCGCGCCAGGAGCCGAGCACCTGGGCAAAATCTTCCAGCCCGCACATGGCCAGCTGTTCATCATCGTAGTAGGCGAGATCGTCAAGATCCTCACCCAGCTCGATATTGAGGGCGTTGGCTTTCACCTCCGCCTCTTCATGGGTCAGCAGCAGGGAGTAGTCACCGCCGTTGAGCCGATATTCGACTCGGGTGCGGTTGGAGAGCTGATCAATGATGGAGAAGAGCTCGTCGAGCTTCTCCTCATCCTTGCCAACCTCGTCGATCAGCCACTGACCGATGGCTTCATGGCCCATGGAGAACCGGGCGCGATAGCCACCAAACGGGTCGCGGCGAAATTCATAATCCATAGCACAGTCCAGATCGGAGGGATGGGCCATCACGGGCAGGCGGGTGCAAGCACGCAATTCCTGCTCCATGGCGGGGCACACATCGGGTAAAGTGGCCTATTCTAGCGATCCCCCTCTCGCTTGTCTTGATGATGTGGCATCTTTGCGCCCATGTGCTCTGAATCGCCTCGTGGTGACGTAGCCAGATCAGCCCCTTGTCCGGAGATGTTATGCAGCTAAACGATAACCTTGCCCGCCAGATCGTCTCACGGGCGATGAAGATCCTGTCGTTCTCGGTCAACGTGATGGATGAACATGGCCTCATCATTGCGTCCGGCAATCCGGAGCGGATTCATCAGCGCCACGAAGGGGCCGTGCTGGCGCTGACCGAAAACAGGGTGGTGGAGATCAGCGAAGCGACAGCCCTGCAGCTCAAAGGGGTGCGACCCGGCATCAATTTGCCCATCTCCTATCAGGGGGAGCTGATCGGGGTGATCGGCATCTCCGGCGATCCGGAGGAAGTGCGTGCTTACGCTGAGCTGGTGCGAATGACGGCAGAACTGATCCTGGAGCAGGCGGCGCTCACCGAGCAGCTGCAGTGGGACAAGCGCCACAAGGAGGAGCTGGTGTTGCAGCTCATTCGTGGTGAGGGGCGAGTCGACCAATTGCAGCAGGCGGCCCGTTTTCTCGGACTGGAGTTGGCCCAGCCTCGGGTGGTGGCCGTGCTGGCGCTGGAGGAGGCGGATCCGGCTCGTCTGCGAGAGCTGGTCCATCAGCTGGAAAATCCGGAGCGGGACAATCTGGTCGCCATCAACGGGCTCGACGAGATAGTGGTGCTCAAACCGGCGCAGTTGAGTGAGGGCGTCTGGCAATCGGCGCAGGAGCGCAGCCGGATCAAGCAGTTGCTGGCCCGCATTCCCCACTTCAAGGTGCATATCGCGGTGGGCGATTACTTCGCCGGGATCGACGGGCTGGCGCGCTCTTACCAGACGGCGCGGGATACCCTGCGCCGTGGCATGCGGCAGGCGCCGCGCAAACAGGTCTACTTCTTTGAGGACTACCGTTTGCCGGTGCTGCTGGGGAGTCTGGCGGACTCCTGGCAGGCGGATCAGCTGCGCGCACCGCTGCAGAAACTGGCCCGGGAAGATGGCAAGGGGGCGCTGCAGAAGACCCTGCGCCACTATTTCTTGCAGGATTGTGATCTGCATCGCTGTGCCGAAGCGCTGTTCATTCACCCCAATACCCTGCGCTATCGGCTGGGGCGGATAGAGCAGATAACCGGGTTGAATTTCAACAAGTTAGACGACAAATTTTTGCTCTATCTCGGCCTTAATCTCGACTTGTGATTGTGAATTTAGACAAAAAAATACATTTATATGATGTGATTTTTGGTTAATCAGCCAAAGCATTCTGATTGCAGATCTCCATAATGGCGGCCATTCACTCCCATTGAAGGTGTCCGTCATGATCCCGGTTACAGCCCTTGGCGCCATCGCGGCGCTCTCCATCGCCATCATCCTCATTTTGAAGAAGGTGCCGCCCGCTTACGGCATGATCGTGGGTGCCCTGGCCGGTGGCCTGATTGGCGGTGCCGATCTGACCCAGACCGTCGCCCTGATGATCGGCGGCGCCCAGGGGATCACCACTGCGGTGATGCGGATCCTGGCGGCCGGTGTGCTGGCGGGTGTACTGATCGAATCGGGCGCTGCCACCACTATCGCCGAGACCATCGTCAAGAAACTTGGTGAAACCCGCGCCCTGCTGGCGCTGGCGCTGGCAACCCTGATCCTGACTGCGGTCGGCGTATTCGTGGATGTGGCCGTTATCACGGTCGCCCCCATCGCGCTGGCCATCGCCCGCCGTGCCGACCTCTCCAAGGCGGCCATCCTGCTGGCGATGATCGGCGGCGGCAAGGCGGGTAACGTCATGTCCCCCAACCCTAACGCTATTGCCGCGGCTGATGCCTTCCATCTGCCCCTCACCTCTGTGATGGCGGCGGGCATCATTCCGGGTCTGTTCGGTCTGGTGATGGCCTACTGGCTGGCCAAGCGTCTGAACAACAAGGGCAGCAAGGTTGCTGCTGATGAGGTGGTGAGCTTTGCCGGTGCCAAGTTGCCAGGCTTTGCCGCCGCCATCAGTGCACCGCTGGTCGCCATCCTGCTGCTGGCTCTGCGTCCTGTTGCCGGTATCGTGGTGGATCCGCTGATTGCGCTGCCCCTCGGTGGTCTGGTCGGCGCCCTGATGATGGGTAAATTCAGCAAGGTGAACCAGTTTGCGGTCTCCGGCCTCGCTCGTATGGCGCCGGTCGCCATCATGCTGCTGGGTACCGGTACCCTGGCGGGCATCATCGCCAACTCCGGCCTGAAAGATGTGCTGATCAGCGGCCTGACCGCCTCCGGTCTGCCTTCTTACCTGCTGGCGCCCATCTCCGGTGCCCTGATGTCGCTGGCGACTGCCTCGACCACCGCCGGTACCGTGGTGGCCTCCAACGTATTCAGCTCCACCCTGATTGAACTGGGGATCAGCGGTCTGGCCGGGGCGGCCATGATCCATGCCGGTGCCACCGTGTTTGACCACATGCCCCACGGCTCTTTTTTCCATGCCACCGGTGGCAGCGTCCACATGGGGGTAGGTGAGCGCCTGAAACTTATCCCTTACGAAACTGCAGTCGGTCTGACCATTGCCACTGTCTCCACCCTGATGTTTGGCGTGTTTGGCCTCGCCTAAGGAATTGATATGAAAATTGTTATTGCCCCCGATTCATTCAAGGAGAGTCTGAGCGCCATGGCGGTGGCTGATGCCATCGAGGCCGGTTTCAAGCAGGTACTGCCGAACGCCACCTACGTCAAATTGCCGATGGCCGATGGCGGTGAAGGCACGGTGCAATCGCTGGTGGATGCCACCGGTGGCCGCATCTTGCCGGTCGAAGTGACCGCGCCCCTAGGTAACAAGGTGCAGGGCTTCGTCGGCCTGCTGGGTGATGGCCAGCGCGCAGTCATCGAGATGGCTGCCGCCTCCGGTATCCATCTGGTGGCGCCCGAGCAGCGCAATCCGCTGCTCACCTCCAGCTTCGGCACCGGCGAGCTGATCCTGGCTGCGCTGGAGATGGGAGTGAAGCACCTCATCCTCGGTATCGGCGGTAGTGCTACCAATGACGGCGGTGCCGGTATGATCCTGGCGCTCGGCGGCAAGTTGCTCAAAGCGGATGGTGCGCCTATTGCTCTGGGTGGCGCAGGTCTCAGTGAGCTCGCGACCATCGATCTGAGCAGTCTGGATCCGCGTCTGAGCGATCTGGTTATCGAGGTAGCGTGCGATGTGAACAACCCGCTCTGCGGCCCGAAAGGCGCCTCTGCGGTGTTTGGCCCGCAAAAGGGGGCGACCCCCGAGATGGTGGCGCAGCTCGATGCCAACCTCTCCCGTTATGCCGACTGCATTGAGCAGGCCCTTGGCAAGCAGGTGAAGGATATTCCGGGGGCGGGTGCTGCCGGTGGCATGGGGGCCGCGCTGGTCGGTCTGCTCGGTGCCGAGCTCAAGCCCGGTATCCAGATCGTCATCGAAGCCCTGAAACTGGCCGATGAAGTGGCCGATGCGGATCTGGTCATCACCGGCGAAGGGCGCATCGACAGCCAGACCATCCATGGCAAGACGCCAATCGGTGTCGCACGCTGCGCCAAGCAGTTCGGCAAGCCGGTGATCGGTATCTCCGGTTGCCTGACCGACGATTGCGGTGTGGTGCACGATCACGGGCTGGACGCGGTATTCGCCGTGGTCAACCGCGCCATGTCTCTGCCGGAGGCGCTGGAGAGCGCCAGCACCAACATTCAACTCACTGCGCGCAACGTAGCGGCGCTCTATCAACTCAAGGGTTGATCCGGTTCGGCCGATGGGCGCCATCGGCCACCCAATCTTCCCGTATGGGGCATCTCTCATCCCGCGAGATGTCTGGCTGCCCTGGCACTTATTTGCCGATCCATCGTGATCGGCTCTTTTCTTTCCGTTCCTTTGTCTTGCCACACTTTTGACTCTATGGGTCAGCGCGGTTTTGATAGGCGCAAATCTCCCTTTACGGCATAGTGGTCGTACCAAGTACAAGGAGAGACTCATGTTCCTGCTGACCCTGGGGGTTGCGCTGTTTACCCTGATCCATCTTTACCCCTGTTTTGCGGTGGCCCATCGGGCGCGACTGAGAGAACGGCTGGGTGAGAATCGCTACAAGGGGCTCTTCTCCCTGCTGGTGTTTGTCGCCATCGCCTGCATCATCGCCGGTTGGCGCTCGGCCAGCTCGCTGCCGCTCTACTTCCTGCCGGAGTGGGGGCCGATGACCATGACGGTGATGATGCCCTTTGCGCTGATCCTCTTTTTCTCCGGCCAGGGGCCCAACCATCTGCGCCGCTGGCTGGTGCATCCCCAACTGCTCGGTACCCAGCTCTGGGCGGTGGCCCATCTGCTGGTCAACAGCGAGGCGCGATCTCTGGTGCTGTTTGGCGGCATCGGGCTGTGGGCGCTGGTGAGCATGGTCTGGATTTCGGTGCGGGACTGGCAGCGATATCCCCGCCCGGCGGCTAACTGGACGGGCACTGGCATCAGCGTCGGGGCAGGCCTGGCTGCCACTGCGCTGCTGGTATTCTGGGGCCACGGCTGGCTGACCGGCATTCCATTGCATTGAGAGTGAACTGCGGCTCTGGTAACCGCGTATGATGGACAAAACAAAAGGAGTCTTGGCGATGAAATGGTTCACTCTGTTGCTGTTATTGGGGGCTGGCGCGGCCTCTGCGGCGTGCCCCGATTATTTCAATGTAGAGATGCGGGAGCTCAACAATGCCCAGCGCCACAACCTCTGTCAGCTGACCGAGGGCAAGGTGGTGCTGGTGGTTAATACCGCCTCCTACTGCGGCTACAGCGGCCAGTTTCGCGATCTGGAGAAGCTCTACCAAAGCTACAAGGATAAGGGGCTGATTATTCTGGGTTTCCCCTCCAACGATTTCTGGCAGGAGGCGGGCAACGAGACCAAGACCGCCGAGGTGTGTCGCCGCGACTATGGCGTCACCTTCCCGATGTTCAATCGGGTAGCGGTGCGGGGCTCCGATGCTGTGCCACTGTTCAAGGGGCTGGCGGCGGCCGCTGATGGGGATGAGCCGAACTGGAACTTCCACAAGTATCTGGTGGGGCGCGATGGCAAGCTGATCGCCAGCTACGGCGCCAACCAGAATCCGGCTGACGACCCCCTCAAACTGCAGATCACCCGGGCGCTGGGGCTCTGACCCTATTCCTTGGCGGGCGGCTCTGGAATAATGGGCTCCCGCCACTCAATCCGGTTATCTTGTGCTGCAACGTCTTCCTCAAATGGTGATCTTCGATGCGCTGGTGCGCGAGCAGGGGATCTCTGCTGCCGCCCGTCGTCTCGGGGTCTCCAAATCCCATATCAGCAAGCAGTTGGCGCTGCTGGAGACCACTCTTGGCGCCCAGCTGGTACAGCGCACCACCCGCCGCTTCGTCCTGACCGAGCTGGGTCAGGAGTATGCCCGCCACTGCCATGCGCTGGTGGCGGTGGCGCAGGAGGCGGACTCCATGATCGCCGAGCGGCGCGGCAAGGTGAGCGGTGTGCTCCATCTCGGGGTAGGCCAATCCTTCGGCCGTCTGCACGTCATTCCCCATCTCAAGGCGTTTCAGGATCGCTATCCCGAGCTGGAGCTGGAAGTCTCGCTGTTCGACCATAGAACCAATCTGGTGGATGAGGGGCTGGATCTCTGGCTCACCACCTATGAGGACAAGCCGGAAGGGCTGGTGGGACAGCGGCTGGCCGACATTGGCTTCGTGGTGGCGGCTTCGCCGGATTACCTGCTGAGCCACGGCACGCCGCTTCATCCCAAGGATCTGGCCCAGCACAACTGCATCACTTACCAGAGTAGGGAGCGGCGCTATCACCAGTGGTCGTTTCGCCAGGGCAAGGAGCGCCAGACGGTGCAGGTCGCGGGCAACTATCGGGTGGATATGGCGGAGGCGGTGCGGGATGCGGCACTGGCTGGGCTTGGCATCGCCTATATCGCCAACTACTTGCTGGACAAGGAGTTACAGAGCGGCAAGCTAATCCCGGTGTTGCCAGGGTGGCGACCGAACCAGCAGATGGCGGTACACGCCGTTTATGCCCGGCGCGAACATCTGGATCCCAAGATCCGTCTCTTCATCGATTTCCTCAAGGCCCGCTTTGGCCCCGAACCCTATTGGGAACAGCGACTGGCCCCCTGGCTCGGGGGTAAATTGTCCGGTGGTGAGGAATGATTGTTTCCATTTAAGAATTCTCGATTTCTCCTGATACTAAAACCGAACCAAATCAGCCAGTTGGCGCAACCGATATCGTGCAAACGTTTTTTCTAACAGGGTTGTAACCAAGCGGACTTGCAGTGACGGGGGGAGAGGCGCAGAATCCGCGCCCATCTTTTGCCCCACCTGATGGAGTCCCTATGATTGCCCTGCTCGGCATCCTGAGTATCCTGGCGCTTGCCGTCATCTGCTCTGATAATCGTCGTCGTATCCCGTTGCGAACAGTTGGCCTTGCCCTCTGTCTGCAAATCATGTTTGCCGGTCTGGTGCTCTGGTTGCCTGCCGGTCAGCACGTGCTGAACGGGGTCAGCGAGAGCGTAAGCAGCGTGATCGGTTATGGTCAGGAGGGGATCGCCTTCCTGTTCGGTGATCTGGCCAAGTTCAAGCTGGGCTTCATCTTTGCCTTCAACGTGTTGCCGGTCATCATCTTCTTCTCAGCGGTGATCGCCATCCTCTACCACATCGGCATCATGCCGCGGGTGATCGCCCTGCTGGGTGGTGGCTTGCAGAAGCTGCTGGGTACCGGCCGTGCCGAGAGCCTCTCCGCGACCGCCAACATCTTCGTCGGCATGGTGGAAGCTCCACTGGTGGTCAAGCCCTACCTCTCCAAGATGTCCGATTCCCAGTTCTTCGCTGTGATGAGTTGTGGTCTCGCCTCCGTCGCCGGTGGCACCCTGGTGGGTTATGCCAGCCTCGGGGTTGAGTTGAAATACCTGATCGCTGCCGCCTTCATGTCGGCCCCTGCCGGTCTGGCGATGGCCAAGATCCTGGTGCCGCCGGGAGCTGAAGAGGTCGATCACCATCAGGATGTAGAGATCCCCCGTGCTACCAACGTGATCGAAGCGGCGGCCGATGGCGCCATGTCCGGCCTCAATATCGCGGTGGCGGTCGGTGCCACCCTGCTGGCTTTCGTTGGCGTGATCGCCATGCTGAATGGCCTGCTCGGCTGGGCTGGCGGTCTGGTAGGGCTGGACCTGAGCTTCCAGATCATTCTGGGTTGGCTGTTTGCCCCCGTCTCCTGGCTGATCGGTGTGCCCTGGGATCAGGCGCAAGCCGCTGGCGCCCTGATCGGCACCAAGATCGTGGTCAACGAGTTCGTCGCCTTTATCGGTCTGGTGCAGGATCAGACCCTGAGCGAGTCGAGCAAGGCCATCGTGACCTTTGCCCTGTGTGGCTTTGCCAACATCTCCTCCATGGCGATCCTGATCGGTGGTCTGGGCTCCATGGTGCCGGAGCGCAAATCCTTCATCGCCCGTTACGGCATGCGCGCCATTCTCTCCGGCGTGCTGGCGAACCTGATGAGCGCCTGTCTGGCCGGTCTGTTCCTCGCCATGTAACAGTCGCGGTACGGAATAGATGTAACAAGGGCGCCCTCATGGCGCCCTTGTCATATGGATAAAATGAAGCCCCGGCCTTGGTCGGGGCTTCTTGTTGCTGCTCAGTCGACGTAGAAGGTTTGCTGGAAGCTGAGGTTCTGTTGCTGCCCACCGCCCATGATCTTCAGGGTGAACTGATAGGTATCTTCGTTGCGGTAGGGGAGGGTCGCCAGATAGTAGATGGCATCCCCCTCTTTTACCTCCTGAAAGTTCAGGGTGCGGATGGTGCCGGTCAGGTTCTTGGCCTCACCGGTGATCCCCACGGCTTGCGCCACTTTCTGCTTGTCCTGTACCGCGATATTGATGATGGCGTTGTAGCGGCTGCGCTCCAGTCCATACGCCTTGGCGACCTCCGGTGTGAGGAAGCTGGAGTTGAAGGCGTTGTAGTGCACCAACCAGGGCCCCAGCTCCTTCATCTGTTCTGCCTTGAGCGGCAGGGTCATCAGCAGTGCCAGCAGGCCACTCATCCAGGCTGTTTTCATCTGTCATCCCTCTCATATCTACGGTTGGCGCAGGCCGATTCATTCAGCCTTGCGTGTCATTCAGCAGCGCACTCACTTCTTGCGGCAACTGTTTGGGGCTGTCGATGGCGACGGTTTTGTGTCGCCCCAGCTCGCCCCGCACTATGGTGATCTGTCCCTTGGCCACCTTGAACTGCTTGGCCAGAAACTTGATCAGATGGCTGTTGGCCTGGCCATCAACCGGCGGCGCCGTGATGGCCACTTTCAGCTCTTCGCCATGCAATCCGATGATCTGATCCCGACTCGCCTTGGGCTGGATCACCAGATGCAGTACCAGTTCATCCCCTTGTTGCAGGACGGCTGGCATCAAATCATCCACCACAGCTGGCCAAACAGGTCACCCAGCAGGTAGTTGATGGCTTGCAGGCCGATAAAGGCGACTAACACCGAGAGATCCAGTCCGCCCAGTGCCGGCAGTACGCGGCGGATAGGGGCGAGGAACGGCTCGGTCAGCTGATGCATCACGTATTCGATGGGGTTGCGGCCCTGGCTGACCCAGCTCAGGATGGCGCGGATCAGCAGTACCCAGAAGATCATTGAGCCCGCTTTCTTCAGCACAGTCAGCGCGGCAAACAGGCTGATGCTGAGCCAGTCCGCCAGCAGCACGTTCATGCTCTTGAGCAGGGCCAGCTTGAGGAAGGCGACAGCCAGCGCCAGCACCACGGAGGCGAGATCGATGCCGCCAAAGCCAGGGATAACTCGGCGCAGCGGGATCACCAGCGGATTGGTCAGCTTGACCACCATCTGGCTCATCGGGTTGTAGAAGTCGGCGCGGGCCCACTGCAGCCAGACGCGCAGCAGGATCACCATCAGGTAGAGATCGAAAACGGTGTTAATCAGAAAGTAAGCAGTGTTCATCTGGGCTCCTGTTAGAAGAGGGTTTCCATTTCGGTGGCACGAGCAACGGCCGCCTGCATGGCTTGCGCAGTCAGCGGCATCAGCCCCTGCTGCTGGAATGTCTTGATGGCTTCAGCTGTGGTGCCGCCCTTGCTGGTGACCTGCTCACGCAGGGTCTGCAGCGCCAGCTCAGGGTTCTGCTCCACCATGGCGGCTGCGCCCAGCGCGGTCTGCTGCACCAGCAGGCGTGCCTGATCGGGCGAGAAACCCATCGCTTCGGCCTCTTCGGCGATCGCCTGCATAAAGAGGAAGAAGTAGGCCGGGGCACTGCCCGCTGCGGCGATGATGCCGTTGATGCCGGACTCCTGCTCCACCCAGAGGGTCTTGCCGACCGCCTGCATCATCTGCTCGGCAAAGTCGCGATCCGCGGCGGCAATATGTTCGGGTGCATAGAGACCGGTCATGCCCAGACCCAGCAGGGCAGGGGTATTGGGCATAGTGCGGATGATGCGGTCATGGCCACCGGCCATCTCGCCAAGGCGCGCCACCTTGATACCGGCCGCGATGGAGATGAGCAGCTTGCCCTCAAGGGAGCCCAACTCGGCAACCAGGGCTGCCAGCATGCCGGCCATCAGCTGCGGTTTGACCGCCAGCACGATCACCTCGGCGTCGCGGGCCGCCTCGGCATTACTCTGGGTGATGCGAATGCCATGTTCCTTGGCCAGCGCCTCCAGCTTGGGCAGACTGGGGTTGGCAGCAGTGATCTGCCCGGCGGGATAACCCGCCTTGACCAGTCCGGCGATGATGCTTCGGCTCATGTTGCCCGCGCCGATAAAGGCCAGCGTTCTATGCTGCATCAGATGCTCCTGTTGCACATGGGGTCGCGGCGGGGTGGGTGCTGCCTGCACCAACTGACGCCAGAATTCGGTGTTCCATCAAACGCTCCTGTTGATGAAGTCGCGGCAAGAGGCGGACGTATGGGTTATCCGCTGGCCTTGCCTATGAGTAGTCACGGGCGCCGAAGATGGCGGTGCCGACCCGCACCATGGTGCTGCCATGGGCGATCGCCAGTTCGAGGTCTTCGGTCATGCCCATCGAGAGGGTATCCACCGTGGGGTATTGTCGCGCAAGCTCGGTGAACAGAGTCTGCATACGGGTCATTTGGGCGGCCAGTACGCTCTCGTCACTGGTGTGTTCGGGAATGGCCATCAGCCCCCGCAGCACCAGTCGCTCACTGTGGGAGACCAGCTCGGCAAGGCGGAAAATCTCTTGTTCCGACGTTCCGGATTTGCTGCTCTCTCCGCTAATAT
Organism: Aeromonas sp. S13(2024); assembly: GCF_041402405.1. Lineage (NCBI taxonomy): Bacteria > Pseudomonadati > Pseudomonadota > Gammaproteobacteria > Aeromonadales > Aeromonadaceae > Aeromonas > Aeromonas sp. S13(2024). The sequence goes on along the minus strand of NZ_JBGLRA010000007.1, from coordinate 116,982 downwards.
TGATTTGCAGACAAACATTTAGCGGTGCCATTGTAGTTGGGCGCTGGTTGTTGAGGCGGTCGATCAGCTTGTCCCGATCCACGCTCTGCACCCAGTCAAACCGTTCGGCGATCAGTTTGGATTTGTTCGATTGCAAAGGGCCGATAAAGTGCCACTCTATGTCGCTATATTCCGGCTGCTGGCGCAAGGTATCGATCTTGGCCGCTGCTTCCTGAGCGTATGATTCGCCAAAGCAGCGCTGACCTGCAGCATGGGCAGCCATGATGGCCTCGACCGGCTTGGTCTTGCTCACGGCCAGCAGGCGGATCTGCTGCAGGTTGCGGCTAGCCCGTTCGGCGGCCTGGGCAATACGTTCCTTTACCTGAAACAGGTGCTGGGCAATCTGGTTCATATTTCGTTAGTGATCTTGTGATGGGAGAATGACAAGTCTATGGATATCACAGAGTTATTGGCTTTCAGTGTAAAGCATAAAGCCTCGGATCTACACCTCTCGGCCGGGGTTCCCCCGATGATCAGGGTTGATGGTGAGGTTCGCAAGATCAATTTGCCCGCCCTGGAACACAGGGAAGTGCATGCCCTCATTTACGACATCATGAACGACCATCAGCGCAAGGAGCTGGAGGAGAACTTCGAGGTCGACTTCTCGTTCGAGGTACCCAATCTGGCCCGTTTCCGGGTCAACGCCTTCCAGCAGGCGCGCGGCTCTGGTGCGGTATTTCGTACCATCCCCAGCACGGTGCTGAGCCTCGAGGATCTCGATGCGCCGGAGATCTTCCGCAAGATCGCCGAGTTCCCGCGGGGTCTGGTGTTGGTGACCGGCCCGACCGGTTCCGGTAAGTCGACCACCCTGGCGGCCATGGTCAATTACATCAACGAGAACTTCCATCACCACATCCTCACCATCGAAGACCCCATCGAATTCGTCCACGAGAACAAGCGCTGTCTGGTGAACCAGCGGGAAGTTCACCGGGATACCAAGAGCTTCAGCAACGCCCTGCGCTCGGCACTGCGGGAAGACCCGGACATCATTCTGGTGGGCGAGATGCGCGACCTTGAGACCATTCGTTTGGCCATGACGGCCGCCGAAACCGGCCATCTGGTGTTTGGCACTCTGCACACTTCGTCGGCGGCCAAGACCATCGACCGTATCATCGACGTCTTCCCGGGCGCGGAGAAGGACATGGTGCGCTCCATGCTCTCAGAATCCCTGCGGGCGGTCATCTCCCAGACCCTGCTCAAGCGTATTGGCGGTGGCCGGGTGGCGGCTCACGAGATCATGATGGGCATTCCGGCGGTGCGTAACCTGATCCGGGAGGACAAGATTGCCCAGCTCTACTCGGTGATCCAGACCGGGATGACCCACGGCATGCAGACCATGGATCAGAGCCTCAAGCAGCTGGTGAGTCGTGGCGTGGTGGCATCCCTCGATGCCAAGGCCAAGGCTGTTGATCCCAACAGCATTTAAGCGACTCGCACCCAGGGAGGGATAGATGATGAATCTGGATGATCTGCTGAGCGAGCTGGTCGAGCGAAAGGGATCAGATCTGTTTGTGACGGTGGGCTCGCCGCCCACCCTCAAGGTGAATGGCCATCTGGTGTCGCTGGGGGGGGAAGCGCTCGACAAGAAGGGGGCGCTGACGCTGGTCAGGGATACCCTCAGCAGCGATCACTTCGAGCGCTATATCCGCACCAAGGAGGCCAACTACGCGATTTACCGCGAGGCGCTGGGTCGCTTTCGGGTCAGCGCCTTCTGGCAGCAGGAGCTGCCCGGTATGGTGATTCGTCGTATCGAGACCCGCATTCCCACCTTTGAAGATCTGCAGCTCCCCAGGATCCTGCAGGAGGTGGCGATGGCCAAGCGCGGGCTGGTGCTGTTTGTCGGTGCCACCGGGGCGGGTAAATCGACCACTCAGGCGGCGATGATCGGCTATCGCAACCAGCATGCCGATGGTCATATCCTGACGGTGGAAGACCCGGTGGAGTTCGTCCATCAGCATGGCCGTAGCCTGGTGACCCAGCGGGAGGTGGGGATCGACACCGAGTCGTTCGATGTAGCACTGAAAAGCTCGCTGCGTCAGGCACCGGACGTGATCCTGATCGGCGAGATCCGAAGTCAGGAGACCATGGAGTTTGCCCTTCAGTTCGCCGAGACTGGCCATCTCTGTCTCGCCACTTTGCATGCCAACAACGCCAACCAGGCGCTGGATCGCATCCTCCATCTGGTGCCGCAGGAGAAACATCGCCAGTTTCTGTTCGATCTCTCCTTCAACCTCAGAGCCATTGTCGCCCAGCAACTGGTGCCGAGTGTCGATGGTTTGCGGCGCAGTGCGGCATTCGAGATCCTGCTCAATACCCCGCTCATCACCGACATCATCCGCAAGGGAGAGATGCACCGTCTCAAGGAGGTGATGACCAAATCTGCCGAACTGGGCATGCAGACCTTCGATCAGGCGCTTTTCAGCCTGTTCTGCGCCGGCCAGATTGGCTACAGTGAGGCCCTCGCCCATGCCGACTCGGCCAACGACCTGCGGCTGCTGATCAAGCTCTCCGGTCGCGAGCAGCTGGGGTCCGGCACACTGGAAAATGTGACGCTGGATGAATGAAACATGGGGCCGATCCGCTGTTCGGCCCCTCGCCAGAAAGGAACGTTATGCTGATTGTGGTTTCCCCGGCCAAGACGCTGGATTACGAGTCACCGCTGGTGACCCCCCGTTTCACCCAACCCGAGCTGCTGGATCACTCCGCCGAACTGATTCGCCGGGCCCGCCAACTGAGCCCTGACCAGATCGCCACTCTGATGAAGATCAGCGACAAGCTGGCCGGTCTCAATGCCGCCCGTTTTGCCGAGTGGCAGCCAGATTTCACCCCCGCCAATGCCCGTCAGGCGCTGCTGGCTTTCAAGGGGGATGTCTACACCGGTTTGGCGGTGGAGGATTTTAGCGAGGCCGATTTTGACTTCGCTCAGGCACACCTGCGGATGCTCTCCGGCCTCTACGGCGTGCTTCGCCCCCTCGACCTGATGATGCCCTATCGACTGGAGATGGGGACCAGGCTCAACAATAGTCGCGGCAAGGATCTCTACCAGTTCTGGGGGGAGGTGATCACTCACCATCTCAATGACGCGCTGGCTGCGCAGGGGGATGAAGTGCTGATCAATCTGGCCTCCGACGAGTATTTCAAGTCGGTACGACCCAAGAGCCTGAAAGGGCGGATTGTCACACCGGTGTTCAAGGATGAGAAGAACGGCCAGTTCAAGATCATCAGCTTCTACGCCAAGAAGGCGCGCGGCATGATGGCTCGCCACATCATCAAGCACCGTCTGACCGAGGTGGAGCAGCTGACCGGTTTCAACGCCGAGGGCTACTACTTTGTGCCGGAAGAGTCGGACGCCAATACCCTGATGTTTAAACGCGCCGAAAATTAATTACAAAAAGAGGGAACCAATCTTTCGACCCGCGGGTCTGAATATTTGAATCCTCTGTTGTAAGCACTTTTTATTCGCCGACGTTTGATACGTCGGCTTTTTTATTGCCGTTTTTATTGTCCATCGATTGCCTTCGCCGGGACTATGTGGTTCAGATAGACTCAAGACAGGGAGCGAGTTGTCGTGAGGTGAATATGGAACAGAAAAATGCCATTCGGCAGGTTGCCGTCCCTTGGGCTCCGTCCCGCCAGCTCCCGCCCGGTCTGGTTGTGGCCGAGTTGCATCAGGAGCTCTGGAGCGACTCCCTGACCATCATGCTGGGGCGGGCGCGCAGCATCGATCTACCCCCGCAAATCCTCTGCAGGGTCTATTTTCGCCATATTTATGCCCTGCGGGTCATCGAGGATTGCGATCTGGCTGAGGGGAAGGATAGCCACGCCATCGAAGAGCAGATCCAGCTCATCACTCCATCCCGTTTTGCCAGCTGGTTCCATCAGGAGTCGGACGGCCTGCATCTGGATGAAGATCTGCAGCACTATCGCATCTCCACTTGGGATTACTGCGCCGATGTGCTGACCTCTTCTGCGCCAGAGCTGCAGTTCCTGCCCCAGAGCGAGTAGCCAGCGATAACGCCAGAGGCCAAGGGGGATCCTTCGCCTCTTGTCTTTGTGGAGGTGCAGAGCGTGCGATGCTCAGGTCACTCAGTCAGAGGGTGGCCTGTTGTGTTGCCACAAAAAAAGCGCCTCAGAGGAGGCGCGGGGAAAAAGACAGATTGGAAGCGTCACATGGGTGCTACTTGAATCAGCGAATGAGCCGTGCCATTCAAGTATGGAGCCATCATGCCAAGCTCAATCTGAAGTAGTTCTGAGGCGATTCTTCATCTTCTGTTCATCTTGTCAGCAAGGCGTGGCCACTGATTGAAAGCCTTTTCATTCTGGTCGCGATATTGTCCCGTTCCTCTCCGGGGACGCTCATTGTCTCATGGGGCCAGCTCGAATGTTGTGCCTGCCTGTTCCAGTGCCAGCAACCAGCGCTTGATGGGAATGCCGCCAGCATAGCCGGTTAGATCGCCGCTGCGTCCGATCACCCGATGGCAGGGTACTATGATGCTCAGCGGATTGCGGCCATTGGCAGCGCCTACTGCTCGCACTGCCTTGGGATTGCCGATAGCCTGGGCAATCTCGAGATAGCTCACGGTCTCGCCATAGGGGATATCACACAAAGCGTTCCACACCGTTTGCTGGAACGGGGTGCCCTTCGGTGCCATGGGCAGATCGAACTGCTGCAATTTTCCGGCAAAATAGGCGGTGAACTGCTCGACGAAAGGAGCAAGAGCCAGGTCATCACGCTGCCACTCATTGGTCGGAGTTACCGGCTGCTCCCCCCGCACGAACTCCACATAGCGCAGACCATCCTGATCGATGGCGACCAGCAGGGGGCCGCGGGCGCTGTCGCAAAAACTGTATCTCATCGGCTGACATCCTTTGGGGGCTGGCTCAGTCCAGAACCGGTTTGCCGCGGGCGGATTTGATATCCCCCTTGCGCTTTTTGGCATCGACCCGTTTGCGCTGGGAGCTGCGGGTCGGCTTGGTGGCATGGCGAGCCTTGGGGCGCCAGGCTGCTTTCTTCAGCAACTCCACCAGACGGTTCATCGCCTCCTTGCGGTTCATGTCCTGGCTGCGATGGCTCTCGACCCGGATCAGGATAAAGCCATCGTGTACCCGGCTGTCGCTCAGCTTGTCGAGACCCTCCTTGTAGAGGGGCGTCAGGCTGGGAGAGTTGCGGTAATCGAAGCGCAGCCAGACGGCGGAGTCGGTCTTGTTGACGTGCTGTCCACCGTTGCCCTGTGCCCGCATGGTCTGAAATTGCAGCTCATGCCAGGGAATCGTGACGCTGTTGGAGATAACTAACATGCTGTTTTGCTCTTGTTTGGTGCATACCCGCTGACCGCTGCAGCATGGTGCCTCATTATGGGGCGTGCTGGCCGGTTATGGGGATGTGCCTGACGAATGGCGCAGGCATTAAACTCTATCTATATGAAATAAAACAATAAAAATACTTGGCATAAGAATTGAAACCCGATTCATGACACACCATGGATTGGGAGCAACCAGATGAAGCTGATTAGTGCGATTATCAAACCGTTCAAGTTGGACGATGTCCGCGAGGCTATTGCCAACCTGGGGGTGGAAGGGCTGACCGTGTCCGAGGTCAAGGGATTTGGCCGCCAGAAGGGACACACCGAATTATACCGGGGAGCCGAGTATCAGGTCGACTTCCTGCCCAAGGTGAAGCTGGAGATTGCTACCGCCGATGATAACGTGGAAGGGGTGATCGAGGCGATCTGCAAGGCGGCCTATACCGGCAAGATCGGCGACGGCAAGATTTTTGTCTACGACTTGCTGCAAGCGGTGCGCATCCGCACCGGCGAGAGTGACGACGAGGCGCTGTGATGAACCGCATCAGTGACGTACAGATCTGTTGACCTCCCGATCTCGGGGAATCCCGATGGCGTGAGCGCTTATTGAAGTCTGATCAACATAACGTTTTGCTCAGAAGAGGCCGAATGGGATTCCATCCGGTCTTTCTTTGTTGCTTTTAGCTATGTATTTGCTCACGCAAGCGGCAATACCTCATGATGTGACTATCTTAGTTTGGTAACAGGGCTGGATGAATCTGCCTATCTGAGAACGTAGTATGCACAAGTGTTTTACACCCGTCTGATTCAGTGCGGCTGTCCGGTGATCTCATCCTGGGGCTTGTGTTGCCACACAGCACCGAGCAGCAGCTTGAGCAGTAGCCCGGGCGGGTTGTCCAGCAGCTTGCCGGACTCCAGCAGCTTGCCGGACTCCAGCAGCAACTGGCCATCGGCGCGAAACCCGAGGCTGGCATCTATGGTGCCATCCTCCGAGACCACCTGGATCAGGCCATTGAGGGCGGAGCGCTCGCCGGGCTGACAGCGTAGCCGCAGTTCGCGGGGTTCCCCCAGCAGGGTGAAGGCGCGGCTCAGCGGGGGGGAGTCTTCATAGTCGGGCCAGTTGAAGAAGTGATACTGCTCGGCCAGGGTGCCTGCCTGCTGGCAGAACTGGTCGAATAGCTGCCCGATCGCCTGATACTCCTGATCGAGTCGTCTTGCCTGCTCTTCAATCCGTTTCATTGTTTACTCCTTGTCTATCCACTTGATCAGACATTGCTTTTCTGACCCCGTGACTGCCGTTTTCCAGATATGAGGCCAAATGGCCACGAGGTCTGTGAGCCGGATCGAAGTTTCAGTCTGAAAACGTTATCTTGTTAAAACTGGATGGTTTTTTTGCCCTTCCGCTCACATTTGAATCGATTGCCGCTGATTAATATGGCACCGCCTGGCAATGACCGGGTGCTCGACTATCGAGACTAACTACAGCGGGAATTATAAAAATATGGATATGAAAAAGACCAAAGTGGCGCTGGTAACAGCCTCACTGCTCGCGCTTTTGTCTGGTTGTAATGACAACGGCTCCTCCCCCACACCTGAACCCACGGACGGCCCCGTTGCCCGTCTACCCAAGATGGATCCCCCTAAAGAGTTGCTGGAAGCCGATAAAAACCAGGTTGTTATCGCATTGGTGGATACCCAGTCGGCAGCCAAAGGGGCCAAGGCACCGTTTGACAGCCACAGCCTGCATCTGTGGAACAACGATGCCTGTAACGCTACCGCTGATAGTGGCCTGAATACCGGGTGGGATGACAAGAGCAAGACACCAGCTACCGCCGACAGCTTTGGTCCGGCCTGGGTCGTGCCGCTCAAAAATGTGGAAGGGTGCATCAACTTTATCGCTCGCAACGGCGATCTGGCCAACCTGACCGGCAGCGATATGAAGGTGATCTTCAGTGAGCACCCGGATCGCACCGTAGCTATCGTCGCGGGCAAGAAGGAGCTGTTTGGCAGCCGTGCCGAAGCCTTTACCGCGGCCTTTGGTGTGGCGGGGGCCAGCGCTCATCTTATCGATGGCAATACCCTGATTTGGCAAGGGGGCAAAGACAAGCCCCACGTTCGCCTCTATTACACCGACTCGGGCACCATCAAGGCCAATGCCGATGGGGTGTTCGATTTCCCCTATATCAGCCTGACCGCGACCAGCCTCACTGCCGAGCAGCAGGCCAAATATCCGCATCTCAAGGATGCCGCCGCCTTTGCCCTGCCTGCCGGTAAAGATCTCAAGCCCCTGCTCAAGGGGGAACTGGTGGCTATCGGCACCGATGCCGACGGTATCCTGCAAGGAGCGACCCTGGTGCAGAGCGCCGGCGCCCTCGATGCGCTCTATGCTCCCGAGGCGACCAAGCTGAGCTATGGCGCCGTGGTAGAGGGCAACCGGGTGACCTTCCGCCTCTGGGCGCCGACCGCCAAGTCGGTCAAGCTGGCCCTCTACAACGCCAGCCACCAGAAGAGTGGTGAAGTGGCCATGACTTTCGACAGCGCCAGCGGCAGCTGGAGTTACGAAGGGGGCAGCGAGCTGATCGGCCAGTTCTACCGCTACGACATGGAGGTTTACCACCCGCTGAGCCGCAAGGTCGAGCACTACGAGGTGACCGATCCCTACTCCTTGAGCCTGGCGATGAACTCCGAGTTCAGTCAGGTAGTGGATCTCGACGATCCGGCCCTGAAACCGGAAGGATGGGACAGCCTCAAGGCGCCACACAGCCAGCAGAACCCCGCCGATATCACCATCTATGAGGCCCATGTTCGCGACCTGACCGGCAACGATGCCTCCACCGATGAAGAGAAGCGCGGCAAATTTGTCGGCCTGACCCAGCCCGACTCTGTACCGGTCAACCATCTGAAATCCCTGGCAAAGAGCGGCGTCAGCCACCTGCACCTGCTGCCGGTGTTCGATATCGCCACCGTCAACGAGGATCCGGCCAAGGTGGCCAATCTCGGCGATGACTTCAGCAAGCTCTGTCAGGTCAATCCGGATGTGAAAACATCCAGATTTGGCGGCTATTGCGGTGGCGGTCAGACTGTGGGAGATGTGCTGGCCGACCTGCAAGGGGGCGACAGCAAGGATAATCCGCAGGTGCAGGAGCTCTCCGGCTATCTGCGCGGCGTCGACTCCTTCAACTGGGGTTATGATCCCTACCACTACACCACGCCGGAAGGCTCCTACGCCACCAACGCCGAGGGCACCAAACGTATTCTGGAGTTCCGCGAGATGGTCAAGGCCATCAAGCAGAACATCGGCATGAACGTGGTGATGGACGTGGTCTACAACCACACCAACGAATCCGGGCTCGGCCCCAAGTCGGTGCTCGACAAGATAGTGCCCTGGTACTATCAGCGCCTCAATCCGGAGACTGGCTCGGTGGAGAACTCCACCTGCTGTTCCAACACGGCGCCGGAACACGCCATGTTCGCCAAGCTGATGGATGACTCTCTGGTCACCTGGGCGCGCGACTACAAGATCGACGCCTTCCGCTTCGACCTGATGGGCCACCATCCGAAAGATCAGATGGTGCAGGCGCTGGCCGCGGTGAAGAAGGTCAATCCCGAGATGTACTTCTACGGTGAGGGGTGGAACTTCGGCGAAGTGCAGGATGACAAGCGCTTCGTGCAGGCGACCCAGAAGCATCTGGGCGGTACCGGTATCGGCTCTTTCTCGGACCGCTTGCGCGATGCGGTGCGCGGCGGCAGTCCGTTCGACGGCGGCGATACCATTCGCAAGACCCAGGGCTTTGGCAACGGTGCTTTCGTCGATCCTAACGAAATGAGCAAGGTGGATCTGGCTACGGCCTTGCACCAGTCCGATCTGGTGAGGCTCGGCATGGCGGGCAACCTCAAGGAGTTCGTGCTGACCGACAAGGATGGCATGCCGAAGAAAGGCGCCGAGATCGACTACAACGGTCAGAGCGCCGGTTATGCCCAGGATCCGGTGGAGGTGCAGAACTATGTCGACAAGCACGACAACCAGACCCTGTTCGACAACCTGATCTACAAGGCGCCTGCCGGAGCCGATCTGGTGCGGATGCAGGGGGTCTCGCTGGCGACTGCCATGCTGGGGCAGGGCATTCCCTTCACCCACGCCGGTGTCGAGCTGCTGCGATCCAAATCCATGGAGCGGGACAGCTATGACTCGGGCGACTGGTACAACAAGGTCGACTACACCCTGGGTGACAACAACTTCGACAAGGGGTTGCCGCGCAAGGATAAGGATGGCGACAACTATCCGCTGATCGAGCAGGTGCTCGGCAAGCATGCCAAGCCGGGCTCGGCCGAGATGGCGCAGATGGTGAGCTTCTATCGGGAGCTGGCGGAGCTGCGCAACTCCTCCCGCCTGCTGCGTCTGGGCAGTGGCGCCGAGGTGATCAAGCGGGTCGACTTCCGCAATACCGGCCCGGATCAGGTGCCCGGCCTTATCGTCATGACGGTGGATGATGGCGTCAGTGCCGGGGCGGATCTGGATCCGGCCATCGACGGCCTGGTGGTGATGATCAACGCCAGCAACCAGAGCCAGAGCATCGGTGACTTCCGTGACGGTAACGATCAGCCGATCGATCTGAGCGGTATGGTGCTAAGCAGCAAGCATCGCGCAGTCGACAGCATCGCCAGCGGCGCCGCCTATGATAACGGCCAGCTGACGCTGGGGGCCTGGTCTGCCGCTGTGTTCGTCAAGCCGCAGAATGGCGCTCAGGGCGCGGGCCTGCCGGTCAGCAAGAAGACCGACCTGAGCACCCTGCCACCGTTTGGCAACACCGATGTTTATCTGAAGGGGTTCCTCGATGAGTGGGGCAACACCAACCAGATGACCTTCAGCGGCAACTTCATGTACGAGTTCACTACCGAGGTGAGCACCGACAAGCTGGGTCCCACCAACGTCAAGATCGCTGACGCCAGCTGGGGGCCGGTCAACTACGGCAGTTGCAACGCTGGTGACAAGCTGGTGGTCGGCACCCCGCTGACCCTTTGCAAGGGGGGAGAAACCGGCAATATCGGTGTCGATCTGGCCAAGGCAGGCAGCTACAAGTTTGTCTTTACCGCCATGAACAAGGACAAGCCGACCCTGAGCGTCAGCTTCACCGAGCCGGTGCAGAGTTGCAAGGTGCTGGATACGGTGGCGGGCAATCCGCTCGGCTACAACCTGTTCGTCAAGGGTGAGCTCTCCGGCTGGGGAGCCCAGCCCCAGTACCAGCTGAGCTACAAGGGGATGGACGGCGATCTCGCCATCTATCAGGCGGCGTTCAACTACGCCGGTAGCACCGAGTTCAAGGTCGCCAACGAGGACTGGAGCAAGGAGTACCTGCTCAACGGTGGCGGCGCGGTGAACGCTGAAACCGGCTATTCGTTCGCCTTCTCCAAGGGTGGCAGTGCCAATAACAGCATCACCCTGCCGCAGGGGCTGTGGAGTGTGCTGGTGAAGGTTGACCAGGCTGGCGTCAAGGCGGGCACAGCCGTCATTCAGGAGTGCAGCGTCAAGTAAGCAAGCCATTGAGTCCGGGGGATGGCTCGGTGCCCCCGGGTTGAATTCCACCTTGCCAAGGTTGGGATAACTCCGAGAGAGTAAGCAAAGCGCGACTGCCGACCGGCAGGCGCGCTTTTTCTTTTACGGGGTGCCGTGAGAGAAATGAGAGGAAAAAGAAAAGCCGTCCCGGTTAGGGGACGGCTTTTGGCTGGGATGCCATTGGCTGGCTTAGCGCTTGCGCAGCAGCCGCAGGGCGTTGGCGGTCACCAGCGCGGTGGCGCCGGTATCGGCCAGCACCGCAATCCACAGGCCGGTGATGCCGAGCAGACTGGTGACCAGGAAGATGGCCTTCAGCCCCAGTGCCAGCGCGATATTCTGGTGAATATTGGCCAGTGCCGCCCGCGACAGCCGGATCATCGCGGCGATGCCACCGAGCTGGTTGTGGGTCAGCGCCGCATCGGCGGTCTCCAGCGCCACATCGGTGCCGCCCCCCATGGCGATGCCGATACTGGCCCGCTTCATGGCGGGGGCATCGTTGATACCATCGCCGATCATGGCAACCTTCCGGGTGCTGGCCAGCTTGGCGATCTCTTCTACCTTGTTCTCCGGCAGCAGACCGGCGCGCCAGCCCATGCCCAGCTCGGTGGCGATCGCCTCGGCAGCGTTGGGGTTATCCCCGGTCAGCATGATGCTGTTGAGCCCGAGCCGGTTGAGCTCTTGCAGCGCGGTGGCGGCTTCCGGCCGGATCTGATCCCGCAGCGCCAGCAGGGCGACCGGCAGCGCTTGGTCGCCGCTGCTCTGGCAGAGCACCACAACGGTCTTGCCCTGCCGCTCCAGCGACTCAATCCGGGTCTGCTGCTCCGCATTCAGGGTCGCCACCCGGCTCGGTGCCAGCAGTTGCCACAGTTCACCGTTGATGCGTCCCTCAACGCCCATGCCCGGCAGGGCACGCAGGTCGCGGGCCTCCGCCAGAGTCAGCCCCTGTTCGGTCGCGTTGGCGACCACGGCGCGGGCCAGCGGGTGGTGAGAGCCCTGCTCGATGGCAGCCGCCAGCGCCAGCAACTCGGTCTCCGGCTGGCCATTGAGGCTCACCAGTTCGGTCAGCTGCGGCTTGCCCAGCGTCAGGGTGCCGGTCTTGTCAAAGGCGACGGTATCGATATGGGCCAGTCGCTCCAGTGCGGCACCCCCTTTGATCAGCGCTCCCTGACGGGTGGCGGCGGCCAGCGCCGAGGTGACCGCTGCCGGGGTGGAGATGACCAGCGCGCAAGGGCAGCCAATGAGCAGCAGCGCCAGCCCGCGATAGATCCACTCGTCCCAGCTCTGGCCGAAGGCAAGGGGCGGCACCAGCACCACCAGCAGGGCGGCCAGCATCATGGCCGGGGTATACCAGCGGCTGAAGCGATCGATAAAGCGCTCGATGGGGGCGCGCTGGCTTTCGGCCTCCTCGATGAGGTGCAGAATGCGGTCGATGGCGTTGTTGCCAGGCTCGGAGACGACTTCAAGGCTCAGCACTCGATCGGCAGCCAGACTGCCGGCCGGCACCTTGTCACCCTGACGGCGTTCCACCGGAATGGATTCACCGGTCAGGGCGCTCTCGTCAAACGCACCGAGCTCATCGAGCAGGCGGGCGTCGGCAGGTAGACGGGCACCCGGGGCGATTTCGATGATATCGCCGGGACGCAGCTCATCGGCGCCGACCTCTTCGCGCACCTCGCCCTCGGCAGTGGTACGGATCCGCAGCGCCTTGTCAGGCACCAGCGCCATCAGGGCGGTCACTCCGGCCCGGGCGCGACCGGCGGCGTAGGCCTCCAGATGCTCACCCAGCATAAAGAGCAGCAGCACCATGGCCGCTTCGGCGGTTTCACCGAGGAACAGGGCGCCCAGGGCGGCCACCGTCATCAGGGTCTCGATGGCGAAGGGGGAGCCGCTTTTGGTCAGTGCCCACGCCTTGCGCGAGATGGGCCACAGACCCCAGAGGGTCGCCAGGGTAAAGAGCGGCTGACCGAACTCTTTCGGCAGCAGGGCGGCAACCAGCATCAGACCGGCCAGTGACAGGGGCTGCCAATATTTGCCCAAAAAGTTATCGAATAGATTGCCCTGCAGGGGCTGTTGTGAAGCTTGCTTGCGGCCAGCTGCCTGCTTGTCAGCGCTTTCCCCTTTGAGCTGGAAACCGGCGGCCAGCACAGCGGCGGTGACGGGATCGGGAGATAGGCCGGGGGCCAGATCCACCACCAGCTTCTCGGTGGCAAACAGCACGCGCGCCTGTTGCACGCCGCTCACCCGGCTGACGGCGGTCTCGATCTTGCGGGCGCAGCTGGGACAATCCATCCCCAACACCTGCCAGCTGTGGCGACTGTTACCTTGCTCCGGCGCAACTAGCGGGTCGGCAGGGGGCATATCGTGCTTATGCTTATGCTCATGCTTATGATCGTGAGCTGGCGATAAGGGGGCGCTGCAGCACGCTTGATCGTGACAGCTTCCTCGGGGAGGCTCTTCATCCCCAGGGGATTCATTGCCGTCACGGGATGCGTGCTCATGAGGCGTCTGGGTTGAACAGCAACTGACGGGCGTGGTGTTGTCGCAGCAGTGGCTATCGTGGTGATGTTCACTCTGGCCGGAGGCCGCCTTGCTGACGGCCTTGATGGGGGCGGCGTGCTGATGATTGCAGCAGGATTTGCTCATGATGAGTCCCTCTTGATGGATCCCGCCCCTGCGAGATCCCTGATTACTGAGAAGGAGTCTAAACCTTGGTGTTAAGTCCAAGGTCAACCCCTTTATATCCCTTGTCTTCGCGGGTGTTTGTCTGGTCCCGCCGCCCCTATACTGATCACCCGGATTTTTACTACACCAATAAAGGACATAACACATGAGCAACTCAGTCACTCTGCAAGGCAACCCGGTTTCTGTCGCTGGTCACTTCCCGGTCTCCGGTGAGCAAGCCAAGCCATTCTCTCTGGTGGCCAAGGATCTCTCCGACGTGACCCTGGCAAGCTTTGCCGGTCAGCGCAAAATCCTGAACATCTTCCCGAGCGTCGATACCCCGACCTGCGCGACCTCTGTGCGCAAGTTCAACGAGCAGGCCAGCGCGCTGGATAACACAGTTGTGCTGTGCATCTCCGCCGATCTGCCGTTCGCCCAGTCCCGCTTCTGCGGCGCCGAAGGTCTGGACAAGGTTGTGACCCTCTCCACCCTGCGCGGTGCGGCCTTCATGGAAGATTACGGCGTTGCCTTCTCTTCCGGTCCGCTGGTCGGTCTGACCGCTCGCGCCATCGTGGTGCTGGATGGTGACAACAAGGTGCTGCACAGCGAGCTGGTCGCCGAAGTTGCCGACGAGCCGAACTACGCTGCAGCGCTGGCCGTGCTGTAAGGCTGCAAGCCATGAAAAATCCCGCTTCGGCGGGATTTTTTATGGCTATGATTTGTGCCATCGAGCAACCGCGGGGCTATGTTTGTTTTGCATGTCATACAGAACAGGCCACCTAGATATGAGTTTTAATGCGTTACGTAATAAAGTCTCGTGACCTTATGGCCATTATCTAACGTTGTATTTTTATGCAGATAAATAATTGAAAATTCATTTTGTTGATTAATAAGACGGTAGCCAGAGACGAGGAAAAACCTGCTTCTTATAGCAGGTATGTTCTATTTTGCCTTCGGTTTTTTCGTTGTATTGAGCAGCAAGAAACGATTTTCCATTGGTTGTTGCAGGAGATAGACTCAAACCAAAGCAATACGGTGGAAAATTTAACCATGAGTGACGTAATCAAAAAGTTCCTGAAGCTGGAGGCCGCCTCCGGAATTATTCTGATCATGGCTGCCATGCTGGCAATGATTTTAGCCAATACCGCGCTGGCTGGCGGGTATCAGGCGTTTCTCGACACGCCGGTTCAGGTGCGCATCGCAGCTCTCGACATCAACAAGCCACTGCTGCTCTGGATCAACGATGGCTTTATGGCGATCTTCTTCCTGCTGGTTGGCCTGGAAGTGAAGCGAGAGATGCTGGAAGGGGCGCTCTCGACCCGGGTTCAGGCGACCTTCCCGGCTATCGCTGCGGTGGGCGGCATGCTGGCCCCAGCCTTGATCTACGCCTTTTTCAACTATTCGGATGAAGTGGCGCGCGCTGGCTGGGCGATCCCGGCTGCGACCGACATCGCCTTTGCCCTCGGGGTGATGGCGCTGCTCGGCAAGCGGGTGCCGGTGAGCCTCAAGGTATTTCTGTTGGCGCTGGCCATCATGGATGACCTCGGCGTCATCATCATCATCGCGCTCTTCTATACCCAGCAGCTGTCGCTGGAGGCGCTGGCCATCGGTATTCTGGCAACCCTCACCCTGCTTTGGATGAATCGTCGTGGTGAGGACAGGATCAGCCTCTACATGCTGGTTGGCCTAGTGCTCTGGGTTGCGGTGCTCAAGTCTGGCGTCCATGCGACCCTGGCCGGTGTGGTGGTCGGTTTTATGGTCCCGCTTAACGGCAAGCGTTACGCCTCGCCGCTCAAGTATCTGGAGCACAAGTTGCACCCCTGGAGTGCCTATCTGATCCTGCCGCTGTTTGCCTTTGCCAACGCCGGGGTATCGCTGGAGGGGATTGGTCTCTCCTCCCTGCTGAGTCCGGTACCTATGGGGATCATGCTGGGGCTGTTTATCGGCAAGCCGCTCGGGGTGTTCACCATCAGCTGGCTGTCGGTCAAGCTGGGCATCGCCCAGTTGCCGCCCGGGGTCAACTTCAAGCAAATTTTTGCGGTCAGCATCCTCTGTGGCATCGGGTTCACCATGTCGATGTTTATCGCGTCTCTCGCCTTCGAGCACGGTGGGCTGGATTACGGCAGCTACTCTCGCCTCGGGATCCTGGTGGGCTCCACCATGGCGGCGGTAGTCGGCTATCTGGCCTTGCGCATGGCCCTTCCCAAGGGTGAAGGGGAACAGAGTACGGAGGGACTATGAAGCTGCATACAGGGTTGTTGATGCTGTTGTTGAGCCCCGCGGCCTGGGCCGGCGGGCTGGAGGATTGCAAGCAGGACGCCACTTCGGCGAACTGCTCTGCCTATCTCAACGGGGTGGTAGACAGCGCCCTGCTGCTGGGGGACAAGCAGGCCAAGGCGCGCTTTGGCGAGACCTTCTCCGAGCGGGCGCTGAGCAGCCGGGCTGGCGAGATGGTAAAGCGTTCCAACAAGCGTTATTGCGCTGACCGGATGCCTGACAAGGCACGCCTCAAGGCCAGTCTGATGGAGCAGTTTGGCGCGAACAAGGTTGACTCGGTTAGCGACATGTATGACATTCTGGCGGTTGAACTCAGCTGCTACCGGAGTCCGCGTCAAGCGGGAACCCCATCGGATGTCACACCTTAACTACAACCATCTCTACTATTTCTGGATGACTCAGAAGAAGGGCTCCGTTACCCAGGCAGCGGAAGCCCTTTTTTTGACCCCGCAAACCGTCACCGGCCAGATCAAGCTGCTGGAGCAGCGCCTCGGTGGCAAGCTGCTCAAACGCAAGGGGCGCTCCCTTGAGGCGACCGAGCTGGGCCAGCTGGTATTTCGTTATGCCGACAAGATGTTCAGCCTCTCCTACGAGATGCTCGATATCGTCAACTACCGCAAGGAGAGCCAGATCCTGTTCGACGTCGGCATCGCAGATGCCCTCTCCAAGCGCCTTGCCAGCCGCGTGCTTCTCTCTGTCATCCCCAATGATGGTTCCATCCATCTGCGCTGTTTCGAATCGACCCACGAACTGCTGCTGGAGCAGCTGAGCGAACACAAGCTCGATATGATCCTCTCCGACTGTCCGGTGGACTCCAGCCAGCATGCGGGGCTGCTCTCCAAGCGGTTGGGCGGCTGTGGCGTCAGCTTCTTCTGCAAGGCGCCATTGCCCGAAAAGCCATTTCCCGCCTGTCTGGAGGAGCGCAAGCTGTTGATCCCCGGTCGCCGTACTGCCATGGGCCGTCAGCTGACCCAGTGGTTCGAGCAGCAGGGGGTTTCTCCCAGCATTCTTGGCGAGTTTGATGATGCCGCCTTGATGAAGGCGTTTGGCTTCTTCAATCAGGGCATCTTTATGGCTCCCACCATCTATCAGGAGGAGATCCTCGAGGGGGAGGGGGTGATGCTGATCGGGGAAACCCAGGATCTGATGGAGGAGTATTACGTCATCTTCGCCGAGCGGATGATCCAGCATCCGGCGGTGAAGCGGGTCTGCGAGAGCGATTTTACCTTTCTCTTTTCCGGCCAGGAGAATTTTTCCGCCATTCAGCCGGCCACCCTGTCGTTTTAAAACGACCCGTCACCACGTATCATCGGCGATCAGTGGCAGAGGAGAGATGTGATGCAACTTGAAGAGATGGAAGCCAATGCGAGTAAAGCGGTGGCCTTGCTCAAGGCGCTGGCCAACGAACGGCGGCTGTTTATTCTGTGCCAGTTGCTGGAGCGAGAGCTGTCGGTGGGGGAGCTCAACGAGCGATTGGGATTGAGTCAGTCGGCCTTGTCACAGCATCTGGCGCTATTGCGGCGGGATGAACTGGTGACGACGCGCAAAGAGGCCCAGACGGTCTACTATTCGCTGCGCAGCCATGAGGTGCGTGAAATGATCAGTTTGCTGCATCGACTTTATTGCAGCGCAGATAAATAAAAAACCGGCACTAAGGCCGGTTTTTTCAGCTTTGATCAGCAGACGCTGATTAAGCCATAGCTTTGATCTGGGCAGACAGGCGGCTCTTGTGACGAGCAGCTTTGTTCTTGTGGATCAGGCCTTTGGTCGCCATACGATCCATGATCGGCTGAGCAACAGCGAAAGCGGCAGTCGCAGCAGCTTTGTCGCCAGAGGCGATAGCAGCAATGACTTTCTTCAGGTAGGTACGGGTCATGGAACGACGGCTGGCGTTGTGCTGACGGCGTTTTTCTGACTGAAGAGCGCGCTTCTTAGCAGATTTGATGTTAGCCAAGGTAAAACTCCTAAAACTGTCTTAGCGAGTGTATTGAAAAGGCCCGGAAATATGCCCTTCCAACCACATATTGTCAAATGATTTGTGCAAATAAACACCGCCTCCCGGTGGTGTGTCAGTAGGGAGACGGTTAAACTGTCGGCCGATTCTAGCAGCATTCTTTTCATTCTGACAGTTCCAGAGGCCTCGTCTTGAGTAAGAAATTGATCAAATCCGGCATGATAGTGTCCGGAATGACGCTGGCATCCCGCGTAATGGGCTTGGTTCGCGATGTGGTCATCGCAAATCTGCTCGGTGCCGGGGTGGCCGCCGACGTCTTCTTTTTTGCCAATCGCATTCCCAACTTTCTGCGTCGTCTGTTCGCCGAAGGTGCCTTCAACCAGGCTTTTGTTCCCGTGATGACGGAGTACAAGAAAAATGGCGACGAGGGGGAAGTGCGTGAATTGCTGGCGGCGGTAGCGGGCACGCTGGGGGGGATAGTGACTGTGGTCACCCTGCTCGGGGTGCTGGGGTCGGGTGTGCTGACCGCGCTGTTTGGCTGGGGCTGGTTCTGGGATTGGCTGCACGGTGGCCCCGCGGCCGAGAAGTTCGAGCTCGCCAGTCTGATGCTCAAAATCACCTTCCCTTACCTCTGGTTCATCACCTTTACCGCCATGGCGGGGGCTATCCTCAACACCTTCGGCCGCTTTGCGGTCTCGTCGTTTACGCCGGTGTTTCTCAACATCACCATGATTGCGGCGGCCTGGTGGATTGCGCCACTGATGGACAAACCGGAGATCTCGCTGGCGATTGGTGTCTTTTTGGGCGGTTTGGTGCAGTTTTTGTTCCAGTACCCCTTTTTGCGCCAAATCAACATGCTGGTATGGCCCAAATGGGGATGGAATCACCCGGGGGTGGTGAAGATCCGCACCCTGATGATCCCGGCCCTGTTCGGGGTCTCGGTCAGCCAGATTAACCTGCTGGTCAACACCATGCTGGCTTCGTTCCTGGCGACCGGTGCCATCAGTTATCTCTACTACTCTGATCGCCTGCTGGAGTTCCCCCTCGGCCTGTTTGCGGTGGCCATCAGTACCGTGATTCTGCCGGCATTGGCCAAGAAGCATGTGGATGCCGATCCGGCGGACTTCTCCCGCACCATGGATTGGGGGGTGCGGATGGTGATGCTGCTCGGCCTGCCCGCCATGATAGGCATTGCGGTGATGCGCGAGCCTATTTTGCGGGTGCTGTTCATGCGCGGCGAATTTGGCCTGCATGAGGTGAGCATGTCGAGCGCCAGCCTGCTGGCCTCCACTACCGGTCTGCTCTCCCTGATGCTGATCAAGGTTCTGGCACCTGGTTACTATGCCCGTCAAGACACCAAAACACCGGTGCGGATCGGGGTGATGTCGATGATTGCCAACATGGTCTGCAACCTCATCTTCATCTACCCGCTCGGTTACGTGGGGTTGGCGCTCTCGACCGCCTGCTCGGGCACTCTGAATGCGGCCTTGCTGTTCAAGGGGTTGTACCAGCAGAGCGTCTATCGTCCCTCCCGCCATACTGGCGTGTTCTGCCTCAAGCTGCTGGTCGCCAGCGTGCTGATGGGGGGCGTGCTCGCCTATCTGTCGCCAGATTTGGCCCAGTGGGGCGCATGGAGCATGGGCAAGGCCAGTTTGCAGCTGACCATACTGCTGTCGCTGGGGGCTGCGGTCTATGCCGTGGTGTTGCTGCTGCTGGGCATTCGGCCGCGTCACCTTAAATCGGGGCAGCAGTAGCCGTGATCCTGCTGCGCCATGGGGATAGTGCCTCATGGCGCAGCAGGGGGCGTGATTGGGCCCGGATAGTTGAAATCAGGCTATGAGGGCTGACCCTGCCTGCTGCCTGATATATAATCCGCCGATTTCCATGGCAGCAACGCACAAGGCACTGATGGAGCTTATTCGCGGCATTCACAATCTCAAGCCCCGTCACCGGGGATGTGTATTAACCATTGGCAACTTTGATGGGGTTCATCAGGGTCACCATGCGGTATTGGCACGTCTCAAGGAGAAATCGGCCCAGCTGGGATTGCCCGCCTGCGTCATGCTGTTTGAGCCGCAGCCGCTGGAGCTGTTTGCCGGCACGGCAGCGCCCGCCCGGCTGAGCCGGTTGCGGGAGAAGTACGAAGCGCTGCAGGGGCTGCATATCGATCGCATGCTCTGCGTGCGCTTCAGCCACCGCTTTGCTGAACAAGCTGCTTCGACCTTCATCGAGCAGTTACTGGTGGAGAAGCTCGGAGTGCGCTATCTGGTGGTCGGCGATGATTTTCGCTTCGGCAAGGGGCGGGAAGGGGATTTCCACCTGCTGGAGGAGGCGGGCCATCGCTTCGGCTTCGAGGTGATCAGTACCCAGAGCTTCCAGCTCGAACGGCAGCGGGTCAGCAGCACCCTGGTGCGTGAAGCCCTCAAAGCGGGTCGGATGGCGGAAGTGGAGCTGATGCTTGGCCGTCCCTACACCATCAGCGGCCGGGTGGCCCACGGCGACAAGCTGGGGCGCACCATAGGTTTTCCCACTGCCAATCTGGCCCTCAAGCGTCAGGTGATCCCGGTCGGTGGCGTGTTTGCGGTGGAAGTGATATGTTCCGGCAAGACCTTCCCCGGTGTAGCCAATGTGGGTGTACGGCCGACCTTGAGCGGTACACAAGCCAGATTGGAAGTACATCTATTTGATTTTTCTGGTGACCTATATGGTCAGCAGGTCAAGGTGCTGCTTCGCCACAAGCTGCGCGAAGAGCAGAAGTTTGCCTCTTTCACTGCCTTGAAAGAGCAGATCGAACGAGATGCCCTGGCGGCCCGAGCCTGGTTCGGGCTGCCACAATTCAATTTACCCAGCACTCTTTTAGAAAAGAAGGGAACCCAGGACTGATGAGCGACTATAAACACACCCTGAATCTTCCGGAAACCGAGTTTCCGATGCGTGGCGATCTGGCCAAGCGCGAACCCAACATGCTGAAACGTTGGTACGATCAGGATCTCTACGGCGCTATTCGCCGCGCCAAAGCGGGCAAGCCTTCTTTCATTCTGCATGATGGCCCCCCCTATGCGAACGGCAACATTCACATCGGTCACTCGGTCAACAAGATCCTCAAAGACATCATCATCAAGTCCAAGGGCCTCTCCGGTTTCGATTCCCCCTATGTGCCGGGTTGGGATTGCCACGGTCTGCCTATCGAGCTGAAAGTGGAAGGCATGGTTGGCAAACCGGGCGAGAAGGTTTCTGCCGCTGAATTCCGCGCCGAGTGCCGCAAATATGCCAAGACCCAGATCGAAGCGCAGAAGACCGACTTCATCCGTCTGGGTGTGCTGGGCGACTGGGAACACCCCTATCTGACCATGGATTTTGGCACCGAAGCCAACATCATCCGCTCCATGGCCAAGATCGTTGAAAACGGCCACCTGCACAAAGGCTCCAAGCCGGTGCACTGGTGTACCGATTGTGGCTCTGCGCTGGCTGAGGCTGAAGTGGAGTACTACGACAAGAACTCTCCCTCCATCGATGTGCGCTTCAAGGCCGTTGACGAGGCGGGCGTTGCCGCCAAGTTTGACTGTGCCGAAGGCCACACAGGCAAGGGCCCGATCTCTGCGGTGATCTGGACCACCACTCCGTGGACCCTGCCAGCCAACCGCGCTATCGCCATGCACGCCGATCTGGATTACGCACTGGTGCAGGTTGAAGGTGAGCACCCCGAGCGTCTGATCCTGGCCGCCGAGCTGGTCAAGGACGTCATGGATCGCGCCGGTATCGAGAAGTTCCACAATCTGGGTTACGCCAAGGGCGCCGCGCTCGAGCTGCTGCGCTTCAACCACCCCTTCTACAGCTTCGATGTGCCTGTGGTACTGGGTGATCACGTTACCTTGGATGCAGGTACCGGTGCCGTTCACACCGCACCTGGCCACGGTCAGGAAGACTTCGTGGTCGGTCAGAAGTACGGTCTGGAAGTGGCCAACCCGGTTGGCAGCAACGGTGTTTACCTGCCGGATACCGAACTGTTTGCCGGCCAGCATGTGTTCAAGGCCAATGCCTCCGTGATCGAAGTGCTGACCGAACGCGGCGCCCTGCTGCATCACAAGGTGTTCAACCACTCCTATCCGCACTGCTGGCGTCACAAGACCCCGATCATCTTCCGTGCCACCCCGCAGTGGTTCATCAGCATGGAGCAGAAGGGTCTGCGCAAGCGCGCGCTGGAAGAGATCGAGCGCATCGAGAAGGACGGTATTGCCCAGCAAGGCCAGAGCGGCTGGGTACCGGCTTGGGGTAAAAACCGCATTCAGGCGATGGTCGAGAACCGTCCTGACTGGTGTATCTCCCGTCAGCGTACCTGGGGTGTGCCCATCTCCCTGTTCGTCCACAAAGAGACCCAGGAACTGCATCCGGAATCCGTGCGCCTGATGCACGAAGTAGCCAAGCGGGTCGAGCAGTCCGGCATCCAGGCCTGGTGGGATCTCGACAAGGCGGAGCTGCTGGGTGCCGATGCCGACATGTACGACAAGGTGCCTGACACTCTGGACGTCTGGTTTGACTCCGGTTCTACCCACGCCTCCGTGGTCGATGCCCGTCCCGAGTTCAACGGCAAGCCAGCCGACATGTATCTGGAAGGTTCTGACCAGCACCGTGGTTGGTTCATGTCCTCCCTGATGATCGGTGTGGCCATGAAAGACAAGGCTCCCTACAACCAGGTGCTGACTCACGGCTTCACCGTGGATGGTCAGGGTCGCAAGATGTCCAAGTCCATCGGCAACGTGGTGAGCCCGCAGGACGTGATGAACAAGCTGGGTGCCGACATCCTGCGTCTGTGGGTAGCGAGCACTGACTACACCGGCGAGATGACTGTCTCCGACGAGATCCTCAAGCGCTCTGCCGATGCTTATCGTCGTATTCGCAATACTGCCCGCTTCCTGCTGGCCAACCTGAACGGCTTCAATCCAGCGACCGACATGGTGGCGCCCGCCGACATGGTAGTGGTGGATCGTTGGGCTGTCGGTCGTGCCAAAGCGGTACAGGCCGAGATCATGGCGGCATTCGACGAGTACAACTTCCACGGCGTGACCCAGAAGCTGATGCAGTTCTGCTCCATCGAGATGGGCTCCTTCTATCTGGATGTCATCAAGGATCGCCAGTACACCGCCAAGGCTGACAGCCTGGCCCGTCGCTCCTGCCAGACCGCCCTCTATCACATTGCCGAGGCCATGGTGCGCTGGATGGCGCCGATCATGAGCTTCACCGCTGATGAAATCTGGGCCCTGCTGCCGGGTGAGCGCGGCGAGTTCGTCTTCACCGAAGAGTGGTACGACGGCCTGTTCGGTCTGGAAGTGGGTGAATCCCTCAATGACGAGTTCTGGGCCGAGATCCTCACCGTGCGTGGTGAAGTGAACAAGGCGCTGGAAGTGGCCCGTGGCGAGAAGCGCATCGGCGGTTCCCTGCAGGCCGAACTGACCCTGTTCGCCAAGCCGGAGCTGGCTGCACGCCTGAATGCCCTGGCTGATGAGCTGCGCTTCGTGCTGCTCACCTCCAAAGCCAAGGTTGTGGAGGCTGACACTGCGCCGGAAGGCTCTGTGGCGACCGAGCGTGATGACCTGTGGCTGAGCGTGGCCCAGTCTGCCGCCGCCAAGTGCGACCGCTGCTGGCACCATGTAGAAGATGTGGGCACTATCGCGGGTCACGAAGAGATCTGTGGTCGCTGTGTGACCAACGTTGAGGGTGACGGCGAAACTCGTCAATTTGCCTGATGAACATGACTCAACATAAAAGCGGCCTGCGTTGGCTGTGGTTGGCAGTGCTGGCCTTTGTACTGGACCAGGCGAGCAAGCTCGCCGTGGTCAAGTTGCTGCCATTTGGTTACCCGGGGGTGGAGATCACCCCCTTCTTCAATCTGGTTCACGTCTACAACAAGGGCGCCGCATTTAGCTTTCTGGCTGATCAGGGGGGCTGGCAGCGCTGGTTCTTCGCGGTGCTGGCTTTTGCCATCTGTGGATTGCTGATCCACTGGCTGCGCAAGCAGTCGGTGACCCAGCGTTGGAGCGGTATCGCCTATTCACTCATCATCGGCGGCGCCCTTGGCAACGTCTTTGATCGACTGGTGTTGGGCCATGTGGTCGATTTCCTCGACTTCTACTGGCAGCGTGCGCATTGGCCGGCATTCAACCTGGCCGACAGCTTTATCTTTATCGGGGCCGCCATGATCGTGCTGGACGGTTTCCGTGGTGAGAAAAAGGAGCAGGCATGAGCCAGCAGATCACCGCTAACAGCAGCGTGCTGTTCCACTTCTCCATCAAGCTGGAAGATGGCTCGGTTGCCGACAGTACTGCGCTGCACGGCAAACCTGCCCGCCTGCGGATGGGCGATGGCAGCCTGACTCCCACCTTCGAGCAGTGTCTGCTGGGGCTGAGCGAAGGGGAGAGCAAGAGCTTCACGCTGGCGCCGGAAGAGGCCTTTGGCCTCTCCAACCCCGACAACATCTACCATCTCGACCGTGCCAAGTTTGGCGCCGATGTGGAGCCAAAAGTCGGCACCATCATCCTGTTCGATCAGCCCAACGGCAGCGAGCTGCCGGGCATCATCCGGGCGGTAGCCGGGATGTCGGTCACGGTCGATTTCAACCACCCGCTGGCCGGTCATACCGTCACCTTCGAGGTGGAGATCCTGGGCGTTGATGATGAGGAGAAGGTGCATTAATGGATATTCTGCTCGCTAACCCTCGCGGTTTTTGCGCCGGTGTCGATCGCGCCATCAGCATTGTCGAGAGCGCGCTGGAGAAGTTCGGTGCCCCCATCTATGTCCGCCACGAAGTGGTGCATAACCGTTATGTGGTGAACAAGCTGAAAGAGGCTGGCGCAGTCTTCGTCGAGGAGCTGGACGAGGTGCCGGACGACAGCATCGTCATCTTTTCTGCTCACGGCGTGGCCAAAACAGTGCGCGAGATGGCCAAGTCCCGCGCCCTCAAGGTATTCGATGCCACCTGTCCGCTGGTGACCAAGGTTCATATGGAGGTGCATCGAGCCAGCCGCAAGGGCTCCGAGGCGGTGCTCATCGGCCACGCCGGTCACCCCGAGGTGATCGGGACCATGGGGCAGTACGAGAATCGCGAAGGCGGCATGTATCTGGTGGAGACGCCGGAAGATGTGGCCAAGCTCAGGGTGAAAAATCCGGATGACCTCTGCTTCGTCACCCAGACTACCCTGAGCGTGGATGAGACCTCTGACGTCATCGATGCGTTGCGTAAGTACTTCCCCAAGATCCAGGGGCCGCGCAAGGACGATATCTGCTACGCCACCCAAAACCGTCAGGATGCGGTGCGGGAGATGGCGGGGCTGGTGGACGCCATGCTGGTGGTGGGGTCTCGCAACTCCTCCAACTCCAACCGTCTGCGCGAGCTGGCCGAGAAGGTGGGCGCCAGAGCCTATCTTATCGACGATGCGTCGATGATCGAGGCGAGCTGGCTAGAGGGCGTGAAGGCGATCGGCGTCACTGCCGGTGCGTCCGCTCCCGAGGTGCTGGTGCAGTCCGTGATTGCACGCCTGCGGGAGTTGGGTGGCAATGTCGTCGCCGAGCATCCTGGCCGTGAAGAGAACGTGGTGTTTGAGGTACCACCCGAGCTGCGGATCCTCTGATCCCTGTCATCTCGCTAGATGTCGGTTTATTGCCAAAGCCACCTCGTTGAGGTGGCTTTTTTGGTCCCAACGAGTCCCTTGTGCATGTTCGCAACCAGATCGCAGCAAAAATTGATGATGTAGCTCGAACTTTTGCATTGCCGGGATTGAAACCCCAAGTGCCCGGCATAGACTGCCAGCAAGCCCTTATTCTGGCTTAGCACACATGGAGTGTGTCTGTCCTCCTGGAACAAATCAGAGCGAAACAGGATGTTTTTGCGTTCAGGTTTTAGCCTTATCGAGCTTATGGTCACCATAGCGCTCGTCTCTTTGTTACTCACGTTGGGGGTTCCTTCCTTCAACGCTTTGCTGCGCAATATTTCTCTCAATACTCAGGCTAACAACTTTGTTGCGGCCATCAACCTTGCCCGCTCAGAAGCCATTCGCCGCAACACGGTAGTGACCCTCTCCGCCTCTGCCGATAACCTGACCCAGCATCACTGGGAGGCTGGCTGGCAGATCTGGGTCGATGGCAACGGTAACGGCATACTGGATAATGGTGAGTTGTTGCGAGGCTTTCCCGACATGGGGGGCGGGGTATTGAGCAGCAATACCTCCCTGCTGCGTTTTAATAGCGAGGGTTTTCTTGATGGCCGCACTCCGTTGGCACGGGTATTTTCCCTGCGTCCTGATGAGTGTCGGAATGAGCCCTCCCGTGATATCAACATCACAGTGGCTGGTCGCCCTTCCATTACCGAGGCTAGCTGCCCATGATGCGAGAACGGGGTTTGTCACTGCTTGAAATCATGATCTCGGTACTGGTGCTCTCCATCGGTATTCTGGGCATGGCGACTCTGCAACTGCAGGCTCTCAAGAGTAACCAGTCGGCGCTGACGCGTACCGAGGCGACCCAGTATGCATACATGATCAACGACATGATGCGGGCTAATCGCAGCGCGGCTCTGAACGGGCAATACAATATCGACTTGGGCGAAACTGTCTCGGGTAGCTCTATGGCGGTTCAGGATCTGCAACACTGGAAGCGGGTCGTAGCCGAGCTACCAGGTGGCGATGGCGCCGTATCGGTCAGTGCCGGAAGGGCCACCATCACTATTCAGTGGGATAGCAGTCGGCTGTCGACTGATCCTGCGTCGCGCAGCATGATCCTGAGGACGGACCTATGAGTAGGAGCGGTTTGCCGCTACACCAGCACGGGATCGGCTTGGTCGAGGTGATGATCGCCTTGGTGCTCTCGCTGATAACGGTGGGGGTCATGATTCAGGTGTTTCTCGGCAATCACAAAACCTATCTCACTGGCGAGGCCATTGCCCGGGTGCGGGAAGATAGCGGATTTGCCACCAATCTGCTGCAAAAAGAGCTGCGTATGGTGGGCTATCAGGGGTGTCTCAGCAAACAGGGGGTTAATATCACCAATACCCTCAACAACAGCACAGCACTGCCCTACAACTTCACCACTTTTTTGCGTGGTTACGACAATGTAACGGCAACTTTACCAACTGCGCTGTCTGCTCTGTTCAGCGGCTCCGAGCCCAGACCCATGCCGGGTAGCGATATCCTGTTGGTTCAGGGGCCGGTTGGGGTTGGGGTTCCGCTCAGTCGTGATAATCATAACAGTGCCGCCCAGCTGTTTGTGCAGCAGCTATCCAGCAAGGCCGACTATTGTGGTTTCGGCGCACAGGGTTATAGCGATCTGTGCGAGGGAGATATCGTCATGGTCTCCGACTGTCAGAAGGCCAGAATATTTCAGGTCACCAAAGTACAGAGCGTGGCAGGGGGGCGTGAGGTCAATATCGTCCACTCCAATGACAACAAATATACGCCAGGCAATGCCAGCAGTTCCTGGGGGGGGGCCAGCAGCCCACCCGAGGAGCGATTCGGTCTTGGCTCGGTCGTGAACAGGGTGGAAACCCGTCTCTACTATATCGCCCGCCCCTCTGCCAGCAGCCCCTACGCGCTTTATCGCAAGAACGGGGGGGCTGCAGGTATGCCCCTTATCGAAGGGGTGGCCAATATGCAACTTACATTCGGCGAGGATCAGAACCGGGATCGGGCGGCAGATCGCTATGTGAGCGCCGCCAGCAATCCAAACTGGAACAATGTACTGGGGATTGGAGTACAGCTTCTTATGCGCAGTAACCAAGGCAATGTGGTGTCGTCTCCGCAGGCCCTTAGCTTTGCCGGAGCCACCTTCCGGGCGAACGATCGCAACTGGTACTGGGTCGCCGAAACCACAGTTGCGCTGCGCAACCGGCTACCTTGAGGAGCCCAGTCATGATGGATCGACAGCAGGGGATGGCGCTGGTGATCAGCCTGATTTTTCTGGTCATGGTGAGCCTGCTGGGGATGGCCAGTATGCGTGGGGCGCAGTTGCAAGAGAAGATGGCGGGTAACCAGAAAGAGGCGCTGCAGGCATTGCAGGCGGCAGAAGCGGGCCTGCGCGCTGCCGAGCGCTATATCGAGGCTGGCAACTCGGGTCCCTATGACAACAGCGCGGGCCTGTATGAATTTATCGACACCGCGGTGGATCCTGCCTCCCCTTCGACCGCCTGGCGTACCTATACCAACAGTGGTCTG
Source organism: Aeromonas sp. S13(2024) (assembly GCF_041402405.1). Taxonomy (NCBI): domain Bacteria; kingdom Pseudomonadati; phylum Pseudomonadota; class Gammaproteobacteria; order Aeromonadales; family Aeromonadaceae; genus Aeromonas; species Aeromonas sp. S13(2024). The sequence goes on along the minus strand of NZ_JBGLRA010000007.1, from coordinate 88,995 downwards.
GCGGGGCGCGCTCCCGAATACTTTATCGAACGGTTGCCCTATACCCAGGGGGGGAGCGAGGATCTGGCAGTCGATGAGCCCATCAGTGAGCGTCGTCTATATCGTATTACTGCAAGGGGATTTGGTCTCTCTGACGAGAGCCGGGTGCTGTTGCAATCGACCTATAGTCGCTAGGAGGCGGTGTATGGGCAAACTTGGTTTTGGCCTTTCGGTGATGCTCTGCTGTGCTTCGGCACAGGCGGCGCTCGATATTGCCCAGGTTCCCCTCTATCTCGGCACCCGGGCCGATCCCAATATCATGTTTACCCTGGATGATTCAGGCTCGATGCATTTCGAGATCATGCCCGAGTCCTTGATCGAGAACGAAGCACGCTATGTCTACCCACGAGCCAACAATGTTTATGGGAATGACGATTACGCCAACTATACGATCACCTTTGCTAGCGACAATGCCCGCAATGCCTACGTGCGCTCCAGCCATAACAACAAGCTCTATTACAACCCGCAGCTGACCTATCGTCCCTGGGCCAATGCGGATGGCTCCTTGATGGCAAATGCCAAAGTGACCTGTGCCCCTCACAACCCTATGAAGACGGCGGCCGGTTGTCGCAACCTGACTGAAACCAATCGAGCATGGTGGGCCATCTATTACACTGAGTTTTCTCCTTATTATTACAACCAAGACGAGAGTTTCTGGCCGGCTGTCTATTTTGACTACAAGGGAAGTGGCAATGTATTCAACGCCAAGAACTATACCCGGGTGGTGATAAACAAAGCGGTGGCCACCGTCTATGACGGTCGCCCCAATCGCAGTGACTGCAAAAACGCTCCCCTTTGTAGCTATGACGAAGAGATCCAGAACTTTGCCAACTGGTATACCTATTACCGCTCGCGGATTTTGGCTGCTCGTGCAGGCGTGGGACGAGCTTTTGCCAGTCAGGGGGAGGGAATTCGGGTCGGCTTTGCCACCATCAACGCCAAGGATAGTGTTATTCGTGGTGTCACCCCTTTTTCGGGTACCGACCGAAGCGCATTTTTCAATGAACTGTATGGCCGCGATATTTTGGCGAAGGGGACACCGCTGCGTACCGGCCTGAAAGAGGTAGGGGAGTATTTTTCCCGCAGTGACAATAATGGCCCCTGGTCTGCCCGTGCCGGCAGCACGCTTCCTCATCTGACTTGCCGCCAGAGCTACAACATCCTGATGACGGATGGATACTGGAACGGTGATTCCCCCTCGGTCGGCGATCAGGACCAGGATGGCATCAATAACACCCTGGCGGACGTGGCCTACAAATACTGGAAGACGGATCTGCGTAGCGACTTGGCCAACAAGGTGCCGACGAGCACGGCAGACCCTGCCAACTGGCAGCATCTGGTCAACTTTACCGTCGGGCTCGGGGTCAACGGTTCGCTCAATCCGGCCAACGGTATCCCGAGCCGCTGGCCGAATCCTTATGATTCCGATGAGTTCAAGATCGACGATCTGTGGCATGCTGCCGTCAACAGCAAGGGGAGTTTCTTCAGCGCGGCGGATCCGGATACTTTCGCCGAGGCCCTGAGCAGCACGCTGGCTCAGATTGCCGCCCGCAACAGCTCCGCCAGTTCGGTGACGGCCAACGCCACCCGCCTCGACAGCAACACCCACATTTACCAGGCTCGTTACAACAGTGGTGACTGGTCGGGGCAACTGGTCTCGATCCCGCTTAACAGTGATGGCTCTCTGGGGAATATCGCCTGGGATGCCGCTACCTTGATCCCCGAGCCTTCGGCACGCAATATCTTCACCCGGCAAGATGGTGTCGGCATCCCCTTTCGTTGGGATACGCTGAATGTGACCAACCGGGCTCTATTCAATGTCGCTGGTGACAACCAGGGAGAAAGCCGTGTCGCCTATCTGCGCGGTGATCGCAGTGGTGAGCAGCGTAATGGTGGTGCGTTTCGTAATCGTAGTGATCTGCTCGGCGACATCATCAATTCTGATCCCGTCTACGTGGGCAAGCGTGATTACGGTTACAGCAGTGCAGCCGGTCTGACCCAGACCGAGCGGGAGGGTTACCAAGCTTTTCTAAGCTCGACGGCGATTACCCGGCGCCCACCCATGCTCTATGTCGGTGCCAATGACGGTATGCTGCACGGATTTCGAGTCGCCGACGGTGTCGAGCGACTGGCCTATATCCCGTCCAGCCTGCTGGGCGAGCTGAATCAGTTGACCAGACCGAATTACAGCCATCGCTACTATGTGGATGGGACGCCCAGGGTAGGCGATGCCTATCTGGGCAGTCGCTGGAAGAGCATCTTGCTGGGATCCACCGGTGCCGGTGGCAAGGCGGTATTTGCCATCGATGTGACGGCCCCGGATAACTTCACCGCCGACAAGATGCTGTGGGAGTTCACCGATAGCGAAATGGGGGTTGCAGTGGCGGCACCCACTCTGGTGCGGGTCAAAGCCGACAACAAATGGGTTGCTCTGGTTGCGAATGGTTACAACAGCACCAGTCAGACTGCGAGGCTGTTTGTACTGGATCTGGCGACTGGCGCCATCATCAAAGAGATTGATACCGAGGTAGGGTCTTCCAGCGAGCCCAATGGTCTATCTTCCCCCTTGCCGGTAGATCAAGACGGGGACAGGGTTGTCGACTATGTCTATGCCGGTGACCTGCACGGCAATCTGTGGAAATTCGATCTGACTGACAAAAACAGTGCCCAGTGGGGAAGTGCTTTGAAAACGGGCAACAAGCCCAAGCCGCTGTTCCAGGCCTGTAATGGCAGCTGCAGTGCCGGTACGCGTCAGCCGATCACCATGCGTCCTTTAGCTATTCGGCACCCTAAAGGGGGGGTTATGGTGATGATGGGGACTGGCAGTTATTTTACCAATGATGACAAACTGGTTCCCGCTACGCCGAGGCTGGAAGCGGTGTACGGTATCTGGGATACGGGGGCTACCGTGCTCAGTAGCCAGCTGTTGCAGCAGAGCATCACCCATGAGTTTGTGGCCAACGGCACCACTATCAAGTTCAACGTGAGGGTTGTCTCCAACCGGAATGTCAATTACACCAGCCAAAAGGGTTGGTATCTGCTATTGAAATCGCCAGGCTTGAGCAAGGGGGTCGGTGAGCGTGCCGTCTCCGAGATGCTCTATCGGCATAAGCGACTGATCTTCAATACCTTGATCCCGTCGGCGGATGCCTGTGACTTTGGTGGCCGCTCCTGGCTGATGGAGCTGGATCCCATCTCGGGGGCCAGACTCACCTACTCGGTGTTTGACGTTAACGGCGACGGGGCCGTCAACGATGATGATTACGTCGCGATCGAGGATGAAGCCGGCAATGACATCAAGGTGCCGGTCAGCGGCAAGCAATTTGATGAGCTCACCACGACGCCAAGCGTAGTGGAAGATGCCGAGATGGAGCGCAAATATATCAGCGGCTCCAGCGGAAATATCTCGGTCACACTGGAAGAGGGGGCAGGCGATCTGGGTGGCCGCCAGTCCTGGTTGCAACTGGAGTAGAGGTTGGCATGGAACGTGGTTTTACCCTGATTGAGTTGATGATAGTGGTCGCAGTGGTCGCCATTCTGGCCGCGATCGCGTACCCCAGTTACAACAACTACATGGCGGCAGCCAAGCGGGCCGAAGCCAAGGCTGTGTTGCTGGAAGCGGCGCAATATCTGGAGCGGGAGTTTACTGCCAATGGCAATTACGACGCCGGTAACCTGGCTTCTGCCGGTTTGGCGACCCTGCCGAGGGATGGTGGTGCTGCTTATTACAATATGGCGCTCAATGTCAGCGGGGCCCGTTATACCCTGACGGCTATTCCGACCGGTGTGATGAATGGCGACCCCTGCGGCCTGCTAACTCTGGATCAGGGGGGGCTGCAGGGAGTGTCGATGGCCACTATGACGGCTGCCGAGTGCTGGTAGTCAGTTACCAGCAGGCGGCAGGAGTCTTGGTGTCGGCCTTGTTGATAGTCAGGGTATCACAGGCCGTATTGCCGGCCTTGTCGCCGACCTGGGCCCCCTTGCTGGTGGCTACCAGTGTGTAGGCGGTGGCGGTGGCGCCAGAAATGCTAAAGGTGTAGTGGTCGCTGGTTGGGTTGCCCACACTGGCTATCGCACTGCTGTAACTGGCATTGGAGATGCGAAATTCTTCCTGTTTGAGCTGCATGGTCAACAAGCCCTTGATGGCATCGGCTCGACGAGATTTACGCAGACCGTCGGTAAAGCTCGGGTAGGCGACAGCAGCAATAATGGCAACAATGGCAACGACCACCATCAATTCCAGCAGGGTGATTCCAGATTGTTTGATTCTCATGGGCGCGGCAGGGTTCGTTAAACAGGTAGATACTATAGGATAGCACTGACCTCATACTCTACTGGCATGTGCGAAAAGAAAGGAGTCTTTAGCCAATGGAATGCGCAGAAGGCCGCTCAGCCGGTTTTACCGTGATTGAATTGATGATCGCTGTCGCGTTGGTCGCGTTGCTGCTGACCGTGGCGATCCCCAGTTATCAGTCATTGCGCCAGGAGCAGATGGTCAAGGCGGCTACTCAGGCCGTATACACGGATATCATGCTGCTCAAGTCAGAGGCGATCAAACGTAATCGCACCTTGCAGTTTATTATCTTCAACAGCGGTACCAGTAACTGGTGCTATCGCATCAGTATTGATGGTGACAGCAGCTGTGCAAGCTGCAGCGATACTTGCTCCAGCTTGGAAGGGCGCAAAGGAGCTGACGCTAGTGAATTCCCCGGGATTATCCTGACGGGCTCATATGCCGAGAGTGCCAGCAACACTCGGCCCATCACCTTCTCACCCCGTCGCGGTACTTTGCCAAGCGGCAATATTACGGTCACCTCGTCTAATGCAAGCATGAAAGTGATCACCAGCAATCTGGGTCGAGTGAGAACCTGTGCAGTCAGCAGTGTGATCGGGGAGGTTGCATGCAATTGAAGATGCGGGGCTTTAGTCTGGTCGAGCTGATGGTGGCTATGGTGGCTGGTTTGCTGCTGGTTGCCGCAGTGACATCATTGTTTGCCACCATCCTCAAGGCTAACTATACCGCCATGCAGACCAGCCGTTTGAATCAGGAAGTACAGGCTCTGACCGACATGATCGCTCGGGACATTCAACGGGCCGGTTATGACGCCAACGCAACCCAGTTTCTTGCAGCCCCCTCTGGCAGCCGATCCAGTTTCTACTTTGATACCGTTACAGACTTGATGAATGAAACAGCTACCGGTTCCGGTTTGTATACCTGTGTCAGAGTGCGTTATGACAACGATGGGAACGGTGTGTTGGGCACAGATGACACCTTGGTATACAGCTATCTGAGTGCTGATAAAGGAATCAAACAGGGAACTGGTTCCACAACATGCGGTAATGGCACTTTTATTTCGACCGATGACACCATTGAGATCACCGGGATGACGCTGAAACTGTTGCCGAGCAGTCAGGGCAGCGGGGCACGAGCGCTGCAACTGATGGTGAGCGGTCGTTTCAAAGCGTCGCCTGCGCTGACCTTGACTCTGCAGCGCGATATCAAATTGCGTAACGACGGGTACTGAGATGAAGCGACAGTCCGGTTTTACAACCTTTACCATCACTCTATTGCTGGTGTTGATCCTGCTCGGTATCTCGCTGCTGGTTGGCAAGATGCTGGTTGCAGATCGGCGGGTAACGCTCAATGAGGTGCTCTATCGACAAGCGATGGCGATGGCTGAGGTGGGCCTGGCTGATGGACTTGGGCGGCTGGCTCTTGATCCCACTTGGCGTACCAGCGGGGCAACAACCACTTTAACGACTGGGAGCTACACATTGTCATCTGTTGACGATGCCGCTATTACGGTGGGATCTGTGGCGGTGACCCCCGTCATAGTGCGTTCCCAGGCGACGTTAAGCAATGATCAGGCCCAAGCGGTAGTAGAAACCAAAGTCGTTCGGTTCAGTGTGTTGGCCGGCACTCCTGCGGCTCCCTTGACTGTTGCTGGTGGTATGGCAGTGGGGGGTAATTTTACCATTGTGGCCAACCCAAATGGTGGCGGTCTTGGCGTTCCTCTGTCGGTCTGGACCAATGGTAATGTCGACCTCATAACTGGTACGGGGCAAACCTGTCATCAGGGGGATTATAACGGGGGGTGCTCTGCCAATATCAGCCAGAAAGGGGATAAACAGTCAGATATCAAGGACAACGATACGGCTTTCCCGACCGATTTGGTCTGGTATCTATTTAATGAAAAGGATGATGCGACAGGTTGGTCAAATCTGGAGGCTAGAGCGACCCAAAAGTTGACCGATTGCAGCAGCCTTGGCCCGACGTCAACGGGTCTTGTCATAGTGGATGGTGATTGCAAGCCTTCTGCGAATGTTGGCTCTGTGACCGCACCAGTCATTCTGATCGTGCGTAATGGCAATCTGGCAGTGAACGGTAATACCGTTCTGTATGGCCTCGTGTTCGCTTACTCATCAAATCCAGCTTCTGCAGCAACGGATGTGAAGTTGACGGGTGGCGCCATCGTAAACGGCGCTATGGTTGCCAACTATCAACTGGGTAATGCCAATGGTACCTATGATGCCAAGTACGATGCCGGTGTTTTGAGCAATATATCGAATGGCGCCTCTTTTCAGGTCGTTAATCAGGTGCCTGGTAGCTGGCGGGATTGGTAGAGGGAGATGGCGATGAATAGGCAAAAAGGATTTGGCCTGCTTGAGATCCTCATTACTCTGGTTGTGCTGGGGGTGGGGATAGTTGGACTGGTTGCAATGTCTAAGTCAGGGTTGATCATGTCGCAAGATGGTCGCCGTTATGAGACTGCTATGCGTCTGGCAGAGTCCAAGCTTGATGAGTTTCGCAATTTTAATAGTGTGGTTACCGCAACAGCACCACTGACGGCTTACAACCAAATCTCATCGGCAAGTGCTGCAGTGACCATGTCGGGGGATCCTTACTCCCTGACCTGGACGGTGACCAACCAGTATTTGAATGGCTCTAACTGGCAAAATACAGCGCCAGTTGGTTATCGTCTCAGCTATCCGGGACGCAAGGCAATTATCGTCAGCGTTGGCTGGACCGATAGCGAAGGACAGGCCCAAACATTACAACTGGCAGGCAATGTTTCACCAATAGAGTCTCTAAGCTCGGCGCAGCTTGATGGTGGATTGGATACAACCCGACAGGGGCCAAAAGTTAATTACACCCCTGGCGTGGCGCCAGATGTTATCTCTGTCGAATTGGGAGATGGCAACAAGCAGGAGACCAGCAAGCCCTTACCTACCGTCACCTCCAAAGATGGTCAGGTTGGAAAATTGGTGCAATTTGAAACCGTTACATACAAACCTGAAGCCGGTGGCAGTACCCAGCAAGTCTTGCAAGATATGGCATCCGTCTCTTGTTCCTGTAGCTTCGATGACAACCTGAGCTCTTATCTGCCTGGCCAGGTCTACAACTCGGCGAGCAACCAACTCTATTGGAAGGCAGGTGCGATGCAGAGTAAACCCACGGGGTCTCTGGATAACAGTATCAATGGCCAGCCGGCCCTATGCTCTAGCTGCTGTAAGGACCATTTCGATGGCAGCGGGTCGAGTTTTAGTAATTTCTATGCACCATTGAATACATCAAGAGTTCGTTACAACAGCTCTCTGAATGCGGTGACCAATGGTAAATATGTGGATGCGTGCCGCTTTGTCCGGTTGGATGGTTATTACCGTCCATTGCCGGACTGGAATCTGGTCAAAGTAGTCGTAACTACCGCTGATTTTTTGGCCAAGCCAGCAAATCAGGCCAGTTATCAGAAATACATCAAATATGTGGTCAAGACCTATATTGATTGGCAAAAATCGACGCTGAGGTGGGTGAAAGGGGCCTCTGCCACCTTGCCGACCATCACCGATTTTTCAACCTGGCTGGCTACCAATGCAGAAGCTGGAGGGAATACTACGACCGGGATCACAGTGAGTACCGGGACGGCGCAGCTTATTGCTCGAGGCATCTATGTGGATGTGCTTGACCCCGTCTATTTAGCCAATATTGATACCAGTTCAGTCGATTACCTAACCAAAGTACCCTTTCAGGATATCAACCTGACCATGCTGGCGGAGTGGTCAATGGGACCGTTGACTCAACTCACAGGTAATGCCACGGATTATGTTGCTGTGACCAATGAAGCGGTCAAAACCGTGGTTGATCTCAATAACTACTACTTCGGTAGTTATAGCCGAGGCTATATGACGGCGAAGAAGTCGACCAAAGATAGCAATCAGGTTCTGCGCGACGTGACCGTGCGAGTCACTGCATATCAGGGGAATTCGGGGATCACCGCATCCTTGATCTCCGCCAGAGACCAGTCACTGGCATTGACGGCAGATATGCTGGTCAAGGTCGATGCGGCGCAGCAGACCGTGCCAACCATCAAGGTGAGTGGGCGAATTCAATGTTTGGAACGTGGCAAGGGGAACAATAATCCTCCCCCCGAGGCATGTGGCAAAAATTCTTTCAGCAATTTGAGCATCAGCACACCAAACTCTGGTGCGACTTGCCGTATTGATTACCCACAGGCGAATAATCAACCGGCAGCATATCTGTGTGAAGCGTCTGAGAATTCAACGTTGGTTATCAATCTCTCATACACCAACCAGGGCAGCACCACCTTTATGTTGCAGCCATCTTCTTTCAGCGTACAGATGACCCCTCAGTCCAACAACCAAGTGCTGAGTGGCCCTTGCTCGCTGCTGGTGGACAACGGGGTGACCAATGCAACCAGTCTGACTTGCACCCGTTAAGCCTTGGGCGCTGGCACAGCCAGCGCCTTTTCTTTATCATTCCCCATCATTTTCGAATTCAAGATGCATCGCCATGGCAAAAGCCCTCTCTCTGATGCTTGCCCAGTTGAATCTGACGGTAGGCGCCATCGAAGATAACACTGACAAAGTGCTCGCTGCGGCAGCTCAAGCCGAACAGCAAGGTGCCGATCTGCTGGTCTGCTCCGAGCTGGCCCTCACCGGTTATCCACCGGAAGATCTGTTGCTGCGTGCCGACCTGATGATGCGGGTCGAAGCCGCGTTGGCTCGTGTTGCCGAATGGCAGGGCAACTGTGCCATTTTGGTGGGGCATCCCTGGCGTGAAGGGGAGGCACTCTATAACGCCGCCTCCCTCTATGAGCAGGGCAGGCTGATTGCTCGTTACTTCAAGCAGGACTTGCCCAACTACGGCGTGTTTGATGAGAAGCGCTACTTCACTGCGGCGACCGAGACCTGCGTGGTGCCGTTTCGTGGTCACCAGCTGGGCCTGCTCATCTGCGAAGATTTGTGGCAGCCGGGTCCGGCGCTGGCCGCCAAGGCGGCGGGGGCCGAGCTGCTGCTCACCATCAATGCGTCGCCATACGATCAGGATAAACCCTGGATCCGCCGCGAACTGATGGCCGAGCGCTGCGATCAAACCGGTCTGCCGCTGGTCTACCTCAATCAGGTCTGCGGTCAGGACGAGCTGATTTTCGACGGCTGCTCCAAGGTGTTCAGCAGCCAGGGTGAGTTGACCCACAAGCTGGCCCCGTTTGCCGAAGAGCTGGCGCTGGTACGTTTTGCTGATGGCCAGCCGGTGAAGGAGCGGGAACCCGCTGCGCCGCTGGAGCCGTTGGCCGAGACCTATCAGGCGCTGGTGCTGGCAGTGCGCGACTATGTTACCAAGAACGGTTTCCACGGTGCTGTGCTGGGTCTATCCGGCGGCATCGACTCGGCGCTGACGCTGGCCATTGCGGCCGATGCCATCGGTGCCGACAAGGTGCAGGCTGTGATGATGCCGTTCCGCTACACCGCCCAGATGAGCGTGGAGGATGCCAAGGAGCAGGCCGAGCGGATGGGGGTTGAGTTCAACATCATCTCCATCGAGCCGATGTTCGAAGGGTTTATGGCCCAGCTAGCGCCGCTGTTTGAAGGCACTGCCCGTGATACTACCGAAGAGAACCTGCAGGCCCGCTGCCGCGGTGTGTTGCTGATGGCGCTCTCCAACAAACGTCGTCGTATCGTGCTGACTACCGGCAACAAGAGCGAAATGGCGGTCGGTTATGCCACGCTGTACGGTGACATGGCGGGCGGCTTCGACGTGCTGAAAGATGTGCCCAAAACGCTGGTCTTCAAGCTGTGCGAATATCGCAACTCAGTTGACTACGTGATCCCGCAGCGGGTTATCGACCGCCCCCCTTCGGCAGAATTGGCGCCGGATCAGGTGGATCAGGACAGCCTGCCCCCTTACGACATCCTCGATGCGATCCTCAAGCGTTACGTGGAAGAGGATGCGTCCGTGGCCGACATGGTGGCCGAAGGCTTCGAGGAAGCGGTGGTGCGCAAGGTGATCCGGCTGGTGGATCTCAACGAATACAAGCGCCGTCAGGCGGCGGTCGGGCCCCGTATTACGGCTCGCAACTTTGGTAAGGATCGCCGTTACCCCATTACATCCGGGTTCGGCAAACAGAACTGGTAAGGAGTCACCATGAAGAAGATTGAAGCCATCATCAAACCGTTCAAGCTGGACGATGTGCGCGAGGCCCTGGCCGAGATCGGCATCAACGGCATGACCGTATCCGAAGTCAAAGGCTTCGGCCGCCAGAAGGGCCATACCGAGCTCTATCGCGGCGCCGAATATATGGTCGACTTCCTGCCGAAAGTGAAGGTGGAGCTGGTGGTGCAGGACGAGGATCTCGATGCCTGCCTGGAAGCGATCCAGAACACCGCCCGTACCGGCAAGATTGGTGATGGCAAGATCTTCGTCTGCGAGGTGGAGCGTGTCATTCGTATCCGTACCGGCGAAGAGAACGAAGACGCGATCTGACCTTGGCTATCTCTTTACCTGACCAGCGGCGTGAAGTGCGGCCTCATTTGATGGGGTGGATGCGTTTTGCTGTGGTCGCCAGCCTGTTGGCGGGCCTGACTGCCTGTAGTACCCGTCCACCGGCTCAGCCGGAGAGTCTGTGCCAGATCTTTCGCGAGAAGCCGGACTGGCACAAGGCCGCGCTCAAGATGAACGAGAAGTGGGGGACGCCGATCCATGTGGTGATGGCCATGATGTATCAGGAGTCCTCTTACGTACATGATGCCCAGCCGCCGATGCAGTATTTCCTCTTCATCCCGACCGGGCGGGCCAGTTCGGCTTATGGTTATGCTCAGGTCAAAGATGAAACCTGGGCGGATTACCAGCGGGAAACCGGCAACAGCTGGAGTGACCGCGATGACTTTGCCGACGCCATCGATTTTATGGGTTGGTACACTAACAAGGCCCAGCGGCTAAATGGCACCTCCAAGTGGGATGCCTATGGCCAGTACCTCAACTATCACGAAGGGTGGGGTGGCTACCGGCGTGGCAGCTATCGCAGCAAGGGGTGGTTGATGAAGACCTCTCGCAAAGTGGAAGCTCGCGCCCAGCGCTACGGCGCCCAGTACCGTCAATGCAAGGATCAGCTCTCCCGTGGGGGCTGGTTCTGGTAACCAAATCAGGAGTCAGAAATGCCGTTATTGGACAGTTTTACCGTTGACCACACCCGTATGGAAGCGCCAGCGGTGCGTGTGGCCAAGACCATGCAGACCCCGAACAAGGACACCATTACCGTGTTCGACCTGCGTTTCTGCGTACCGAATCAGGAGATCCTCTCCGAGCGCGGTATCCATACGCTGGAGCACCTGTTCGCCGGTTTTATGCGTGATCACCTGAACGGCAATGGCGTGGAGATCATCGATATCTCCCCCATGGGTTGTCGTACCGGTTTCTACATGAGCCTGATCGGCGCGCCGGACGAAGCCCGTGTTGGCGCAGCCTGGCAGGCGGCCATGAGCGACGTGCTGACCGTGCAGGATCAGGCCAAGATCCCCGAGCTGAACGAGTATCAGTGCGGCACCTACAGCATGCACTCGCTGGAAGAGGCGCACGCCATCGCCCGTCATGTGCTGGAGCGCGGTATCGGCGTCAACCATAACGACGAGCTGGCCCTGCCGGAAGAGAAGCTGAAGAGTCTGTGAGGCTGATGAGCTGTCGCTCATTAGGTAACCTCTTCAGGTAATGTTAAAAGAGCCGGTCAGCCATGCTGACCGGCTCTTTTTTATTCCGCCCGATCGCGGTTATGGGGATCACTTGCTCCCCTTGCCGACTCTGATTAGGATGGTTTTTAACCTGAACCTGTTGGCGGAGGTGTGACGATGAAGGGGGTATTGCTGCGTTGGCTGGCCCGTTATGACGCGTGGTGCGAGGAGTGGGGGCTCACTCAGGAGAACCGGCGCTGCTGCACGCCGGTTCGTTATGATGATGATTCAAGCAAAGAGCGAGCTTGCGCAGAAGAGGCTGAGCTCAATCAAAATTGCGGGTCACGGCACCGGTAACGCTGTTGTACTCGAAGCCGAGGCCATTTCGATAATCCGAGCTGGTCTGGAAGCGACCAATTGAGTCGCGCAGGATATAGCGGCAGTTGTTGTGATTTATATTGGGCTCATCTTCGTCTGCATAGCCTGTCGTAATTATGGTGGATAGGTAATCAACACCGTCTGGAATAACAACGTCAGTAGGGTCTATGCGGGCAGCGGTTTGGCCGCCATCAAGCAGATCGGTCAAGAGCAGTTTACAGTCTGACGGGTTGCTAACCGATATATGGTTACCAGAGCCAGGTTGATAAGGGGTGTCTACCGGTTTGTTGTAATCTTCTTCGGAACCCACCGGCCAACCATAGCGATTGATATCCAATTTGCCTTTACCAAAGCTGCTCAGATTGTAGAGCGCGATTGCTTGTCCCTGCATTTTCACCGCCCACCCAGCATGAGCCAGCTGAACTGCGCTGGCAAAGCTGCCTGCGGTCGCCGAGACCGTGCTTTTCAGGGCATCATCCTTGATATTGATAAAGCGGGGCAGGGCGGTGACGGCCAGGATCCCCAGCACTATGATCACCAACACCAGTTCAATCAGGGTAAAGCCGTTGTTTTTGTTGTTCATCATGTTCAATGACCCATTAAATACCGCAAACAGGTGTGAGTGATATGCAGCTGATAGATACCCATTGCCATCTCGACTTTCCGGTGTTTGACCAGGACAGGGAGGCACTGCTGGCCCGTTGTCGGGCATTGGGGGTGACGGAGTATATCATTCCTGCCATCGCAGAAGATAACTGGACTCGTGTGATGGCACTGGCAGAGCAACATGACGGCCTCTTTTATGGTCTGGGCGTTCATCCCTGGTATGCCGGTGAACAGCGTGAGGGGGTGATGGAGCGGCTGCGAACGCTGGTGATGAGCCAGCCTGTCGGGCTGGTGGCCATAGGCGAGTGTGGGCTGGACCTCCGTTCTCACGTGCCTCAGGAGGGGCAGCTTGCGCTGTTTGAGGCTCAGATCCGGCTGGCTGCCGATGTCGGGCTTCCCCTGATGATCCACTCGGTGCGTGCCAATGACACTGTGGCCAAGCTGTTGCGCCGTTTCAAGCCGCCTCGTGGCGGGGTGATCCATGCTTTCAGCGGTTCGTTGCAGCAGGCGGAGGCTTTCTGGCAACTAGGCTTTCGACTCGGGGTGGGCGGGGTAATCAGTTTTGAGCGGGCGAACAAGACGCGAGAGGTATTTCGGGCCATGCCGCTCGAGGCCCTGGTGCTGGAAACTGATTCGCCCGATATGCCCTTACAAGGTGAGCACGGCACCCGGAATACCCCGGAAGCGCTGCCGAAAATAGCGGAAATATTGATGACCTTGCGGGAGGAATTATCGGCAGATGTTGCCAAGGTGTTATTTGAAACTGCCCGGCATATTTTCCATCACGACCAATAGCTATGAAACAAATTCGCAACACCTGATTTAGTTGTCAGGAAAAAAAATGAGCGTAAAAATCGTTTGCTGTCTAATTTTGTGACACTTGGACATTTTGATAACGATAAAATGTGACCAGCATTCTATTTTATCGGACTTTAATTAGTATAATGCGCTCCCCTTGATTAGTTGGGTTTAATAACAACTCGCTAACAAGCCAGGTGCTACTAGAGGAAGATAATAATGAATTTGTTCATGGGTCTGGTAGGGATGGCGACGCTCGTCCTTATCGCGGTGCTGTTCTCCAGCAATCGCAAGGCAATCAACGTGCGTACCGTTGTCGGTGCGTTCGCAATTCAAGCCGGTCTGGGGGCGTTTGTACTCTATGTTCCGGTTGGTCGCGATATCCTGGTCGGCGTGTCCGACGCGGTATCCAGCGTGATCAGCTATGGCCAGAACGGGATCGACTTCCTGTTTGGCGGTCTGGTCAGCAACAAGATGTTTGAAGTGTTCGGTGGCGGCGGCTTTGTCTTTGCCTTCCGTGTTCTGCCGGTCATCATCTTCTTCTCTTCCCTGATAGCAGTGCTCTACTACCTGGGCATCATGCAGATGGTCATCAAGTTGCTGGGCGGCGGTCTGCAGAAAGTATTGGGTACTTCCCGCACCGAATCCCTCTCTGCAACCGCCAACATCTTCGTCGGTCAGACCGAAGCGCCGCTGGTGGTTCGTCCTTACATCGCCAAGATGACTGACTCCGAGCTGTTCGCCGTCATGTGTGGTGGTCTGGCTTCCGTTGCCGGTTCCGTACTGGCCGGTTACGCCTCCATGGGCGTGAAGATGGAGTACCTGATTGCTGCCTCCTTCATGGCTGCACCGGGTGGTCTGCTGTTCGCCAAGCTGCTGGTTCCCGAGACAGAGACCCCGAACTACGACGAAAGCTCTGCCGATGCCGAGCTGGATGACAAGCCTGCCAACGTCATTGACGCTGCTGCTGCTGGCGCTTCTGCCGGTATGCAACTGGCCCTGAACGTTGGCGCCATGCTGCTGGCCTTCATCGGTCTGATCGCCATGATCAACGGCATCTTCTCCGGTGTGGGTGGCTGGTTCGGTTATCCGCAACTCTCTCTGGAACTGCTGCTGGGCTGGATCTTCTCCCCGCTGGCCTTCCTGATCGGTGTGCCCTGGAATGAAGCAGTGGTTGCCGGTTCCTTCATCGGTCAGAAGCTGGTAGTGAACGAGTTCGTGGCTTACCTGAACTTCGCTCCGTACCTGAAAGACGAAGTGCTGATCAACGGTGTGGCCATGTCCGATCACACCAAGGCGATCATCTCCTTCGCGCTGTGTGGTTTTGCCAACCTCTCCTCTGTTGCCATCCTGCTGGGTGGTCTGGGGTCCATGGCGCCGAACCGCCGCGGCACCATTGCACGCTTTGGTCTGAAAGCCGTACTGGCTGGCTCTCTGTCCAACCTGATGTCTGCCACTATCGCAGGCTTCTTCCTGGCACTGTCCGGCATGTAATCGCCGCCTGACTGACAGGGTATAAACACGAACGCCACGGCATCTGCCGTGGCGTTCGCGTATGGAGCGGTGACAACCGTTTTCCTATCTAAACTAATAATAAAATGAGTCAAATCGGAGGTTATATGAATGAAGTGCTACTGGCGATGGTGGCCGGCTTTATAGTTGGTTTGTTGTTTTCTTTCCTCAAATTGCCGATCCCGGCGCCTCCCGTTTTGTCCGGGGTAATGGGGATCGTCGGGGTCTATCTGGGGGGATTGGCCTACTCCTGGATCCTGACCCGTTTCTTTTCGTAAGGCTTTTTTAGACCTGGATTTGCCAGATGTGAGGTACCTCTGAAATTGGCAAATCCGGCTTGCAAACAGGGGGTATCTCGGCTGAAATAGGCGTTGCCAGCAGGGTGCTGGCAATGACTAATACTCGATGAAATCGGGTGTTGGCGGTCAAATGGAATTGATTGGGAAGTCGGGTCAGATGTTGTCGGCCTTTCTCAAGTCTTCATGGAACCAAGTCCGCACTTTTGTAAGAAAGTGACAGGGCTCTTGCCTTATTTACAGTCGCAGTGCCTGCAGGGTGTTTTGAATAGCATCCCGATAGTGCCGGTGCCTTCGCACTGTAATTCCATTCCCGTATAGCTGGGGGATTACTGCCTGTGCATCCATCGCTGGATGGTATGGTGGTGCCCGGTTATCTGGATTAAATCGAGACTTTGGAGAACAGAATGACTGATCTGAAAGTGGCCGCTCAGCGCGCCCTGAACCTGATGGACCTGACCACCCTGAACGATGACGACACCGATCAGAAGGTGATCGACCTGTGCCACAAGGCCAAGTCACCGGCTGGCCTGACCGCCGCCGTCTGCATCTACCCCCGTTTTATCCCTATCGCTCGCAAGACCCTGCGTGAGATCGGCGCTGCCGACGTACGCATTGCGACCGTGACCAACTTCCCGCACGGCAACGACGACATCGAGATCGCCGTGGCCGAAACCCGTGCCGCAGTCGCCTACGGTGCTGACGAAGTGGACGTGGTGTTCCCGTATCGCGCCTTCATGGCTGGTAATGAACAGATCGGTTTTGATCTGGTCAAAGCCTGTAAAGAGGCCTGCGGTGCCAACGTGCTGCTGAAAGTGATCATCGAAACCGGCGAGCTGAAAGAAGAGGGGCTGATCCGTCGCGCTTCCGAAATCTGTATCGATGCCGGTGCCGACTTCATCAAGACCTCCACCGGCAAGGTGCCGGTCAATGCGACCCCAGAAGCGGCACGCATCATGATGGAAGTGATCAAGGCCAAGAATCCGAAAGTCGGCTTCAAGCCTGCTGGTGGCGTGAAAGATGCCGCCGTTGCCGGTCAGTACCTGGCCATGGCCGAAGAGATCCTCGGCAACGACTGGGTATCTGCCCGTACCTTCCGCTTTGGTGCATCCAGCCTGCTGGCCAGTCTGCTGGCCACTCTGGGGCATGGCGACAAGCCAGCCAACACCAGCGGTTACTAATAGGTTGATGAGAGGGCGGACTGCTGTCCGCCCTGTTAGCCCCCACCATGCGGTGTGCGGGCAAGGATTCAGGCTTGTGTAACGCCAGCAATGGCGGAGGGAATGAAAGATGTTTTTGCCTCAAGAAATTATTCGCAAGAAGCGCAACGGTGAAGCGCTCAGTACCCAAGAAATTCAATTCTTCGTTCAGGGCATTACCAACAACACCATCGGTGAGGGGCAGATTGCCGCCCTGGCGATGGCGGTCTACTTCAAAGACATGACCATGGATGAGCGGGTTGCCCTGACCTGCGCCATGCGCGACTCCGGCATGGTGCTGACCTGGGATCACCTCAATCTGGGTGGCCCGATTGTCGACAAGCACTCCACCGGCGGTGTGGGTGACGTTGTCTCCCTGATGCTTGGCCCGATGGTCGCCGCCTGCGGCGGTTTCGTGCCGATGATCTCCGGCCGTGGCTTGGGCCACACCGGCGGTACCCTCGATAAACTGGATGCTATTCCCGGCTACCAGACCTCGGTCGACAACGACCGTTTCCTGAAAGTGGTGAAAGAGGCGGGTGTCGCCATCATCGGCCAGACCGGCGATCTTGCCCCCGCTGACAAGCGTATCTATGCAGTACGTGACATTACTGCAACCGTCGAATCCATCGCCATGATCACCGGCTCCATCCTCTCCAAGAAGCTCGCCTCCGGGCTCGAAGCGCTGGTGATGGATGTGAAAGTGGGCTCCGGCGCCTTTATGCCGACCTTCGAAGCGTCCGAAGAGCTGGCCAAGAGCATAGTCGCCGTGGCCAACGGTGCCGGTTGCCGCACCTCTGCGCTCTTGACCGACATGAACCAGGTGCTGGCCTCCAGCGCCGGTAACGCGGTGGAAGTGCGTGAAGCGGTGCGTTACCTGACCGGCGAATACCGTAACCCGCGGATCCACGAAGTGACCATGGCGCTGTGCGCCGAGATGCTGATCTCCGCCGGTCTTGCCAGCGACGAGCGCGATGCCCGCACCAAGCTGCAGGCGGTGCTGGATAATGGCAAGGCGGCCGAGATCTTCGGTCGCATGGTGACAGGTCTCGGTGGCCCGGCCGATTTTATGGAGCGTTACGACGCTTACCTGCCCAAAGCCGCCATCGTGCGCCCGGTCTTTGCGGCCAACAGCGGCTTCGTGACCGCCATGGATACCCGCGAGCTGGGTCTGGCCGTGGTCGCTATGGGCGGTGGTCGCCGTGCTGCCGGTGACAAACTTGATTATGCGGTCGGTCTGACCGACTTTATCCGCCTGGGTCAAAGCGTCGATGCTGACAAGCCGATCGCGATGATCCACGCTCAGACTGAAGAGCAATATGCTCAGGCTGCCAGCATGGTGCAGGCGGCTGTCCGGATTGGTGGCGAGCGGCCGGAGGCACTGCCTGAAGTGTACCGCCGTATCACCCTGGCCGATTTGTAACAAGGGGAAGACCCATGAAACGTACCTTTATTCTGATGATGGACTCTTTCGGTATTGGCGCTGCTGCCGACGCCGACAAGTTCGGAGATGTGGGCGCCAACACCCTTGGCCATATCGCCAAGGCGTGTGCGGCAGGTGAAATTGAAGGCCGTGGCGCCCTCAATCTGCCGAACCTCAACAAGCTGGGTCTGGGCCACGCTTGCGAGCAGGCCTCCGGCTACTTCCCGGAAGGGCTGAAAAAAGATATCGAGGTGGTCGGTGCCTACGGCTTTGCTCAGGAGCTCTCCTCCGGCAAGGATACCCCGTCCGGTCACTGGGAGATCGCCGGCGTGCCCGTGCTGTTCGAGTGGGGCTACTTCAAGGATCACCACAACAGCTTCCCGCAGGAGCTGCTGGACGCCATCGTCGAGAAGGCTGGTCTGCCGGGCTATCTCGGTAACTGCCACGCTTCCGGTACCCAGGTGCTGGACGATCTGGGCGAAGAGCACATGAAGACCGGCAAGCCGATCCTCTACACCTCTGCCGACTCCGTGTTCCAGATTGCCTGCCACGAAGAGACCTACGGCCTCGAGAAGCTCTATGAGCTGTGCCACATCGTGCGCGAGTTGCTGGAGCCCTACAACATCGGCCGCGTGATTGCGCGTCCGTTCGTAGGTACTGGCAAGGGCAACTTCAAGCGCACCGGCAACCGTCACGACTACTCAGTGCTGCCGCCGGCGCCGACTGTGCTGGATTACATGAAAGAAGCGGGTGGCCAGGTGGTCTCCATCGGCAAGATCGCCGACATCTATGCCCAGCAGGGCATCACCAAGCAGGTGAAAGGGACCGGTCTGACCGAGCTGTGGGATCGCACGCTGGAAGAGGTGAAAGCGGCCGGTGACAACACCATCGTCTTCACCAACTTTGTGGACTTCGACTCCTCCTACGGCCACCGCCGTGATGTTGCCGGTTATGCCGGTGCGCTGGAGTATTTCGATTCCCGCCTGCCGGAGCTGTTTGAGCTGCTGCAGGATGGCGACGTGGTGGTGCTGACTGCCGACCACGGCTGCGACCCGACCTGGGGTGGTACCGACCACACCCGCGAATACATTCCGGTGCTGTTCTTCGGCAAGCCGGTCAAGGCCGGCTCCGTTGGTCGTCGCGAGAC
Source organism: Aeromonas sp. S13(2024) (assembly GCF_041402405.1). Classification (NCBI taxonomy): domain Bacteria; kingdom Pseudomonadati; phylum Pseudomonadota; class Gammaproteobacteria; order Aeromonadales; family Aeromonadaceae; genus Aeromonas; species Aeromonas sp. S13(2024). Next base: position 69,636 of record NZ_JBGLRA010000007.1, on the reverse strand, counting down.
CTTTGCCGATATCGGCCAGAGCATCGCGGCTTACCACGGCCTGCCGAAACTGGCGTACGGTACCAGCTTCCTGTAATTTACCCGCCCGCCACTTCGGCGGCGGGCAATTTATAAAACAATAAAACTCAACCTAGTGTGAAGGAATCAAGAGAATGGCAACTCCTCATATCAATGCGAAAGATGGCGCCTTTGCTGATACCGTGCTGATGCCGGGCGACCCCCTGCGCGCCAAGTACATCGCTGAAACTTTCCTGGAGAACGTCGAGCAGATCTGCGACGTGCGCAACATGTTCGGTTTCACCGGTACCTACAAGGGCCGTCGTATCTCCGTCATGGGTCACGGCATGGGTATCCCGTCCTGCTCCATCTACGCAAAAGAGCTGATCACCGATTACGGTGTGAAGACCCTGATCCGCGTGGGCTCCTGTGGCGCTGTGCGTGAAGACGTGAAACTGCGTGACGTGGTGATCGGTATGGGTGCCTGCACCGATTCCAAAGTAAACCGTCTGCGCTTCAAAGATCACGACTTCGCAGCCATCGCCGACTTCGACCTGGTTGCCAATGCCGTGCAGGCCGCCAAGAACAAGGGCGTTGCCGTGCGCGTCGGTAACATCTTCTCCGCCGACCTGTTCTACACCCCGGACCCCTCCATGTTCGACGTCATGGAAAAATACGGCATCCTGGGTGTCGAGATGGAAGCCGCCGGTATCTACGGCGTGGCCGCAGAGTACGGTGCCAAGGCGCTGACCATCTGCACCGTCTCCGACCATATCCGTACCGGTGAGCAGACCACCTCTGAAGAGCGTCAGCTGACCTTCAACGACATGATCGAAATCGCACTTGATTCCGTCCTGCTGGGCGATAAGTAATTCTCTTGCGAATAAGAAACGGCGGCCTTCTGGCCGCCGTTTTTGTATCAGCTCATTGGTTGCGCCATCAGTTTTCCGGAGGTGGCGCGGGGGGCGTACTCTTTTTCTTGTGCTTGCGCACCCGCATGTAGTTACGGCGCACGCCGTAGGAGATGAGCACCCCGGCCAGCAGGGCGACCAGCAGCATCAGCCGCTGTTTCTCCTGCACCACCTTGAGCCGGGTGTCCTTGTCTGCCAGCATCTGCTGCTCTTCCAGGGTGATTCGCAGGAAGCCGATGGTCTGCTCGCCATCCCGGATCTCCTGTACGAACTGGATCCGCCCCTTGCCCTGCTCCGGCAGTGACTTGTTATCGCTGCCGATGGGCAGCAGGCTCTCCAGCGGCACCGCCTGCTCAGACTGGGCGAGGGGAATGCCGCGTCCGTCGTAGAGGGTGGCATCGAGGATCTCCGGCTCCGCCGCCAGATCCCGCGCCAGCCGCTCCAGCTCGCTGCTCTTCTCCTCCTTGATCCAGCGTTTCATGTCGCGGGCGGCATAGGCGACCAGCGCCTGTGCCCGGTTGCGCGCTTCGCTGTGCAGCGAGGCCTGGCTTTCACCCTGCATATGAATAAGCACACCGAGCACCCAGCATCCGAGCAGGATACCGGCACCCAGGCTGAGAACACGTTTGATGGGAAGATGACGCTGCAAGCGTGAGACCTCTGGTAACAAGGAGTGGCGGGATCTTGACGCTTGCCTGTACAAAAAGCAATACGCTACTCTGGGCCAGCACTGTTAACCCCCTGATCACCAAGGAAGGCGTATCCCTTATGTTGTTGTCCCGGCTCCCCCCTCTGTTATCCGATTGGCCCGCGTTGTTGTCCGGCTCACCCTGTTGGCAGCTCAACGCAGATGCGTTGCAACCGACAGAGGCTCCGCAGGCTGGCGGCTGGTTGGTGCTGTTTGGCAAGGGGCTGGGCGCCTCCCATCTGGCGCGTCTGTCGCCACTGTTGGCTGCACAGAAGTTGGCGGCCACCCTCTATCCTCCCACCGAGGTGGCAGGCGTGCCGTTGCTGCTGCTTGGCTGCGATCGCTTCTCTGCCGAGTTGGTGGCCGAGCTCAAGAGCGGTGAGTGGGAGATCGATCTCTGCCATCTGCCCGCGCTACCGACCCTGAAGGAGCCCGGCCTGCTGGTGATGGACATGGACTCCACCGCGATCCGCATCGAGTGTATAGACGAGATTGCCCGCCTTGCCGGGGTTGGCGAGCAGGTGGCGGCAGTGACGGCCGCGGCGATGCAGGGCAAGCTGGAGTTTTCCGACAGCCTGCGCAATCGGGTAGCCCTTCTGGCAGGCGCGCCGGTCACCATTCTCGACGAGGTGGCGGCATGGATGCCCTGGATGCCGGGCTTGCAGCTGATGGTCGATACCCTCAAACAGGCGGGGTGGCGTGTTGCTATCGCCTCCGGCGGTTTTACCCGTTTTGCTGGCCAGTTGCAGCGCGATCTGGGGCTCGACGCCATCTTCGCCAACGAGCTGGCGGTGGAAGGGGAGCAACTGAGCGGCAAGGTGAGCGGGCGCATTGTTGATGCCAGCGTCAAGGCCGAGGTGTTGCAGCAGCTGGCTGCCGAATATGCCATTGCACCCGCCCAGACCGTGGCCATCGGCGATGGTGCCAACGATCTCAAGATGATGGGGGTAGCTGGCCTTGGCATCGCCATTCACGCCAAGCCGCTGGTGCGGGCGCAGGCGGCGGCCACCCTCAATCATCACGATCTGGAGGGGGTGATCTGCCTGCTGGCGGCGCGGGCTTGCAGCGAGCAACGCTGGGACAAGCGCTGACAGTGTTTCAAGGAGGAAACCCATTAAAATGGAATTGTTGCAGCAGTCTCTGTTTATCCCCTGTGGTGGCCATCAATTGCATGTGCGCCACATCAAACCCCGGGTCGCCGTGCATGGAGAGCCGATCCTGATGGTGCACGGTGCCATCGAGAACGGGCGGATCTTCTATACCGAATCGGGCAAGGGGCTGGCCTGCTTTCTGGCCCGTCATGGCTATCAGGTCTATGTGGCTGATTTGCGGGGGCGGGGGCTCAGCACTCCTGCCATCGCCGAGCAGGCGGAGCACGGTCAGCATGAGCTGATCACCGAGGATCTGCCCGCCCTGCAGCGCTGGATTGCCGAGCGCCATCATGGCTTCAAGGTGCACTGGGTGGCCCACTCCTGGGGCGGTGTCATCATGGCCTCGACCCTGGTGCGCTTCCCTGAGCTGGCGGATCAGGTGGCCAGCCTGCTGTTTTTTGGCACCAAGCGCGGAGTGTCGGTGCACAATCCCGAGCGCTGGCTGAAGGTAGATCTGATCTGGAATCGGCTGGCCCCCTGGCTGGCTCGCCGCCGTGGTTTTCTGGCGGCTCGCAATCTGAAGATCGGTGCTGACGACGAGCCGCTGCGCTATCTGCAGGAGACCATCCCCTGGGTCAAGTGCGGCCCCTGGCAGGATCCTCACGACGGTTTTGCCTATGACGAGGCGGCGGCACGGGTCAACTGGCCACCGCTCTGGATGATTTCGGCCAAAGCGGACAAGGTGCTGGGTCACCCGACCGATGTGCGCCGTTTCAGCGACGAGATGGGGTCGGCCACTCGTCACACCCGATTGGGGCGGGACAATGGCAACCGCCTCGATTATGACCACATCAACATGCTGACCGCCCCGCAGGCCCAGGAGGATCACTTCCCCCAGATCCTCGACTGGCTGCTCAACCCGCAGGCGGCATGACAAAAAACAGGGCGCCTCGAGCGCACTGTTTCATTTTTGTCTGTTTCCGGATCATCAGTTCAGCGGCGGCGTGATGCCAAAGCGGAACAGGGTGGCCTGGGTGGTATCGGTCAGTTCGCCCACCCCCACCACGCTCCACAGCTCCTCTTCCAGCTTGCGCGCCTTGTGGATGGCGAACTTGGCAATGTAGTCCAGCTCGTTGGCGATGAAGTTGGTGTCGGGCCGTCCGGTACGGGAGATACCGACCAGCACCGAGTAGAACTCCCCCTGTTGCTGCGCCAGCTCGATGAACTGACGCTTCTCTTTGTGGTTGGCAAAGCTGCTGGCCAGCCGGCTGCTGAAAATGGGCAGACCAGCCTTGGTCTGGATGCTGGCGATATAGACCTCGTCTTCTCTCGGTTTGTCCTCCCGCTCGATGGCGCGCAGCGGGTTCATCAGTAGCTCCTTGAGCAACTCCCCCTGAAACAGCGGGTAGAGGTTCTCCTGCTCCGGCAGCTCGGCACAGGCTTGCAGCAGCCGCTGCAGACTGCGTGGTTGCAGAGACTTGCCGATGGAGGCCGGTTTGGGCGCGCCCTTCAGCTTGTTGACGTAGACCGGCGAGTTGAACAGGTGGTGGGTGTAGATGTTGCGCAGTGCCCGCGCCAGCCCACGATAGCGGCGCTGCTCCTGCGCCGCCTTGAGCTTGTTCTGGTTGCTCTCGATCAGCAGGCTGAAGAATTGGCGGCCGGTATGGCGATCCGAATCCCCTTCGATGCAGAGGTGCAGCACGGTGCGGGTCATGTTGAGGCTGACCAGTCGGTAGGAGAGGCGCTGCAGATCCATGCTCTTGGAGAGCTCCTGCAAGCGGGGCAGGGCTATGGTCACCACATCGTTCTTCTCGCCGATAAAAGCATCTTCCAGCTCGATTTGCAGGCCGTGTGTCGAGATATCGCGGGTCCAGCCGATCCAGGATTTGCCGTTGTGATGGATGGCGACCGCGGTCTTGTGGATGTAGCGCGACTCCTTGCGCAGCTGAACATAGTGCAGGGTCTCGATCTCGAACGGGGCAACCCCCTGTTCGTGACCAAAGCGTTGCAGCTCGTTGGCGTTGTTGCTGACCCCTTCCTGATGGAACTCTTCCCGCTGGGACTCCAGGCCGATCTCCTGCAGCAGGCCGCAATAGCCGATCTGCTTGAGCCGCTCGAGCAGCAGGATGTCTTGCAACTGCGGGTTGTCCTGCCCCTGCAGTTGCCCCACATCCGCCTCGACGAGATCGCATGCCTCCAGCGTGAACTTGTAGACACGCCAGCTGGGGCGGCGCGAGCCTACCTGGAAGAAGAGGGCGGTGAGGCCACTCTGGCGCAGCTCCTCGGCGGTGGCGGAGAAGAAGTAGATGTGGCTGCGCACCGTGTGGGTAAAGCAGTAGATGATGGTCTCGGTGGTGGTGCCGGGGGCCGGGCAGAGCCGTTTCATCCGCTCTGCGCTGAAAAGCCCCGCGAGGGCATCGCGGTTTTTCTCATCGCGCCAATACTCCAGCAGGTGTTGGTTGTTCTCGGTACGCAGGGCAATCTCGAGATTGGGGCTGTCGCCAGTGCCGAAGAAGAGCGGCATACCGGTCATCCGTGGCAGATAGAACTGCTCATACCCCTTGATGATGGCGGCGGAGAGCAGATAGTCGACACTGACCCGATAGCGGATCTTGTTGGCATCGATAAAGTCGCTGAGGAAGGCATCGAAGGCGGGCTGTTCGCCGGAGCGCACCAGCCGCAGCCAGTATTTCCCCTCTTTGCTCTCTTCGCCGAGGATCTGATAGCCGACTGGCTGGTGCAGCACCGGATTAGGGGTGTCCCGCTCCAGTCCGGTAAAGAAGACCTCCACCTGGGCGCCGGTGTGATAGTTCGGCAGATAGGGAACCGAGACCCGCATGCCACCCAGCGAGAGATCGGAACTCTTGGCGAACAGCTTCTCACCATCCTGGAACTTGATCAGCACCGGCGAGCTGAAGTGCATCCGCTCCTGACGGCGGCCGTAGTAGCTGGCAAAGGCAATGGTGTTGACATCATATTGCCGGAAGGGGCTGGCCGGCGGCGACAGCTGACCATCCACGCGGGCGTTGTGGTGCTGTTTTTGCCACTGTTGCAGCGCCTCGTAGACGCCGAGGGTATAGATATCGCGGTAGAGATAGCACTGGGACTGGAACAGGGCAATCGCATCGGCGGGCATGAAGTGAGTGATGCCGTCGAACTCATGCACCAGGCACTCATCCTCCAGCTCATCGCGCATGTCGATGACCCTGCGGCAGGGGGAGCACTTGCGCTTGAGCTCCATCTTGATCAGAAAACGGCTGTTGCTGTTTTCCTCCTGAGTCATGCGGTTGAAGATCTCCTCGAAATCTTTCTCCCGCAGCAAGGGGACGAGTTGTTCAATCAGATGTTGCTGGTGTTCTGAATCCATTTGTTCCTGCCACGGAAAGTCACTTTTCCGATTCTGGGTTTGATCTGTCGGTCGCAAACAAGTATATCAAGCAGGAATTCATCCTGTCCCCGAGTTATCAATGGCCAAAAATAAAACTGCTTATGTTTGTTCCGAATGTGGTGCCGACTTCACACGCTGGCAAGGTCAATGCAGCGAGTGCAAGGAGTGGAATACCATCACCGAGGTGCGCCTCGGCTCGGTGAGCCCCGCTGGCAAGAGTGCCCGTTACACCGGTTATGCCGGCGCGGTCGGCAGTCAGGTACAGACACTGGCAGAGATTGCCACCACCGAAATTCCCCGTTTTACCTCAGGTTTCAAGGAGCTGGATCGGGTGCTTGGTGGCGGTGTGGTGCCAGGTTCGGCCATTTTGATCGGCGGCAACCCGGGGGCGGGCAAGTCGACCCTGCTGCTGCAGACCATGTGTGGTCTCGCTGAGCGGATGAAAACCCTCTATGTCACCGGCGAGGAGTCGCTCCAGCAAGTCGCGATGCGGGCCAACCGCCTTGGGCTGCCCACCGACAAGCTGCGGATGCTTTCCGAGACCAGCGTCGAGCAGATCTGCCTGATTGCCCAGCAGGAGCAGCCGCAGATCATGGTGATTGACTCCATTCAGGTGATGCATGTGGCGGATGTGCAATCGTCCCCCGGTTCTGTCTCACAGGTGCGCGAAGCGGCAGCGCTGCTGACCCGCTATGCCAAACAGAACCATGTGGCCATCTTTATGGTGGGCCATGTGACCAAGGATGGCAGTCTGGCGGGCCCCAAGGTGCTGGAGCACTGCATCGACTGCTCTGTGCTGCTCGATGGCGGTCATGACTCCCGTTTTCGGACTCTGCGCTCCCACAAGAACCGCTTCGGTGCGGTCAACGAGCTGGGGGTCTTTGCCATGACCGAGCAGGGGATGCGCGAGGTGAGCAACCCCTCCGCCATCTTCCTCAGCCGGGGGCAGGAGCAGGCGCCCGGTTCCATCGTCATGGTGATCTGGGAGGGCACCCGGCCGCTGCTGGTGGAGTTGCAGGCGCTGGTGGATTACTCCCAGCTCTCCAACCCGCGCAGGGTGGCGGTGGGGATGGATCACAACCGGCTCGCCATGTTGCTGGCGGTGCTGCACCGTCACGGCGGGTTGCAGATGGCGGATCAGGATGTCTTCATCAACGTGGTTGGCGGGGTCAAGGTCGAGGAGACCAGTGCGGACTTGGCGCTGCTGCTGGCGATGGTCTCCAGCTTCCGGGACCAGGCGCTGCCCAAGGATCTGGTGGTGTTCGGCGAAGTGGGTCTTTCCGGTGAAATTCGCCCGGTGCCGTCTGGCCAGGAGCGGTTGCAGGAGGCGGCCAAGCACGGCTTCCGTCGCGCCATCGTGCCGAACGCCAATGCCCCCAAGCACCCCATCGAAGGGATGGAAGTGGTGCCGGTCAAGAAGCTGTCCGAGGCACTCGAGGCGCTGTAATCTCTCAGCATTGCAATCGAGACAACAGCACAACGGAAAAAGAGCGCCTCGGCGCTCTTTTTTATGGGCTGGAACCTGCCATCAGGGCTGGCTATGTTCCAGATGTTCGCTCAGCAGTTGTTCCAGCTCGCGGTGGAGCAGCTCTTCGTCGCCGACGTTGAGCTCGATCATTCGCTTGAGGTGGGTGGCGCTGTCGATATCGATGTGGTGGCAGTAGAACCCCAGTTTTTTGCTGGCTTCGTGGGTCAGCTCGACCTGCATTTTGATCTCGATATCGCTACCGCTCAGGATAAAGCTGAGCTGGTACTCCTTGTTGTCACGGCTCTCCCAGTCGTCGGGGCGGATCAGCAGGGCCCCCTGCAAGGAGACGTCGACAAGCTGGGTCTGCCACTTCTGTTCCCCTTGGGTGAGTTCTGCCATGGTCAAGTAGAGGATCCGTGCAAAACGGCGGCGCTCAGACATGCTCATCTCCTGTATACAATAAGTGTGGACGCTAGGGTCATTGCTCTGAGTGTAATCCACCTTGGTTGCCAGTATCTTGAACTTGCTCCGAAAATGGCATTCAGGCTTGCTGGGTACTCAAGGATTCCACCACATGAAGCGCCTTGACCAGGCGGTCTTCCTGTTTGAACCGCTCTTCCAGAACTGGGCCCAACTCGTTGAGATCATCATCCAGTAGCAGCAATTGGGCCTCGTCGGCATCACTGTATTTGTCGTTGAACTCGAGGGCGAATTCAGTGCTGTTACGAATATGGGGATAGATGCGCTTGGCCAGCTCCAGTGTTTCGCCGCTGGCTTGCTCGAAGGCGGTGACGACGTGGTGGTAGATCTCGAAATGGCCTGCACTGACATAGTCGACCAGGCGGTCGCAAAACTGATGCAGCTCTTCTGTTTTGGGCAGGCTGCGTTGCTTGGTCCGCGCCGGAGTGAGGCCTGCCAGCTGCATGTATCCAACCAGCAACGCTTGCCTTGCATCCAGCCAGTCGTCGATAGCCTTATGCTTGCCTGCCAGCGCCTGCTTGGTCTGTTCCAGTTTCGTCAACATAATCCCTATCCCTCCGTGGGGCAAAGGCTGGCCGATTGTTCGGTATTCCGAGCCGTTTGAGCAGTGACACAACCTATAACTAGGGAAAATCTGGGCAAGCGTCAATAGCCATGGGGGGATAATGTTAAGCGGCGAAGAAATAGTCAGTGGATTGTGTCTGCGTGCTAGCAGGTTTCAGGCCTGCTCACGGTTTTTCGCGTGTGGAATGTGACTATTTCCGCAGATCTTGATGAAAACCCCAGCGTTTGACGCGTTCGGCTCGATAAAGGCTTTGCCTGTGAGTTTTTTTTTGCATAGAGTGACCCAGCGCTAAATGCCCGATCATAAAGGAAATGTTATGAACAAAGCTCAACTTGTCGATGCGATTGCCGCCAAAGCAGATCTGAGCAAAGCTCAGGCCAAAGTGGCTCTGGAAGAGATCATCAATGGTATTACCCAGAGCTTGAAAGAAGGCGATGCTGTGCAACTGGTCGGTTTTGGCACCTTCAAGGTCACCCACCGCGCAGGCCGCACCGGTCGTAACCCGCAAACTGGTAAAGAGATCCAGATTGCTGCTGCCAACGTGCCTTCATTCGTGGCTGGCAAGGCTCTGAAAGACGCCGTCAAGTAAGTCCGAAAGTCTGTTTTGTCCAATGCCAGTCAGCTCGCTGACTGGCATTGTTTTTATGGGATTCTCCCATCCTTCCTATTAGTCCTTCCTGACTTTTCCTTCTGTCGGCCTCGTTGCGGCTGAGGCCTTATGCCGTCTGCGGGTTGGATGGCAGCGGCCAAATCCGCTCATAGGCCCAGGTAAAGACCATGATGTAGGCGAGGTAGAAGGCAACGAAGCCGAGATCCAGCATCAGGGCGTCCCACACTCCCAGATCGAGCCAGAACATGACGCAGGGGAGGGAGAGCATCATGAAGCTCGCCTCATAGCCAAATGCGTGCAGGAAGCGGTCCAGTGGTCGCTTGTTGGTACGCCCGCACAGTTTGAGCAACCCCTTGTCGAACAACAGATTCCAGCCGTAGGTCCAGGCAGTGGCGACGATGGAGAAGAAGATGGCCAGCGAACCGACCTCGGCGACGCCCTGACCGAACAGCTGGCTGATCAGCGGTGCTACCAGTGCCAGCCCGATGCCTTCGTAGAGAACCAGATAACGAAGTCGATCCGGGGTGGTGCGTAGTTGGGTACTACTCATGGGTGATGTGCCTCCTGTGGGAGGCGCATTCTAATCAGGGTATGGTTAAAAGAGAAGCATCGGCCCGTCATGACTGACGTTGAGGGGCATGATGATGCCCCCTCATTTGCGATACTTCTCTATTGCCAACTTAGGCGTTAGCCCTGAGTGGTCAAGTCTGCGACTCAGGCGCCGGTTGGCGTGACCCGGGTCAGCATGGCAAAGCCCTCTTCCACTTGGGTGAGCTCTACCTTGACCTCTCTCAACTCGGCGAGCGAGGCAACATGGGTGCCGCCACAGGGAATGGTCACCTCCTGGCCTTCCAGCATGCAGTGCCAGTAACGGGAATCGATGATCGCCTCGCCAGCGCGGCTGCGGCGGATTTCGCTCCCTGCTGCGATCCAGTCGGCCAGCTGCTGGTTGACCTTCTCTTCAATCAGCGCCAGATCTGCCAGCAGCGCCTCGCTGTTGACCCCTTTCTTGCGCAGGCTCTTGCCGATGCGGTACTGCTCCCGCGAACCGCAAGGCTCGACCCGCGAGCTTTGAATAGCAAGACGATCGAAGTCGGGCTGGCCCAGTGCATCGCGCTCGCTTACCTCCTTGCGCCAGTAGGGGATGAGTACCCTGTTGAGGGCTAGTGCCGCCAGATGGCAGCCACTATGGCCCAGACTCAACGCGTGGCGGGCAGCGCTATCTACTTGCAATTCGACCTGGCTGCCAACGGCTAGCGCGTGGTCACCGGTCAGCGGATGGACCACCACGAAACGCCACCCCTCAGCGCCCCGTTTGACCGGAATGGCAGTATCGACAAACAGCTCGCCATCCGGGCTGATGGCCCCCATCCGGCAAGGGCCAATGGCGGCTTCTCCCCCTTCCCAGCGAGCATGTCCCACATCCCCCGGCTGATCGGGCCAGAGGTGGCTCTGGGGATGAAAGGGGGTGAGGTCGGTGACCAGCAGTGTTGTGTCGCCACGCTGGCAGCAGACCACGCTGGCCTGCTCCTGATGATGGCCCAGCACGAAGCTGACTCGGGTATGTTCCATGGCAAGGCTCCCGCAACGATAAATGAGAAAAGAAAGCGGCAGCATACGCCAAAGTGCGAAGAGGCTCATTAACCAGAGTTAATGAGCCCCTCTTCTCGGTTTTACGGTTCGCTAGATCATGGCGACCAGCAGATAGGCGTTGAGCCCGATCACCAGCGCAACGATAAGGCGTCCTACCGCCTGGGTGACGGGGTGGTTGCGATGTTGCCCCATCAGTGCCCGATCGCCGGTCAGCATCAACAGCGGGATCAGGGCCAGCGCGATGCCAAAGCTCAGGATCACCTGACTCAACACCAGAATTTCGGTGGTGTTGAGCCCCATGGCGATCACCACGAAGGCGGGAGCCATGGTGATGGCGCGACGCAGCCAGAGCGGGATGGTAAAGCGGACAAAGCCCTGCATCACCACTTGCCCGGCCAGGGTGCCCACCACGGTAGAGCTGATACCGGAGGCAACCAGCGAGAGGCCAAACAGAGTGGCTGCCGCCTGACCCAGCAGTGGAGTGAGGGTCTGGTAGGCGGATTCCAGCTCCGCCACCTGCTGGTGGCCCGAGCTGTGGAACGCTGCAGCCGCCATCGCCATCATCGCCAGATTGACGAAGCCGGCGATGGTCATGGCAATCGCTACATCGACCCGGGTGGTGTGCAGCCGCTGGCTGACTGACCCCTGATCCTGAGTGTGCTGGGTCAGTGCCGAGTGCAGGTAGATAACGTGGGGCATCACGGTAGCACCGAGCACACCGGCGGCCAGATAGACGGCATCGCTGTTGGGCAAACCGGGGAAGAGGGCGCCCTCCAGCAGGCTGGGCAGATGGGGGCGGGAGAAGATCAGCTCGACGATGTAGGCCGCCGCGACAAACAGCAGCAGGCCACCGACCACGAACTCCAGCGGTTTCTGGCCGCGGGATTGCAGCATCAGGATCCCCCAGGTCACCACGGCGGTGATGCAGGCCCCTTCAAGCAAGGTCACGCCAAGCAGCAGCTTGAAGCCGACTGCGGCGCCGATAAATTCGGCGAGATCGGTGGCCATGGCGATGATCTCTGCCTGTACCCAGTAGGCCCAGACCGCCGGTTTTGGCAGTCGGTCGCGGATGTGTTCCGCCAGATTCTTGCCGGTGACGATGCCAAGTTTGGCCGAGAGGGTCTGCACCAGCATGGCCATCAGGTTGGCCCATACCACCACCCAGAGCAACTGGTAGCCAAAGGTAGAGCCCGCCTGAATATTGGTGGCGAAATTGCCCGGGTCGATATAGCCGATGGCAGCGATAAAGGCTGGCCCGAGCAGGGTCAGTTTGAATTTGCGGGCTGGAATCGTAGTCGTCAGTGCGGGTTGCATGGCATCACCCTCCATAAGGATATGGAGAGAGAATAGATCTAAGTGATAATCATTATCAATTGTTGTTTCTGATGATTTCCATCGGGAAAAACATTTAAAACGGTCAGTTGCAGTGAGGGATGTGATTTCGTACAATACGCCGCCCTAGAAAAGCAGCGACTAAACACCTTTATGTTCCTTGCCTCCGAGGTCTGGCTGCACCTGGGCGGAGGCTGAATTAATCCGTAAGGAGCTAAAATGCGTCATTACGAAATCGTCTTCATGGTTCATCCGGACCAGAGCGAGCAAGTTCCCGGCATGATCGAGCGTTACACCGGCGCCATCACCACCTCCGGTGGTACCATTCATCGCCTGGAAGATTGGGGCCGCCGTCAGCTGGCTTACCCGATCGACAAACTGCACAAAGCCCACTACGTTCTGATGAACGTAGAAGCAGAGCAAGCCGTTATCGATGAGCTGGAAACCAACTTCCGCTTCAACGATGCCGTTATCCGCAACATGATCATGCGCACCAAGCACGCCGTGACTGAAGTTTCTCCGATGGCCAAGGCCAAAGAAGAGCGCTTCACCCGTCGTGACGACGAGCGCCGCGAAGAAGCTACTGAAGCTGCTTCCGAAGAGTAATTCTGGATCACTGACTAGAGGATAAAGGCCATGGCACGTTATTTCCGTCGTCGTAAGTTCTGCCGCTTCACCGCCGAGAACGTTACCGAGATCGACTACAAAGATATCGTTACTCTGAAAAACTACATCACTGAATCTGGCAAGATCGTACCGAGCCGTATCACCGGTACCCGCGCCAAGTATCAGCGTCAGCTGGCACGCGCCATCAAGCGTGCTCGTTACCTGGCTCTGCTGCCGTACACCGATCTGCACAACAAGTAAGAATCGGCCCGGCACTTAAGCCTAACTCAACGAAATTTATAGAGGAAAGGTAATGCAAGTTATCCTGCTCGACAAAATCGCCAAACTGGGCGGTCTGGGTGACCAAGTTTCCGTGAAATCTGGTTATGCCCGTAACTACCTGATCCCGCAAGGCAAAGCTGTTATGGCCACCAAGGCCAACATCGAAGCTTTCGGTGCTCGTCGCGCTGAGCTGGAAGCCAAACTGGCTGCCAACAAAGCTGCTGCTGAAGAGCGTGCTGCCAAGCTGGCCGAACTGGCTACCGTGGTTATCGCTTCCAAGTCTGGCGACGAAGGCAAGCTGTTCGGTTCCATTGGTACCCGTGACGTGGCTGAAGCCATCACTGCTGCCGGCGTAGCCGTTGCCAAGAGCGAAGTCCGCATGGGCAACGTTCTGCGTAACACCGGTGACTACGAAGTTGCTGTTCAGCTGCACGCTGACGTTAAAGCAACCGTACAGATCCAGGTTGTTGCCCTGTAATAGCGATTCGCTTTTGCAGAGAAAACCCGCGCTCTTGCGCGGGTTTTTTATTTTCCGGCCCGGGGGTAGAGTGAAGGTCTGTTCCACTGGAGGAGATCCCTATGGCTTGGGTAGAAGGTCGCGTCATCGAACGCATCGAATGGACACCCACCTTGTTCTCCTTGCGGGTAGCGGCCGAGCTGGCCCCCTACAAGGCAGGCCAATTCACCAAGCTGGCCCTTGAGCAGGGCGAGCGGCGCATTCAGCGCGCCTACTCTTTCGTCAATCCTCCCTCTGCGCCATACCACGAGTTCTATCTGGTCGAGATCCCGAGCGGTGAGCTGACCCCTTCTCTCGGCTCGCTGCAAGCGGGCGATACCCTGCTGGTGCAGTCTCTGGCCACCGGCTTTCTGACATTGGATGAGGTTCCGGCCGGACGCGATCTCTGGCTACTCTCGACCGGCACCGCCATCGGCCCCTTCCTCTCCATGCTGGCCGAGGGCGAGGCCTTCAACCGTTTCGAGAATCTGGTGCTGGTACACGGGGTGCGCAAAGGCGAAGAGCTGAGCTATCAGGCTTTGATAGCCAGCTTTGCCGAGCAATATGGCGAGCGTTTTTGCTATGTCCCCTTTGTCAGCCGCGAGCCTTGGCCCGATGCAATGGCTGGCAGGATCCCGGCGGCGATTGCCAATGGTCAGCTGCAGGCTAGAGTGGGGTTGGAGTTCTCACCCGAGCTGAGTCAGGTGCTGATCTGCGGCAATCCGGAGATGGTGAAAGAGACCCAGCAGACCTTGCTGGCGCTGGGGTTGGCCAAGAATCTGCGGCGGGCACCGGGCAATATCAGTGCGGAGAATTATTGGTAAAACAATCAGCACAGGGGCGCCAGGCCCCTGCTGCATCAGGAGAGGGAGTTCAGTTCTTCTTGCCGTTACCCTTGTTTTTATCCTTCTGTTTGTCGTGACCTTGCCCGGGGTTATTGCCGCTGTGGATGCTGCGGTTGTAGTGATCCCGGTACTTGCCATCCATCTTGTCGCAGTTGAGTTTGATCCGGCTGTCGCCAATGCCAAGATCCAGACAGTTGTCCTGCCACCAGTCGTACTCTTTGTCATCCCAGTCGAGATTGATCTTGATGTCATCACCGGAGATCTTGATGCCATCGCTATTTTTGCTTGGCGGTGCCGCAACCGCGATGCCGTGCGCCATGAGCAGGGAAAGCAGCAGGGCGCCGCGCCGGATAACGGGGTTGTGTTTAGCTTGGGTCATCGCAAGGGTACTCCTGTTGTTACTGGTCGCTCTGCGAGTTGGCAGGGACCTGGTTGGTTTTCGGTGGCTGGTTGCGATTCTCTTCATCTTCCAGATTGAATTTGACCGCCTTGCAGTCGACGGAGGAGGTCTCCCCGATATCCAGAGTGAGGCAGTCGTTCTGGGTCCAGCCGAACTGCTTGTCATCCCAGTCCAGATTGAATTTAAGCTCATCGACGGAGAATTCGGAGCCACTGCTCTCTTGATATTGCTGGGTCGCTGCGGCGTTGCCGGTAACCAGAAGAAGGGAGAGTAGCAAAGTGGTCTTACTGTTCATGATGGCCTCGGATAATTGCAACGGTGGATGAGTGTACAGACCGGAGCTGAACCCGGGCGGAACTGTTCCCCATCTCACCACATGATCAAGTCAGGCAGGGATTGTATCGCTTTTCTGCTGCCGATTTGTCCGTTTTGGTCGCACTCTGGGCAGCTGATTGCTAATCTGAAGGAATTCAGTCATTTGCCCTTCTCTGGGCGAGTCTGGCGACTATAATCGGCAGCCAACTTTTCCTGCACAGCACACCCCTTCATCATGACCACACAGGACTCCTCTACATTGCGCTACCCCAAGGGGTGGTTTGCTCTGACGACGGTATACAGTTTCACCGGGTTGGCCATTCTGGCTTCCATTATCTTCTCCCTGCTGCTGTTCCTCTCCATCGATGACAACCCGCTGATGAAGTGGCTGTTCGGCGGCTTGGCCATCATCTTCGAGCTGGGCAAGTTTTATGTCTGGTACGAGTACGGCGAGCGCAAGGCGCGGCGGGATTTAAGTGGCGCTTTCTGGTCGTTGCTGTTTTACAGCGTGCTGGCGGCTATCTCCATCGGCGGCAGTATTGGTGGCATCAACAGTGCCACCAACACGGTACTGAGCCAGCAGGCGCGCCACGAGCGGGAGCTTGCCCGTTTCGACGAGCAGATCGCCAGCATCGAGCGGCAGATCCAGCTCAACGAGGAGGCGGCCCGCAAATATATCGAGCTGGAGCGCATCTCCAGCGGCGTCTCCTCGTTGCAGCATGCCAACACCAAGCTGCGCTTGCAGCAGGATGAGCTGCGCCAGCAGCGCGATGCCAAGCCGGTCAACGAACAATCCTCCATGCTGGGGCTGATGAGCAGTTTGGCGGACGGGGTGGGGATGAGCATCAGTCAGGTGCAGTTCCTGCTGGTCTGCTTCCTCTCGGTGCTGCTCGACGTGTTCGGTGCCTTTTTCGTCAGTCTGATCGGCGAGGAGAACCGCTTTCGCCGGATGTGGCGTGGGCAGCAGGACCAAGCTCGCAGAGAGGCGCAGGAAGCGTTGGCGATGGCGGCACAGCCCGAGCCCATCATGCCCCCCGAGCCCGCCCCTGAAGTGCTGGAGCAGGTGCGCGGTGCGCTGGTGAGCGGTGAGCTCAAGTGCAGCAAGCGCTCGGTGGCGCAGGCTTTGTCACTCTCGCTGGAGGAGGTGGATCGGGTGTTCCACCATCTGCTGTCGCAAGGGGTGCTGGGGCAGGGGAGCAATCGACACTACTACCTCAATCCGGCGCTGGAGCAGCAAGCCGGATAGTGAGAAGGCCACCGGAACTCGGTGGCCTTTTTCGTTATCGAGTGGCTGTGGCACTCAGTGAGTCAGCACCATCATCAGGCTGAGGAAGGCGGCCAGTCCGCCACCGATGCCGATGATCCAGTAAAACCCCTTGGCCCCCTGTTTGAGCGGGATGCGGAAGTAGAGCAGAAACGCCCACCACCCCAGTGCCAGCAACAGAGGAATAAGAAACATTCGAGCCATGGTGTCCTCGCTGTTATTCTGTTGACCCTTGATCAATCAACAGGATGGATTGTGCAATGACGCAACTACAGATTACCGCATTCGGTGACCCCTCGGTACTCAAGCTCAACCCTTCCCTCGATAAGGTGCCAGCCGATGGCGAAGTGCGGGTGCGCATCTGCTTTGCGGGGGTTAACCCCATCGATGCCAAAACCCGCGCAGGTCTCGGTTGGGCGGCGGCCCAGAACAAGGACAAGCTGCCCTGGACGCCGGGTTATGACGTCTCCGGCGTGGTAGAGAAAGTGGGCCCCGGCGTGACCTCGCTGGTCGAGGGGGAGCGGGTGTGCGGTATGGTTGGGTTTCCCCTCACCGCCGGTGGCTACGGGGAGTCTGTGGTGGCAAGCGAGAGCCAGCTGGTCAAGCTCGACGGGGTTAGCCTGCAGCAGGGGGCGGCGCTGCCACTGGCCGGTCTCACCGCCTGGCAGGGGCTGCTTGAGCACGGCGGCCTCCAGAGCGGTCAGCGGGTCTTGATCCTCGCCGGTGCCGGTGGCGTCGGCCATCTGGCGGTGCAGTTTGCCAGCGCCTATGGCGCCGAGGTGGTGGCTACCGCCAGCCCGGACAACCATGGCTTCCTGCATGCTCTGGGGGCGCGCTGGATGGTGGATTACCACGATGCGAACTGGCCCGCGCGGGTGGTGGCAGAGGCCGGTCAGGTCGATCTGGTGCTGGATCTGGTGGGTGGCGAGAGTGGCAAGGCGGCGCTGGCCTGTGTCAAACCGGGTGGCCACTTGGTGACGGTGCCCACCATCACCGCCCAGTTGATCAAGGATGCTGGGGCTGCGGCGGGTATCGAGGTGGTCGGTATGCTGGTTCACCCCGACCAGAAGCAGCTGGGTCAAATGTTGATGCTGCTGCGTCAGGGGGAGGTGAAGGTCACCCTCGCCGGTGAATTCCCCCTGGCCGAGGGGGCGCTGGCCCATCAGGCCATCGAAGGGGGCCATGTGCGCGGCAAGCTGCTGCTGCGGATGCCTGCGGCCGATGGCTATCCCGGATGAGCGAAATGATGGAGATGGGGCTGGGGTGGCTCTTTTTAAGCGCGTTTACCTCCGCCACCCTGCTGCCCGGCAGCTCCGAAGTGCTGCTGGGGGCCATGGCGGCCAAGGGGGAGTGGAGCATGGCGAGCCTGCTACTGTGGGCAACGCTGGGCAATACCCTCGGATCCATGACCACCTGGTGGCTCGGCTGGCTCGCCACCTTCAAGAAGAAACCGGAAGATTTTCAAGGCCGTGGGGAACAAAAAGCCTTAGGCTGGCTCAAACAACATGGTCACTGGTGTCTGCTGCTTGCCTGGACGCCGGTGGTCGGTGATGGTCTCTGTCTGTTGGCCGGTTGGCTGCGCCTCTCCTTCTGGCGCTCTCTCATTTTGATCGGGCTCGGCAAATTGTTCCGTTATGCCCTGGTTTTTCTGCTGGCCAGTCACATTTTCTAGCCTGTTTTTGTCACTCACGAGGTTACCGTGAACAAAGTCATACCTTTAACGATTCTGCTGGGCTTCACCCTGCCGGTGCTGGCGGCACCGACCCTGATCGCCGAACAGGGCAAGGAGGAGGGCAAGCTCGCCATCCCCTACCAGATGTACAAGCTGGACAACGGCCTGACCGTGATCCTGGCCCCCGACCGCTCCGATCCGCTGGTGCACCTCGATGTGACCTATCACGTCGGCTCATCCCGCGAGACGGTCGGCAAGTCCGGCTTCGCCCACTTCTTCGAGCACATGATGTTCCAAGGCTCGAAACACGTCGGTGATCAGGAGCATATGCGGATCATCAACGAGGCCGGTGGCGACATGAACGGCACCACCAACAAGGATCGCACCAACTACTACGAGACTGTGCCGGCCAACCAGCTGGAAAAAGTGCTCTGGCTGGAGGCGGATCGGATGGGCTTCCTGCTCGATGCGGTGAGCCAGAAGAAGTTCGAGATCCAACGCGCCACCGTCAAGAACGAGCGGGCCCAGCGGGTCGATAACCAGCCGTACGGGCTGGTGAGCGAGAAGGTTGGGGAGGCGCTCTATCCGCGTACTCACCCCTACTCCTGGCAGCCTATCGGTTACGTGGAAGATCTCGACCGGGTCGATGTGAACGACCTCAAGCAGTTCTTCCTGCGCTGGTATGGCCCCAACAATGCCACCTTGACTCTGGGCGGCGACTTTGACAGCAAGCAGGCCCTCGAATGGATCGAGAAGTACTTCGGCTCCATCCCGCGCGGCCCGGACGTGGCCGAGCCGACGCCAAAGCCGGTGACCCTGCCCGAGACCCGCTACGTGACGCTGCAGGACAAGGTGCACCTGCCGCTGCTCTATATCAGCTACCCCACCGTCTCTCTTGGCGATCCGCAGGAGCCGGCACTCGACATGTTTGCCGACGTACTCGGCGGCTCCGCCAGCTCCATGCTCTACCAGTCGCTGGTGAAAACCGGCAAGGCGATCGATGTGGGGGCGTCCCACTACTGCGAAGAGCTGGCCTGTACCCTGACCGTCTACGCCTACCCCAATCCGTCGCAGGATGGCAGCCTCAAGACCCTCAAGGGGGAGGTGGACAAGGTGATCGGCGAGTTCGCCCAGCGCGGCCTCAAGCCGGAAGATCTGGAGAAGGCGATCGCCAAGTACCGCGCCTCTGCCATCTGGGGTCTGGATAGCGTCTCCGGCAAGGTGAGCCAGCTCGCCATGGGTCAGGTGTTTGCCCAGGATCCCAACTATGTGTTCAAGACGCTGGATGCCATCGGCAAGGTGACCCCAGAGCAGGTGAAGGCCGCCTACGACAAGTTCATCGCCGGCAAGCCGGCGGTGGTGCTGAGCGTGGTGCCCAAGGGCAAGACCGAGTGGCAGGTTGCCACCCCGAACTTTACCCCCGCCAAGCGCGAGCTGCCGGATTACAGCAAGCATGACGAAGCGCTGGCCGAACGACCGGTAAAAGACAATTTCGATCGCAGCGTGCAGCCCAAGGTGGGCGAGGCGGTGAGCGTCAAGGTGCCCGCCATCTGGCACGACAAGCTCGACAAGAACATCGAGATCATCGGCACCAAGAGTGACGAGATCCCCGCGGTCTCCATCATGATCGCCCTGCCGGGCGGCATTCGTGCCGAAGATAAGGGGCAACTTGGGCTGGCCAATCTGACTGCCGCCATGATGGGGCAGGGCACGGTGCGCCTGACCGAGGCTCAGCTGAGCGACGAGCTGCAAAAGCTGGGATCTTCCATCGATGTCTCCAGCGCCCAGTACAACAACCTCATCACCGTCAGCTCGCTGGCGGACAAGTTGCCTCAGACCCTGGCGCTGGTGCGCGAGGTGCTGGAGCGCCCGGGCATGCGGGAGGCGGACTTCGAGCGGGTCAAGGCGCAGCTGCTGCAAGGGATGCAACAGGCCCAGCAACAGCCCGAGTGGCTGGCCGGGCAGGCGTTCCGCGAGCTGGTCTACGGCAAGCAGAACCGCCTCGGTCAACCTACCGACGGGGTTGCGGCCGATGTGGCCAAGCTGACCCTGGCGGACGTGAAGCACTTCTATCAGGCCTACTACAACCCCACCAACGCCAAAGTGGTGGTGGTCGGTGATGTGGGCCAGAAGCAGATCGAGGAGCAACTCGGCTTCCTGACCGAGTGGAAGGGGGCCACGCCGACTCTGGGGGATCTCAAGCTCAAAGGTGAGCAGGCCAAGCCGGGCATCTATCTGGTGGACAAACCGGGGGCACCCCAGTCGGTGATCCGCATCGGTCGTCGCGCCATGCCGTTCGATACCACGGGGGATTACTTCACCGCCGGGCTGATGAACTTCAACCTGGGTGGCAACTTCAACAGCCGCATCAACCTCAACCTGCGGGAAGACAAGGGCTACACCTACGGCGCCAGCTCGGGTTTCTCCGCCAACCGCGAGGTGGGCACCTTCGCCACCGGCGCCAATGTGCGGGCCGATGCCACCGTCGATGCCATCCGCCAGTTCCTCAAGGAGATGGACAACTACCGCAAGAGCGGCCCGACCCCGGTCGAGCTGGCCTATATGCGCAGCGCGGTCTCCCAGCAGGATGCCCTCTCCTACGAGACCCTCGGCCAGAAGGCGGGCTTCCTGCTGCAGATGGTGATGTATGACCTGAAGCCGGACTATGTGCAGGCCCAGAACAACCTGATCAAAACGGTGTCGCCCGAGGCGCTGAAAGCCAGTGCGGCCCGTTGGCTCAATCCGGCCGACATGGTGATCGTGGTGGTGGGAGACAAGCAAAAGCTTGAAAAACCCCTGAAGGAGCTTCATCTTCCCATCTATCCGCTGCAGTTGCCGTAACTGACGCTTTATAAAAATCAAGAGCCGCCCCGGATGGGGCGGCCTCACATGAGCCGTGAATATGACTACAACAAGCTTGTCGCTCACCGAGTTGCTGAATGCGTTGGGATCACCGGAGCGCCTCACCGCGCTCAAGGGGATCCGGCGCGGGATCGAACGTGAATGCCTACGCATCACGCCGGATGGCCGACTCGCCCAGAGTGACCATCCCCGGGCGCTGGGCTCGGCCCTGACCCATCCCAATATCACCACCGACTACTCGGAGAGCCTGCTGGAGTTCATCACCCCGGCCACCGACTCCATCGACAGCCTGATGGAACAGCTCGGCGACATCCATCACCATGTGATTCAGCATCTGGGTGACGAGCGGATTTGGCCGCTCTCCATGCCCTGCTTCGTCGGTGGGGAAGAGAGTATCCGGCTGGCCCAGTACGGCAGTTCCAACATCGGCAAAATGAAGACCCTCTACCGTCAGGGTTTGAAGAACCGCTACGGCAGCCTGATGCAGGTGATCGCCGGGGTGCACTTCAATTTCTCCATGCCAGACAGCTTCTGGAGCGAGTGGCAGGATCTGGTGTGCGAAGGGTGCTGCAGCCAGCGCTTTATCTCCGACAAGTACATGGGGCTTATTCGCAACGTCTACCGCTTCGGCTGGCTGGTACCCTATCTGTTTGGTGCCTCCCCGGCCATCTGCGAATCCTTCCTCAAAGGGCGCAAGAGCAACCTGCCGTTCGAGAAGACCGGCAAGGGTACCCTCTATCTGCCTTACGCCACCGCGCTGCGTCTCTCTGATCTGGGTTATACCAACAGCGCCCAGGCTGGGCTCAAGATCAGCCACGACAATCTGCCGGCCTATGTCAGCAGTCTGCGCCGCGCCATCAACACCCACAATCCCGACTTTGCCAAGATCGGGGTCAAGGTGGATGGGGAGTATCGTCAGCTTAACGACAACGTGTTGCAGCTGGAGAATGAGCTGTACGCCCCGATCCGCCCCAAGCGCACCCCGCGCAGCGGCGAGAAGCCCTCGGATGCGCTGGATCAGCGCGGCATCGAATACATCGAGCTGCGCACCGTGGACGTCAACCCCTTCACCCCGCTCGGCATCGATGCGGATCAGATCCGCTTCTTCGACCTGTTCCTGGTCTGGTGCCTGCTGCGCCCCTCCCCGGTGCTGAGTGACGAGGAGATTGCCCGCAACCGCCGCAACCAGAACAAGGTGGTGCTGGAAGGGCGTCGTCCCGGCCTGACGCTGGAAGATGAGCAGGGCAATGCCATTGGCCTCAAAGAGTACGGCCTCAAACTGTTTGACGAGCTGGCTCAGGTGGCCGATCTGCTGGATCGCTGCTGTGGTCGCAACCGCTATCGCGAGACGCTGGCGATGCACCGCGAGAAGCTGCTCAACCCCGAGCTCACCTACTCCGCCCGCATGCTCAGGGAGTTGCTGGAGAGCGGCAAGGACAACGGCTGCTATGGCGACAAGCTGGCGACCCGCTATCGGGAGGAGCTGCTGGCAGGGGAGCTGCAGTACTGGGATGAGGCCTACTTTGCCGGTGAGGCGAAGGATTCGCTGGCCAAGCAGCGTGAACGCGAGCGCAGCGACAGCCTGTCGTTCGATGACTTCCTGGCCGACTACTTCGGGACCAGTACCACCACGGCCTGAAGGCGGGTTCGTACCAACCAAAGTGCCAACAAAAAGCCGCTCGAGTGAGCGGCTTTTTTATTTCTCTGAACCTGAGCGATATCAGACGTGGTTATACATGGCCTCGATTTCGCTCTGATACTTGGCTTCGATGATCTTGCGGCGCAGCTTCATGGTGGGGGTCAGTTCACCCAGCTCCATGGAGAAGGCGCTCGGCAGCAGGGTGAACTTCTTCACCTGCTCGAACTTGGCCAGCTCTTTTTGCAAGTCGGCGATGCGGGCTTCGAAGAACTCCATTACCCGGGAGTGGCGCAGCAGCTCGGTCTTGCACTGGTACTGCAGGTTGATGGAGCGGGCGTACTCCTCCAGCGACTCGAAGCAGGGCACGATCAGTGCCGAGACGAAGTGGCGAGCATCGGCGACGATGGCGATCTGCTCGATAAAGCGATCCTTGCCGATGGTCCCTTCCACCAGTTGCGGGGCCACGTACTTGCCGTTGGAGGTCTTCATCAGCTCCTTGAGACGTTCGGTGAAGTAGATATTGCCCTGGCTGTCGAGCTCACCGGCATCGCCGGTACGCAGGAAGCCATCTTCGGTCATCACTTCGGCAGTCGCGTCCGGCTTGTTGTAGTAGCCGCGCATCACGGTGGGGGAGCGCACCAGCAGTTCGTTGTTCTCACCCAGCTTTACCTCGATGCCGTTTAGTGCCGTGCCAATGGAGCCCAGCTTGAATTGGCTATCCTCGTAGCAGCAGACGGTGGCGGTGGTCTCGGTCATGCCGTAGCCGTACTTGAGGTTGAGCCCCATCGCCTGGAAGAAGAGGTTCACATCGTCGGCCAGACGGGCGCCCGCCACCGGCAGGAAGCGGGTGCGGCCGCCGAAGCGTGCGCGCAGCTTGCGAAACACCAGTCGCTCGGCGAGCCAGAGCTGGCCGTAGAGCAGCGGGGAAGCGGACTTGCCAGCCTGCCGGGTGGCAACCATCTGCTTGCCGACCTTGGTCGCCCAGCCAAACAGGGCACGACGCAGAGCCGGAGCCTGAGCCACCTTGGCCTGGATCATGGCGTAGGCCTTCTCGTAGAGTCGCGGAACGGCGCACATCACGGTCGGCTGCACCTCGCCAATCACATCCATCACCTTCTGCGGATCGCGGATATAGACGTTCTCGGCGCCGCAATAGAGCACGTAGTAGCTCCAGGCCCGCTCGAACACGTGGCTGAGTGGTAGCATGCAGAGCGACACATCCTGCTGATTGAGGTCGAGGCGGCTGTTGTGCATCTCGAAACAGGCGGCGATGTTGCTGAAGTCGAGCATGACCCCCTTGGGCTCGCCTGTGGTGCCGGAGGTGTAGATCAGGGTCAGCAGATCATCCATCCGGTACTGTGTTTCCCGCTCGCGCAGCTCTTGCTCACTGGGCTGATGGTTGCCGGAGACCAGAAATGTCTGGAAGTGACTCGCCTGCTCGCAGCCGCGCAGGTTGACGCTGCCGTCGAGGGCGATGAGCTGGCGGATCTCGCCGCTTTCAATCAGTTGTAGCGCCTGATCGAACTGAGGTTGTTCGCCAACGAACAGCACCTTGATGCCGGCATCTTTGACGATGTAGCGCAGCTGATCGAGCGTGCTGGTGGGATAGATAGGGACGCTGACGCCGCGGGCGGCAAGGATGCCGAGATCGGCCTGGGTCCACTCCGGCATGTTGCGGGCATAGATGCCGACCATTTCGGTTGGCTGGTGGCCGGCACGGATCAGCGCCTGTGCGCAGTAGTCCATGGCCTGGCCCAGAGTACGCCAGCCGATGGCGCGCCACTGGCCATCTTGCTGAACCCGCAGGGCAGCCTTGTTGCCAAGCTGGGCAATACGTTCACGCATCAGTCGAACCAGATGAAGCTTCGGCATCAGTTAAACATCCTTTAATTACAGTTGTACGCCCGCGAGGGCACTAAAAATCGGGCTAGAGTTTAAACTCCAACATTACAGCTTACAAGTGTTCGCTGTTTGTCTTGGATCACAAAGAGCGCAAATAGCTCTCCCTTTGCGCAGACTGGCCGATACTGCTAGGAGGCAGAGAGAGGGTTAACGATATGAATCTGTGGGTGAAAGGGG
Source organism: Aeromonas sp. S13(2024) (assembly GCF_041402405.1). Classification (NCBI taxonomy): domain Bacteria; kingdom Pseudomonadati; phylum Pseudomonadota; class Gammaproteobacteria; order Aeromonadales; family Aeromonadaceae; genus Aeromonas; species Aeromonas sp. S13(2024). Next base: position 45,053 of record NZ_JBGLRA010000007.1, on the reverse strand, counting down.
CGTTGGCCGCGGTCGGGCTGATGGTGGTGGGGGGCGCTGCGTTTTGGTTCTTTGCCGGAACGTCATCACAGGGGCCCGCCAATCCCTGGTATCAGGGGGCCGAGGGGTATCAGCAGGCGCAGCAACAGGCGCTGGCGTTGGGCTATCCGCTGCTCTATGTGCTGGAGACCCCCAAGTGCCGCCGCTGCGGCGATCTGGAGAAGAAATTCTGGCAGAGCAAGGAGATGGCTGGTCCGCTGGCCCGGTTGGTGAAAGTGCGGCTCAACCCGGGCAAGGGGGATGGCAGCGAGCAGATCCTGCGCCGCTTTCCCAAGGTTGCCACGCCGCCCGGCATCTATATCCAGCAGCCGGGCCAGCCCCTCAGGCCCATCAAGATAGTGGTGGATATCGACCAGATCTGGATGCCGGGAAAAACCTGGCAGCGGGGCTTCTATATGCCGCTCTCCGGGGCCGGATTCGAGGCGGTGGTGCATACCACCCTGGCCTTGCAGGATCCCGCGCTGGACAACGCCCCCCTCGATTGAGGGGGACAAAAGGCTTGGGTGCGACGAACAGGCTGGATCAGCCGAAATCGAACAGTCGCGACATCAGCACCGCATCTTCCCTGTCGTTGCCGGTGCCGTAGTAGTCGGCGCGGCGGCAATACTCGGCAAAACCGGCGCTCTCGTAGAGGTTGATGGCGGTCTGATTACCGGCCCGTACCTCGAGAAACCAGGCCTCTGCCCCGGCTTGCTTGCTGCGCGCCAGATAGGCCTGCAACAGCGCCCGTCCCAACCCCTTGCCCTGAAACGCCGGATGCACACAGATATTCATCAGCGAGCTGTCACCGGCCACCAGATCCGAGATATAGAAGCCCGCCGGGGAACCATCGACCAGTATCAAGCCGTTGAGATAGCGAGGGCCGAAGCAGGAGAGCAGGTTGGCCTCACTCCACGGCTCCTTGTGAGCGGCTTGCTCGATGGGGTAGACAAGGTCGAAATCGCTCTCGAGCAGGGGACGAAACTCAGGCATGGGGGCTCCGGATGGCAAGATGTTGGGCACTGGGGTTGGCAGAGGCAGCATTTGTAAAATCAGGTAAAAAGAGCAGCATCACAGTGGGTCTTGGCGGCATGATGCAGGATCACGCCGCGTTGGCCGCAAGGTGTTGGCGCAGCTGTTGCCACAGGGCGCGCTTTTGCGCGGCGCTGGGGGTGAGCGGGCAGATCAGCGCATCAGGCCGCGCGGGGTTGGCCTCCGTCAGCCAGAGCAGGGGGGAGGCGCCCGCCGTTTGCAGGTCGGCAGGCGGCAGCTCGCTGAGCAGTGAGACCTCGTCGGGGGTCATGCCGAGCAACTGGCAGATATCCGCCAGCAGCGTGGTGGCAGGCAGCTGAGGCGCCAGCAGCCAGAGTTTGCCGCTGGGTAGCGGAGCGCGGGTGGCCGGTGCTGTCTGGCCCGGCTGTGTGGCGTTTTGCTCAAGCTCGGGAGCGGGTGCTGCGCCCAGCAATGCCGGACGACGCAGTTGCCAGCTTTGAATGCCCATGCGGGCCAACATGCTCTGACGAACGGGATCTTGCATCTGGGGCGACTCACTCTTGATCTGCATTGGGGAAAATTGTGTTGCGCAGGGTACACTCGAACCGCTTTTGCTGCACCCTTTGCAACGCATCATCTGGCGCATGCGGGCATGGTGCCATCACGACACTGGCTATGCATGAGCGCAGCACGCTGCCGATACGGTATCGCACTGCCCTTGCGTTTTTTCCTGCCAGAGGCGGGTATTGTGCGGCAAGAGATACCAGAATAAACATCATAACAAGACAAAACCCAAGGTCGAGCAAATGGATATCGCGCCTTGGGGCTAACATCATCCCAGCTTCGGAACACTCTCTATGTCGTCTTTAGCTCAAGCCCAGAATCCTGCGCGTCTTATTCCCATCCAGGAGCGGCTGCCCCGGCTGCTGGCCGCCCTCGGTGAGGGGCTCTACGAACGGCAGGATGCCTTGCGCCTCGGTCTGCTGGCGGCCCTCAGCGGTGAGAGTGTCTTCTTGCTGGGGCCACCCGGTATCGCCAAGAGTCTGATTGCCCGTCGCCTCAAGCTGGCCTTTCACGACGCCCGCCACTTTGAATATCTGATGACCCGTTTCAGCACACCGGAGGAGGTATTTGGCCCCCTCTCCATTCAGGCGCTGAAAGAGGATGGCAAATACCTTCGCCTCACTGCTGGCTATCTGCCGGAGGCTGAGGTGGTGTTCCTCGACGAGATCTGGAAGGCGGGTCCCGCCATTCTCAACACCCTGCTCACCGCTATCAACGAGCGACAGTTTCGCAATGGCGACAGCCAGCACCCCATCCCGATGCGCTTGCTGGTGACCGCCTCCAACGAGCTGCCGGCGCAGGACAGCGGGCTGGAAGCGCTCTACGACCGGATGTTGGTGCGGATCTGGATGGACCGGGTGCAGGAGAAAGCCAACTTTCAATCCATGCTGGCCAGCGATGGTCACGCCCACCAGAATCTGCCGGAATCCCTGCAGATCCGGGGGGATGAGTACGAGCAGTGGCAGAGCCAGATTGAACAGGTGCGCCTGCCGGATGCCTGTTTCGAACTTATCTATCAGCTGCGCCAGCAGCTAGACAGCCAGCTGGCCCATCGCTGCTATGTGTCGGATCGTCGCTGGAAGAAGGCGGTACGGCTCATCAAGGCGAGCGCCTTCTTCAATGGCCGCGATGAGGTTGCACCGGTAGATCTGCTGCTGTTCAAGGATTGTCTCTGGCATGACGAGGAGTCCCGCACCGCCCTGCTGGAGATGATGACCGAGTTTTCCCGCCTTTACGGCTATCAGCAACTGGCGATGACCCGTCAGCTTCTCGCCCTTCGGGATCAGTTCAAACAGCTCAAACAGAGCGTGGCCCAGCGCCTTTGCACAAAGGCCCGGCAACGCAAGCAGTGGTTTGGCCGGCGGGCCCGGGGTATCGAGATCCCGCTTGCCAATGCCAGACCCTTTGGCAAGCAAGTGCACTTCCATCTGCTCACCCCGGCGCCGCTGGATGGCGGCGATCCCGAGCGTCTCACCCGCACCCTGGTGTTCGATCGCACCTTGCTCTCCCATTGGCATCCCACCGGTGAGGCACTGGTAGGTTATGAGTTTGGCAACCCGAAAGAGGGCCATTACGAGCTGGTACTGGACGATGAGCTGCGGCTGCAGGTGCTCGATATCCAGCGCCAGCAGATCCCGTTGGTGTTGATGGAGCGCAATGCCATCCCCGAGGTGGTGCTGGCGCCCTGGTTGCAGTCGCTCGACGAGCAGCTGGTTCAGGTCGGCAAGGTGATGCAGATGCTCAAGCAGCAGCGCAGCCTGTTCGAACGTCACCAACAACACCTCTTTATCGACTCACGCTGGTTGCAGCAGGTGGAAGACAGCTTCTTCGTGCTGAACCGGGATCTCGAACTGCTGCGCAGCGAGATGACCCAGTGGCGCGAGCGGTTGCCAAGGCTGGACGAGTAAGGAGCGCTCATGCTTGAGATCGGCATGCTGGATCTGGGGCTCCTGATTGGCGAAGGGGAGCTTGCGGGTGAGGTGGCGCTCCTGCTGGCGGCCTCGCCCAAGATTTCCGAATTTATCAAACGCTCCCCGCTACAGGGCAAGCTGCTGAAAAAGCGCCTGCATAGCTGGGGTGAGCAGCTTGGCGAGGAGATCCGTCACAAGCCGGTGCCGGTGGCGCTGGAGCAGGAGTACCTGCTCTATCAGGCGCACCGGCAACTGCCGATGACCGAGCTGATTGGTCGCCTGCCCGGCTTGCTGGAGTCGCTGGAGCAGTACAGCCCCTTCGCCGGTGAGGCCAGATCCTTGGTGCGTCAGCTGACTGCTCACCCCACCGAGGGGCTGCGCCAGCTCTTTATCGACAAGTGGCGCGCCAGTCTTGTGGGGAGCCTGCTGCAACTGCAGCAGCAGATCGCAGAAGCGGAGCGGGAGAAGCAGCGTCAGGAGATTGAAGATCAGCTGCTGGCGAGCCGCACCCTGGCCGATGCCCTCGATCCCAACCAGATCTCCGCCGGTGGTTTGTGGGATCTGGCGCAGGGGCACTGGCACAAGCGCAGTCTGGTGCTGGTCAAGCAGTATGCCCGCATGTTGCAGCGCGAACCCTTGCTGGCGGAGATTGCCGGCCTGCTCGGGCGCAGCGAGCGGGATCGGCGGGCGCAGGAGCAACCTGTGCCGCCGGTGCAGGTGCTGGAGTTGGAGCCAGCACCCAGCGACGATGTGCCGGACGATCTGGTGGGCATCCATCAGGCGAGCGATCTGATGCGGCTGCTGCCAAGCGAGGCGGTGATGCTGGGCCTGCCCGAGCTGGAGCTGGAGTTCTATCGCCGCTATCTGGAGCGGCGCCTGCTCAGCTACCAGTCACGTGGCACCTTGCCGCGTCAGCGCATCATGCTGCGCACCCCGGAGCAGGGGGGGCAGCAGTTGCAGCAGCGAGGCCCCTTTATCGTCTGCGTCGATACCTCCGGATCCATGGGGGGTTATCCCGAGGAGTGTGCCAAGGCACTCTTTCTGGCGCTGCTCAAGGTGGCGATGGATGAGAAGCGCGGCTGCTACCTGATGCTCTTCTCCACCGAGGTGGCGACCCTCGAGATCACCGCCGATACCGGGCTGGACAAGGCGGAGCGCTTCCTCTCCATGAGTTTTCACGGCGGTACCGATCTGGTGCCCTGCCTGGAAAAAGCGCTGGCCAAGCTTGATGATCCCGCCTTTGCCAAGGCGGATGTGCTGGTCATCTCCGACTTTATCGCCCAGAGCCTGCCCCATCCCCTGCTCGATCAGATGAACCGCTATCGCCAGCGCCAGACCCGTTTTCACGCCGTCGCCATGTCCCGCCACGCCAAGCAGGCGCTGCTGCGGGTATTTGACAACAGCTGGCTGCTCGATTGCGGCCTGCGCGGCCGGCTGCTGCGGCGCTGGCAGCATCACTAGTGACCGGGAGGGGGCAACCCCTCTTGGGTTGTTATCCCGCCCCCTCTTTTTCGCTGTGCGTCCCCGCTTTTATTCCAACGCGATGATATCGCAGTAAAATGTGACTAGCCTGCCATTCGGGCTCTCTGTCCGGGTGATAGCCTTTACAACCATTGTTACAGGGGAAAGATGGTGATTTTCCGGCATCGGCTTGCCCGATGATCTTTCCCATTGATCCGGAGTGAGTATGAGCCGACTTGCCTTGCTGCTGTTGCTGGCGGCGTTCGGGCTGGCAGCCAAACCCTTGTCCCCCGAGCAGTTGGAAAATGAACTGGGAGGGATGGAGCGGGTCTATCAGCCGATCGAGTTGCTGCGGGAGCGCGTTGCCCGTTTGCAGCGGGACGGCAACGCCTATCCGCCGTCGCAGCAGATGCGGATCAGTCGTCTGGCTTGCTGGGCCCAATCGGCCGATGACATGCAGGAGTCCCGTACCGCCATCGCCAATGCGGAGCGGATGCTGGCCATTGCGCGCGAGCAGGGCGACGCCGCCGCCGTGGCGGAGCTGACGATTTGCCGCGGCTGGTTCAATCAGCTGCTCGGCGAGGTAGCGAAGGCTCGTCACGATTACGATGAGGGGCTGCGGCGGGCAAGAGAGGCCGCCTTGCCAAAGCTGGAGGCGCTGGCGCTGGCCCGCCGGGGGGCCATGCTGTCTTTTCAGGGGGTCTCAGGCCAGGGGCTGATGGATCTCACCAAGGCGCACAATATCTATGAGCAGTTGGGGTTGCCCACCTGGTATCACCAGGCGCAGCTCGAGATTGCAGCCACATTTCGTCGGATGGGCCTCTACGCCGAAGCACTTGCCACCCTCAACCGGTTGAGCGAACACTTTGCCAGGAGCCACGACGGGTTTGGCTCGGCAAGGCTAAGTGATCAACTGGCGATGGTCTATCTGCAGACCGGGCGTTATCAGGATGCGCTGGGCGAGCTTGAACGCAGTGCGGCCTTTTATAATCAGCCTCAATATCTGATTGAGCATGCCGAACGCATGGTGATGCAGGCCGAGGCTCTGCTCGGGCTGGATCGCCCCGCTGATGCCGGACGCTTGCTGGCACAAGCGGCGAAGGTGCTCTCTCCCGATGTTGACCCCATCCTCCATGCGCATCTCGAGCTGGTGCGGGCGAGGTTGAGAGTCGAACAGCAGGAACCGGCGCCAGCCTTGCGTGCGCTTGAGAAGATTGAGCCGATTTTGAAGGTGGAAGGGCACGTGCGCTTTTTGCTCGAGCTCTACTGGGTACGCAGTCGGGCGCTCGAGTTGCAAGGCGATTATCCGGCGGCACTGGCCGCATTGCGGGAGCATCTGGTGCAGGAGCAGCGGCTCGATCAGCTGTTACGGGAACAGAGCACGGCCTGGGTTCGCGGCGAGTTCGAGCTGGCACGTCAGGAGGGGGAGAACGAGCGACTGCGAGTCGAGCAGAAACTGCAGCAGCAGGAGCTGGAGCAGGTCAAGGAGCGTCGCTTCTGGCTGCTGGTGGTGATGGTGCTCTGCGGGGGACTGGCACTGCTGACGATGGGGTGGCTGCTTGATCGCAACCGTCGGATGCGTCGTCTGGCCTTTACCGATGAGCTGACCGGCATCAACAACCGCCGTCGGGTGCTGCGGCAGGGCAGCGATATGTTGGCGCAGGCTCGTAGGCAGGGCTCGCCATTTTGTCTGCTGGTGTTCGATATCGATCACTTCAAGCGGATCAACGATACCCTGGGTCATCATCAAGGAGACAGGGTGCTGCAATGGGTCTCTCGAGCGGCAGATCGTCAGCTGCGGCACCAGGATCAGTTGGGGCGTACCGGCGGAGAGGAGTTCTTGATCCTGCTGCCGGATACCAGCCTTGAAGAAGCGTGCCGGGTGGCTGAGCGGATCCGTCACTCGGTTGCCAACCGGGCGCTGCCCGGCATGTCGTACCCGGTAACCATTAGTATCGGGTGTGCCTCTCTGCGAGACGGTGATCAGGATCTGGCGGCCTTGATCCAGCGTGCCGACAATGCGCTGTATCGTGCGAAAGAGGCGGGGCGCAACCGGGTGGAAACAGATAACTGACGGGCTGGGTATTGTCACTCACCAGAATGTCATCACTATTGGGGAGCACTCTGATATGGCGATGACGCTCGTCCCCTGCGCTCGTTCTTGCCTGCGATGACAGATTGGCAAGCACGAGCGCAGAAGACCGTCAGAAGGGCGTTATGCCCAGGCGCTGCCGCCATTGAGGTGAAGCACCTCACCATTCATGTTGTTATTGCTCATCAGGAATAGCGCGGCCTGCGCATAATCCTCTCCCTCTCCCAAGCGTTTCAACGGCAGGCTTTGTGCCACGGCAGCCACTTTTTGTGGGTCATTGCCCAGCGCTTTAAGCAACATGGGAGTGCGCATGGGGCCCGGGTTGATGACGTTGATCCGACGGGGGGTCAGTTCGGTAACCAGACTGTGAGCCAGCGTTTCAACCGCGCCAGCTGCAACGGCCGGGAGTGCCTTACCTAGTTGTGGGCGGCGCGTCACCATCCCGGACGTGAGCACGATGGAGCCGCGTTCGGACAGTTTGGGTGCTGCGGCGCGGATCGCATGAACACTTCCCCAGAAGCGGCTGTCCATGTTGATTTTCAAATCCTCGATGGCAGCGGTGAGAAAGCTGCCTGGTCGCATGACGGCGGCGGTGATGACGAGATGATCCAGCGAATCCAGCTGGTTGAAAAAGTGATTGATAGAGTCGACGTCGAGAATATCCAGTTGATGGCCACTGGCATTTGGGCCCAGTTCAGCCAGCGCAGTGGCAAGCTGCTCACGGCTGGAACCGCCGATAATGACCTTGGCGCCTTGCTCGATCGCTTGCTGGGCGGTGGCCAGGCCAAGACCCGAGGTACCACCGATAATGACGATCTGTTGATTGTGCAGGGTGGAATGTTTCATGTAATGACCTCTCCATTATGTAGATACGATTTACATATTTGTAGCTGGATAGGGAAAGTCCAAGTATGAAAATTTATCAAGAGTGGTTGTTGCTGGCATGGGGAGGGGGCCAAATCCACGTGGTCCGGATGCTGCCATCCGATTCGGAGCGTTTGATTTTCTGTTCAGTTGGAACCTGTGGAACTGCTGGGCGGCCAAATTATCCTCTCTTGTCAGGCTGGGTATTTTTCACTCGCGCGGGTATAATGTCGCGCAATTTTGCTTTGACTCAGGCGAGAAGACCCATGTAACGCAACCCTCCTCCCTCTCTCCACCAGGTTGGCAAGACGCCAGCTGGCGTGGCTTTCGTTGCGTATACATGTGCTGTGAGCGGCATTCCGGATTTATTCCCACGGTGGCTGATGCCACCGCTCAATAGAAGAACGTTGAATTATGTCAGCTGAATTTCTGAGTGAAGTCTCCAAGAGACGCACTTTTGCGATCATTTCGCACCCGGATGCGGGTAAAACCACCATCACCGAGAAAGTCCTGCTGTTCGGACAGGCCATTCAGCGCGCCGGTACCGTCAAGGGCCGTGGCTCGGGCCAGCACGCCAAATCCGACTGGATGGAGATGGAGAAGCAGCGTGGTATCTCCATCACCACGTCGGTGATGCAGTTCCCCTATGCCGATTGTCTGGTCAACCTGCTCGACACCCCGGGTCACGAGGACTTCTCTGAAGATACCTACCGTACCCTGACCGCGGTCGACTGCTGCCTGATGGTCATCGATGCCGCCAAGGGTGTTGAAGACCGGACCCGCAAGCTGATGGAAGTGACCCGTCTGCGTGATACCCCTATCCTCACCTTCATGAACAAGCTGGACCGCGAAGTGCGCGATCCGATGGAAGTGATGGACGAGGTGGAGCGCGAGCTGAAGATCATGTGCGCCCCGATCACTTGGCCTATCGGCTGCGGCAAATCCTTCAAGGGGGTCTATCACCTCTACAAGGATGAGACCTATCTCTATCAAAGCGGTCAGGGCCACACCATTCAGGAGAAGCGTGTAGTCAAGGGGCTGAACAACCCGGATCTGGATGCCGCCGTCGGCGAAGATCTGGCCCAGCAACTGCGCGACGAGCTGGAGCTGGTGCAGGGCGCCTCCCCCGAGTTCGATCACGATGCCTTTATCGCTGGCGAGATGACCCCTGTCTTCTTCGGTACTGCACTGGGTAACTTCGGTGTCGACCACATGCTGGACGGCCTGACTGACTGGGCGCCGTCTCCCATGCCGCGCAAGGCCGAGAGCCGCGAAGTGGTGGCGACCGAGGAGAAATTCTCCGGCTTCGTGTTCAAGATCCAGGCAAACATGGATCCGAAGCACCGTGACCGTATCGCTTTTATGCGTATCGTGTCAGGTACTTACAGCAAGGGCATGAAGATGCGCCATGTGCGTATCGGCAAGGATGTGAACATCTCCGACGCCGTGACCTTTATGGCCGGTGACCGTGAGCAGGCGGAAGACGCCTTCGCCGGGGACATCATCGGTCTGCACAACCACGGTACCATCCAGATCGGTGACACCTTCACCCAGGGGGAAGATCTCAAGTTCACCGGTATCCCGAACTTTGCACCGGAACTGTTCCGCCGCATCCGCCTGCGCGACCCGCTCAAGCAGAAGCAGCTGCTCAAGGGGCTGGTCCAGCTCTCTGAAGAGGGCGCGGTGCAGGTGTTCCGTCCGCTGATCAGCAACGATCTCATCGTCGGTGCGGTCGGTGTGCTGCAGTTTGACGTGGTGGTTTCTCGTCTGAAGAGTGAGTACAACGTCGAGGCCATCTACGAGGCGGTCAACGTTTCCACCGCCCGCTGGGTGGAAGGGACCGACGTCAAGAAGTTCGAAGAGTTCAAACGCAAGAACGAGGTCAACCTGGCTCTCGATGGCGGTGACAACCTCACCTATATCGCACCGACCATGGTCAACCTGCGCCTGGCACAGGAGCGTCACCCGGACGTTGAGTTCCGCCAGACTCGCGAGCACTGATACTGCTTACCAAATCCCGCCAGATGGCGGGATTTTTTTACGCATCAAGGAGAGGTGATGGTTGAATCGATGAATCCTGCCTGCTCGGCTCTTGAGGGTTATCTGTTATCCCTGCCGGTGGCTGCACGGGCTCGTCATGTCTCGGCGGACTACTTCTGTGCTGATGAACACAATGCCAACCTCTGTGCTTCGCTGGTGGTGGCAGGACGCAAGCGAGCGACCTGTAGCCTCGCTTACTGGTATCTGGAGAAGGGCAAGCGGATGCCGGAACAGGGGGACCTACTGGTGGTAACCGACTGGAGTGGTCAGCCCAAGGCGCTGGTTGAAATAGTCTCGGTCACCTTGTGCCGATTCGATGAGATTGATGCTGCGTTTGCTGCCGAGGAGGGGGAGGGCGATGGCTCTCTGGCTTGGTGGCACGAGGCGCACAAGGCCTTCTTCGAACGCGAGATGAAGGCGGAAGGGAGAGAATTTGATGAGCACGCCACGCTGGTGCTGGAGCGATTTCGGGTAGTGGCGCAGCCATAGTAAACAAAGCGGCAAGCAGGGGATACTTCTGCTTGCCGCTATCACTTTAGATCGCCAGGTCTAGCACCATACAGATCTCGCAATCCCCGTGGCCGGTGCAGCCAAGGGGGCCGGGCAGGTGTTCAAAGCCCAGTGATTCGTAGAGGCTGGTGGCTTCGCGCAGTACCTCAGTGGTCTCCAGATAGCAGCGGCGATAGCCCAAACTACGAGCGGCATCCAGTGCTTGCAACACCAACCGCTTGCCAAGGCCCAGTCCGCGCAGGGCGGGCATAAAGTACATCTTCTGCAGCTCGCAGACTCCCTCTTCTCCCGCCAATGGCGCGATACCACCTCCGCCGAGGATGGAACCGTCCGGCCCTTCGATGACCCAGTAGCGACTCTTCTCCCCCTGATAGCTCTGGGAGAGGGTGTCGAGATTGGGATCGGATACCCCATAGCCCTTGTCGGCGGTGAGGCCATATTCGGCCGAGACGGCGCGGATCACCAAGGCGATCTGGGCATTGTCCGCCGCCGTGATGGGGCGGATCTGGTAACCCCGCTGGCGACGGGCGCGGGAGAGGGCGCTGCGATAGAGCCGCAGCCCTTGCCACAGCTGCTCCCGCTCGGGCAGGCTCAACTGTGCCAACATCTCTTCCATCGCCCCGTCCATCTCCCGGTGCAACTCCAGCAGCATCCCCTGACCGTTGACGGTGAGGCGGGCCTCCTTGCTGCGCCCGTCGGAGGGGTGCGGGTGCCAGCTGATGAGCTCCCGTTCGGCCAGGCGCGCCAGCGGACGGCTGGCGTTGGATTTGTCGATGTGCAGCTTTTCTGCCAGCTGCTGGTTGGTGGCCGGGGCGTTTTCCAGCTCGATCAGCAGGTGAGCCTCGATGGGGGTGAGGGCCAGATTGCCGCACTGCTGGGAGAGCATGCCGAGTTCGCGAACCAGATCGCGCGACAGGGAGCGCAGGGGACGGGGATCCATATCGTGGGTTCCTTTTTTAGTTGTGCATGACAACTAAAATAGCGTAAAAGTTGTAATTCGCAACCTTTTGCTGTGATGACTTGCAGAATATGAGGTGAGCGGCAGCCCCGTTGATTGGGCTGCCGCAGGTGGGGCGGTCGTCAGGCGGCGGCTCTGATAGCCAGCTCCGGGCGGCGGGAGAAGCAGCGGGCGAGCAGCAGCATGGTGGCCACGCCTATGGTGCCCAGCACCAGCCAGGGGAGGGCCGGTTGTCCCTGTTGCAGCGAGAAGTCATAGAGGGAGCCGCCGCCCACATAGCCGGTCATGCCTCCCAGCGCCAGTCCGAGGCGGCTAAAGCCCATGTAGCTGCCGCGGGCTGTGGGGTTGGCAAGCCGGGTCATCAGGGTCTCCCGGGCCGGTTCACAGATGATGATCCCCAGATAGAAGCAGGCCAGCAGTACGAAGATGCCGGAGAGGGTGCTGACGAAGGCGACCAGCCCGATCCCCACCGTCATGAGCAGGATACCCGTCATCAGCCGGCTCTCCAGCCGATAGCGCCGCTCGCTGAAACGGGCAATAGGGTAGAGCAGCGCCAGTGATAGCGCCGTTTCCAGGCTGTACATCCAGCCCACTGCCGTGGTGGTGCCGGAGAGCTGCTTGACCAGAATGGGGAAAATCAGCATCACCTGTACCCACAGCATGTAGTAGCCGCTCAGGATCAGTACCAGTCGGCAGAAGGCGCGATCTGCCAGCACCTGCCCCAACCCTTCCCGCATCGGAGTCGGTTTGACCGAGAGGCGGTAGGCGGGCAGCAGGGTCCAGTTGCAGAGAGCCGCCAGGGTGAAGAGTCCGGCGCCCAGCAGGCAGACATAGGTGAAGTCAAAGCGCAGCAGCCAGCTGCCTAGCAGGGCACCGGTGACGGCTCCCGCACTCTCCAGCATCATCAGCAGGGAGATAAAGCGGCCCCGTTCATGGGGACGGGTGAACTTGATCACCAGTGCCGCCCGTGGCGGGTCGAACAGGCAACCGCCGAGTCCGGAGAGGAAGCAGGAGAAGATCAGCATGGCGCCGCTGTCGGCCCAGGCCAAGGTGGCGAAGCCCACCGCCCGCAGCAACATGCCGGTGACGATGAGCGGGCGGGCGCCAAAGCGGTCGGCCAGCGAACCGCCGAAGATCCCCAGCCCCTGCTGGGTCAGCTGGCGCAGGCCGAGGGCCAGCCCCACCAGACCGGCGGCCCAGCCGAGTTGATCGACGAAGCGCAGGCTGATCATCGGCATCACCACAAAGAAACCCAGGATCACCAGTGTGGTATCCAGCGCCAGAAACCAGCGTCCCCAAAACCTCGCCCTATCGACCATAACGCCCTCTCATTCACAGATACCTTCATTCTGGAGAGGGTTTAGATATAGTGGTAGACGACAACTACCTATATTTCATATCAGGATTATTTATGTCTATGGATTTGGACGATCTGCAACTGCTGCTGGATGTGGCCGAGCTGGGCAGCTTCAGTCAGGCGGCGGCCATTCGTGGCTGGTCACAGCCGCTGGTGAGCCAGCGGATTGCCCAGCTGGAGGAGAGCCTCGGGGCGCCGCTGTTTCAGCGTCATCGACGCGGGGTGACGCCGACCCGTGCTTGCGAGGAGTTTCTCCCTGCCGCCCGTTCGGCGCTGGCCACTCTGAGCGAAGGGCGACTGGCACTGCAGGGGGCGCCAGCACTGCCATGTATCCGTCTCTCCAGCCTGCCATCCCTCACTTCGGTGGTGTTTGGCTCGCTATTGATGGAGCTGGTGGATGAGCCGTTCGAAATCCGCTGCACCACGGATCACTCCGGCGAGATCATGCAGTCGCTGCTGACCGGGGAGGCCGATATCGGCTTTGTGCTCAAGCGTCCGCCGGTTGCGGGCCTGCAGATGGAGCTGCTCTGCTGCTCCCCCATCATCGCTATCGCCTCGCCATTGCATCCGCTGGCCGGTTGTCACGGCCTCACCCTGGAGGATATTGCCGACCAGCGGCTGGCGCCTCAGGTATGGGGGCCGGGGTGTGACGTCTTTATCCAGCAGTTGCGGCGGCTGCGGCGGGCCGCCAGCCCCCTGCATGCGGTGCAGCCCGCCAGTGCGGCGCGGGATCTGGCGCTGGAACACGGGTTTATCACCCTGATGCCGGAGCTGGCCATCAAGCGGGATCTGGAGGTGGGGCGGCTGGTCAGGCTCGATGTGCGCAATCTGCCGCAGGAGCATTGGGATGTGATGATGGCGTGGCGCGGTGGCAAGCGGCCCAACCCGGCTAGGGAAACCGTGTTGGCCACCGCTCGCACGCTGGCGAAACGGTGGCGCAATGAGTAGAGCGATGCGGGACAAGGCCCGCATCGGGTGGGTCAGTAGCTGGCCTTGAGGGTTACGCCACTGAACGCGGAAAACCCTGACAGCTGCACATGCCAGGTGCCCGCCTTGGGATTGGTGAACGAGCAGCTTTCGTTATTGCCTCCCTTGTAGGGACGGCAGTCGTAACTGCTGCTGGTGGGGGCGCTGCCAAAGCGGACGTAGAGGTCGGCATCACCGGTACCGCCACTGCTGCTGATCTGCAGCGACCTGGTGCCCGCAGGTACGTTCAGGGTGTAGTTGAGCTTGCCACCCTTGCTGGCGGCGAGGTTGCTCACCGGCACGCCGTTTTGCAGCACGTTGTCGCTCGGTGGCGGCGTGGTGCCGCAGCTGGCATCGACCCCGACGGTCTGGAAGGCCCGTGCCACATCCGCCTGACTGTAACCCAGGTCGGCGGTCGCCCGGCTGACGCCGCAGGCCCCTTGCTGGTAGTTGGTGTTGGCGCCCCAGTAGAGGCGGTTGGCCAGCAAGAACACTTCAAATGCCTTGCGGGTGTTCCAGCCACTGCTGGTGGCGAGCAGGTAGAAGGCGCGGTTATAGACCCCTGAGCTGTGGTGTACATCCATCCCCTCCCGATAATCCGCCGCATGGCCGATGGATCTGCCATCCCGGGTCGGATCCTCGAAGTAGCGCAGGGAGCCGTTGCCCTTGAAGATCTGGGCGCCGACCAGCCAGTCGTTGCTCCCCTTCATGTAGAACTCTGCCGCTTCCCCCGCCATATCGGAGAAGGCCTCGTTGATGCCGCCGGATTGTCCCGAATAGACCAATCCGGAGTTCTGCTCGGTGAAGCCGTGGCTCACCTCATGGGCCGCCACATCGAGGCTCACCAGCGGGTGGAAGGTGGTGGCGCCGTCACCGAAGGTCATCTGGCTGCCATCCCAGAAGGCGTTCTCGTAATTCTTGCTGTAGTGAACCCGCATCTTCAGTTTGAAGGTGAGGGGCGCCGTGTTGTACCAGTTGCGGTACATGTCGAACACCACGTTGCCGAAGTAGTGGGCGTCGTTGAGGGGCGAGTAGGCACCGTTGATCTCCTTGACCCGGTTCTCCGGGCAGGTGAACTGGTGGATGGCCCCGCCGGAGGTGGCGTGGTTGAGGTTGATGGTATCGACGTTGGGGCTGGTCATCCGGCAGTTGTCATCCACGATGAGCGGGCCAAAATCGGTGCCGTAGAAATATTTGCCGGTCTTGATGTTGCCCCCCGGGCCGCTGGCGTCCTTGTGGTTGATCCCCTCCCAGCGTTTGAGCTCCTCACCGCTCTGGGCATCAAGAATGACGAAGGGGCGGCTCGGCTTGTCACCTTCGGCGATGAAGGAGACCTGATAAACCAGCCGGGCCAGCCCGTTCTCATCCTGCATCACGTAGAGTTTGACCTGCTCGTTGCTCCCCTTGCTGCCCGCCTTGGCCTTGCTGGCGGCATCCTGTGGCGAGAGGGTGGCGACCGGACTTGCCACATCCTGATCGATCTGGCGCAGCATGCGCCCGCTGGCCTGATGCAGCTGGCCGTTCAGGCTCTTGTCAGCCACCACCACCTGACCCATTACTGGGATGTCGTTCCAGACCTGCTCGTAGCGGATCCGCTGCTGGCCGTTGGGCAGCTTGACCACCCGCACCTGACGAAACTCGCCATCTTCCAGCTGCAAGGTACCACTCGCGGCACTGAGGCCGGTCATGGCCCGGATGCCGTTTGCCGTTATGTTGATCTCTACCTCTTGCGCCGCCAGTGCGGCGCTTCCCCAGCAGGCCAGCGCAACAGCCAGATAAATTTTATTCATCTCTTCTTTCCTTAAATCGATGAGGTTGATAAACCGACCGAAGGTCGGGCGTTTTGAAGCTAGTGCCGGTGGGGGAAAGTGCCCCCTGTCAAAAGTGACAGCGCAGCACAAAGGGGTAGCAGGATCTGCCAAAGTGCCGTTCGGGGGTATTTATTGGTGTCATGTGGAGAGTATTATCCGGTTTCAGACACCCACCCTCCTCTTTTGAGGGAGGATAGTTCGTGCGCAGTTACCCTCTGCGAAGCCTGCCGGAGGAGGGCCGTAAAAGTGACTGGCGCGGCCAGTGGCGATTGGCTACATTGGGTGCTGGTTCGCGATTTGAACACTGATTTGAAAGGAGAATTCCATGTTTTCATGGCAGTTGGACGACGAGCTTGCGCTGCTCTTCTTGCAGCCCGATATGGCGAGCGAACTGTTTGCCCTCTGCAATGACAACCGGGAGTACCTCTCCCAGTGGCTACCCTGGCCGCCACTGATCCAGCGCCCCGTTGACAGCGCCCTCTTCATTCGCAGTGCCATCGAGAAGTTCGCCCGCGGTGAGGGGCTAACCACTGCCATCGAGTATCAGGGGGAGGTGGTGGGGGTTATCGGTTACAACAGCATCGATCACGACCTTGGCAAGGTGGTCATTGGTTACTGGCTGGCGGAGCGCTGGCAGGGTAACGGCATCATCACCCGGGCCTGTCAGGCCCTGATCCACCACGCCTTCGAGGAGATGGGGATGGAGAAGGTGGAGATCAGCGCCGCCACCGATAACGAGCCCAGCAGGGCTGTTTGTGAACGGCTCGGGATGCAGCTGGAGGGGGTGACCCGGCGCGCAGAGCGACTGGGCAACCGGATTGTGGACCATGCCCACTACAGCTTGCTGCGCGATGAGTGGTTAAGGCAGAGGGAGTCCTGATGGCGCTGCCACATATCAAGACGGCCCGCACCCACCTGACCATACTGTCGCCGGATCAGGCCCCCATGATGCTCGACTTCTACCGGCGCAACCGTGACCATCTCACCCCCTGGGAGCCGCTTCGGGACGAGCAGTTTTACACACTCTCTTACTGGCATGCCCGGCTGCAGGACAGCTACAGCCAGTTCTTCAACGGCACCGGCGTCAATCTGGTGGCCCTCGATCCGGCTGGCGAACGGGTGATCGCCACCTGCAACTTCAGCAATATCCTGATGGGCGTCTTCAAGGCGTGTCATCTGGGCTATGCCATCGACCAGCAGCATCAGGGGCAGGGGGTGATGGGAGAGGTGCTGTCAGCCGCCATCGACTACCTGTTTCGGGAGCACGATCTGCATCGCATCATGGCTTGCTATATGCCAGCCAATCAGCGCAGTGGCGCCTTGCTGGAGCGGCTCGGCTTCGAGCGGGAGGGATTCGCGCGGGCGTATCTGATGATCAATGGTCGCTGGGAGGATCACATCCTCACCTCGCTGATTAATCCGGCCCCCTGAGCGACAGATAAAAAAACGGGCCCGAAGTTGCCTTCGGACCCGTCTTCGAATGAGGTGCAGGCTTAGTTGGCCTTGGCATCGCTCACTGCAGCTTCAACCTTGGTAGCGGCTTCGGTAGCAGCTTTTTCTACGGTTGCAGTCGCTTCGGAGGTGGCCTTCTCTACGGTAGAGGTGGCTTCGCTAGCGGCTTTTTCTACAGTGGCAGCAACTTCGGCGGCCGGAGCAGCAGCAGGAGCGGCAGCTTTTTCTTCTTTCTGACCGCAAGCAGTCAACATCAGACCCAGGATACCGGCTACCAGTACTTTGTTCATGTGCATTCCCTCAAATAAATATGGAGAGATGGTCTGTGCAACCATCACAGCGCCCACCGTTGCCCGGTATTGAAACAAGAAGCCGGGAGGCAGCAGGCGGGCGCAATATAGCCCCATTAGTTACCGATGAAAACGGATATCACAATGACATTTTTTCGTGCCGTGGATAAAAAGCTCCACTGCAACGACTGATATCAATACAAGATGCCGTTAAATGGTGCTTATTGCACAATAAAACACCACTTTGCTGCCATCTTGTGGCGGTTTAACAAGGTCAAGGTTGATCAAGTGCGGCCGATGACCCGTACCTTAGTCAGACAGCTTCTGACAGGGCAGCCGTTTTCCCTCAAGGTGGCTCTGACGGGCCAGATCCAGTAGCGCCATCACCGCCAGCGCTTCACTTGCTGGCACCGGGTTGCTTGCCTCGCCCTTGATGGCGGCGCAGACACCGCGATAGTAGGCGCCATAATCCCCCGCCTCACCCACCACGCTCTGCTGCTTTAACTGACCATCGACAATGCGGCTGAGCTGACCGGGTTCGCTATCCATGCCCCAATCCGCCGCCGGTGGCCGCAAGCCCTGCTTGAGCTGATCTTCCTGCACATCCATACCGAATTTCACGAACGAGCCCTGGCTGCCGTGAATGACAAAGCGCGGCATGGTGGCTGAAACCAGACAGCTGCCATGCAGAATAACCCGCAGAGCACCGTAACCCAGCACCACATGGAAGTAGTCGTCCGCCAGTGCGCCGGGACGCTGCTCGGCCAGATCGGCCTGCAACCAGTCAGGTTGGCCGAACAGCTGCAATGCCTGATCCAGCACGTGGGGGCCGAGATCGAACCAGAGTCCGGAACCCGGGCCACCCGCTTCGCGCCAGCGCTGGCGGACTTCGGGGCGATAGCGATCGAAGTGCGATTCGAACTGGGCGATCTGCCCCAGCGTCCCTTCGGAAATCAAACGGCGCACGGTAAGGAAATCCCCGTCCCAACGACGGTTGTGGAAGATACTGAGCAGCCGCTGCTGCTTTTCGGCCAGCTCGACCAGCGCTTGCGCCTCGGCCAGATCCAGTGCAAAGGGCTTGTCGATCACCACATGTTTGCCTGCCAGCAGCGCCTGGCGGGCCAGAGGAGCGTGGGTGTCGTTGGGGGTGGCGATCACCACCAGATCGACGGTCTCATCGCTTAGCACCTCCTCCAGTGAACCGACCCGGCAGCCGGGCAGATCGGCCTGCACCTTGGCGGCATCGCGGCTCACTACCCAACTCAGGGACAAGCCCGGCGTGGTGGAGAGGAAGGGGGCGTGGAAGGTCTTGCCTGCAAAGCCATAGCCCACCAGGGCTGCGTTGAGTGTGTGGCTCATCGGGAGTTCTCCGCTGACATCGAGTGAGTGGGGTTGCCATCGCCGGCAATCTGCCGGATGGCCATATGCTGTAAAGGCGATACAAACGAGAAGGGGGCCGATGGCCCCCTGAGTGTGCCCATCAGAGCACAGGATTTATTGCAAACACAAGCGGCGGCCGCGCCGGGTCATCAGCATCACCAGAGGCGGCAGCAGCAGCCACATATGCAGTGCCAGCTGGCTGAGCGGGTCGTGCATCAGGGCGCCGGTCAGGCCAACCAACGCGCCGGAGCCGCTCATCTGGAACAGGCCGAGCAGGGCCGCTGCGGTACCGGCGCAGTGGCCGAACGGTGCCAGCGCCATCCCGGCGGCCGAGCCCAGAATCATGGCAAAGCCGATGCTGGAGAGGAATACCGGCCCCATCATCGCCAGCGGATGCTCGATGTGCATGGCCAAAGTCAGGGTGATGGCCGAGAGCATCAACACCAGCAGGCCGATGCGCAGGGTGCGTCTTGGCCCCACCTTGGCGATAAAGCGCGGCGCCATGAAGCAGGCCAGGATGTTGAGGGCTGCGTTGGCGGTAAACCAGTAGCTAAAGCCGCTCATATCGAGCCCCAGTTTCACCATCAGCTGCACCGGTGCGGCTGTGACATAAGCGAGGATCACCGCCATCGCCAGCATGCACAGCGCCGCGTTGAACAGGAAGCTGGGGGAGCGCAGCACCGGGCTGTAGCGGGACCAGCTGATGAGGGCTCCTTCACTGCGGGTCTCCTCCGGGCGGGTCTCCGGCATCCGCCATATCAGCCAGCTGCCGACGATGAGCGCATAACCGGCCATAAACCAGAAGTTGGCAGACCAGCCCGCCTTGGCGGTGAGCCAGCCACCGAGCAGGGGGGCGAGGGCTGGGATAAAGCAGATGGCGCCATTGAGATAGGAGATCATCTGACCGCTCTTTTTCGGGCCGTAGCTGTCACGTACCACCGAGAAGGCGGCGACCGAGGTGGCGCAGGCGCCAAAGCCCTGCAGCACTCGCGCCAGCATCAATTCGCCGAGGCTGGCGGCAAAACCGGCCCCCAGCGCGCTCAGGCCATAGAGCAGCACACCGCCCAGCGCGATGGGCTTGCGACCGTAGCGATCGGCCAGCGGGCCAACAAGCAGTTGCCCCAGCCCCATGCTGAACAGGAACCAGGTGATGGTGCCCTGCATCAGGGTTACTTCGGCGCCCAGTTGCTCGGCCATCTGCGGAATGGCGGGCAGGTAGATGTCGATAGCCAGCGGACTGAACAGCACCAGTAGTACGAGTAAAAGTATCAATGGCATCTGTCACCTCTTTAGTCAGCCAAGTTAATGAATTGGGGCGCGAGTCTACTGACTCACAGTAATGAATAGAAATGGTATTTAATCACTTTGGTTATTCCATTATGGAAACATGTATTAAAAAGCTGGTTATTCGATGGCGGCAAATCCCCCGTAACCCCATCACAGCGGGTGTAATTGACGCTTTTACTAAACGCTTGCGCCGCATAGAATGCGCAGATTATTTTTGCGGAGGTGCTCGATGAACAAGCTTGTCCTGGCAACAGGTAACCAGAAAAAGGTGAAGGAATTGGCCGCCATGCTGGCCGATATGAAGATCCAGGTGATCCCACAGAGCGAGTTTGCGGTCTCCGATGCCGATGAGACCGGCACCACCTTCGTCGAGAATGCCATCATCAAGGCCCGCCACGCCGCCCGCATTACCGGTCTGCCCGCCGTGGCCGATGATTCCGGTCTGGAAGTCGATCTGCTGCAAGGGCGCCCCGGCGTCTACTCCGCCCGTTTTGCCGGTGTGGGTGCCGGTGACAAGGCCAATATCGAGAAGCTGCTCGGCGAGCTGCAAGGTGCCCCCGAGTACCTGAAGAGCGCCCGCTTCTGGTGTGTGCTGGTCTATATGCGCCACGCTGACGATCCCACCCCCATCATCTGTCAGGCGAGCTGGGAAGGGATGATCATCGACGAGCCGCGCGGTCAGCACGGTTTTGGCTATGACCCGGTCTTCTTCGTGCCGGATCACGACTGCACCGCCGCCCAGATGCCCGCCGAGCTGAAAAACCAGCTGAGCCATCGCGGTCAGGCGCTGGCCAAGCTCAAAGCGGCGCTGGCTGCGGCGCACTGAGTCACTTCGCCACCTTGTCGGTTACACACGGTCAATCACACATAGTCATCTACAATGGGGGCCTTGAGCCCCCGTTTTATTGGAAGCCCCATGCTGCAACTGCCGCCGCTCTCTCTCTATATTCATGTGCCCTGGTGCGTCCAGAAGTGCCCTTATTGTGACTTCAACTCCCATGCCCAGAAGGGGGAGTTGCCTCACCTCGAATATGTCGCCGCCCTGCTGGAGGATCTGGATCAGGATCTGAAGTGGGCGCAGGGGCGGCTGCTCTCCTCGATCTTTATCGGCGGCGGCACCCCCAGCCTGCTGACGGTGGAGGCGATGCAAGCCTTGCTGGACGGGGTGCGGGCCCGCATTCCGCTCACCGCAGATTGCGAGATCACCATGGAGGCCAATCCGGGCACGGTGGAGGCAGACAAGTTTGCCGGTTTCCAGCGCGCTGGCATCAACCGCATCTCCATCGGCGTGCAGAGCTTCCAGCAGGAGAAGCTGACCCGCCTCGGCCGTATCCACGGCCCGGAAGAGGCCCGCAAAGCCGCCGCACTGGCCCACGCCATCAAGTTGCCCACCTTCAATCTGGATCTGATGCACGGTCTGCCGGATCAGAGTCTGGATGATGCGCTGTATGACCTGCAGCAGGCGATCGACTGCGCACCGCCGCACCTCTCCTGGTATCAGCTCACCATAGAGCCGAACACGGCATTTGCCTCCAAGCCGCCGCGGCTACCGGAAGATGACACCCTGTGGGATATCTACGAGCAGGGCCACGCCATGCTCACCGCCAGCGGTTATCGCCAGTACGAGATCTCGGCTTATGCCAAAGAGGGCTACCAGTGCCATCACAACCTCAACTACTGGCGTTTCGGCGACTATCTGGGGATTGGCTGTGGCGCCCACGGCAAAGTGACCGATCTCGCGAACCAACAGATCCTGCGCACCGCCAAGGTGAAGCATCCGAAAGGGTATCTGGACAAGAGCCGCCCCTATCTGGACGAGCAGTGGCAGGTGACGGCAGACGATCTGCCGCTCGAATACTTTATGAACCGCTTCCGGCTGTTCGAACCGGCTCCCAAGGCAGAGTTCGAGGCCTATACCGGCTTGCCGTTGGAGCGGGTGGAGACGATGCTCGCCATCGCCCAGAGCAAGGAGCTGATCGAGGATTTGGGGGATAGCTGGCAGCTCACCTCCCTCGGCCATCGCTATCTGAACGTATTGCTCGAACTCTTTATGGATGAGTGAGCGGTGGTTGGCGAACCTTCTTCTATTTGAGGCTGATATGTGTCATTACCTTGAGGGCAGTACACCAGTGAGTTACAGCAAAAGAGAGCGGAGATGACAAAGATAAACGGCTTTGGTTGGGCTGTATTGGGGGTGATCGCGCTAGTTGGTAGCGGTGTTGCCTATTTAGCTATGCCGACCAAGCAGCAGGTTAATATCAGCCTGCGTGGCAATAATGACGGAGTCGATCGTACTGATGCAGTTAAACAGAGGTTTGGCCAGCTGGCACTGCTATGTCCAGCGATAGCCAAGGCCAAGTCAGTGACAGTGACCTATGAGCAAGGTGAGTTCCTTTTGTGGCGTAACGAGCAGCTCGGTTGGCAAAGTGACTATTACTTTCAAGCTGTGGACCGACGTGGTGAAAACCACCATTTCTACCTGCGCGATGATGGTAAGAACGAGCTGATTATCCAAGGTAAACAGTCCAGCCTCGATTGGTGTGGCATTCAACAGAAAATAAATGGTTACTATCTGGCAGCCTTCTAGCCCCAGTATTGGGAGCTATCACACCAGAGAACATAAACAATCAGGGCGCCAATGGCGCCCTGATTGTTTTGGTCGGTAGAAAACCGCTCAGCAGCAGACGCGGATCATCTGCTGTTGGCCGGGCTCCCACCGCTTGCCGAATTTGGCTTTGCGCTGGTAACTCCCCTTGCCCTTCTTGTTGCGCTCGACCCGGCTGCGAAACAGGGGATCGGAGAGCAGGGCGTGCAGATGGTTATCCTTTATTTCGCCGCGCTGATGGGCATAGTGGCCCCCTTGCGCATTTTCCTCACGGGGGAGGGCGGGTTGGTCGACCCGGATCTTGGCCATGATGACTCCTCTTCTTTTCTCTTGGTGTGTTGATTCTTGTGTCTGGATGGCGGTTTTCACTGCGGGCGCCTGTTCAGGCTAGCGCCCGGCAACCGGATGCACTTGCACCGGTTAAAAACGCGGCGATTTTGTCACCAAATCGCCGCCGGAGCAATGCGTCGGGCGCGCCGAGTCAGTCACACTGAGCCAGGCACGCTCAGTCAGGCATACCATGTCAGCCGTGAACCGGGTCATGCTGGTCGTGGCTGTGATGCTCATGATGGGCCGGGGCGCCAGATTCCAGCGTCTCGAGGATGGCGCAGTGCTCGGCCGAGCGCGGCCCGCCGCAGCAGATATTGGAGAGCTCGCGCAGATTGTCGCGAAAGCGGGTCAGTTCGATGATCTTCTGCTCCACCTGGGCCAGCTTGGTGTCGGCCACTGCTTTCACCTCCTGACAGGTGACTTTGGCCTTGTTGGTATCGAGGTCGAGCAGCTCACCAATATCGGCCAGCGAGAATCCGACCGACTTGGCGCGGATAATAAACTCCAGCCGCCGCTTGTCCTGTTCGCTGTAGAGACGGTAGCCGGATTCGTTGCGGATCCCCGGTGAGATAAGCCCGTTCTTCTCGTAAAAACGCAGGGTATCTGCCTTGACCCCGCACGCCTTGGCCAGTTCACCGATCCGATACATGCTCTCTCTCCCCTTGAATGTATGCCGCCACAAAAACCGGAATCCACTATCACCCCTTTGCCCATGGATTGCCAGCCAAGGGCATAAAAGGGGCAGATAAACATCTCCTGGCGACCCTTTTTCCCATAAAACACTGAAAGTGCAAACGTTTCGAGAAAATCAATTGGAAAACGTTTAACGCCGCGCCAAATAAGGCTTTGCTGTTTCAAAAAATCCACCACAGGTCACATTTTTTGTGTAGAATACGCGCCCATAACAGAGCGCCGCACCAAGCGGGCATTTCCTAAAACGCTTTTGCCGGATGTCGGGGCGAGAGTGGTTTGCGAAATCCCCCACTTCCATTTATTTGGGGACTCTCTGTGTTGAGCCTCGCCTCCCATGGAACGGTCCCCGTTATGTTGAGGACGATAGTGTGATGGAACAAGCTCGACCCATTCGCCGTGCACTGCTGAGTGTGTCTGACAAAACTGGCATTCTGGAATTTGCCAAGGCACTCAACGAGCGTGGTGTTGCCCTGCTCTCCACGGGCGGTACCGCCAAGCTGCTTGGCGAGGCGGGTCTGCCGGTGACCGAGGTCTCCGACTACACGGGTTTCCCTGAAATGATGGATGGCCGGGTCAAGACCCTGCATCCCAAGGTTCATGGCGGCATCCTCGGCCGTCGGGATCAGGATGACGCCATCATGGCTCAGCACGCTATCTCCCCCATCGACATGGTCGTCGTCAACCTCTACCCCTTCGCCGCCACCGTGGCCAAAGTAGGCTGCACCCTGGCCGATGCGGTCGAGAACATCGACATCGGCGGCCCGACCATGGTGCGCTCTGCCGCCAAAAACCATAAAGATGTCGCTATCGTCGTAAAAGCTGCCGACTATGATCGGGTTATTCGCGAAATGGATGCCAACGGTAACAGCCTGAAACTGGCGACCCGTTTCGATCTGGCGATCAAAGCCTTCGAGCACACCGCTGCCTACGACGGCATGATCGCCAACTACTTCGGTACCATGGTTCCTTCCTACGGTGACAACAAGGAGGGTGACGAGGAGTCCCGCTTCCCGCGCACCTTCAACAGCCAGTTCATCAAGAAGCAGGACATGCGTTACGGCGAAAACAGCCATCAGGCTGCAGCTTTCTATGCCGAGGAGCATGCCGCGCCGGGTTCCGTCTCCAGCGCTGTCCAGCTGCAGGGCAAGGCGCTCTCCTACAACAACATCGCCGATACCGATGCGGCGCTGGAGTGTGTTAAGGAGTTCGACGAGCCGGCCTGCGTCATCGTCAAGCATGCCAACCCCTGCGGTGTGGCCATCGGTGACGACCTGCTGAGTGCCTACGATCGCGCTTACCAGACCGACCCCACCTCCGCCTTTGGCGGCATCATCGCCTTCAACCGCGAGCTGGATGGCGCCACTGCGGCAGCTATCGTTGCCCGCCAGTTTGTCGAAGTGATCATCGCCCCGACCGTCAGCCAGGAGGCCCGCGATGCGGTCGCCGCCAAACAGAACGTGCGTCTGCTCGAATGCGGTCAGTGGACGGCTCCGGCGCAAGGGTTTGACCTCAAACGCGTCAACGGCGGCCTGCTGGTACAGGAGCGGGATCTCGGCATGGTGACGCTGGGTGACCTGACCGTGGTCAGCAAGCGCCAGCCGACCGAGGCCGAGCTACAGGATCTGCTGTTCTGCTGGAAAGTGGCCAAGTTCGTCAAATCCAACGCCATTGTCTACGCCAAAGATGGCCAGACCATCGGCGTCGGTGCAGGCCAGATGAGCCGTGTTTATTCGGCCAAAATCGCCGGTATCAAGGCTGCGGACGAAGGGCTGACCGTGGCGGGCTCCGTGATGGCCTCCGATGCCTTCTTCCCGTTCCGCGACGGTATTGATGCTGCCGCGCAGGCCGGTATCTCTTGCGTGATCCAGCCGGGTGGTTCGATGCGCGATCAGGAGGTGATCGATGCCGCCGACGAACACGGCATGTGCATGGTGTTCACCAACATGCGCCATTTCCGTCATTGATGGGTCAGGGGCTGCCGATGGCGGCCCTTTTGTTGTCTCTTTTCAACTGACTATTTCCGCTGACTAACGGCCAGAGAGGCCGTCCAGTGACCACAAATAGAAGCGAGCGATACGATGAAAGTACTGATCATTGGCAACGGTGGCCGCGAACACGCCCTGGCTTGGAAGGCCAAACACTCCCCACTGGTACGTCACGTTTTTGTAGCGCCGGGCAACGCAGGCACCCAGCTTGAGCCGGGTGTCGAGAACGTCGCCATCGAGGCGACCGATATCGAAGGGTTGCTGGCCTTTGCCAAAGAGAAGCAGGTCGGCCTCACCATCGTCGGGCCGGAAGCGCCGCTGGTGAAAGGGGTGGTGGATGCCTTCCGCGCCGCCGGTCAGCCCATCTTTGGCCCGACCGCTGCCGCTGCCCAGCTGGAAGGCTCCAAGGCTTTCACCAAGGATTTCCTGGCCCGTCACGCCATTCCGACCGCCGAGTACCAGAACTTCACCGAAGTGGAGCCAGCACTCGCTTACTTGCGTGAGAAAGGCGCCCCCATCGTCATCAAGGCCGATGGTCTGGCGGCGGGCAAGGGGGTGATTGTCGCCATGACCTTGCAGGAAGCGGAAGACGCGGTGCGCGACATGCTCTCCGGCAATGCCTTTGGCGAAGCGGGCTCCCGGGTGGTGATCGAGGAGTTTCTGGAGGGGGAAGAGGCGAGCTTCATCGTCATGGTCGATGGCGAGCACGTGCTGCCGATGGCCACCAGTCAGGATCACAAGCGGGTTGGCGACGGTGATACCGGCCTCAACACCGGCGGTATGGGGGCTTATTCCCCGGCGCCTGTAGTGACCGCCGAGGTACATCAGAAGGTGATGGAGCAGGTGATCATGCCGACCGTGTGCGGCATGGCGGCCGAGGGCAACGTCTACACCGGTTTCCTCTACGCCGGTCTGATGATCGACGGTGCAGGCAATCCCAAGGTGATCGAGTTCAACTGCCGCTTTGGTGATCCCGAGACCCAGCCCATCATGCTGCGGATGCAATCCGATCTGGTGGAGCTCTGCCTGGCCGCTTGCGAAGGCAAGCTGGATCAGAAAGAGGCCATCTATGATCCCCGCGCCGCCATCGGCGTGGTGTTGGCGGCGGGAGGCTATCCCGGCGATTACAGTACCAATCACCCCATCAGCGGCTTGCCGGTGGATGAAGTGGCAGGAGAGAAGGTGTTCCATGCCGGTACCCGCCTGGAGGGCGATACCAGCCTGACCGCTGGCGGTCGTGTACTGTGCGCCACGGCGCTGGGCCATACGGTTGCAGAGGCTCAGCAGCGTGCCTATCAGCTCGCTGGCCGCATCAAGTGGGATGGCGTCTTCTACCGCAAGGATATCGGCTGGCGCGCCATTGCTCGCGAACAGGAGTAACTGACGCCAGCAAATGGCTAGTTGATTCAGACCCCGCTACGGCGGGGTTTTTTGTCGCTGTTTACCGCTTTCAACCATCCTCATGATGCGCGTCACCAGCGTTCAATCAGTTACCAAGCGCAAACAAGCGCGGTATACCTGTCACTATTTGCCACAAAAAACAGCATTTTTCACAAACGTTTCACCATGAGTCATGGCATCATGCTGGTGATGAATTCTTGTTTGGATTCATAAGTACCCCTAACAATTCGAGCATGTCGTTATATAAGGAAATCCCATGTTGAAAACCGTCCGCCCCCTGCTGCTGCCCCTGATGTTTGGCCTGATGACCCTGCCTGCTGTGGCGGGGGATCTGGAACAGCCGATGAAGAAGATTGGCTTCAACTACAAGCAGGCCGTCAAGGCTGATGATGCAGCCACCATGGAGAAGCACATCAACGAGATGAAGGCCCAGCTGGATGTGGCCAAGCAGAAGAACATGCCGGCCGCCAAGAAAGAGAAATTCCTTGAAGGGATGAATGAGGTACAGACCGAGCTGGACGCCAGCCTGGCCGCACTCAAGGCGGGTGATGAGGCCAAGGCGCGCGAACATCTGGCCAAGGTCAACGACCTGAAGAAGGAGTACCACAAATATGCCAAGCAAAAAGGGTGAGTCCTTTCGCTGGGATCCGCTGGTTCGCCTGACCCACTGGGGCTTGGTGGCGGTCTGCATCGGCAACCTCTGGGTTAACGAAGCGGGCGAGGAGTGGCACGAGTGGCTGGGTTACGGCGCCATTGGGCTGATCTCCTTGCGTCTGCTCTGGGGGCTCACTTTCGCCCGTGGCTACGCTCGCCTCGGCGCCCTCATCCCCAGCGGGGAGGATTTTCGCCAGCAGGCGCGCGAGATGCGTGAGCGGCAGCCTCCGGCACCGGGTCATCACGGCAGCGGCAAGCTGGCCGTGTGGGCGCTCTGGCTGGTTGTGCTGGCCACCGCTGGCAGCGGCTGGTTTCAAAATACCGAGACGGGATTTGAACTGGGGGCTGACGAGTGGCATGAGTGGTGCGTGGTGGTGCTGCAGGGGTTGATTGGTCTGCATCTGCTGGCCGTTGTGTTCACCTCCTGGCGTCAGCGCAGCAATCTGGTTACCCGGATGCTGCCCGCCGGGCGTCGCTCGTCCATCCAGCGCGGCAACAACGAGCAAACCTGAGGCTCAGCATTAGGTTCCTTGTCTCTGAGTGAGGCGCCTGATCCGGACCCTGCCCAGACCCGCCCATGGCGGGTCTTTTCTATGACCTCATCCAGCTCATCACAGGGCATTGCTCGATACGTAGATGCAAAAAGGCCGCTCATCATGAGCGGCCTTTTTCAATTTGGTGGCCCCTGGGGGACTTGAACCCACGACCAATCGATTATGAGTCGACTGCTCTGACCAACTGAGCTAAGGGGCCAAATTGTGCGTTTAGCGGCGTGGATTATAGGGGAAGAGGAAAGGGCAGTCTATAGGCATATCAACCACTTGGCGACTAATTGTCCAGGTCGATAGAGGGTGCAAAGCGGGTCGCAAGGGTAAATGCCAGACAAAACAAAGCCCCGCATGGCGGGGCTTTGGCAGAGTAGTTTGACACAGGGTCAGGACTATTCGTCCAAGAAGCTGCGCAGCACTTCCGAGCGGCTCGGGTGGCGCAGTTTGCGCAGTGCCTTGGCTTCGATCTGACGAATACGCTCACGGGTAACGTCGAACTGTTTGCCCACTTCCTCGAGGGTGTGGTCAGTGTTCATGTCGATACCGAAACGCATCCGCAGTACCTTGGCTTCGCGGGCGGTCAGGCCAGCAAGCACTTCGCGGGTGGCGTTGCGCAGGCTTTCGCTGGTCGCCGCATCCGCTGGCAGAGCCAGGGTGGTATCTTCGATAAAGTCGCCCAAATGGGAATCTTCATCATCACCGATGGGCGTTTCCATGGAGATAGGCTCTTTGGCGATCTTCAGTACCTTGCGGATCTTGTCTTCCGGCATGCCCATGCGCATGGCCAGCTCTTCCGGGTTCGGTTCACGACCCATCTCCTGCAGCATCTGACGGGAGATACGGTTGAGCTTGTTGATGGTCTCGATCATGTGTACCGGTATACGGATGGTACGGGCCTGATCCGCGATGGAGCGGGTAATGGCTTGACGGATCCACCAAGTTGCATAGGTCGAGAACTTGTAGCCACGACGGTATTCAAACTTGTCTACCGCCTTCATCAGACCGATGTTGCCCTCCTGGATCAGATCCAGGAACTGCAGACCGCGGTTGGTGTACTTCTTGGCGATAGAGATAACCAGACGCAAGTTGGCCTCAACCATCTCTTTCTTCGCACGGCGGGCTTTGGCCTCACCGATGCTCATGCGACGGTTGATATCCTTGATCTGGGCAATCGACAGACCGGTCTCTTCTTCAATCTGCTGCAGCTTGCCGATGGCGCGCTGGATATCCTCGTCCATTTCAACCAGACGAGGAGACCAGGCTTTGCCAGCCTGCTTCTGGTATTCGAACCAGGCAGTTTCACACTCGTTGTTGGTGAAGGCCGCGACGAAGGTTTTCTTCGGCATCTTGGCCTGCTCAACGCAGAGCTTCATGATGATGCGTTCCTGCACGCGGACGCGCTCCATCATTTCACGCATGTTGTTGACCAGGCGATCGAACTGCTTGGGCATCAGGCGGAATTGACGGAATACATCGGCCAGCTGGGCGATGGCGGCCTGGGTATCTTCGTGCGCGCGACCATTCTTCTGAATGGAGAGACGGGTCACTTCATACTGGGCACGCAGTTCACCAAACTTCTCGCGAGCGACTTCCGGATCCGGACCACCGTCACCGTCGTCGTCAGAGCTGTCGCCATCTTCGTCTTCGTCTTCTTCGTCTTCTTCATCTTCGTCGGCCAGATCGTCTTCGCCGAGTTCGGAACCGATATGCGTGGCGGTAGGCGCCATATCTTCAGTTTCGTTCGGGTCAATAAAGCCTGAGATGATGTCAGAGAGACGCAGCTGCTCGGCTTCGTACTTGTCGTACTGTTCGAGCAGGTAAGTAATTGCTTCAGGGTACTCGGCTACGGAGCTTTGTACCTGGTTGATACCGTCTTCGATCCGCTTGGCGATGTCGATTTCGCCTTCGCGGGTCAGCAGTTCGACGGTACCCATTTCCCGCATGTACATGCGGACGGGATCGGTCGTGCGACCAATCTCAGATTCAACAGATGCCAGAGCCTGGGCCGCTGCTTCGGCAGCGTCCTCATCGGCGGTACCACCTTCAGCCATGATAAGGTCATCGGCATCCGGAGCGTTTTCAACCACTTGAATGCCCATATCGTTGATCATCTGAATGATGTCTTCGATCTGGTCTGAATCGACAATGTCTTGCGGGAGGTGATCGTTCACCTCGGCATAGGTCAGGTAGCCCTGTTCTTTACCTTTGGCAACGAGGAGTTTAAGCTGAGACTGCGGGGTTTGCTCCATAGAACTCATCCGGTTGGTGTTGCTAGGTTGCGCGTACAGTGCGCTGCTGCGCAAATAGCCAATTCTAATAGAAAACCGCCAGACATGCTATGTCTGGTTGCGGCGTCGGTCATGAGAAACCCCTGCCCGCAGTATTGTCGGGGCCAGGCGGTTATATAAATTTTGCTTTTCATCCCGTCGATTCGGGCAACGCTATCCATATTGGGACTAATCACTCAAATATCAAGCCCCACTCTCATTTCTTTTCTCAATTTGCACCTCTCTTATCAGCATCATCAGCTCTTGGGTTTCTTCGGAGCTTAGTCCTTCCTGAGCCACTTTGGCCTGCAATTCTTCGATCCGCTGTTTCAGAAACTGGTTGATGAAGCCGACGAAAGTGTCCTGCAATTCTCCCAGAATATCCGGCTCTTGATCGAGTTTGATCTCCTCGAACAGGTCGTGCATGGCCAGCTGAGCAAGGATCTCTCCCTCCTTGGTACCACGCCAGTGTTCCAGCAGGATACCGGTTGTGATACCGGGCTGTGCCAGGATTTGCTGGTGCAGTTGCAGCAGGAACTTGATGCCCTGTACGCGTAGCCCGGCTAATTCCGGCATGGGGGGAAGCTCAGCCGTTACTGCCGGATATTGCACCATCAGTGCCAGCGCACGCCGCAGTGGCGTCAGCTTGGCTGCCTTGGGTTTGTTGACCTCGGCCTTGGGCTGACTGTTGCGGGCAAAGAGCTCGGCGATGCGCTGCTTGTTCTCGCCCCAGCGCATCATGCTGGAGAGACGAGTGATCAGCCCTTCGCGGGTAAACCCTTCCGGAACGCGACGAATAAGCTCGGCGGCCTTGTTGGCCACTTCGAACTTGCCTGCCTCACCGGAGAGCGCCGCATCGCGACCGAGACGCTCGAACATGAAGTCGGCGAACGGCTGGGCTTCATCGAGCAAGGCTTCAAAGCCCTCCTTGCCGATCTGGCGTACCAGCGAGTCGGGATCCTCGCCATCGGGCAGAAACACGAACTTCAGCTCGCGGCCATCCTGCAGATGAGGGAGGGCATTATCCAGCGCGCGCCAGGCGGCTTCACGACCGGCGTTGTCACCGTCGTAGCAGCAGACTACCTCGGCGGTGGTGCGAAACAGGGTGTGGATATGGTCGCTGGTCGTTGCAGTACCCAGCGCCGCCACCGCATAGTCGATGTCGTACTGACCGAGTGCCACCACATCCATGTAGCCTTCCACCACCAGGATCCGGCGTGGATCCTTGTGTGCCTGCTTCACCTCGTAGAGACCGAACAGCTCCCGTCCTTTATGGAAGATGGGGGTCTCCGGCGAGTTCAGGTATTTGGGGGTGCCATCACCCAGCACCCGGCCACCGAAACCGATGACCCGGCCACGCTTGTCACGGATCGGGAACATGATGCGATCGCGGAAACGGTCATAACTGCCCGGGCCATTGTCACGGGTGATCAGCATGCCGCCCGAGATAAGCAACTGCTCGTGATCCCGGCTGGCGCCAAAGCGACGGCGTACCTGATCCCAATCGCCGGGTGCATAGCCAATGTTGAATCGTTTGACCACTTCACCGGTCAGGCCACGTCCCTTGAGGTACTCCACCGCATGGGGAGCACTCTTGAGATTGCTCTCGTAGAAGCGGGCAATCTGGTTCATCAGCTCGAACAGATCCTTGCTGACGGCGGGCTGGCTATTGGCCGAGCCGCCGATGCTCTGCTCGCGAGGTACCTGCATGCCTTGCATGCTGGCGAGCTCTTCGATGGCATCGGGAAATTCGAGACCGTCGTATTCCATGACAAAGCCGATGGCGTTGCCGTGGGCGCCACAACCGAAACAGTGGTAGAACTGCTTCTCCTGGCTGACGGTAAAAGAGGGGCTTTTTTCGTTATGAAAAGGGCAGCAAGCCTGGTAGTTCTTACCGGCTTTTTTCAGCCGCACTCGCGAGTCGATCAGCTCGACTATGTCTGTGCGTACGAGCAGATCGTCGATAAAGGATTGGGGGATCCTGCCTGCCATAACCGTCCTGTTTCATTGCGGAGAAAATAAAAAAGCCGCGCATTCCAAGGGAAGCACGGCTTCTTCGACCAAACAAGAGAGTTGCCTGTTACGCCAAGCGGGTTTTCACCTGAGCACTGACGGCGCCGACATCGGCACGCCCCTGAATTTTCGGCTTCAAGACAGCCATGACCTTGCCCATATCAGCCATGACGGCAGCACCACTTTCAGTGATGGCTTGCTCGATCAGGGCGGCAATTTCATCTGCGGTCAGCTGTTGCGGCAGGAATTCCTGCAACACAACGATCTCGGCGGACTCTTTGTCGGCGAGATCCTGGCGACCGGCAGCTTCAAATTGGCTGATGGAATCGCGGCGCTGTTTGACCATTTTGGTCACGACAGCGAGGATATCCTCATCATTCAGCTCGATACGGGTATCGACTTCACGTTGCTTGATTTCTGCCATCAACAAGCGGATCGCTCCCAGACGAGCCTTATCTTTGGCAAGCATGGCGAGCTTTTGCTGATCCTTGAGTTGATCCTTCAGAGACACGGCAATATCTCCCGATTAGTACAGGCGGATACGACGTGCGTTTTCGCGAGACAGCTTCTTGGCGTGACGCTTGACAGCAGACGCTTTGGCGCGCTTACGAATGGTAGTCGGCTTCTCGTAGAACTCACGGCTACGAACTTCGGACAGGATACCGGCTTTTTCGCAAGAACGCTTGAAACGACGCAGAGCAACGTCAAACGGCTCATTTTCACGGACTTTGATTACTGGCATGTGCCTTTCACCTCAGTGATAAATTGTTAGCTGACCTTCAATCGATCAGCATGTCTTAAAATGGTGCGAAATTATACTCTGGACAGGGAATGAAAGTAAACCCGCAGAGATCGCTCTGGTTTAAAAAACCCGCGAAGGTTACCATAGCCGTCTCATTTTAGCAGTGAAATTTTTTAGCAATGCGTGTATTGGGCATAGAGACATCCTGTGACGAAACCGGGATCGCGATCTTCGACGATCAAAAAGGGATCCTTTCCCATCAGTTATACAGCCAGGTCAAGCTGCATGCGGACTACGGTGGCGTCGTCCCCGAACTCGCCAGCCGGGATCATGTTCGCAAGACGATCCCGTTGATCCAGGCCGCATTGCAAGAGGCGGGACTGGGCAAAGATGACATCGACGGCATCGCGTATACCGCGGGTCCGGGTCTGGTTGGCGCCATTCTGGTGGGGGCGACTATTGGCCGTTCGCTGGCGATGGCATGGAACAAGCCTGCTATCGCCGTCCACCATATGGAAGGGCACCTGCTGGCCCCAATGCTGGAAGAGAAAGCTCCAGAGTTCCCCTTCGTGGCGCTGCTGGTCTCTGGTGGTCACTCCATGCTGGTACGAGTTGACGGCATCGGCAGCTATCAGCTGTTGGGGGAATCCATCGATGATGCCGCTGGCGAAGCGTTCGACAAGACCGCCAAGCTGATGGGGCTGGACTATCCGGGTGGTCCGCTGCTCTCCCGTCTGGCCGAGAAGGGCACTAAGGGGCGCTTCCACTTCCCCCGTCCGATGACAGATCGTCCCGGACTCGACATGAGCTTCTCCGGCCTCAAGACCTTCACCGCCAACACCATCGCCGCCAATGGTGATGATGAGCAGACCCGTGCCGATATCGCTCGGGCGTTTGAAGATGCGGTGGTCGATACCCTGGCCATCAAGTGCCGTCGTGCCTTGAAAGAGACCGGTCTTAAGCGTCTCGTGGTCGCTGGCGGCGTCAGTGCCAACCGTCACCTGCGTGCCCAGTTGGCCGAGCTGATGGAGAGCCTCAAGGGTGAGGTGTTCTATCCGCGCACTGAATATTGCACTGATAACGGCGCCATGATCGCTTACGCCGGTATGCAGCGCCTTAAAGCAGGTGTGTTTGAGCCGCTGGTTGTTAAAGCCATGCCGCGCTGGCCGCTGGATACTCTGGATCCGGTCTGATCCGAAGGATCCCGCCTTCTGGCGTGGTGCTGAGTACCATGGTGGCCTACTTACTACTCCGGCAATCCGGCAGCGGTGGTTATAGCGCCGCTGGCACGCTGTTGTGGTGTCTGCTGTCGCCGTGGTTGAGCCATCCGGATAATACGTCAGGTCTCTCGCTGCCAGACAGCCAAGCCAAGTACAGAGTAAAGAGATAAAAAAATCCCCGCCAACTGGCGGGGATTTTTGTTTGGTAATCGGCAGTCGATAGGATTACAGCAGGATGCCGCCGAAGAAGAAGCCCAGCGCCACGGCGATGGCGATGGTGGCGGTGCCCGGTACGAAGAAGGGGTGGTTGAAGACCGCCTTACCGATACGGGTGGAGCCGGTGTCGTCCATCTCTACCGCGGCCAGCAGGGTCGGGTAGGTCGGCAGTACGAACAGGGCGCTCACGGCTGCGAAAGAGGCAATCGCAGTCAGCGGGCTGACACCCAGTGCCAGAGCGGCAGGCATCAGGGCTTTGGTGGTTGCACCCTGTGAGTAGAGCAGCATGGCGGCAAAGAACAGTACCACGGCCAGCAGCCAGGAGTACTGGTTCAGCAGGTCGCCAGCGATCAGCTGGATGGTGTCCATGTTGCCTTTCACGAAGACGTTACCCAGCCAGGCCACACCCAGTACGCAGATACAGGCGGACATACCGGACTTGAAGGTCGGCATGTTGGTCACTTGGGTGGCGTCCAGTTTGCACACCAGGGTCATGATGGTGGCCGCGGCCAGCATGATGCCCATGATGGCGCCGTCACGGGGGATCGGCGGGTTGGTGATCAGGCCCACTTTACCGGAGATGGCAGTGGCATAAGCCATGACAGCAACGATGGCGGCGATGAAGATCCAGACCGACAGTTTGGCGTACGGCTTGATCTCGAGCTTGGTAGTACCACGCAGTTTGATCAGGCCCTTGGCTTTGCGCTCCAGATAGACTTCGTCCTGCTCCAGCGGCTTGCCCATCATGTTGGCAATGAAGGCGCCCAGGATACAGGCCAGGAAGGTAGAGGGGATGCAGATGGCCAGCAGGGTCAGATAATCAACACCAAATGGCTCGAGCATGCCGGAGAAGGCAACCACAGCGGCAGAGATCGGGGAGGCTGTGATGGCGATCTGGGAGGCGACAACTGCGATGGAGAGCGGACGGGATGGGCGGATCCCTTGCTCTTTGGCCACTTCAGCGATCACCGGCAGGGTGGAGAAGGCGGTATGACCGGTACCGGCCAGCATGGTCATCAGATAGGTAACCACCGGAGCGGCGAAGGTGATGTATTTGGGGTTCTTGCGCAGCGCTTTCTCAGCCAGAGAAACCAGGTAGTCCATCCCGCCAGCCAGTTGCATACAGGCGATGGCACAGATGACGGACGCGATGATCATGATCACATCCCAAGGGATGTAGCTGACCAGTTGATCGCTCGGGATGGGCATGCCCAGACCCCACGTCAAGACCAGTACCCCCAGACCACCGGCAAAGCCGATGCCGATGCTGCCTATCCGGGCCCCCAGATAGATAGCGGCGAGCACGACAAGTAACTCGATTCCAATCATAGCGATAACTCCATTTTTTAGTTTTTGGTTTTTATTTGGCAAAAAGCCAATTCCCGATCGGGCTGGGGATAAAGACCAATCGGGAACTGACTTTATGGGCCGGGAAGATCCCGGCCCACACTCGCTTATACGGCAGCTTCGCGGGTGAAACGCTTGGCTTTGTATTGCGGGTTCATCAGGTTCTCGATGGAGAGAATTTCGTCCAGCTGCTCGGCGCTCAGCAGGCCACGCTCAAGAACGACTTCGCGGACGTTCTTGCCGGTCTGGGCACAGATCTTGCCGACGATATCCCCTTCGTGGTGGCCGATGAAGGGGTTCAGGTAGGTCACGATACCGATGGAGTTCAGCACGTGATTCATGCAGATTTCCGGGTTGGCGGTGATACCTTCCACGCACTTCTCGCGCAGGGAAATACAGGCTTTTTCCATCAGGCTCAGGGATTCGAACATCGCCTGACCAATCACCGGCTCCATGACGTTCAGCTGCAGCTGACCGGCTTCGGCGGCGAAGGTGATGGTGATGTCGTTACCGAATACCTTGAAGCAGGATTGGTTGACCACTTCCGGGATAACCGGGTTGACCTTGGCCGGCATGATGGAGGAACCCGCCTGCATTTCCGGCAGGTTGATCTCTTTCAGTGCAGTGCGCGGGCCGGAGGAGAGCAGACGCAGGTCATTACAGATCTTGGACAGCTTCATGGCCAGACGCTTGATGGCGCCGTGCAGCATGACGTAGGCGCCACAGTCGGAGGTCGCTTCGATCAGGTCTTCTGCCGGCACATAGGCACGACCGGTGATCTCGGCCAGACGCTTGATAGCCAGTGCAGAGTACTCGGGCGGAGTGTTCAGACCGGTACCGATGGCGGTCGCGCCCAGGTTCACTTCCAGCAGCAGCTCCTGGCAACGCTTGATGGACTTGATCTCTTCACGCAGGGTCACGGCGAACGCGTGGAACTCCTGACCCAGGGTCATCGGAACCGCATCTTGCAGCTGGGTACGGCCCATCTTCAGGATGTTTTTGAACTCTTTCGCTTTGGCATCGAATGCCGCGATCAGGTGCTCCAGCGCATGCAGGGTTACGTCAGTGCTGTTGACCACAGCAACGCGGAAGCCGGTGGGGTAGGCATCGTTGGTGGACTGGCACTTGTTGACGTGATCGTTCGGGTTGATGACGTCGTAACGGCCTTTCTCCAGACCCATGATTTCCAGGGCGATGTTGGCCAGTACTTCGTTGGTGTTCATGTTGACGGAGGTGCCGGCACCACCCTGGTAAACGTCGACCGGGAACTGGTCGAAGCATTTGCCGGTGTTCAGCATCAGGTCGCAGGCTTCTACGATCTTGTCAGCAATTTCAGGACGGATGGTACCCAATTCACCGTTTGCCAGCGCAGCGGCTTTCTTGGTCAGCACCATACCGCGGACGAATTCCGGAACGTCAGAAATCTTCTGAGAGCTGATCTTGAAGTTCTCGACAGCGCGCAGGGTGTGCACACCGTAGTAGAGATCATTGGAAACTTCTTTGGTGCCCAGCAGGTCTTCTTCAATGCGGACGTTCTTGATGTCGCTCATTGTAATGCCTCAGAAATCAGATAAATGGAAAAATCCTCACCGAGTGGTCGCGAGTTCCTTGCGCACAGCTCATCCTGAAGCACCACACATCGAGTGGGGCGGTTGGGAGAATGACCTCCCGAAAAACTAATCAATATACTACTCCAATTGAGGTATCGGTTATTAGAGGTGGATCACTAAATTTGCGACATTTTCAAATTACTTTGAGGAAAGTACACATATGTTATGAAGTTTTTATCATGATGATTTTTATAAATTTTTGTGACTTTTTGCTGGTTTTTTAGATTGCTGATGACGTAGGGGTCAGTTGACCAACTTGAAAAGAGGGGGGCCGCCCCCATTTATTCAGGGCAGAAAGTGGTGATGACGGGGCGGCAAACTCGCCTCTGGCCATCGTTGGATGGGCGCCACTTTTTCTCAATTTACCGGTGCTGGAGTGGATATGGGCAAGTTGTTTCTGTTGTTGCTGGGTCTGGTTGTGCTGGAGCTCACCGTGATGATCGAGGTCGGCTCGGTAATCGGGGCGTTGCCGACTGTCGGCTTGCTCATACTGACCGCGGTATTGGGCTCCTCGCTGGTGCGCAGTGAAGGGATCAAGACCCTGTTCAGCGCCCAGCAAAAGATGCAGATGGGCGAGATGCCGGGCCGCGAAGTGATGGGGGGGATGATGCTGGCGTTGGCCGGTCTGCTGCTGATCATTCCGGGTTTCGTGACCGACATTTTCGGTGTGCTGTTGCTGCAACCCTGGCTGCGTAACAAACTGGCTGACAAGCTGATCGGCAGCAGCCAGTTCCGGATGCAGATGGGTGGCTTCCAGCGTACTCAATCGCCGTTTGACAACGCACCGTCCGATGATCATCTGGGGAACGCCAAGCAGGGCGGCACCACCATCGAAGGCGAATTTGAGCGCAAAGAGTGAGCGCAAAGAGTAATCGACGAGACGAAAACCCGAGGCGAGTGACTGAATCAGGGTTTGCCCTGATGGCACAAGGTCTCGAAGCGGTGTCGGGCATACCACCATGCGAGGGTGCCCGCCGCCAGATTGGCCAGCAGTATCCCCAGATATAT
Organism: Aeromonas sp. S13(2024); assembly: GCF_041402405.1. Taxonomy (NCBI): domain Bacteria; kingdom Pseudomonadati; phylum Pseudomonadota; class Gammaproteobacteria; order Aeromonadales; family Aeromonadaceae; genus Aeromonas; species Aeromonas sp. S13(2024). The sequence goes on along the minus strand of NZ_JBGLRA010000007.1, from coordinate 6,461 downwards.
CCCCTGTTCTCCTCCCAGCTTTGCCCCCAGCCAGGCTCCTGGCAACAGAAAACCAAACAGCCGCAATCCGTTGAACAAAAACGAGATACTGGATGCTCGCACGCCATTGAGTGCCGAGGCCAGCAGCATCACCATGCCCTGAAAGCCGTAACCGATCGGCACCAGATGCAGATAGAGAATGATGAGGCGAATGACCTGCGGATGATCGCTGAACAGATTGGCGATGAGTGGCGCCAGTAGCCAGGTCAGGCCATAGATGGCGAGCTGGAACAGCAACGCAAACCCCATGCAGCTCTGCAGTGCAGCCTTGGCGCGGGCCGGATTGCCAGCGCCGCAGTTTTGCGAGATGAAAGGGGCCAGTACGGAGGCGAGGGCCATCATCACAATCAGCAGCAGCGCCTCGACCCGCGACGCGGCGCCGTAAGCGGCCACCACTTCGGTACCCAGTCCTGCAAAGATCGTCATCAGCACCGCATTGGCCAGGGGGTTGAGCATATTGGTAAAAGAGGCTGGGACGGCGACATGGAGTAACGCCCGCCAGTGGGACAGCAACCGTGCCCGCGGCGAGAGGCGCCACAGCAGCAAGCCTTCCCGATGACGCAGGATATAGAGGCTGACCAGCATCGCCATCAACCAGGAGATAGAAGTCGCGATGGCGGCCCCACGGATCCCCCATTCGGGAAAGGGGCCGATGCCGAAGATCAACAGAGGATCCAGTACCCCGTTGACCAACCCGGCTACTGCCATCACCAGACTGGGGGTTTTGGTATCGCCGGTCGCCCGGATGGCGGCATTGCCCACCATGGGCAGCACCAGCATGGGGACGGTGAGATACCAGATCAGCATGTAGTCATGGATGAGGGAGATAAGCTCGGCACTGGCCCCCAGCAGAGTAAACAGAGGCTTGATGGTGAGAGCCCCCCCCGCGGAGAGCAGGGCCACCATGATCACCGCCAGAAACAGGCTGTCGGTGGCGAGATGGGCCGCCTCATCGTGTTTGCCCTGCCCCAGGGTATGACCGATCACCGCTGACAATCCGGCGCCCAATCCCATCGCCAGCGAGGTAACCACAAAAGTGACAGGAAAGGTAAAACTGATGGCGGCCAGAGCTTCGGTGCCCAGCATACCGATAAAAAAGGTATCGACCAGATTGAAGGCCAGAATGGCGATGATGCCGAAGATCATGGGGCCCGTCATCTGGCGCAGTACGACCGGAATAGGGGCTGTCAGCATGGGGTTGGTGCGGGTCAAGGGCTCGTCTCTACAGCTGGCTTTGAAGGTTCTGGCATGGAAACCGGGCGGTTTGAACCGACCTTGCTCCAGAGTGCGGACATGGCTGAACCATCGAAGATGTTTATAGTACGTGAAAAAATTTTTTTTGTATTTGCCCTTGAAGGGTTAGCAACTCTGCCCCACATCAGGGACATATCTAATTTGGCCTGGAACGGCCATTCCTCAAAGCAACAATGAGACTCATTTTGGGAGAGTTATCGATGAAAATTCGTCCACTGCACGACCGCGTCATTATCAAGCGCATCGAAGCTGAAGCCAAATCTGCCGGCGGTATCGTCTTGACTGGTACTGCGGCCCAGAAGTCCACCCGTGGTGAAGTGCTTGCCGTGGGGACTGGTCGCATCCTGGATAATGGCGAAGTCAAAGCGCTGGCCGTGAAGGTTGGTGACAAGGTTATCTTCAACGAAGGCTACGGTGTGAAGACCGAGAAGCTGGATGGTCAGGACGTCCTGATCCTCTCCGAAACCGACATCCTGGCGATTGTCGAAGAGTAATCCATCCTCCTTTTCCCCGAATTGATTTAAGGATTGAAGAAAAATGGCAGCTAAAGACGTTAAGTTTGGTAACGAAGCCCGCATCAAGATGCTGGAAGGCGTAAACATCCTGGCTGATGCCGTCAAGGTGACTCTGGGCCCGAAAGGCCGCAACGTGGTGCTGGACAAGTCCTTCGGCGCCCCGACCATCACTAAAGATGGTGTGTCTGTTGCGCGCGAAATCGAGCTGGAAGACAAGTTCCAGAACATGGGCGCCCAGATGGTCAAGGAAGTGGCTTCCAAGGCGAACGATGCCGCCGGTGACGGTACCACTACTGCAACCGTTCTGGCTCAGGCTATCGTCAACGAAGGTCTGAAAGCCGTTGCCGCCGGTATGAACCCGATGGATCTGAAGCGCGGTATCGACAAGGCCGTTGTGGCTGCTGTTGCCGAGCTGCAAGCGCTGTCTCAGCCGTGTGCCGACAGCAATGCCATCGCTCAGGTGGGCACCATCTCCGCCAACTCCGACGAGAAAGTGGGCAAGCTGATTGCCGAAGCCATGGACAAAGTGGGTCGCGATGGCGTCATCACCGTTGAAGATGGTCAGGGTCTGGAAGATGAGCTGGCAGTTGTTGAAGGTATGCAGTTCGACCGCGGCTACCTGTCCCCCTACTTCATCAACAAGCAAGAGACCGGTTCTGTTGAACTGGACGACCCGTTCATCCTGCTGGTTGACAAGAAAGTCTCCAACATCCGCGAAATGCTGCCGGTGCTGGAAGGTGTTGCCAAAGCTGGCAAGCCGCTGCTGATTATTGCCGAAGACGTAGAAGGCGAAGCCCTGGCCACTCTGGTGGTCAACACCATGCGCGGTATCGTGAAGGTGGCTGCCGTCAAGGCGCCTGGCTTCGGTGACCGTCGCAAAGCCATGCTGCAGGATATCGCTGTACTGACTGGCGGTACCGTCATCTCTGAAGAAGTTGGCATGGAGCTGGAAAAAGCGACTCTGGAAGATCTGGGTCGTGCCAAGCGCATCGTCATCACCAAAGAGAACACCACCATCATCGATGGCGTGGGTGATGCCGGTGTGATCGAAGGTCGTGTTGCCCAGATCCGTCAGCAGATCGAAGAGACCTCTTCCGACTACGATCGTGAGAAGCTGCAAGAGCGCGTAGCCAAGCTGGCTGGCGGTGTTGCCGTGATCAAGGTTGGCGCAGCCACCGAAGTCGAGATGAAAGAGAAGAAAGCACGCGTGGAAGATGCCCTGCACGCTACCCGCGCCGCGGTTGAAGAAGGTGTGGTTGCCGGTGGTGGTGTTGCGTTGGTTCGCGTTGCAGCCAAACTGGCTGGTCTGCGCGGTGACAACGAAGATCAGAACGTCGGTATCAAGGTTGCCCTGCGCGCCATGGAAGCCCCGCTGCGTCAAATCGTCATCAACGCCGGTGAAGAAGCCTCCGTCATTGCCAATGCAGTGAAGAACGGCGAAGGCAACTTCGGTTACAACGCTTACAGCGAACAGTATGGCGACATGCTGGCCATGGGTATCCTGGATCCGACCAAGGTAACCCGTTCCGCCCTGCAGTTTGCCTCTTCCATCGCCGGTCTGATGATCACCACCGAGTGCATGGTCACCGAACTGCCGAAGAAAGATACCCCTGCCATGCCTGACATGGGCGGCATGGGTGGCATGGGCATGATGTAATCATCCCCCTTGTTCTGTTTGACAAACGGCTCGCTCAAGGCGAGCCGTTTTTTTATATCTGGCTAAACTGAGTCTGTTGAGACAGCAAATCTGGGGGTGATATGAAAATGTTTGGTTGGCTGACACTACTGTGTTCATTGGTCATCATGCCGGTAATGGCTGCTGAGGCGCTGACTGGGCCGGTGATCCTGAAAGTCGGTGGTAACATCAGGTCGGCAGACGAAGTTGATGGCAAGGTGTTGTTTGATCTGGCAAAACTGCAGGCTCTGCCGCAACATGAGATAGTGACCGGCAACCCGTGGGTGGATAAGCCGCACACCTACAGAGGCCCAAAACTGGCTGATGTGTTGGCTGCAGTCGGTGCGGATGGCAAGACTATTACGTTGACGGCGCTGAACAGTTTCCAAGTCCGCATTGAATGGGACAAGGTTGCCAAATACGAGCCCATCCTTGCATGGGAAGACAACGGCGCTGTCATGCGGGTGCGTGACAAGGGGCCGGTCTGGTTTATGCTGCCTCTTGATCAATATCCGGAATTGAAGCGATCCGAATATACCGACATGATGATCTGGCAGCTGGATTTGATAGACATTCAGCACTGATAAAAACAGCACGGGAGCATGGGGTGAAAGGAAAGACCAGGGCGTGGCCACTGCTCGTCATTCTGTATGTGTCCATCCTGTTGTTTACCGGGAGCACCCTCTATTGCCTGATGCAGATCCAGAATGCGACCAGAGCGATGGAGAAATACACCTATGATGTCTCCTGGGCGCTGATGCAGTTGCAGCTGGAGCTCGGGCGTTTCCTCAATGCGGTAGAGGTCTATCACTATGGCGGGATTGATCATGACACCCTGATGCTGCGTTATGACATTCTCTGGAGCAGAACGCCCATCCTGTTGAGCGGCCAGCTGCGCAAGAGCATGCAGGACAAGCAGAAAACCTTGCGTCTGGTGCAGCTGATTGAAACCAATATTCGCCAAATAGAGCCCGACATCACCAAGTTGCAAAGCGGGGCATCTGACTATCAGCAGGTCATGATGCGTCTTGCCCCGCTGCAAGAGCCGCTCTCCTACTCCCTCGCTTCTGTGATGCAGAAGAACATTAACGTCTATTCCGAGAACGATCGTCATTTTGGGCAGTTGCGCAATGCCTTGTTGCTAATGGTCTCCGGTCTGGTCATGTCAGTGCTGCTGCTCAGCATGCTGCTCATATATGAAGGGCGTCGCCATTTCAGAGCGGCCAGACGGGATCCGCTGACCGGGTTGTCCAATCGGGTTGCCTTGCTGGAGCGGATGGAGCTGTACGCCACACAGGAAGTGCCGTTTGGACTGGTGCTGGTCGATATCAACGACTTCAGGGATATCAACAGCAAGTTTGGCTATGACACCGGTGATTATCTGCTTTGTGAGTTTGCCACCCGGATCAGAGTGCTCTGTGAAGAGGGGGAGTGGAGCGGACGTCTGGGGGGAGACCAATTTGCCATTATTCAACGTGGCAGCAGCGATCTGCGTCAGGTCAGGGAGCTGGTAGCGCGATTGCTGCATGCGCTGAAGCAAGATATCGTCTATGACAACTATCCCTTCCGGCTTGAAGTCGGGATCGGGATTGCCTTCTATCCGATGGACAGCGACAAGACTCAGGAGTTGCTGAGTCGTGCGGAGCAGGCCCTGTTCCATAGTCGCAAGACCCATGCCCCCTATGTGATTTACGATAATTCCCTATTAAATGAAACTGCGCGCCGCAAACATCTGGCGTCGGACATGATCATGGCGCTGGAACACAATGCGTTGGAACTTTATTACCAGCCCATCGTCAATCTCGAAAGTGGCCGCTGCGAAGCTGTCGAGGCTCTGCTGCGCTGGCGGCATCCTGAGCTCGGTTTCATTCCGCCAAACGAAGTGATTATGGTGGCTGAGGAGTTCCAGCTTGCCGAACGGGTTGGCAGCTGGGTGCTGAACACAGCTTGCGAGCAGCTCTATCAGTGGCACCAGCTTGGTATGGTTGATCTGCAAATGTGTGTGAATATCTCGCCAGGCATGTACCAGCGCAATTTGCTCAAACTGGTGGCCAAGGCATTGATGGATCACCACCTGCCTGCCCGTAGCCTAGTCTTGGAGGTCACGGAAGATACCACCATGCGCGAAGTGAAGAACTCGCTGCAACTGATGCAGGATCTCAATCAGCAGGGGGTACTGCTGGCATTAGACGATTTTGGGACTGGTTATTCATCTTTGAGTTATCTGCAAAAGTTACCGGTCAGCAAGGTGAAGATCGACCGCTCCTTTATACAGGGCATTGACACTTCAATGGAGGCATCCGAACTGGTCGCCAATATTTGCCGGATGGGGTCGATGCTGGGCAAGAGTCTGGTGTGTGAAGGGATTGAGACACAGGCCCAGTTGGATGTGCTGCGATCCCTGACCGATATCCACTTGTATGGACAGGGCTATCTGTTCAGCCGACCGGAGCAGGCGGAGAAAATCTATCAGACCCTGTTGGAGATGGAGGAGCTTTGGCTGGCGCGTCAACAATCCGAAATAGCTTATATGAGTTGAGAGGGGGCTTGCCTGTCATCTGCCTCCAGAATGTGTGATTTAGCTCGAACTTTCTTCATTTTGTTTGTTGTTTGAACGGTCGTGCAGTTTTATCAAAAAAACATGCAATTTAGCCTTGCCAGAAAGAATTCACTCCCTATAATGCGCCTCCATCGACAGGGCAAGCGGCAACGCAAACAACCTCGTCGGTAACCTCGAAAAGCCTTTGAAAATAAGGCTTGACTCGAGAAGGCGGTCGAGTAGAATTCCACTCCCGCAGCAACACACTGTTGCGTCGCTCTTTAACAATTTGAATCAAGCAATCTGTGTGGGCACTCACAGCATCGAGCATCAAAAACAATTTTTGATTTTCAATGTCTGGTGAAGTGACCAAGACGATTTCTTAGCAATAAGAAGTCGAACAGTTTATTTCAGCAATTCATTGAGCCGCTTTTCGAAG